>NZ_CP102059.1:0-2500 GCF_042465095.1 Spiroplasma endosymbiont of Anurida maritima
TAAAAAACCAACTATTTTGTAGTTGGTTTTTTATTTAAACCCAGCGTTTACCTATTTTCGCGCAAACTATTTTCGGCGTGATAGTGCTTAACTTCTGTGTTCGGGATGGGAACAGGTGTGACCACTATGCTATGAACACCAGATGGTGATTGATAGAGAGATTATCCTCTCAAAACTAGATATAGATATCAAATAATTTTTAACTAAAAATCAATTAAACTACTCATTTTATTGAAGTCCTCGACCTATTAGTATTGGTTAGCTAAACATGTCACCATGCGTACACACCCAACCTATCAACCTTGTCGTCTTCAAGGGGTCTTACTCCATAAAGGATGGGAAATCTCATCTTTAAGTATGCTTCTCGCTTAGATGCTTTCAGCGATTATCATTTCCGTACATAGCTACCCAGCTGTGCCACTGGCGTGACAACTGGAGCACCATAGGTACGTCCATCCCGGTCCTCTCGTACTAGGGACAGATCTCATCAAATTTCCTACGCCCACAACAGATAGGGACCAAACTGTCTCACGACGTTCTAAACCCAGCTCGCGTACCGCTTTAATGGGCGAACAGCCCAACCCTTGGAAGCGTCTTCACCTCCAGGATGCGATGAGCCGACATCGAGGTGCCAAACCTCCCCGTCGATGTGAACTCTTGGGGGAGATAAGCCTGTTATCCCCGNNGGGTAACTTTTATCCGTTGAGCGACGGCCCTTCCACTCGGGACCGCCGGATCACTAAGCCCAGCTTTCGCTCCTGTTCGACTTGTAAGTCTCACAGTCAAGCACCCTTATACCTTTGCGCTCTTCGTATGATTTCTGACCATACTGAGGGTACCTTTGGGCGCCTCCGTTACTTTTTAGGAGGCGACCGCCCCAGTCAAACTACCTACCTGACACTGTCTCTGATCTGGATTACAGATCTAGGTTAGGATTCCAATATAGCAAGGGTGGTATTCCAAGGNGCGACTCCTGAAAAACTAGCGTTTCTCTATCTACGTCTCCCACCTATCCTATACATGCTATACCGAAACCCAATATCAAGCTATAGTAAAGCTCCACGGGGTCTTTCCGTCTAGTTGCGGGTAACCTGCATCTTCACAGGTACTAAAATTTCACCGAGTCTGTAGTCGAGACAGCGAAGGGATCATTACGCCTTTCGTGCGGGTCAGAACTTACCTGACAAGGAATTTCGCTACCTTAGGACCGTTATAGTTACGGCCGCCGTTCACCGGGGCTTCAATTCAATGCTTCATCTTGCGACTAACAAATCCTCTTAACCTTCCGGCACTGGGCAGGCGTCACCCCCTATACTTCGTCTTGCGACTTTGCAGAGAGCTGTGTTTTTGCTAAACAGTTGTCCCTTCCTTTTCACTGCGGCTCATATTGCTATGAGCAACCCTTATCGCTAACTTACGGGTTCATTTTGCAGAGTTCCTTAACTACAGTTATCTCGCTTGCCTGAGGATTCTCTCCTCGACCACGTGTGTTCGTTCTANNGGTACAGGTAACACACTGATTATCGCTAGAAGCTTTTCTTGGAAGCNNGTGGCGTCATGTACTTCGTTACTTGCCTAAGCGTTCACTCCCCATAACACTTCAAGGTTGTGCAAAGCGGATTTTCCAACTTTACCCTCTTTGTGCTTAGCCTGGAATCCAATTACCAGGATACACTAGCCTTCTCCGTCACTCCATCACTCAATGTGTCAGTACAGGAATATCAACCTGTTGTCCATCGACTACGCCTATCGGCCTCGCCTTAGGTCCTGACTAACCCTGGGTGGACGAACCTTGCCCAGGAAACCTTGGTCATACGGCATGAGGGATTCTCACCCTNCAAACGTTACTCATACCGGCATTCTCACTTCCAACCAGTCCAGCAGTCCTCACGGTCTACCTTCATCCCTGTTGGAACGCTCCCCTACCACTCATTGATACAAACGANATTCATATAAATGAATCCATAGCTTCGGTACTATTCTTAGCCCCGGTACATTTTCGGCGCGGAGTCACTCGACTAGTGAGCTGTTACGCACTCTTTAAAGGGTGGCTGCTTCTAAGCCAACCTCCTAGCTGTTTAAGCGACTCTACATCCTTACACACTTAGAATAGATTTTGGGACCTTAGCTGATGATCTGGGCTTTTTCCCTCACGTACACGGACCTTATCACCCATGTACTGACTGCCGAGCATACAACATTGGCATTCGGAGTTTAATTGTATTCAGTACCCCCTAGGTGGGGCCATCATACATTCAGTGCTCTACCTCCAATGCGCTCTTATCTCGACGCTAGCCTTAAAGCTATATCGGGGAGAACCAGCTATATCCAGGTTCGATTGGAATTTCACCGCTAGCCACAAGTCATCCGAGGTCTTTTCAACGAACAACGGTTCGGTCCTCCATCAAGTATTACCTTGACTTCAACCTGCTCATGGCTAGATCACCTGGTTTCGGGTCTATAACTACATACTAAACGCCCTATTAAGGCTCGCTTTCAC
>NZ_CP102059.1:5000-720000 GCF_042465095.1 Spiroplasma endosymbiont of Anurida maritima
CTTTTAAGTATATAAAATATAAAAAATTAAGCAAGCATTTTTTAAAAAAAACTTTTATTTTTTTTAAAAAATTTGCTTAATTTTATCAATGGCTTTTAAATAATCAAAATACCTTATTCTAAGGAGTTAACTCGTTCTGCAATTATTTCGTATATGATACGATCGTTTTCGCTTTTACTATAGCTTTGTAATCTACCTCGAACAGCAACTATGTTACCATCAAATATTTCATCTAAGTCAATTAATGCAATTCATACTTTGACGCAAAGAACATCATACTCAAAAATTCCTTCTTTTGATTTAAAGGGTCTTTTAACACTCACTTTAAACTCAATTAATTTATTATTTTTATCTTTGTTGCTATAAACAACTTTATGGTCACCAACAATGACACCACAAAATATTATTGAATTCATTTTATATTCTCCATCCAATTATTTTAATAAAAAAGTGGAATTAATAAATTTCGACATTTAAAGTTCTTAAATAAATTATTAAACAAGAATCGCCTAAAATGCTTTTTTTATGCAAAAAAATTTTACAAAATAAAGTTTTTTCCTTTTTGGTATTCAAATAATTCTAAGTTTTCAAAATCTAGTTGTCTAACAACCTCATAGGCCACAATACTTACAGAAACAGCTACATTTAAACTTCTTACATCTTTATGCATTGGAATTCTAAATGATGTTTCTTTATTATTAATGATAATGTCTTTTGGAATACCTGTTGATTCCTTGCCAAACAAAATATAGATTTCTTTTTCACTATCAATTTGTTTTTTATAATTAAAATCTGTATGTTTTTTTACACCATATCTAGTAGAACAAAATAAAACTGGATTATTATTTTTATTAATAAATTGACTTCAATCATCATATAAAACAATGTCTGATTGATCTACATAATTAACACTTGCTCTTTTTAAAAATCTGCTATCAAATATAAAACCTGTTGGTTCTATTATGTGTAACTTAGCATTAACAGCTTTGCTTGTTCTAATTATTGCTCCAACATTTTGGGCAATTTCTGGTTCATATAAAACTATATTTATTTTTTTCACAATAACTCCTTATTTTATACTTTTATAAAGCAATATATCATTCTAAAAAACTATTTATTGCTTTTGCTCTATGTGAATATTTATTTTTTTCCGCAGTTGAAAAATCTGCAAAAAATTTATTATGTTTTTCTAAAAAAAANNAGATAGGATCAAAACCAAAAGCATCAGTATATTCTTTATCATTATTTTTTAAAGTTCCAAAAACTTCACCGGTGAATGGTTTTATAACTCTTCTTAGTGGATCAGCATAAGAAATAACACACACAGCTTTGGCATCATAGTTATTAATTTCTTCACATCTTTTTAACAACATTTTATTTTTCACAGAATCATCAAATATTGGATCTGCCCACCTTTTTGTTTTAATCCCGGGAAAACCATTTAGTTTTATTATTTCTAATCCAGAATCATCAGCAATCACAGGTTTTCCAATTAGCTTGCTTAACATTAATGCTTTAATGTTAGCGTTCTCAATATATGTTGAACCATTTTCTTTAATATCTTGAATTTTTTCTGGTAAATCCAACAATGATTTAACAGTTATATTATGATTTTTAAAAAAATATTCAAACTCTTTTACTTTCTTTTTATTGCTTGTGGCAACTCAAATTTCTTTATTCATATCTAAATTTTTCCTTTAAATTATTAATATCTTTATTATAATACATATAAATAAATATTTATAAAATGAGCAAGGCTTGAAACAAATGAAAATAAGTAACCAGGGATTAACGAATAAAATATTAATAGATACAAAAAATAATTTATTCATTAAAGAATCCATAAATAATAATATAAAATTTCTCTTTAAAAAAAATCAAGAAATTTTTTGAAACATTTCAAAAAATGATTTTAAAACTTTACGTCCTGTTGCTTTTTCATTAAAAAATGATTCTTATTGAGAAAAATATACTTTAGAAAAAGACATAAAAAACTTATACGAAGTAAAAATTACAAAAAAAATCATTGAAGATGTTTTCTGAGAAATAAATAAACTTCATAAAATTAAAACTAATGGAAAAATTAGTATTTTTAACCCAAAAGAATATTTAAATATCTTTATAAAGGAAATTAGTAACGATAAACAATATTCAATTATTAATGAAATGGTCAAAAATATTAATTGACAAAAACTTGAAGACTCACAAAAAAGTGAAAACTTAGTTATTTCTCATAATGATTTAAATAGAAACAATATAGTTTTATTAAATAGCAAAATAATGATTATTGATTTTGAGTTTGTAACAATAAATTCAAAATATTTTGATATTGCTTCATTTATGTCTGAGTCTCTTGTGGAACTTGATGATATAAATTATTGAATTCAATTAGGTAATTATAATGAACTAGAAAAAGAATATATAAATGCATGAGTATATTATCAAAATGTTTTATGAAGCGCTTGAGCTTTATACTGTTTTAAAATAACTAATAAAGAAATCTTTTTAGATATATATAATGAAAAAATTAAGAAACTAACTAGTTAGGAATATCAGATTTTTTTAATCTAAAATTTCTTATTAAATTAGATAATATCGAACCGATTAAAGCCGTAATAATTAATCCTAAAATCGAAATTAATGCACGATATATTAATTGATCCAAAGATAATCAAAAACTTGTAGTATAAAATAAAACCAATGTACATATTGTCGCAAAAACATATGTTATCTGATCTTCTTTATGAAAATTAAAAAATACAAAAAGTATTGTTAAAGCTGTTGTTAAAAAAATTAAAAGAAATGCAAACCCAATTGATGCCCCTACTCCATAATTTTTAATTAAGGCAATATCGTTTGATGTTGTTATATAAAGTGCCACAAATGGTAATATAGCTTCTAAAAATAAAAAAATTATACTTTTTCAAAATGGTGTTCTTTGTTTATTAAAGTCATCATTTTCTTCAATATAATTTTTTAAATATTCTTCTTTATTTTTCATGCACACACCTTTTATCTATTATTAATTATAATTTAAAATTACTTTAAAAATAAAAAAAATTGTTTTAAAAAACAATTAATAATGGAGCGGGTGAAGGGAATCGAACCCTCACAGTCAGCTTGGAAGGCTGAAGTTCTACCATTAAACTACACCCGCATATATAATTTACTAACTACATTTATTAAAATACACTAATAAAATAATGTTGTCAATNNAATTAATTTAAAAAAAATGGTACCCACGGCCGGACTTGAACCGGCANNCAGCCAACGACCGACAGATTTTAAGTCTGTTGTGTCTACCTATTCCACCACGTGGGCATGGTCTCCTGTGTAGGACTTGAACCTACGACCCACTGGTTAAAAGCCAGTTGCTCTACCATCTGAGCTAACAAGAGATTTATTGGCTGGGCTAGCTGGATTCGAACCAGCGCATGATGGAGTCAAAGTCCATTGCCTTACCGCTTGGCTATAGCCCAATAANATGGTGGAGGGGGAGGGATTCGAACCCCCGAACCCGAAGGAGCTGAGTTACAGTCAGATGCGTTTGGCCTCTTCGCTACCCCTCCATTTATCGTTGTTTGGTTGTTTTTTAAAAAATTGTATTTTTAAAACCTTTTTTATTCTATAAAATAGAAAGTCAAATGTCAACTAATATTTTAAAAAAAATTAAATAGTATGAAGTTTTTTTAAAAACATATAACTATATAGGGGTTAGTAAATATGTTATATTATTATTATAACTGCATACATTCGTAGTTAGAAAGGAAAATAATGAAAAATTTTAAATTTAGAAGAGGATTTATTGCTGTTATGGCCATTTTTGGATTAATAGTTGGTCTCTTCATGATTGGTGGTTATTTAGATGCATTAATCAAATATACAGACAGTATTGAAGCTCAAGACCCTATGGCAGCATTCTTTGAACAAATCATTATAAGATCTTATGATGAATTAGGTGGTTGAAAAGTTACCGTGTTATTGTTTGTTGTATTTACATTTTCTGCATCAATTATATGTAACTTTGGAATGGCTAAATATGCAATAACAAGTTCAGATGAGGAATTAATTAATAATAAATGAGTTTTAGCTGTATTAAGCTTAAGCATTGGTTCAATTTGAACTGCATTTTTAATAACTGGTTTACCAAACCAAAGCTCAAAGAGCACAAAAAACCCTAGAGTACTAATAGTTAGATATTTAGGGGGTTCATGAATGGCTGGAGCAATAATGTCATTGGCATTTATCGCAATCGTTATGGCTATGTTGCCAGAAGCAAGTAAACAATTTACTAGCGCAAGTTCAGAACAAAACTTTACAATTGTAATGGCTGTATTAGGAGTTATCTCAGCTATTAGCTTAATGTTTGTTGGACCGTTTTATAGTAAAAACATCATTAACCACTTAAAAGCTAAAGGTTTTATTGGAGGATATTTAAGATTTATTTCAACTGTTTACGCAGTTATTGCTTCTTTCTTAATGATATTACAAGTAATTAGTGCTTTCTTACAAATATTTGGAGGAAGAAACGAAGGAAGTAATGGCGGAATATTTGCCTTAATGTATTTAATCGCAAGATTTGCTTACTTCATGATGATGATGTTTATCGTTGGTCAAATACTAAAAGGAATTTGAAGCAAGGAAGATGATTATGAAATAAACATCCCTGTTTACGAATCAACATTATCACAAAACCAACACGCATAATAATAAAAACTTAAACTTTATAAATAAAAAAATCCCTTTCGGGATTTTTTTTATGTATTAATGTTTAATATCAATTGATTGATTACGTATCATAAATAAAGATGTCTTTTTTCAAATGTTAAAGATTTAAATCCTTTGTGATCTAAAAACATACGATATAAGAATTTATCAAATTTATCTACGTGAGATAAACTTGTGACAACAACAATTTTCTTTGTCTTTTTAATAGCTTTTTTATATATTTCATGAATTGTATGATTATCTTGACCAGAAACCAACAGAAAAATAATGTCATTTTCATTAAGTTTTGGCACAACATCAAAATCGTAAGCTCTTGTTACGTTAAAAATTGTGTTAATTTTATTATTAATTAATCACTGATTGAAATATGTTGCAATATCTTGATTTTGATATGAAGATAGTAAAAATACGTTACTTTTACCGCCTTTTATCCCTTTTAATAACTCAGCTGTTCCAATAACGTCATCTTTAAAAACATCAACATAATTTATTAAGTCAATTATTGTGTTTTTTACTAAATGAAAATTTTCATTAATAGAAATGTTTTTTGCTTTTAATTGCTTTTCATAATAAGTTTCAAATTCAATTTTCATTCTTAAAACAAGTTCACGGTACCCACTATATCCAATTATTTTAGAAAATTGTGTAATTTGTGACTCTGAAACACTACAACGAAGACTTAAATTTTTCATACTTAAAAATTTATTCGCATCATAGTTTTTCAATAATTCTTCTGCTAATGTTTTTGTTGTATCTTGCTTTTCTTTTCGACAAATTTCTAATAATTTTTCTCTAATAGATACCATAAAAACCTCTATTCTTCGTGTAAAAAACTTTCATGTTCATTTTCATCTGTTAAGATCTCAATTTCAAACATTATATTTTTACTTGTTAATTTATTTGTTGCTTTTTTATTTATTCTAAAAGCAAAATTTTCATAAACAAAATCTTCTTGATTATCAAAATCTATTTCAATAATTTTTTTACCCGTTACCTCTTCAAATCAAGCACGCAAATTTTTTGCTTTTGATTTTGGTAAAGGTAACTCTAAATATTTTCTAAAAACTGTTTTAAGTGGTGTATTTCCCATAATTCAAAACATGTGATGACCAATTTCTTTAACTTTACCAGCCTCATCAAATTCATCATAAATTTCACCAACAAGTTCTTCTAAAATATCTTCTAACGAAACTATTCCCAAATATTCATTACTATCTTTATTAGGTGTAACAATTCCTAAGTGAAATTGTTCTTGTTGAAACAATTTTAAAGCTTCATCTAATTTAACGTATTTTGAAATAAATAATGGTTTGGACATAATAGATTGAATATCAATGTCCGTGTTTTTGTTTTCTAAAACATTAACTAAAACATCTTTAATATTAATAATCCCTATTATTTCATCTTTACTTTCATCAATAACAGGCATTCTCGTAAACTTATGTGTTTTAAAAAGAGATACCAGATCTTTTCAAGTAGAATCACTTTTAATAACTTCTACTTTATTTCGATTTTGCATAACATTCATGATGTTTTTTTCATCAAATGTAACAGCAGCTGATATTAGTTCTCTTTCATTTTTCTCTAAAACACCTTCAGATTCAATTGTTGATATTAACTCTAGAAGTTCGACTTCTGTTGAACTTACTTGTGACACTTTTTTTCTTGAACCAGCACTTAGAATTCATGCTAGCGGATATACTAAAAATTTAAAAAATCATAAAACAGTATTAGTTATTAGCGCATATTTTTCTGCATCTCTTTTTGCTATTTGTTTTGGCAAAAGTTCTCCAACAAATAATGTTATAAGTCCAATAACAATTGTAGCAACTCATGTTGCAACTCCCTCATTACCTATGACATATATAAAAAATATGGTACCAACGGTCGCTATTGCCGTATTTATCATTGTGTTCATAATCAGAATAACTGCCAATGTGTGATCAAAGTCTTTTACAAGACGATATACCCTTTTAGCTTTTTTTCTAGCTTTTGAAACTTTAAAAGATTTATTTTGTAAATCTTGCTTAGCCATAGATTTTAATCTAATAATATTTATTGATGATAGTGCAACTTCTGAACCTGAAAAAAAGGCCGAAGAAAGTAATAATAGTAATATTGCAGGCAAAAGTATGCCATACGCGGTAAAACTGTCCATTTAATTTCCTTTTCTTAACTTATATTATTTTTTTTATTATATCATATTTGCAAAATTAAAAATTTAGCATAATACATTTTTAGTTTCCATCGTTTGTATGAGTAATAACTACTTCTTTAATGTTTACCATTTGTGGTAAAGAATAAATATAATAACAAAGATCTGCAGTGTTATCAGTTGTTAATCCACCACCAATTGATCATTTTTCATCATTATAATCTTTTAAAATTTCTTTATCATCAGTTCTAGATAAAATATCAGTGTTAACCATTCCTGGTTCAACAGATGAAAATCTAACATTTGAACCAGCAACTTCTTTTCTAACACCTTCTGTTATAGCATTAACAGCAAATTTTGAACCATTATAAATAGCATGATTTCTAAAAATTCATCTTCCACCAATTGATGAAATATTAATAATAGTTCCATCTTTTCTCTTTAACATATCGTTTAAAACAGCATCAATCCCATTTATGACTCCTTTAACATTTACATCTAACATATCATATTTATGTTGTAAGGGTTGTTCATGAAATAAGTTTAAAAACATAATTCCAGCATTGTTAATCATACAATCCACTGGACCATATTTTTTTTCAGCTAATTTAATTGCATTTTTAATTTCATCAATGTTTTGCACATCAACTTTTGCACAAACTTTATCTTTGATATCAAATTTTTCTAAAATTTCAACACGACGTGCCATTAATAAAACTGGGTGTCCTTCTTTTGCAAATTTATAAGCTAAAGCTTTTCCGATTCCAGAACTTGCACCAGTAATAGCGACTAATTTTTTCATATTTACCTCTTTATTTTAAATAATTTCATTTTTAATGTTATATTTCATTAAAAAACAAAACCTAAAGTTTTGTTTTTAAAACTAATTAGTTTCCATCATTTGTATGTGAAAAGATTATTTCTTTAACATTAACCATTTGTGGTAATGAATAAATATAATAACAAAGATCAGCTGTGTCTTCTGATGTTAAACCACCACCAAGTGCTCACTTTCCAGCATTATAGTCATTTAATACTTTTTCATTTTTAGTTAATGATAATAAATTTGTATCTACAATACCTGGTTCCACTAAAGTAAATCTTACATTTGAGCCAGCAGTTTCTTTTCTAACACCTTCTGTAATTGCATTAACAGCATATTTTGAACCATTATAAACAGCATGATTTGGAAAAATTCATCTTCCAGCAATTGAAGAAACATTAAAAATTGTCCCTTCTTTTCTTGAAATCATGTCATTTAATACAGCGTCCATTCCATTAATAACACCTTTAACATTGATGTCCATTGTACTGTATTTATCTTCTAATGATTGATCTTTGTATAAATCTAACGGCATAATTCCTGCATTATTAAATAAACAATCAACTGGTCCATATTTTTNTTCAGCTAGTTTAACTGCATTTTTAATTTCATCAAAGTTTTGTACATCAACTTTTGCACAAACTTTATTCTTGATATCAAATTTTTCTAAAATTTCCACACGACGTGCCATTAATAAAACTGGGTGTCCTTCTTTTGCAAATTTATAAGCTAAAGCTTTTCCAATTCCAGAACTTGCACCAGTAATAGCAACTAATTTTTTCATATTTACCTCTTTATTTTAAATAATTTCATTTTTAAAGTTATATTTCATTAAAAAACAAAACCTAAAGTTTTGTTTTTTAAAACTAATTAGTTTCCATCATTTGTATGTGAAAAGATTATTTCTTTAACATTAACCATTTGTGGTAATGAATATGTGTAATAAGTTGTATCAGCAACAGCTTCTGGTGATAACCCACCTTTTAATTCCTTTTTAAGGTTTTTATAACCATCTAAAATATCTTGATTTTTTGTTAATGATAATAATTCAGTATCAACAATGCCTGGTGCAATTAATGTAAATCTAACATTTGAACCAGCAACTTCTTTTCTAACACCTTCTGTAATTGCATTAACAGCAAATTTTGAACCATTATAAACTGAATGTTGTGGGAAAACATATCTTCCACCAATTGAACCAATGTTTATAATTGTTCCTTCTTTTCTTGAAATCATGTCGTTTAAAACAGCATCAATTCCATTAATAACACCCTTAACATTGATGTCCATTGTACTGTATTTATCTTCTAATGATTGATCTTTGTATAAATCTAATGGCATAATTCCTGCATTGTTAATCATACAATCTACTGGTCCATATTTTTTTTCAGCTAATTTAACTGCATTTTTAATTTCATCAAAGTTTTGTACATCAACTTTTGCACAAACTTTATTCTTGATATCAAATTTTTCTAAAATTTCCACACGACGCGCCATTAATAAAACTGGATGTCCTTCTTTTGCAAATTTATAAGCTAAAGCTTTTCCGATTCCTGAACTTGCTCCAGTAATAGCTATTAATTTTTTCATATATTCTCCTTGTTTATTTTAATCTTTGCCATTAATGATTTTAGGTTTTTTTGAATTAAACCTTAATTTAATACAGCATTATTACTATGTTAACATATGATATATTTTATTTTTTCTGTTTGAAAAAATTATAAACTATATATTAATCAAAATTATGGGGAGCAAATGGTGTAACAACAGGCGAAACAGCTACATCTTCTCTTTTACCCATCATTTCATTTACATTAAAGTAATTTTTTTCATCAAGATAAATTTTGTCAATAAAAGTATTAATCTCATCAATTTCTTCATAATAATCTTGTAAAAATCAATTATAAAAATTATATGTTAAATGATCTTGATTTTTCATTGCAGATTCACATAACTCATTTGTTAGTTTTAAAAATTCTGTTCTTTTTTCTAAATATTCTTCTAGACAATCTAAACCTGTTTTTTTCTTTGAAAAACTAAATTCAATTCCTTTGCGATATATTTGTTCACTATTTTGTAACAAATAATTTGTTATACGCCTTTGATGCAAAGCCTCATCGTGTGATTGCAATTGAAAAAAGTGCGACATTCCTGATAGTTTTAATTCATCTAAATTCATTGCTAAATTCGAACAATAAATTTGCATTTCTAAATGTTTTTCTAAGTAATTTTCTAAATCTTTTTTTTATAATATTTTTTAACATAAAACACCTCTTTTTTATTCTATCATTTTTTATTTATGTTAAAATAAAAAAGATTTTAAATAAGAAAACAAATATAGGAGTATTAAAATGAAAAAAATATTATCGGTTTTATCTTCATTAACAATTGTTGGGGCAACTGTGGCAACTGTTATCGCATGTAGCACTACTGATTATTTTAAAGACTTTGAAAAAAAAGTTAACAATGATGAAACATTTATCATGGCTGTAAGTTCTTCTGAATGCCCTAATTGCCAGATTAATGATTTAACATTAGATTTAATGTATGATAATAAATCTAGTTCAAGTGAAGTTTTTAAAGATGAATTAACAAGTGGAAGTAAATATAATGTAAAAGAATACTATAATTCAAATGGAATCGATGAAGATATCGATCACATAGTTAACTCGACTCTTTTATATACTGGTTCTAACGATGAAAATGATGTTTGAAGTGATTCTTGAGGGGAAGAATTAGGTGATTGAATTCTTAACCAAGAAAGAAATAGAGAAGAAAATTTATTAGAAGACGGAAAAGTTGATCAATCAATTACTAAATCAACTTTAGGAATCGATGGAGTTCCATTCTTTATATATATTCGTAAAGGTGAATATGTTGGTTTTGAAAAAGGAGCTTTTGGTAGCGAACAAGGTGGTGGAGAAGAAGGAAAAGTTCCCTTCTTAGATGCTTTTTGAGAACATATTGTTTTAGGACAATGAATAACACCAGGTAGATAATAATTGTAGATAATAATTTTAAAATAAATATAGAAAAAAGCGCTTATATTAAGCGCTTTTTTGTTTTACATAATTTTTTAAATAAGAAGAAATATAAGAAAATACAATATTGATTTGCAAGTCTTCATTAAATAATTCAAAATCTTTATCTAAAAAAATAAAACGTTCTTTATTTTTGTAATCTGATAAAAAAACATTATGTTTATATATAAAAAATGAATAGTTTATATTTTTAAATATTTTGTGAAAAATATTTTTATTATATCAATCTTCATATACAAAAATAAAAACTGAATTATTTGGAGATACCACTTCTTGATTACAAAATTTTAAAATATCATTAAATTTATTAATTTGTACATTAAAATGCATTTTTTTTAAGTCATCATAAAAGTTTAAAATTGTATTTAAAAACTTACCATCATTAACAATGATAACTTCTTTTGATAAAAGTATTTTGTTTATAACATCGTTTATAGTATTAATATTTTGATAAATTATGTTTTTAAATGCAAAAATGTTTTTAGACAACATATTATTCTTAATAAACAAATTTATATAATTATTATTGATGTGTTTATTTTGTAACATTTTTAAAACATAATGCAGTTCTTTTCATCCGGTAAAGTTACAGTTTTTACAAAATTTAGTTATTGAAGACACACTTGTATTTGAATGTTTTGCAACTAACTTAATATTGATTTTTGTTATATCTTCTTTTTCATAAAAGTGTAATAAACTTGTAGCTATTGCACACTTAATTGAACCCTCTTCTGTATATGTTATATTTTTTAAAACATTTATTATATTATTGTCTTTCTCCATAAATATCCCCTTTAATATTAAAAGTATAAGGGACTAAACAATTTTAAAAATAAAAAATTATTTTTATATTATATAATATTTTCCAAATAATTTTTTATTAAATTTGCCTTAGTTTTAGAATTAATAATTTTAGTTATTTCTTCTAACGAACTTTTTTTAATGTTTTCTGTAGTTTTAAAGTGGTTATATAATTTTTTAACAGTTTGTGGACCAATTCCTTTCAAACTTTCTAAGATAGATTCTAGACTATTTTTATTAAATTTATTATTTAATTTGCTAACAGAAATATTGTGCACTTCAGTTTGCATATAAGATAGAAAATTGTAAAGAACTTTATCATTTTTGATCTCTATTTTTTTATCTTCATAAAGTAAAAATTCTGTTTTGTGATTCTTATCTTTTTGTAAAGCACAAACAGGAATATTAAACTTTGATTCATTTATAGCTTGCTTGGCAAAATCAAGTTGAACTTTACCACCATCTATCACTATTAAATCTGGTAAATCTAATAGCTCTTTCGTAGTTTTTTGATATGAATTTAAGCGTTTTTTAACACTTTCTTTAATTAAATGCACATCCCCTTTTATTTGATTATCTAAATTATAAAATCTTGAATCTTTTTTAGAAATAACTCCATTTTTAAAAACACAACACCCACCAATAACTGTGTCACTTCCATAATTGGCTATATCAAATATCTCTATTTTATATATATCATTTTTAAAATCTAAAATACTTTTTAGTTTTAATAAAGCTTGTTGTTTTGTTAAATCTTTTTGTAAAATGATATTTTTTGTTTTAGAAAGTTCTAATAAATTAGTCGTAGAAATTTCAAATAATTTACTATATATCTCAAAATCTATTTTTTTATTATATAAAAGTTTTAATGAATTATTTATTTTTTCTTCTGGAATACTTATCACATTTCCAATGCTGTTAAAATCATATATCGTCATTATAAAATGTGTAAAAATATCCTCTACTTCTGAAATGTCTACATCCATAAAAACTTCATGGTTTTTTAAAGATATTTGACCATTTCTAAAGAAGATAACAATACAATATAAAGTATTGTTATCATATAAATAATCAAATAAATCAAGACTAATATTTTCATTATTTAAATCAACAAATTGTGGTTTGATTAAATTTTCAATACTAAAAATAAGTTGCTTGTATTTATTAGCGTCTTCAAATTGTAAATTTTTAGCAAGACTTTGCATTTTATCTTTTAATTTATTAATCAAGAAATCAGATTCTCCATCAAAAAATTTCTTAACATTTTTAATATTATCTTTATAAAAATTTTGATCTACTTTTTTAAAACAAGCGCCAGAACACATATCTAATAAATAATAGTTACATGGTTTTTCAGATTTATTTAAACAACGATAAAGAGGAAATATTCTTTGAAAAATCTTTATTAACTGAATAGCTTTAGAACCATCAGGCAATGGGCCGAAGTTATATATAGCATTTTTTATTTTTTTTCTAGAATATTTATAATAAGGATCATTTTTTCCTACAATCGAAATATACGGATATGTTTTATCATCATTTAATAAAATATTATATTTGGGACTATACTCTTTAATAAAATTATGTTCAAAGATTAAAGCTTCTAGTTCATTATTAGTTACATAAAAATTAATATCAATAGCTTCGTTTATCATCTTTCGAGTTTTGTTATTTATATTACTTAAAAAATATTGCGATACTCTTTTATTGATGTTTTTGGCTTTTCCCACATAAATTATTTGTTGATTGCTATTAATATATCAATAACAACCTGGTTTATTGGTTAAATTTTTAACTTTATCTTTTAAACTATTCATAACTATATTTTATATAAAAATAATAAAAAAAATCACAAATGTGATTTTTATTTTATTTCTGGCAAAATATATGCTCCAAGTAAGTTTGCGTCGTTAAAGCCTTTTGCAGCTACAACGTTGAAATGTTTTGGAATATTTAATTTTTCATAAAGTCTTTTACACTCTAAATTTATATTTTTGATATATAAATTGTTTTTACTAATACCACCACCAATTACAAATAGTTCTGGATCAATAACAAAAGAAATATTTACAATCATTTTAGCTGCACTAAAAATAACTGCATCTATTATTTTTTTAGCTACTTTATCGTTATCGTATAGCTCAAAAACTTCTTTTGTAGAAATATTAGTATTTTTTTCTTTATTATATAGTTCAGAAATAGTCTTAGCAGAAGCTGATAGTGAAGTATTGATATATTGTTCACCTTTTATATCTTCTATCATGCAGCCAAATTCACCACCTAATAAATTTTTACCTTTATGTAAATTACCGTTAATTATAACGGCTCCACCAATTCCTGTTCCAATAACAACAAAAGCTACATCTTTAAACCCTTTTGCAGACCCAAAGTGATGTTCGTATAAAGCCGCACAATTTGCATCGTTTTCAACGTATACAGGTAAATCATACTCTTTTAAATCTTTTTTAAAGTTAACAAGTTCAAAGTTTTTAACAGCAGACAATCCGCTAATATCACCTGTTGAAGAGTTAATTATTCCACAAGCAGATATACAAATATCTGTAAACTTATAATCTTTTACATATAAGTTAAGCTTTTCTTTAATTTGCTTTAACAAATCTAATCCATTTGTATAATTTGGATATAATATTTCATCTTTTTTAATAATTTTACCGTTATCCACAACAGCTATTTTAGTAGACATACCACCGATATCAAACGCTATACGCATATCTATTTGACCTCTACTTGATTTATAACATTAAACAAATCTTCTTTGGTATTTGATTCTAATAATTGTTTTCTAAAATCATCAACAACCAATTTACGAGCGATACTACTTAAAATTTTAATATGTTGGTTTTCACCACCACTATCAGGAATTGCTAAAGCAATAGCTACTTTAACTTTTGAATCATCAATTGATTTTCATTCAATACCTTCATTAAAAGTTATAACAAAAACTCCAGGTTTACTAATTTCTTTTATTCTTGCATGAGGAATAGCAATTCCATCATTAAACCCAGTTGTTCCCTCTTTTTCTCTTTTAATTAATCCTTTATACGCTTTTTTTTCATTAGAACAAAATCCTAACTCAAAATATTTTTTAGCCAAAAATTGAAATACTTCTTTTTGAGAACTAAAATCTTGTTTTACAAAAACATGTTCTATATTTAATATATCTTTATTCATTTTTCTCCTTGGTAATTATTATTTTCATAAATATATTGTTGCTATTTGATATGGTTTTAATTTTAATTCATTAATGTTTTTTGATAAAATTTCTTCCAATGAATTTGTAATTGAAAAACTTTTTTCTTTATCATTAATTGAAAAAATTGAATCATTATTTGAATTGTTAAATAATCTAATTATATAACCAGTCTTATCATAAGATTCTTTTACAGATTTTACAATAATATTATCATCTTGATTATCTACTTTAAATAAAGTGTCTAAAGATTTAATTTTAATTTTTTCCTCAATCATTAGAAAACGATCAAATCTTTTTTTNNCTAAGTTATTAAAAGACTGATTTTGATAAAATACTATATTGGTATTTTTTTCTTCTGCAATTTTTCAGATATTTTTATTACTTCTTACATTAAATCAAGCAAAATCAAAATTAAGCTTTGTGTTATCTAAACTTGAATAATATGTGTTAATACTGAATTCAGAAGTCCCAGAAGCTCTTCCTGGTCTTCATAATAAATTATTTTTACCTAATACATTTACAGCCCTATATAAAGTAATATGAATTTCTTTATTGTTTAAAATTTCATACTCATTATTACCTTTTGTAACCATTCCAACTTTACCTTTAACAGATTCAAGATAAACATATGATTCATTTGTTTCAATAGCCACAGGTTTTTCTGGTCAATTTTCATTTTTTCAAATACTTAAATCATTTTTTAAATCTACAGGTCTTTTGATTTCTGAATATGCCTGATTAGCAAATGAATATTTATTATCCATATCACTATCAACTGCAATTCTTCAACGAATTTCACTCGCTTTATTGATTGTTTCAATTTGTACATCCATGGGATTTGATTCAAATATTTTAAATGTTAATTTAAATGTTTGTTTAACTAAATCTTCAGAATTAATTTTTTTAGGAACTTCATATGTATTGTTTATAATTATTTCTTTATAATTTGAAAAATCTTTACATACATGATCTGACTTTAATAATTTAGAAATAACTTTATTTTCTTCTGTAAGAGGAGAATAATCATAAGAGTCTCCTCCATCATGATCTGCATATATTCTAAACTGATTTTTTAAATTAATATTATTTTTTTTATCAAAAATATTTAAAGTTCCATTTTCAACTGAAAACTTATAATAATCATTTTCGATAAAGTTATTTGTTAAGATATGTTTTTGATTTATATCTTTTTGTTCAATAAAGTCGAGTTTTATAAAACTCATAGCACTTGTTTTCAATCCTAAAAATCTAATAGTTGTAGAATAAAAACCTTTTGCTTCTTGATATGTTTCTCCATTTTCCGTTGCATTAACTATCATTCCATCATTGTGAAAGTTTTGTTTAATAACTGCAAAGTCAACATTCTTATTATTGTGTTTAATTTTAAAGTTTTTAAATGGTGTAAAAACTTTAATTTCTTTTTGAAGATAAACATCACTAGTCATTGGATTAAATAATAATACAGATAAATCTTTTAATTTGATTTTTTTAGAAATAGTTTTAATAATTTTTGTAATTTCAGAATCAATTAAATTTTTTGCCTTTGATAAACGATTATGAATATCAGAGTTTGTATCATCACTGTTACATCCACCGATACTATCATGGGCTTGTGAAATTAATATTCACTTCATAGCTTGAGTAATAGTTTCGGTAGGGTACCTCCCCCTAAGCTATTNTCAATATACTCCCAATGGTTCTAAGTTATTGTATAAATTATATTCTGTTTCTTTCATTAATTTTTTAATATCATATCTTTGAGAATTAATTGTCTTATGAATTCTAGCCATTGAAGGAGATTTTAACTCCCCTTCTACAACTTTCAATGGCGCATCTTTTACTTGAGCAAAAAATTCATCATAGTCACTCATAATTCATTCATCATCACTAATCTCATTAACTTTTTCAAAAAATTCTGGTGTTAAATTAGCAATTGGGGCTTGATCACCTCCCAAAGGAAGCAAAATATTGTTGTTTGTGTTTGTTGTTTTGTTTTTTAATTGTTCCAAAATAGGTGTAAAGTTTTCTAAAAATGTTTTTGCATCTTTTTTNNTCATAGTTTTTTTATTTAAATTTAAGTATGGAAAAAATGAACCCATAACTCAATATCCAAAATAAAAATTATATGCTGTAATTTCTGTTCCATCAACACCCTTTCATGAGTGCAATGTATTTTTTTTCTATAANNTTTCATTTTTTCTAACACCTCTTCAATAAATAAAATTATCTAAACTAAATGATTTATATATCTGAGGCATTTGACTATTGTGCCCAAACGAATCTGGAACATATGCTGTTTTTAAATAATCAGCTTCATATTTTTTAGAAATATTTATACCGTAAAGTAAATTTCTAATAACAGATTCTGATGTAATGTTAAAAAAGTCTGGTTGTGTATATCACGGACCTACAATTAACTTTTTTGCTTTTGCTAATTTTTTAATTTTATTTAAATCTTCTGGATAGTAATTTATATGATCATCTATCACAGAAATTTGTCCATCATACGTAAAACTTTTGTACTTCTTGTCTTTTCCCAAAATTTTAATGATATTTTTTATATTTGAAGAAAGCAAGATATCGCTATCTTGCTTTGTAAAATATCATTCTTTATCTCAGTGTGTATGAGGCACAATAAAAATTTTTCATTTCATTACTTTTACCTTGCTCACTTTTTTTATTAATTGATTATTTTTTTTTATTAATTGATTATTTTTTTGGTTTTTTAAATATACGTTTAATTCTTAAACCAAAGTCTTTTGTTGCTACTCATTTACCAATAAAGTAATTTTTTGTACCGTTATAAGCTCAAACTCAATATTTTTTCTGTTCACCAAATCAGTTGCTAAATGCTTTTTTAAATCATTGTCCAATTTTTACAAAAACAACATTTGGCTTTTTAAAGAATAATTTTGTATTTTCTCTTAAACGTTTGTTACGTTCTTTTTTATGTTTCTTTTCAAGTAAGAATTCTTCATAATCAGCACCTTTTATTCGACGTTTTGTAAATCCAACAATTAATGCTGTTGTTAGAATACCTAAAGCAATTGGAATAATTCATCCAAATGGTCAACCTAAGAAGCCATCAATTCTAATTAATCCTAAGAATACACCTAATGGAGAACCAATTCCCGCCGCAAATTTAGCGTTCATTAAAGTTACACCAACACCGGCAACAGCTGCCCCAACTACGTTAGCAAAAATAACTCTTAATGGATCTGAGGCCGCAAATGGAATTGCTCCTTCAGTAATACCCATAGCCCCTTGTCCAAGTGCGGCTTTTCCCATAGTTCTTTCACTTCTTGTAAATTTATTTTTAAACATAATAGTTGCTAATCACATTCCTAACGGAGGAACAGAAATAGCAGCTTGTGTTGCTGTTCCTGGCACAAAGTTAGCATCTCAGTAACCTCCACCATTTGCCATAGCAGTTGCTAATGATTGATAGAAGATAACTGTCCCAAAAACTAGAGCAGTTTTATTAAATGGACCACCTAAGTCTAAAGCAATCATAATTGATACAACCAAAGCTATTATGATGGAAGTACCAGCAAACTTCATTTGTAGTTCTGTTAATCCATCAAATAATCCCATAACTAAGTTAGCTATTGGTTCTCCAATAACAAATTTTGTAAATGTTGCCATAATAAATACAGCAATAACTGGAATAATCATTAAAGGTACTACTGGTTTTAAAAATTTAGGTCATGGTAATACTTTTAACAATGAAACTAAGTAACCAGATAATAATCCAATTACAATCGCTCCTAAGAATCCAGCACCTGGTTCAATTACTGAGTTAGGAGAAACAGGAACTGATACACCTAACATTTCATTATCGTTAATAATTCATCCAGCAATTAACGCTGGTGCTATTCCCGGTCTATCAGCAATTGAATAAGCAATGAAAGCTGCAAACAGCGGAATCATTAATTTAAATCCTAATCCCCCAATATCCATTAAAAATTGTGGTAATTTTCTAGTTCATAATACTCAATTTTCTGTATAATCACCAACAGCATCGTAGTATTCTGTTTGGAAGGCAAATAAATTGGCAATCGCCATCAATAGTCCCCCAGCAATTGTTAATGGTAAAATTCAAGATATACCTGTCATCATATGTGAAAGTACACCTTTTTTCTTTGTAGCTCCAATTGTGAAAGCTCCAACTTTTGTTCCTTTTGACCCCTGAATAATACCTTTTTCTCAAGCTGTATTAATTAATTTTTCAGGATTTTTTATTGCATCATTAACACCTGTTAAAAATACTTTTTTNNTACCGTTAAAACGAGATACATCTATTTTTACATCAGCTGCAATAATAATTAAATCAGCTTTTGCTAGTTGTTCATCCGTTATAACATTTTCAGAACCAATAGTACCTTGTGTTTCAACGTTAACATTGATGTTCATTTTTTTAGCTGCTTTTTCAATTGAATCAGCGGCCATATATGTATGAGCTACTCCAGCTGCACAAGCTGTTATAGCCACAATGTTATTCAATCCACTTATAGTACTTTGGTTTGAATCTATAGAATTATCATCTGTACTTGTATCTTTAAGTTCTTTGATGTTATCTTCTTTACTCATAACTATTTCCTTTCTAATTGCTTATAATTTTACATATCTACAGATACATAAAAAGCAACTGGTTCTGAATCTTTATGAATTGATGTATTTGGGTTAAAAGAAATTAAAAAATAAGCTTTTGAAATTGTTCCTTCAAATCCATATTCATCAGTTACATAATGATCTAGTTGATTTTGATTAATTATTGATACATTTTCCGCAGTTTTAATGTTACTTCCATCATCTAATTTATCACTATTAGTAAAACTTGCGTTTTTTAATTGTTTTTTATCGTCCCCGTGACCAAAGTCCGCTTCCTCAACATAACTATTTTCTTCAGTATCATGTGTTGAAAGTCATTCTGTTGCTAATGTTTCTGAACCCGAATCAGGTAATGTTATTTGATAGTCAGCCAATCTCGCTGTAAAATAAATTGAATTAAATACTTCTAAATACTTATACAAATCATTGTCTTCTTCAATTAAACTTGTTTCTCCGTCAAATGAAATACCTGACATAACTAATGATGTAAAACTAGTTGCAATTGCTGCATTTATTGGATCAACAATATTTCTTGAAGCTTCTGAAATAAGTGATTGATCAACATTTTCATCTTTTAGTTTACGTAAGTTAACAATTGAATCTGTTGAAAATGAAGCCCCAGTACCTTCTAATGAAATTACATCTGCACTATTTTTGGCATCTTCACTATATACTTGTAAAATATCTGTAATTTTATCAACTGGTATTGGAGGCACTTTATAAGAAGCACAAGCAACAACCGTTGCAGCTGATATAGCTGTAATTCCTAAAGCTCCAAATATCGATAATAATTTTTTCATATATACACCTTTCATATACTTAATAAATTGTTACTACATTTATATTGTATATATAAAAAAAAAATAAAAAATATGTTCTTCATATTTTTTATTTTTTGGAATATTATTCTAATTCTTTTCATATATTCAAGAATGCATTTCTTCACGGAAATCTTTAATAGTTTTATACTTTTCTTTATTCATTATATACAATAGTGTTTTTATGTAATTATTAAAAAAGATAAATGAATTTAAAGGAGACAATAATAGATCTTTGTCTAAAATATCAATTCTCTTCATAATGTTATCGATTTCAATATAACTATCAACAATTTTAATTAATTGCGATTTAGTATTTGATGTAATTAAAAATATTTTTACTTGATTCTCTGTAAGTTTTTTAATTCTTTTTGTTCAATTTATTACATTTTTATCGATCCCACGTAAAGAATAAACTATTACAATATCTCCTTTTGTAATTTCTTTGATTCTTGTTGCATCTTCATATCGTTCATTGTTTACTAAATTGAATGTAATGTTTAATTTTGTAAATAAGCCTGAAATATCTTTGATCGCTAATTTTGAATAGCCAAATCCCAATCCATAAATATTATTAGCTTTTGTAATGTGATTTATTAAATCAGTTATTTTATCAAATTGTTTTTCTAATAGTAATCTGTTAACAATATTTGATTCTTTAGTTATTTTGTGTAAAGCATAATTGGGATTAATGTCTACATTTTGATTATTCATTTTTTGAATAAATTCTTCACCATTATTAAAACCTAAATAAAATATAAATTCACGAGAGTTATTAAATCCTAACTTTTTAAAAAAAGTATATACAAAACTAACACCAACTCCATATAACTTTGCAATTTCTGGAATGGGTTTTTCTAAAAATATATTAATATTCTTTGTCGCAAAATTATAAAATTCTATTTGATTTTTATTTAAAGAACCTAAATTAATTTTTCTATCTTTATCAATGTTCATTTTACTCCTCAAAAAATATTAATTTAATATAAAAAAAATCATCAATGATGATTTTAGTTTTTAATGTTTAAAACTTTTTTCACTTCATCAACAATACTTTTAAATTCTGTTGGGTTGTGAATTGCTAATTCAGATAACATTTTTCTGTTAATTTCAATGTTAGCTTTGTGAATTCCGTCCATGAATTTTGAATATGATAATCCATGTTCTCTCACAGCAGCGTTAATTCTTTGAATTCATAATGATCTGAATTCTCTTTTTCTTTGTTTACGATCTCTATAAGCATATGCTAAAGATTTCATAACTTGTTCATTAGCTTTTTTATAAAGTTTAGATTTTGCACCATAATAACCACTCGCTTGTTTAATTATTTTTTTCTTCTGCGTCTAGTTTTATAGCCACCTTTTACTCTTGCCATAATTTATTACTCTCCTTTTTTTCTTAAACTAAATCTTTTAATCTTGATTGATCAGATTTGCTTACCAATCCCGCTTTACTTAAGTGACGTTTTTGTTTAGTACTTTTGTTTTGTGCTAAATGTGATGTAAAAGCATTGTGTCTTTTTCACTTACCAGTTCCAGTAACTTTAACTCTTTTCTTTAAAGCACTTTTTGTTTTCATTTTAGGCATGATAAACCTCCTCTTATAATTTTATATATTTTACTATTTGCTAGTTTTAGGTACGATGTACATATCCATGAAAGGTCCACTTAATTTGGGAGCACTGTCAATTTTTGCAATATCTTCTAAATAAGAAAAGAACTTATTCAATGTTTCAATACCATATTGTGGTTTAGCAATTTCTCTACCTCTGAACTTTAAAGAAATCTTTACTCTAGAACCATCTTCAATAAAACCACGAACTTTTTTTGCTTTAAATTCAATATCGTGATCACCAATTCCATTACGTAAACGCATTTCTTTGATATCAACAACGTGTTGATTTTTTTTAGATTCTTTTAATTTCTTTTTACTTTCATATTTTCATTTACCGTAATCTAATATTTTAGCTACGGGCATGTTTGAGTTTGCCGAAACAATTAATAGATCCAATCCTAGTTCACCAGCTATCGTCATAGCTTCTTGTTTAGAAACAGGACCTTTTCTTTCACCATCAGGTAAAACAATTAACATTTCTTTAAATCTAATATTCTCATTTACAAGATCTTTATTTTTAACGTTTTTAACGTTTTTCTGCACAGTTAATATACCTCCATAAAAAAAGAAAAGCATTATCGTGAAGATAGCTTTTCTTTTTTTATTCAAATGAATAAAATTTGAAAACAACCAAATACCACATTTAAGGGCTTATAGGCGAGCTATACAGCTTCTTCATATTTAATTCCTTTTAATAATAATATAATAATTAATAAAAATCAATCTTTTTAGATTAAATAAAATAAAAGATTTTAAACAAAGTTTAAAATCTTTTATTAGTTCTAGCGATTTTTTTTAAGTGCTTTTAACTTATAAATGCGCTTTTCTTTTTTTGACATAAAGTGCTCTCTTTNTTTAGCTTCTTTTCTTTTTACAGAAGAGATTTTACTAAAACGTTTCAAAGCTTTGTCTAGCGTTTCGCCATCTTTTACGATAACAGTAGCCATTTTTTATCACCCCAATATCTATTAAATACTTGATAATAATAACATATTTTTTTAAAAAATAATATTAATATGATACTTCTTTATTTGAAGTTCCAACTTTTTCAAAAATGTCATTTTCGAATTTTTTAGTTCCATTAATAACACATAGTAATGGTTCATCAGCTACCCTAACTGGTAATGAAAGAGTTTCTGAAATATAACGATCAATATTTTTGATTTTAGCACTTCCACCACAAAGTGTAATTCCATTACGGAAAATGTCTCCAGCCAATTCTGGTGGTGTTTGTTCTAATATTTTAACAATTAACTCAATAATTTTTGTTATCGGAACTTTTAATACTTCTCTAATTTCACTTGGTGAAACTTCAATTTCTCTTGGTAATCCAGAAACAACATCACGTCCATAAACTTTAATTTTTCTTTCATCATTATATTTAACTAAAGAACCAATTTCAGTTTTAATTTGTTCAGCTGTTCTTTCACCAATTTCCAATCCGTGTTGTGAACGAATGTATTTTAAAACTTCTAATGTTAAGAAATTACCAGCAACTTTTACAGAATCAGAAACTACTAAATCACCTGATGTAATAACAGCAATATCAGTTGTTCCCCCACCCATATCAACAATAAATTGTCCTGTTGGTTTATTAATATCAATGTTAGCTCCTAAAGCTGACATTTTTACTTCTTCTTCAATATAAACATGTTTTGCTCCAAAACTATGTCCAATTTTAACTAATGCTTTTTTTTCAAGTTCTGTACAAACAGATGGACTAGCCATTAAAATCACTGAATTTTTTAAATCTTTTTTTAAACCTAATCTTGTGAAAATATAGTTTAATTGCGCTTGAGTAGCTCTAACATCTGTAATAACACCATCAACCATTGGTCTTACAACTCTAATTGATTTATTACCTTTACCTACTAATTTTGCAGCTTCTTTACCTACTGCAAAAATTTTGTTTTCTTTAATATTATAAGCAACAATTGATGGTTCATTATAAATAACACCGATTCCACTTAAATAAACAAGTGTATGTGCTGTCCCTAAATCAATTGATATATACTTCATTTTGTTACTTCCTGTATTTATTATAGCCATTTTATCTCCTTACATGCTTAAAAACTTCTACAACTATTATTATATACAAAATTTATTTTTTTTACATAGAAATTTTATAATTAGATATAAGTTTTAGTATAAAAATTCTATATTTTTAACATCGAATTCCCTTAAATAAACCAAAAAGGAAAGTTTATGTAGTATTATTTTTATAGAGTTTATAAAAATAAGAGGTGTAAAATGAACAAAATAATTAAGGAAAATATTAAATTAGAAAAAATAAGACAAAACAAACACATAGAACTTATAGCTTCTGAAAACTATACATCTAAAAGTGTAAGAAAAATTACAGGAAGTATACTAACTAATAAATATGCTGAGGGTTATCCTGGAAGACGTTATTATGGTGGATGTGAATTTATAGATAAAATTGAACAATTAGCAATTGATAAAGCGAAAGAATTATTTAATGCAGAATATGCAAACGTACAACCCCACTCAGGAACTCAAGCAAATACAGCAGTTTATTTAGCTGTATTAAAACCAAAAGATAAGGTTGTTGGAATGAGTTTAAATTCTGGTGGTCACTTAACACACGGAAGTAAAGTAAATATTTCTGGAATATTATATGATTTTGCAGGATATGATGTTGATCCAAAAACACAAGAACTTGATTATGAACAAGTTGAAGAATTATGTTTAAAAGAAAAACCAAAATTAATTATTGCTGGAGCAAGTGCGTATTCATTAAAAATTGATTTTAAACGTTTTAGAGAAATTGCCGATAAATGTGGCGCATATTTAATGGTAGATATGGCGCATATTGCGGGATTAGTTGCAGCTGGATTACATCAAAATCCATGTGAATTTGCTGATTTTGTAACAACCACTACTCACAAAACTTTAAGAGGTCCTCGTGGGGGATTAATTTTAGCTAAAAAAGAACATGCAAAGATGATTAATAGCGCAGTCTTTCCGGGAACACAAGGTGGGCCTTTAGAACATATAATTGCTGCAAAAGCACAATGTTTTATTGAAGCTTTAGAACCTGAATTTAAAACTTATCAACAACAAGTTGTTGATAATGCCAAAGCCTTTTGTGATGAGTTTACAAAATTAGGTGTAAAAGTTATTGCTAATGATACAGAAAACCACCAATTTTCTGTTAATGTTAAATCATCTTATGGAATTACTGGAAAAGATGCTGAAGATTTATTAACTGAAATTAATATTATTTGTAATAAAAATATGATCCCGTTTGATGATGAAAAACCAGCTAAATGTTCTGGAATTCGTTTAGGAACACCAGCAATGACAACTAGAGGAATGAATGAAAATCATTTTATAAAATTAGCTAATATAATGAATGAAACATTAAAAAATCATACAGATAAAAACATTATTTTAAATAATAGAAAAGCTGTTGATAAATTAATTAAAAAATTAAAAACTATAAAATAAAAAAAGCACTTAAGTGCTTTTTTTATTTTAATTTATTTTGTTATATTACCCTTTTTTTACTAATCAAAGAATAGCTCCAATTAATGTAATAATGTATGAAATTAATAATACTACTAAAATACCTGTGTTTGTTCCGTTTGGATTTGGAATTAAAACTCCTAAAAATGATAATACTAATCCTACTAAAACAATTATTGATGCTACATATTTTGTAATTCTTCCTTTAAAAAGAATTGCAAAGATAATTTGTACTAATGCGATAAATTGTATTGCTCCTGTACCCTTTGCTCCACTTAATCCGAATCATGAAACGTTACTAAACATTCCTCCAAATAAAGCTGTTAAAAGAGTTAAAACTCCTCCTAAAAAGATTAATCATGCTCCAGCGCTTAATCCTAATGATAAATTTCCTAATTTTCCTTTTGCCATAAATTTATGCCTCCACTAATAATAGAATACCAAAAATATTATTATTTTAAAATAAAAGTTAGTAAAAAACACTTTTTTTTAAGTTAGTAAAAAAAAGAACCATTTATCGGTTCTTTTTTATGCTTTTATTTTTTAGCTTCTGTAAATATTTCATCATATACTTGGTTGTATTGAGAAACTGGGATAATTTTTAAATCTTTTTGAACTTCTTTTGGAATTTCATCTAGATCTTTTAAGTTCTTTTGCGGAATTAAAATTGTTTTTAATCCACTTCTATGAGCTGAAATAGATTTTTCTTTTAATCCACCAATTGGTAAGACATTCCCACGAAGAGTAATCTCTCCTGTCATTCCAACAAAGTTTGATACTTTTTTATGGGCAATCGCACTAATTAAAGCTGTTGTAATTGTAATTCCAGCTGAAGGTCCATCTTTTGGAACAGCCCCTTCAGGAACGTGAATATGAATGTCATTGTTATCAAAAAACTCATTTTCAATTTTAAACTTCTTAGCGTTAGCTTTAATATAATCTAAGGCAATTGAAGCTGATTCTTTCATAACTTCTCCCAATTTACCAGTTAAAATTAAATTTCCTTTACCAGCAAATGTGTTAACCTCGATTGGTAAAATGTCTCCACCATATTGAGTATAAGCTAATCCAGTTACAACACCGATTTGTGATGATGATTCTTTATCAGTGTGTTCATATCTTCTTTTACCTAATAAATCATTTACAACTTTTGCATCAACAACTAAGCTATCCATTTCTTTATTTAACATTTTAACAATAAACTTACGACAAATAGCATTTAAGTCACGCTCTAATTGACGTGCTCCAGCTTCTCTTGTGTAATATTTAATAATTTCCATTACAGCTTCTTCTTTAAAAGTAACTTGTTTTTTTGTTAAACCATTGTTTTCTAAAACTTTTGAAATTAAATGCCCTGTTGCAATATTTAATTTTTCAATTTCTGTATATGATGATAAGTTAATAATTTCCATACGATCAATTAAAGCTTCAGGAATGTTTTCATAGTAGTTAGCAGTCGCAATAAACATTACATCTCCTAAGTCATATGATTCTTCAATATAGTGATCACTAAATGCCGCATTTTGTTCTGGGTCTAATACCTCTAACATTGCACTTGCAGGATCTCCACGATAATCTGATGCCATTTTATCAATTTCATCTAATAAAAATAGTGGGTTAACTGTTTTAGCTTTTTTCATTGATTGGATAATTCTACCAGGTAGTGCTCCAATATATGTTTTACGATGACCACGAATTTCTGATTCATCTTTAACACCACCTAAAGCAACTTTAACAAAGTTACGACCAACAGCTTCAGCAATTGCTTTTGCTAAAGAAGTTTTACCAACACCTGGAGGCCCTACTAAACAAATAATTTGCCCTTTTACAGATTTTGTTAAACTTTTTACAGCTAAGTATTCTAAAATTCTATCTTTAACTTTTTCTAAACCAAAGTGGTGCTTATCTAAAACTTTACGTGCAGTTTTTAAGTTATAGTTTTCTTTAGTTTTTTCATGTCAAGGAATACTAAACATTCAATCAATATATGTTCTAATAATGTTTGATTCACTTGAAGCTTGTGGTAATGTTTCATAACGATCAATTTCTTGTGTTAAACGTTCTTTAATAACTTTCGGGAATGGTTCTTTTGCTAAACGATCTTTATATTTTTTCATTTCGTTTGAAGAATCATCCATTTCCCCTAATTCTTCTTTAATAGCTCTTAATTTTTCTCTTAAGTAATATTCTTTTTGTTGATCATCAACTTTATTTTTTATTTTTAAGTTTATTCTGTCATCAATTTTGTTGTTGTTATCCATGTCCATAAAATTTGTCATTAAAAGTTCTAATCTTTTTTCTACAATTAATTCTTCTAACGCTTTTTGTTTTTTATTAACTGGAATAAATTGTAAATATTGAAAAACAATATCAACAGCTTCACTTGGATCTTTAGTTTCATCAATTGCTGATAAATCACTTTCAGGTAATCCATCATAGCTATTTTTAAAACGTTTCATCATTTGTTTAATCATTGCAAAAAACTCTGTTGGTTTTTCTGATGTTGATTTAACAACTTTTCCAATAGCTTTTATGAATTCTTTTTCATCAGCTTTATTAGTAAATATTTCAATAGTTTTAGCACTAAAACGATCTAATGATTTAAAAGTTGCTGTAATACTACCATCTTCTCACTCCTTAGTGATTTTAACAGTAGCTAATGTTCCGAACTTATAAATATCTTCTAATTTTGGTTCATCTTCTAATGGTTTTTTTTGACTTAGTAAAATAATTTTACCTTCATGATCTTTGATTGACGCTCTAACTGCATCAATTGACATTTGTCTTCCAATTTCTAAAACCTGTGAAAATGTTGGATAAATATAACTTCCCCTTGTTACTAAAACCGGTAAATTTAAATCCTTAGAATTACTTATTAATTTTTTTCTTCCATATTGTTCTCCTATATTATTCTTAACAAAATTATAACAAAAAAATTAGCACTTTCAAGAGGAAATTGCTAATTTTTATTTTTATCCATTGTTTTCGTATAAGAAATCAAATAATTTAGTTTGTTTAACTTGATCTTTAATTTGTGATTCAGAAATTAAGTTTAATTCTTTTAATTTTGATCCTTCAATTCCGTATTGTTTACCTAAGTTATCAAACTCTTGTTCAATATCTTTATCAGTAATTTCAAATGTTTCATTGTTGTTAACGTGTTCAACAATTAATCCATTTTCTAAACGAACTTTAGCATCATTAAATAATTCACTACTAATTTGCTCATCTGTTAGACCAGTTCTTTTTTTGTAAGTTTTTAAGTCAATATTTTGTTGTTTAACTTTTTCTTCAAATTCTTTATATAATTTTTGTGCTTCTTTTTTAATAATTGATTCTGGAATTACTATATTTGAATCTTTAGCTATTGTTCTAAATATTTCTCCAATAAAATCATTTTTACTGTTTGAGATTATTTCTTTCATAACACTATCTTCTGTATATTTAACAAGTTTATCTAAAGTATCAATTCCTTGTAAATTTACATCTTTTGCTAAGTCATCGTTTAATTCAGGTAATTCTTTAACTTGAACTTCTTTAATGTTTAGTTTAAAAGTAGCTGGTTTATTAGCTAATTTTTCTACTTGGTATGTTGATGGGAAAGTAACTTCAATTTCTTTTTTGTCACCTTTTTTCATCCCGATCATTTGTTCTTCGAATCCTGGAATGAATTGTCCACTACCAATTTCTAATACAAAATCTTTTCCAGCTCCACCGTCAAATTTTTTGCCATCCATATAACCTTCAAAGTCAAATTTTACACTATCGCCAGCAGCAATTGCGCCATCTTTATTTTTGAAAATTGCAAATTTTTCTCTAATTTGTAATAAATGTTCTTCAACATGTTTTTTATCTAATACTGGTTTTACTTTTTTAACATTTGTAAATCCTTTGTATTTTTTAATATTTACTTCTGGTTTAATATCAAATTTTATTTCTAAAATATATTCTGTAATGCTTAGCATTTTAACTGATAAATCTGGTGTTGAAAATGGTTGTACATCAGATTTTTGATCTAAAGCAAATTGATATGCTTTATTAACAGCCAATCTATGAGCAGAATCTAAAATTCTACTTTCTGTTAAATGTTTTTTTACTAGGTTTTCTGGTAATTTACCTTTTCTAAAACCTGGTACTTCTATTTCACTTTTAGCTTTACTTTCTGCTTTTTTAATTATTTCTTTTCACTCATCACCCGAGATTTTAACTTCTCAAGTTCCAATACCTTTATTTTCTAATTTAGATGCATTAAATTTCATTTTTATCTCCTTACATAATTAACTTTATTATTATAGCAAATTATTTATTATATTACTTTTTCTCTTGTGAAAAATTCTAAAAATGGGTTTGTTTCAATATTCCCAATATTATTAAAGTGTTTGTCTTTAATTTCTGCAAAGTCTTCTTGTAATGAAAACATTAGCAATATTTTATATACCAAAGCTGATGTAAAAAGAATTTTTTCTTCAACTTTAATAATTTTAGGAAACATCTTATAGTAGTAGTTTTGCAACAAAATTGTTGATGCATTATATAAAGATGCATTATCTACCAAAAATATATCTTCTAACATTTTTTCAATATTTTGATAGACACTATCATCATAAAAAATATTAATATTTTTAGGATTTACCTTAAAAATACCATGGTTTTTAACAACACTTAATTCTTTATCATAATTACTTTTGTTTAAAGCAAATAATAAATTTGTCTTTAAATCATCTTTAAATAATTTACTTTCCAAATAAAACTTAATTTCTTTTTCCAAGGCAAAGGGATTTAAATTTTGTAAATGATAGAAAGCTGCTAAATGAATTTCTTCATCAAATGGAGATGATAAAATTTCTTTTATATCCTCAACCGATCATTGGTTATGTTTAAATGATTTTTCACTAATTTTAGAATGAACCAATTTAAATAAATCTGTTAATTGTTCTTCTACTTCACTTGGAACATATGGTAAATTTAACTCTTCGTTTATTAAATTTAAAGCTTTTTCTAATGAGTTTTCATTTACTAATTGTTCAATTTCTTTTATTACTTCTTTATAATAATTATTCATTATTTCTCCTGTTGTTAAAATAAAAACTATAAACAAATAAAAAAATGGCACCCATGAAGGGATTCGAACCCCTGACCCTACGCTTAGAAGGCGTATGCTCTATCCACTGAGCTACATGGGTATATTGCCTTAATTATAATATCATAATTTATTTTTTTTTCTAATATATAAATAAAAAAAACAAGAATTCTTGTTTTTTTTATTTATATATTTTTAAAAAGTCTACTTTATAGCAGCTTTTGCTACTTTTACAACTTCTAATAATTTTTCACATGATATTTCAAATTTCTTTTGTTCATCATCTGTAATGTTTCATTCAATAATTTTTGTTCAACCATGACTATTAACAACTGCTGGAACACCAACGTAAAGCCCTTTGTATTTTCCACCATATTCATGATTTAATTGTGCCCCAATAATTAAAGTGCTGTTTTCGTTTCTTAAAATAGCTCTAACAATTTTTGCTAAAGATACACCAATTCCATAAAATGTTGATCTTTTTTTCTCGATTATTTTATAAGCCATATGAATTGCATCATAAGCCATAGTATCTAATTCTTTTTGTGTTACTCTATTTTCTAACATATATTGTTTAATTGTTTTACCCATAATGTTTGACATTGATCAAACAGGAACAGATGAATCTCCATGTTCTCCTAAAATTCACGCATTAATTGTGTTTGGATTAACATTAAATTTATCAGCTAGCAATCTCATAAGACGACCCGAATCTAATAAAGTCCCTGAACTTATAACTTTATTTGGTTCAAATTTTGTTACTTCTTGATAAACATTTGTTAATACATCAACTGGGTTAGAAGCTACAATTGTTATCCCATCAAATCCAGACTTCTTAATATTTAAAGCAATTTCCTTCATAATCTTTGCATTGTCGGCAACCATTTCTAATCTAGTTTCTCCTGGTTTTTGTGGTCTACCTGCTGTAATAACAATTATATCTACATCTTTAAGGTCTTTATAATCCCCTTTTTGAATTGAATTAAATGGTAAGGGTAAATTAGCCATAGTATCCGCTAAATCTAATGCATTTCCTTCAGCTGCATCTTCAAATTTATCAATTAAAATATAATCTTGGGCTAAACCTTGATTAATTGCTGCATATAAAAAACTAGTCCCTACTGCTCCAGCTCCAATTAAGGCAATTTTATGATTTTTAATACTCATATCTTATTCTCCTTTTTTTGTAATTTATTCTTTTTTTTCTTTTTACTCTTATATTTTACTCCTATATTTTTATTTAAATAAAATTACTTTATAATTTTATTTAAATAAACTGCAAATAACGTAAAATATGCGTAATTTTGTATTAAAATATAGATATAAATAACTTAAGGAGAAATATGAAAAATATTTATAGTTTTTTTAGAAAATTAAAAATAATTTTTAATATTACAACTATTCAAAAAATAGATGTTTTTCATAATGAAATATTAAACTTAAGTGAAAACGTTATTAAAGAAAACTTTAAAGAAGAAATTATAGATGAAATCAAAATAAAACATGACGATTTTAATGATGCATTAATAATTAACAATAATAAACAAAACAAAAATATTATTAAAAAAATCAGTAAAATAATTAAAAATAAAGGATCAAAATTATTCTGTTTATTGAAAGCTAATAATTTAGTTTATAACTAGCTTTTATTATTGAATAAATTAAATACTTAAATAAATAAAATAACTTAAATACTTAATATAAATAAAATAACTTAAATACTTAATATAAATAAAATAACTTAAATACTTAATATAAATAAAATAACTTAAATACTTAATATAAATAAAATAACTTAAATACTTAATATAAATAAAATAACTTAAATACTTAAATAAATAAAATAACTTAAATACTTAATATAAATAAAATAACTTAAATACTTAATATAAATAAAATAACTTAAATACTTAATATAAATAAAATAACTTAAATACTTAATATAAATAAAATAACTTAAATACTTAAATAAATAAAATAACTTAAATACTTAAATGATAAAAACTTAATATAATGTACATAGAAGATAAACCCTTATATTATAAATAATCTTAAAAAATAATAGTATAAAACAAAAAACAAAGCATCGTTGCTTTGTTTTTTTTATTTATTTATGTTTATTTTTTAATATTCAATATAAGGACAATCAGGATCATCACAATAATGTTGTTCACTAAACGCTTGATAACCATTATGAATTTCACATGATGGATCATCACACTGCATTGAATTATTTACAAAATTATTTGGTTGACTCATTGGAGGCATTGGTGGATTAAAATAATTTTGATAAGGATTAAACTGCGGATACATCGGATATGGTTGTGGCATAAACGGATATGGTGTCATTTGTGGTGTTGGTGGAGTAATTATAGGAAAAGAAAAATAATTTGGTGCTGGTGGCATAATATTATATGTTGGTTGTTGTTGTGGCGCCACATATGTTGGTTGTTGTTGTGGTGGCGAGTAAGGAGAATTGTTGTTTTGATTTCCTTTCAATAGTTCAAGTTCTTTCATACGTAAATCTGTTTTATAATTATCAATTTCACGCTCCAATGAAGAGATTTTAAACTGTGACTCTTTAGCTTTAGTAATTTCAGCATTATTATCTTGAATTATTTTTTTATAATTCTCAATTTCTTTTTCCAAAAGCTCAATTTGTTCTGAACTAATTCCAGAATCTCCGCCAGCAATTATTTTTTTTCTTAAATCTGCAATTTCTTTTTCTTTATCGCTATTCATAGCTTGTAAATCATTGATTTTTTTTACTAAATCAGAATTATCTCCGCTATTATTTTCGCCAAAACCACCAATTGTTTTTCTAATTTCTTCTCAATAATTTAAACCATTTTCCTCGCGAAAATTTTCGTCTAAATCCATAGTGAATTTTTCAGCTTCAGATATTGCTTGATTACTTTGCAAATAAATGTTTAATTGCTCATTACCTTCAGCATATGGTGAAGTTGTAGTTGAATATGGTGAACTACCGTTTGCAGTTATTTTTTTGTTTTTAGCCATTTTATATACCTCTTTTAAAATACTACTTAATTATACTACATTTTTATGATTATTTAAAATAAAATATATAATTATACTAAAATATAAATAAAATAAAAGGGATTTATTGATTTTTTTAAAAAAAATATAGAAATTTTTCTATATTTTAAATATTTTATTATGTCAAGGAATAACATTATATCCCGCAAATTGTTCTTTAATTGAAGCAAATTTATTTGTTAAATCCATGTAATTACATAAAATATTACCTTCATTTAATAATATCTTACTTGATGTACTTCCAGTTGTCACAATTTTTATTTCTGGTATTTCAAAGAATTGTGACCCTTTTAAAATTTTATTTGTAATAAAGATTTTAATTTTTAATCCGATTTCTTTTACAATTGTATTATTTTCTACCAAAATTAAATTATTGATTTTTTCTGTAATAATTGGTTTTATTATTTCGCCAGAAACACTATCAACCTCTTTAGCTGTTAATAGCTCTAACCCTTCATGATTAATATAAACATTTACTAATGGAAACTTTTGTAAAACATCATCAATCCCTAATATGTGATCAAAACTAGGATAGCCAATAAAAATTGCTCTTAACTCAATATTGTGTTCTTCTAAATAATCAAGAATAACTTTTGAAGCATGTCCAACATCCATTAAAATAGCTTGTTTATCATTAACAATTAAAGTTGAGTTCTGAAAATTGTTGTTTTTTTCAATAAAGTTTTTTAATTTAATCATTTTTAAACTCCATTTCTTGAGCAAAGTAACTATTAGTAAAAATAAAGTCTACTAAAGGTTTGATCAAAAGATATATTTCATAATTTTTTTTCTCAACAGTATTATTCGATAAAATTATTTCTCTAATTTTTTCATTGTTCTTGGCAATAAGGTTATACAAAGAATTATAACCATTAAAATTAAATCCAAATCATTTATTAACAGCTGTTAAAATCGTGATAATAACCTTGTTAAATAGTTCCATTTCCTCAATTTTAATGTCTTGATTTGTTAAAAAGCTTGTTTTGAAAAAATTATCAACTGTCAAATTAGCAAATAGTTGAGAAATTAAATTTTCATGTGATGTTACTTTTGTAAATTCTTCAAAGTCTTGTGCTTCTAGATTTTTTAAATATAAAAAATGTTTAAAAAATGCATTATATAAGTTGGGATATGAAATCATTTTACTAATTTGTTCATCCGATAAAACATTACCTTTATTTTTTTCATCTAAAAATAATTTTTTTAATGAAACTAATACAGTATTATAAATGTCTTCAAAAACAACTTGCTCAACTTTAATTTGACGAAAGCGTAAAATGTATCTTTGCCTTACTTTTTCAAAGTTACCTTGCATCTCGAAAAAAAGCTTTGTGTTAACAAAGTTGCTTTCATAATCTGTTAAAGTTGCATTTTTTGTTAATATTTTTATAACAAAAATTGTATTTTTCATAAACTCATCCTTATATAAATTAAATTATCTTCTTGGTACAAATTTTTCTGCTTTTGGTTTTTCAGGTTCTGTCACTTTTGTGTTATTAANCAGTTTTACCATCAAGATCTTTTGTATTTTTTGCGTTTGCTTTGTTAATTTTGCTTTGTTTTTTTTCTTCTTTAAGTTTTATTTTTTCGTTTTTAAAGTTTTCTTNNTACTTTGAATACGTTTTTGTTTCAACTCTTCTTTTGTAAGTTTAACTTTTTTTTCAATAATATCAATTCTTCTTTGTGTTTCATCTAAATCTAATCTTTTATTAACAATTCATGAAGTTTCGAAGTGTTTTTTTGAGATTTTTTTTGAAACCCCTTCTATTTCATAAGCTCTTTTTTCAATAAAATTATTTTTTTTAGCTTCATATATTTCAATAACAACATCGAATATATCTCTAAATTTATATTCTTTACCTTTTCTTGAAATAACTTTTTCAAAATCAATACGGATGTTTCTTAAACTTTCTTCTTCTTTAATATGTTTTTTAATAACATCCCTTACTTGTTTCTTTCTTTTTTCTCTTTCAGCTTTTTGGGCTTTTTTACCCATAACAGATGAAACAATCGCAAAGATAATTACCCCAACAATAATTACCCCTAAGATTATATTCATCAACATACTACTTTCGCCTAAACCAGACATACATACCTCCTTATATTAATATTATTATATATATTAAAATCTTTATTCATCTAATTTTAACACAGCCATAAATGCTTCTTGCGGAATTTCTACAGAACCGAAGGCTTTCATCCTTTTTTTACCTTCTTTTTGTTTTTCTAAAAGTTTTTTCTTACGAGTTATATCTCCACCATAACATTTTGCCAAAACATTTTTACGCATAGCTTTAATAGTTTCTCTTGATATAATTTTACTATTAATTGCTGCTTGAATTGGAACCTCAAAATTCTGACGAGGAATAATTTCTTTTAATTTTGCACATAATAATTTACCTCTATTATAAGCAAAATCTCTATGAACAATAATTGATAAAGCATCAACAATCTCACCATTTAACATAATATCCAATTTAACTAATTTATTAGCTTTATATCCAATAAATTCATATTCAAATGAAGCATATCCCTTTGAAATAGATTTTAAACGATCAAAAAAATCAAAAACAACTTCATTTAATGGCATATCATATACTAAATTTCGGCGTGAATCATCATAATACTCAATGTTTACATATGACCCTCTTTTTGTTTGACATAACTCCATTAAAGGCCCTATAAATTCATCTGGTGTCATAATTGAAATTTTCACATATGGTTCTTCAATTCTTTCAATTTTTTGAACATTTGGAAGGTTTGCTGGATTATCAATTGCCACCATTTCACCATTTGTTTTAAAAACATTATAAATAACTGATGGCGCTGTCGCAATTAGTTCTAAATTATGTTCTCGTTCTAAACGTTCTTGAATAATATCCATATGTAAAAGACCTAAAAATCCACATCTAAACCCAAACCCTAAAGCTTGTGAACTTTCAGGCTCATACACCAATGAAGCATCTGATAACTGAATTTTTTCTAGAGCTTCTTTTAAATCTTTGTATTTTGAAGAATCAATAGGAAATAGACCACAAAATACCATTGGATTCATTTTTTTATATCCACTTAAAGGAGTTTTTGTTGGGTTATTTTTTAAAGTAATGGTATCACCAACACGAACATTTTTAATATTCTTAATTGCCGCTGCAACTCAACCTACTTCTCCAGCTACTAACTCTTGTTTTTTAACTTCTTTTGGAGTTTTAATTCCAACTTCTGTAACTTCATAAGTCGCATTTGAATTCATAAATAAAATTTCATCACCTATTTTTATTTTTCCTTCTAATACACGAATAGAAGCCATAACCCCACGATACTTGTCATAATAAGAATCAAAAATTAATGCTTTTAATGGCATAGTGTCATCAGCATTTTTAGGCGCTGGTATATGAGTAATAATTTTTTCTAATACATCGCTAATATTTAAACCAGTTTTAGCGCTTATCATCGGTGCATCATCACAAGGAATTCCAATAATTTCTTCAATATCTTTTTTAACTCTATCAGGATCAGCTGATGGTAAGTCCACTTTATTAATAACTGGTAAAATTTCTAAATTATTTTCAATCGCCAAATATACATTAGCTAATGTTTGCGCTTCAATTCCTTGGGATGCATCAACAACTAATAAAGCACCTTCACAAGCTGCTAAACTTCTTGAAACTTCATAAGAAAAATCTACATGTCCCGGTGTATCAATTAAGTGAAAAATATACTCTTCATTGCTTTTTGAAATATATTTTAATTGCACTGAATTTAGTTTAATAGTAATTCCACGTTCACGTTCCAAATCCATTGAATCTAATAGTTGATTTTTCATATCTCTTGCATCAACAGAATTTGTAGCTTCTAAAATACGATCAGCTAATGTTGATTTACCATGATCAATGTGGGCAATTATACAGAAATTTCTTATTCGTTTTTTTATCATATATTTCCTTAATAGATTTTAAATAATAATTTAAAAACACTCATTTATTATAAATATTTTTATTACTTTTTTAAAGTTATATTTTAAAAAAGTAATAAAAATAAAAAAAGGCATTGCCCTTTTTTATTAGAATCAAGCGCCGCCAAGTGGTAGTGTTGATCCAATTATTAATGCTCCAAAACATATAACGGTTACCGCTAATAATAACATTCATGAAGCTTTAATAAATTTAATATAGTCTACTTTTGCAATTGTTAATCCAGCCATAACAATAACACTAGTTGGTGATACTAAGTTAACAATCCCATTTGCAAATACAAATGATGTAATAGTTCCAGAAACTAAACCAGTAGATGTTGCTTCCGCTAACCCTGTCATTGTTGGGAAAACAGCTCCCGCAAATCCAGATGTTGATGGAATTAATATTGATAATGGAATAAATACAATGAAACTAACTGCAGTAAATCCAGTTGCTCCAAGTGATTGCATTGGTCCAGATAATGATGAAACTAGTTTATCACCCATACCTGTTTTTTCTGAACTTAAAATAAATCCAATACCTGCAGCTACAGCAATAACTAAAGCAACAGATAACATATCTTTTGTACCTGTTGAAAACTCTTCAATAAAGTTTTCTTCACCTTTTCAAACTATAAATCCAATTATTAAAGTTGCTATAAAGAATAATGTTCCTAATTCAATAAAGTATCATTCACCAATTGGTGCAATATATTTTGTTAAATATGGTACATGTGTTGTTAATGTATCATGTAAATCTGCAAATGCTGATACACCGAATGCAGATTCTCATGGTAATAATCCAAAGATCATAATTACAAATGATAATGCAAATATCGAAATAATTGCTTTTCTTTTTCTATTAAATTCAGGTAATTCTGTAACTACCGCAAAATGTTCTAAGTGAAAATCTCTTTGACTAAATACGGGAGATTTTTCAGGATTAGATTTAACTCTTCTTGCGTATCACATAATAAATACACTAGACACTGTAATTAATGCTACTAAAGTTAAAACTCTAATTAAAATACCAGAACCGATTGAAACATCAGCTCCAGCTGCAACGGCTGCATCAACAGCTGCTCCAATTGCAAATGGGTTAACTGTTGAGGCTGTAACACCAACACCAGCTCCAAATAAAATAATCATAACAGCTGTTAAGACATCAAATCCAGCTGATAAGAAAAATGGAATTAGCACTAAATAAAATGCTAAAGTTTCTTCTGCGAAACCAAATGTAGTTCCTGCAATCGCAAAAATAGTAACGATTATTGGAATAACTCAAATTTCTTTACCTTTCATTTTTGCTACAATACGACCAATAGCTGCATCCATTGCTTGTGACTTAATCACAAAATGAATTAAAGCTGACAGGATTAACAAGAAGATAATAATTGCTGCTCTATCTGCAAATCCTTGGATTGGTGCTATGAATAAATCTAAAATACCCGCTGGACCATTTGTAGTTGTTCCCGGTATTCAAGATATAAGAATAATTAATAAAGTTAAAGCAAATAAAATTGTGTATACTGACGGCAATTTAAACTTTGATTTACTTTTCTCTTTTTTTTGAGAATTAGACATAATACCTCCATCTTTTTTTTATTAAATAACTAAAATATAATAAAAATATAATATTTTTATAATGTTAAATTTTTATTATAAATACTTTGATATTACTTATTTTAAATAAGCATATATATTTAGTAATTCGAAATAATACTTAAAAATACTCTGAAATACATAAATTTATATTTTTATTATATATAAATTTTATAAACGAAACAATTAAAAATTAAATTAAAATCATAAAAATGTGCTTGTTTTTATGCCTGAACCTAAAATTAATAATAAAAAACAAATAATAAATATTGAAATAGTTAATTTTCATGTGCTTTTAATAAAGTTTTTATAAGTTATTTTAGAAATTGAAAGAGTTGATAATAACACAGCGCTTGTGGGAGAAAATAAGCTGGCAATCCCATTAGCAAATGAAAAACTTGTAATTGTTCCCGAAACCATTTCTGGAGCTATTTCATTTGTTAATTTAGCAATAGTTGGAAAAAAACCTGAAATAAAACCTGAAGTTGTTGGGATTAAAAAAGATAAAAATATAAAAGTAAAAAAGTTTACAATTATATATAAACTATTATTTGCGTTTTCTGTATTTTTTAAAACACTAGCAACAATAACACTTCCCATTCCTGTATATTTATCCGACATTATAAGTCCTATCCCAGTAGATAATGCAATAACAAATACAATGTTAATGATGTTTTTTGTTCCTTGTAAGAAATTGTTAAAATCCATGTTGTTGTTATTAATATTAATGACTCCAATTATTATTGAAGAAATTAATAAAATAGCTGAAAATTCTATATATGATCAATTACCAAATTGGTTAAATATAGTTAATAAATACGGCATTTCTTTTAATAGTGTTTTATGAATATTTAAAAAAAAGTTATTGTTAAAAATGAAGTCTCAAGGTATCATACCCAAAATAATAGACATTAAACTTATAAAAAAGATTATTAAAATTATTTTATGACGCTTTGTATATGGTTCCTTATCAATTAAAGGAAAATTTGCTAAAAATAAAGATTGTTCATTATAAAAAGTAGAACTTTTAGGATTTTTCTTAATTTTTAAAGCATACAATATTATAAAAATGCTTACTGTTAAATTTAATAGTATTAAAGAACAAAATCTTATAATTATTCCATGAATAATTGAGATGTCATTAACACCATTTTCTAGAGCTGCATCTACAGCGGCTTTTATAGCAAATGTATTAAATGTAGAGCTAATAACTCCAATAGTAAAACCAAAGAAAATAATCATAGCCCCTACCATTACATCAAATTTTAAATTTAAAAATATCGGAATTAAAAAAGCATAAAAAATTAAAACATTTTCTCCAAAACCTAAAAAACTCCCAAAAATAGAAAATACTGTTACTAAAATTGGAATTAACCATATTTCTTTATTTTTAAATTTGTAAAATAATTGACCTAAAGATCTTTCAAAAGTTTCTGATTTTATAACAACAAAAATAAATCCAGAAGCTATAAATAAAAATACAAAACGATCAGCCTGTAAAACAAACCCTTCAATTGGCGCAGAAATTACTTGCACAATACTTGCGGGTCCATTCTCTGTGAGACCTGGAATTCATGATAAAAAAATTATTATGGCTGTAATAAAAAATAATATAGTCAAAAGAGAAGATAATTTAAATTTAGTTTTATTTTTTTCTAATTTTTTCATATCATTTCTCCTTATATATTTAATATTAAATTAAAAAAACACATTAAATGTGTTTTTTTTGATAAAGTTAATTTTAAAAAATTAAGATTGTCATCTCATTTTTCAACTTGCTAATCCAACATATGCTCCCAAAAAGGCGATTGATACAGGAATGTATATGTAGTATTCCATTTTCATTGTAAATCCACCTTTTCAAGCGTGCAAGAATGGTTCTAATGCATATTTAAAGGGATTTATATATGTAATATATTTTAACACATCACTATTATTAATTAATTCAACTGGCAAGAATGCTCCACTTAAGAACGCAATTGGCATATAAATAATATTTGAGATTGCTATTAATGATGTCATTGATTTACAAACTGAAGCAATAGCCATTCCGATTGCGATTGATGAGGCAAAAACAATTAGAATAAATGGAATTGATGCTAGAATGTTTTTTGGTAAAGCTACATTACTTCAACCAAATTGAGTTCCGAACATAATTCCCCCTCACAACATAGTTCATAAAAATGCTATTATGATAAATAATAATCCAACCAACATAACAGATATAACAAAAGTAATCGGTTTAATGTTTGTGGCTCCAATTCTTTTCATTAAAACACTTGTTTTAAATTCTACAATTGTTTGTGGAATAACAAATATTCCAACTGACATAGCTTGAACCATAGCAATTGATCCAATAATTGTATGAACACCAACAGCTCCTTGTGATTCAAAGGCAAATCCTTGTAAGAATAAAATAATAATTGGAAATACAAACATAAAGAATGGAACAGCCACCCCTTTGTAATAATATTTCATCATTAAGTTGATTAATGGGCGATTCTTACCTTGTGATTTACCATTATGAATAATTCTGTCTATTTTATTTTTAGAAGAATTTTTTAAATCAGCTTCTTTTTCTTGAGCTTCTTTATATTGTCGTTCTAAATCTGATTTTTTGTTTTTCTCAAACATTTTTCATGTATATTCATGAACTGATCCATATTTTTTAACTAAATCTGCAACCATTCCAGTTTCTAAAATTTCTCCGTTATGAATGTAAATATACTTTTCACAAAACTCTTCAATTTCTGACATGTTGTGAGTTACAAGTAACATTGCTTTATTCAACTTAACAATGTTATCTCTTAGAAAATCAAATATTTCCGCTTTAACTTCAATATCTAAACCTGTTGAAACTTCATCCAAAATAACTAAATCAGGATTGTGAATAATTGCCAACAAGATATTTAAACGTTGTTGTTGTCCACCAGATAAAGACTCGATAAATTTATTTTCAAATCCAATTAATTGATATGTGTTTAACAATTCTTGTAGTTTTGTTGCTGACATTTCTATTTTAAAAGTTTGTAAATAATATTTAATCATATCGATAACTGTAATTCCGATAGGATATTTTGATTCTTGAAATTGAATACCAATAGTTAAATTATCTTGTGTAATTACTTTCCCTTTTGAAGGTTGTCTAATTCCACCTATAATTTCACTCATAGTAGATTTTCCACCACCATTAGCTCCAATTATTCCAATACGTTCACCAAATCCCACTTTAAAATTAATGTTCTTTAAAGCTGCATTTTTTTTATAGTATTTTGAAACATTTTGTAGTTCTACAAATGGTTTTGTAATATCTATACTTGGTTTTTTATCATTTATTTTTAATTCTGTGTTTTTTTCCATAAAAACCTCCTTTAGTTAAAAACTATCTACCAAATATTACCTTAATTAAAAAAAATTAGCAAGATAAACTTACTAATTTTGTGGTTGAACTTCTTTGTCAAAATCTTTATTAACTATCATATTTGGATCGAATTCATCTGGATGATCTACTAATTTGTTTTTGTATTTTTTTCAATAGCTTCACAAAATAGGAACTATTATAAAAGCACAAACTAAATCATTTAAACCAATAAAAACATAAAAGAATATTGGATTTCCGGTTGCTATCGATACTCCATACCCTATTGCAATTAATGGCAATACAATTACAAATGATCTTAAACTTGATGTTAAGGTTGCTAAAAAGGAACGATTTATTCCTTGGAATAATGTTAATGAAATATAAGTTAAAGCACAAAATGGATATGTCATAAAGTTAATTACAACTCATCAACGATACTTGTCTAAAAATTGTTCTGGGAATGAAAACAGAGTAATCATTTGCCCATTAAATGCTACAAATATTAAGAGCGTTATAATAAACCATGAAATAATAAGTCATGAAACTCTTTTTAAAACTTGTCATATTCGATTATTTTTCTTAGCACCATAATTATAAGCGATGATCGAACGACCACCTTGGGTCAACCCGATACCCACAGATAAGATAAAGTCCATTCATGGTGATAATGCTGAATATAATTGTTGTAACACAGATACACCCTGTACATTTTCTTGACCGGGCAATTGAACAACTAGCGATGTTGAAACGTAAGAAACAATAACTAAAGCTAATTGAATAATAAAACTTGGTATACCAGCTTTTATAAAATAAAAAACATTTTTTCTTTGAACTTTTAATAAATCAGATAAGGAAAACTTCATAAATGATTTTGTTCTTTTAGAAAATACAAAAATCATTGCTCCAGCAATTTGAATAATTCAGGCCATAAATGAACCTAGGGCAGCTCCTGTTAAACTCATTTTACCAACGGTAATAAACAGAATACTAAATCCAATATTTGATAATATCGAACCGACCATTAAACCAATAATTAAAAGCATATAACCCTCTGCTCTCAATAAAGAAATAAAATAATAACTTAAAAATAATAAGGGAGCTCCCGATATTAATAACCAAACATATTTTCAAGCTAAATCTAACGTTATAGGATTATAAAATTCTCCCATTTGCGAGGTTATCATTACAGAATTTAATTTAGGGTGAACTAATAACATTACAAATATTGAAACAAATATTGAAAAAACAATTGTTGTTGAAAATCCGTTTCCTGCAACTTTTGCCATTTTTTTAACATCTCTTTGTCCATAAGCGATTGAAAAAGCTAATGTACAACCAAACCCTATCATTACTGCAAAAGCAAAAATAAAGTTCATTATTTGTGAAGTATATTGTGTTGCCACATTAATATAACTTCGAATATCCTCTAAAGGAATTCGACTGACACTAGTTCCTTTTATTTCGTTGTATCATTTTACATATTGCTCTAAAGAAGCAATTGTTTCTGGCACAAATGTTAGTGCCAATGTTTTATCTAAAATATTATATAAACCTTGAACAACCATTAGCAAAACTGTTGGTGCACAAAAGTAAAATATTATTTTTCATGGTTTATCATATCTTAGTTTTAATTCTCTTTTTGATAATTCAATCATGACTTACTCCTTTCTATTTTTATAAACTATCTATCTTTTATAAAAAATTAAATTTTAATATCATTTAATAATCTTTTATACAACAAGTGTATGTCTAATAAAATTAATTGCCGGAATAAATAATACTGCATTAATTGAAAACTTAATTAAGTTAAAAGGTATTACAAATGGCACAATTAATTTATTAAAATCATCAATTACTTCTTGCGGAAAGCCTAGTATAACAATATACAATCTGTATATAAATATATAGTTTAAAAATCCCATTACTAAAGATGTAATAATTGTTGAAACAACTAAAGCGATTATACAAGACACAATATCAGCTGATATTTTATTTTTTGTTTTTTTATTATCACTAGTAACTTGAACACTTTCTTCTTTCTTAGTATTTTTAAAAATTAATTTCATAAATACTCTTTCAATAAGCAATAGCGTAAAAAAGAATACTAACACAAATACTCCATCGGCAAATATCAACGATACTCCATCAACGATTGTTTCTCCTAAAATTAAGATTCTAAGAAAAATACTTATTAGTATTTGAAATAATAAATAAAATCATCCTGTAAAAAAAACTGAAATTAAAAATATAAAATCTGAAAATTCTATTTTTAAAAAGTTAGCTGCCGGAAATATTGATAGGTTAGCTAATTTTGATATTCATGATATTACAATATACAAAGCAATCATCATTGCCATTAACACAATTTTTTTAGTATTTATTTTAAAGGTATCTTTTAAAGTAATCATTTTAAATCTTTCTTTAACATTATCTATTAATAAAAGAAAATAATTAATCTAAGATTTTGTATCTTCTACAAAATCCTTATTAATTATTGTCTGAGTTTCAAACTGATCTGGATGATCAATTAGTTTATCTTTATATTTTCTTCAATATGATAATAATATTGGCATTAATATTAACGCACATATTAAATCATTTAATCCTACAAATACATAGTAAAATATCGGATTACCCGTTGCAACAGCAACACCAAAACCTATTCCACTTAAAGGTAACAATACAACAATAGTTCGTAAACTTGAAGAGACTGTTCCTAACAATGATCGATTTATTCCTTGGAATAATGTTAATGAAATATATGTTAAAGCTGAAAAGGGATATGTCATAAAGTTAATTACAACCCATCAACGATATTTATCAACAAACTCTTCTGGGAATGAGAACATTCTAATCATTTGTCCATTAAATGTAATAAAAATTAGTAGAGTGATACAAAATCAAGCAATTATTAATCAAGAACACCTTTTTAAAACTTGCCATATTCGATTAAATTTTCGCGCACCATAATTATACGCAATAATTCCTCTGGCGCCCTGGGTTAAACCAATACCAACAGATAAGATAAAGTTCATTCAAGGAGAAATAGCAGAATATAGTTGTTGTAACACAGATACACCTTGAACATCTTCTTGTCCCGGTAATTTTACAACCAATATTGTTGAGATATAAGAAACAACAACTAAAGCCATTTGAATAACAAAGTTTGGAAATCCTGCTTTTAAAAAGTAAAAGAAATTTCCTTTTTCAATTTTAACCATATCTTTAAGCGAAAACTTCATAAAGGATTTTACCTTTTTATTGAAAACAAAAAGCATTGAAACAATTATTTGAAAAATTCAAGATAAAACTGTACCAAAAGCAGCTCCACCTAATCCTCATTCAACAACAATGATAAAGAAAATAGAAAAAGCAATGTTAAGAATCACTGACACTATTGTTAAAACAATAACAAATAGCATATAACCCTCTGTTCTTAACAATGAAGTAAAGTAGTATGTTAAGAACATTAATGGAGCTCCCAAAATAATTGGTCAAACATATCTTCACGCTAAATCTAAAGTTATCGGATTATAAAAATCTCCCATTTGCGAGGTTATCATCACTGAATCGAACTGCGGTAAAACTAATAACAAAACAACAACACCAACAACTATTGATGCTAATATTGTTACAGAAAATCCGTTCCCAGAAACCCTAGCCATTTTTTTAATGTCTCTTTGCCCATAAGCAATTGAAAAAGCCAATGTACAACCAAAACCTAACATGACACCAAAAGCAAATAGAAAGACAAATACTTGTGAGGCGTACTGGGTAGCAACATTTATATAGCTCTTTAAATCATTAAACGGAATCTCTGTAACATTTGTCCCTTTTAATTCGTTATATCATTTAACATATTGATCTAATGAAGCAATTGTTTCTGGTACAAATTGTAAGGCAATTGATTTATCTAAAATATTATACAAACCTTGAACAACCATCAACAATACTGTTGGAGCACAAAAATAAGCAATGGTTTTTCATGGCTTATCATATCTTAATTTTAATTCTCTACTTGATAATTGAATCATGTTTTCCTCTTCACTTATATACAAATAAATATTATATTATTTTACAAAAAAAGAATATTGTAATTGGCAATATTCTTAAAATAATTTTTTTAGTTTTTTACCTCTTGAAATTGGAGTTTTTTTTTCTAATTTCTTTTTATTATATTTTTCAACAAAATTAGTTAATTTTTTTAGCTTTCAACCAATTATGTGACCAGAAATAAATACAAAAAATACAGTTCCAAATAATAAATAATTATTAAAGAAGTCCATTTTAACGCCAAATTGTGATCCATTAACCAGAACTACAATTATCCCTGCTCCAGCTAAGATAACATCTATTATCACTCTAGAAAGAGCATAATTAATTCTTGTTAAATTATGAAGTCCACTTGAAACAGAATTATATGGACCTAAAAACATTTTACTGTAAACAACAAAAGTAAATCCTGTTGTATAAAGCAAGAATCCACCAATGAATATTCAAGTTCTAAAGAATACTTCCAACTCTCCAATAGCATCTAACGGTATGTATAATTGAGATAATTTTATGTAATAAGGTCAAATAAATACTGGAATTATATCAGAAACAATTCTAAGTAAATATTTAGAAATAATTTGTTTGTTTTTTGTAATTTTATAGTCTCTAATTAATAATAAAATATTAAACAGGATTGCAAATGTTAGAATTATCAAATAAACAAAAGTTAAAAATTGTGAGTAATACTGGTCTAGGTTGTGAGAAACTGAACCACTATCGCTTGTTCCGTGAATTGTTTTTAATAATGCAAAAACTAAAATATCTAAATGAGATGCTCCCACTTTTGTATTCATATATATTGCAATACCTAAACCAAAAAGGAATACCCCAATATTATAAATAATAAATCTTGAAGTTAGATTTTTCCAATTTTTTTTCAAATATATAGATGTATCTTTATAAAAAGTTTTCATATAATTATTCTCCTTCGATTAGTTTTTGTCTTTCTATTGCTTTCGCTTTTCTAATTTTTTTAATTGATTCTTTAATATGTTGTCTTCTAATATNCTTTTTTCAAGTTATCAATTTCTTCATTCATTTTCTTTTTTGAATTAGGTTTATTTTTAAATTTCTNNTTAAATTATACTTATTTCTAATTTTTTGAATTTTTAATTGTAACTCTTCGTTGTGTGGTTTGCGATGTTTTTTCTTTCTAATTGGTTGTGATAAATTAGATTTATATTTTTCAAATTCTATACCTCATTTTTTTAGGTAAAAAAGTTCTTTATTGTTTGAATCTGACGTAATACAAATACTGATTCCTTCGCTTTTATATCTTCCAGTTCTTCCGCTTCGGTGAATATAATATTCCATATTATTTGGAAACCCTAATGATATAACATGAGAAACTGCTTCTAAATCAATTCCTCTTGATGCTAGATCTGTTGCTACTAAAAAGTTAAAATCATTATTATTCAATCTTTTTAAAATCTTTTGTCTTTCAGAAGATTTTAGTTCTCCGTGTAAAGCAACTGCATTTTTATTGTTTTCTAATAATATGTTCATAATTTTATTAATATCATTTCTATTATTAACAAAAACAATAGCCAAGTAAGGGTTTATATCCCCAATAACCTTTTTAAAAGCCACATCACTATCACTTGTATTCAATAAGAAATGTTTTATATTTTGGTTTGCTATTTTTTTATCAACTTCAACAACTTTAGCATCATTTAAAAACTTTTTTAAAAAATTTCTTAAGCTATCATTTATGGTTGCCGAAAAAGCTGAAATACTAGTGTTTTTTTCTTTAAAAAAAGCCATCATTTTAATAATTAAATCTTGAAAACCTAAATCTAATAACATATCACATTCATCTAATACAATATAATTAATATGAGTTAAGTTAATGATAGATTCTGAAATTAAAGATTCTAATTTATTTGGAGTACAAACTAATAAATGTTTGTCCGTTGCGTTTGTCATTTCACTATTAGAACTAACTAATCCTATTTTTAATTCTGGATAAGTTTCATTAAACATTTTTGCAACGTTATAAATTTGTTGAGCCAACTCCTTAGTTGGAGAAATTATAATTGCTTGTGTTGAAACAAACTTAATTTTAATATTATTTATAATTGGAATTAAAAAAGCGTGAGTTTTACCAGAACCCGTTGGAGAGGCACAAACAACATTTTTATTTTTTAAAATATGCGGAATAACATTTTCCTGAACTTTTGTAGGGTTGTTAAAGTTTATTTTTTCTAATGTTTTTAAAATATTTTCTTTTAAATTATAATTAAATGCCATTTGGTACTCCTGTTAATCTATTTATAAAATTTATAAATTGTTATTTAATATCAATATAACATTATTAAGCACAAAAAACTACAAAAGTAGTTTTCATATTTATAACTGTTTAATTTTTAAATTGATCTATAGATAAATTTGTTCTAACAATAGCTTTAGTATTTCAAGATGTTAAGTAATCAAATCATTTAAAACCTGGTTCAAAACTAATTTTAATTTGATTTGATTCTAAAATCTCATAGTTGAATTCATAATATGTTTTAGTGTTATAATTTCTTTCTACAGCTATATAATAGTCATCACCTGGTTTTTTATCTTCAAGATAGAAGTCTAAACTATGTGATTTTAAAGAAGAATCAATATGTACTTTTGTTTTGTCATTTAAAGTAACATCTTTTCCTACAAATCAAGAATTATAATTTCTAAAATCTTTATTAATTGTTCGACTGGCAATACCATCATTGTTAAACAACAACCCAGCACTTATTGCTAGAAAAATAATACTTCAAGAAAAAATAATAAGTGTTATTATTTTAAATACTTTTTTATTTAAAAATTTAATAATAGATATTTTTTTAGCTTTTTGAATTTTTAAAGATTTTTTATTATAAATAAGAACATTAAACATTCATAAACCTTTTAAAACCGATAAATTAATAGAAGCTAAAATATAAAATATAAAGAATAGAATAATTGCAACACCCATTGTACCAAGTCATAGACCAAGTGCATCTACACCATTTAATGATAAAAAGTATGGAACAGCAGTAGCTAAACTAGCGGGCAAAATAAGTATTGAAGTTAAGAAGAAAGAAACAAAAAGAGATGCTGTTATTGAACCAATTATGACTCAAACAAAAAACATTATTATTGTTGCAAAAATTTTGCTAGTTGTTTTGGCTTTATAATGACTTTTTTCTCATTTTAAATATTTTGATTTATAAAAATCTTCTTCAAAGTCTAATTCTTTAGAGTTTTGTTTTGCTATTTCGTAAGGAGAATCAAGAGACTTAATAATTTCATCTTCTGTTAATCCTTTTTGATAATCATTGTAAAATTTTTCTTTATAATCTGAAATAATTTCAAGCCTAAACTTTGTTGGCAAAAAACTAATATACTTATCTAGATCTTTTAATCATTTTTTTCTGCACTTCTGTTATAAATAATTTTTCTTTTCAATCATTTATTTTTTCTGTAATACTTGTACTAATTTTTTTATTAAAATTTTTAATTTTTTTTATAAATGTGTTATCTTTATTTTTATTTTTTACATCAGTTGTTAATTGATGCTCTTCTTTGGTAATTTCATCTGTTGATTTGTTTTGTTTTTCTTTATTATCTTTTATCATTTACTTTTTCTCCTAAAATTTCATTTACACTTGATATGAATTGTTTTCATTCTCCAATTAAATTTTCTTTTCTTTCCTGACCCTTATCTGTTATTGCGTAATATTTTCTAGCTGGGCCTTCTGAAGACTGAACTAATTTTGTTGTACAATAATCATTTAAAACCAGTTTTTTTAACAAAGCATATATTGTGCTTTCTGTAGTATCAATTTTTTTGTTAATTTCTTCATTTAATTGGTATCCGTATTTTTCATCACCTTCTAAATATATAAGTACAATTAACTCTAAAATTCCTTTTTTAAATTGTGTATCCATATTGACCTCTTACAGTACTATATTAAACATAGTAGTTTATTAAGTCAAGTATTATTTGTAAAAAAAAAAAAAAAACAATATTAATTGTTTTTTAATAATTTATATTCTAATAAATATTTTTCTTTTTCTTTAGAAAAAGTTGTTTTTGCCTCTTGTAGCATTTGTTTAGCTTCATCAGACTTTGCTTTTTTAAAAGTTTTCTTTGATAATATATAATTATTTTTTGCATCTAATAAAGATAATGGAAAAATTAATTTTGTTTGTTTTCTAACTTTAAAAATAACAAATAAAATTGTAAAAAATATTATTGGCAATGCAATAAGTGCTACTTTTAAAATACCAGAAACAACAAAAATAAAGTTTGCCCCATCCATTGGCACAGGAGCATGACCCTCAGTTATTTTATGAGGAAATCAAATAATTGTTGAAATTGAATTTGAACCAAAAGTAATAACTTCTTGAAAACCTAGGTTTTTAATTAGTGAAATACCGTTACCAGAAAAATTAATAATTTCTGGATTAACTTCATCTATTCAATACTGTGTCTCATAATTTATAAATAATCCGACCAATATTAAAATTGTCAAAATTATAAAAATTAAAAAAAGTGAACCTAAAGTGATTCTATAAAAATTTTTCATAAAATTTATTTTTTAACAAATTTTTGTAATTTTTTATATGGTTTATTCACTTTAACTTCATTATCAGATTCAGTTACTTTTCATGGATTTTGACCCGGAATATATTCACGACTTTGGTGAGAAATAACACCAAAAACTTCTACTAAACGATCTCCGATTATTTTTTCTCCAGTTTCAAATTTACCATCAGCTAAACCATCATGTTTTCTATAATCATGTGCAGTTTTAACTTCATCTGTTTTTAAAGCTTGATTAATAGCAATTTCTGTAGCTGGAGATGCATCTCTTAAAGCTTCATTTCTAATTGCTATTCAAGTTTCTAAAATTTCTTTATTATCTTTCATATATTGACCTCTACTTGTTGAACTCTTCTTATTATAACATATGGTTTTAAATATTTATTGATAAAATGGCATAAATTAATTTGAATAAGGTTTTCCCTTAAATATAAATTTATCTAAAAATATTTCGTTTATTTCATTACTTTTAAACTTTTCTAATAAAAATATTTGACTTGCTTCAATGAAGGCATACTCCATGTTATGGCCAAAGTTTATAACTGTTATATTTTTATTTTTAGCAACAATTAGTTCATTTCACTTAATTTCTCCGGTTAAAAGTAAGGAGTTTTTTTTCATTTTATTTACTAAATAACCGCAAGCACCTGATCCTAAAATAGTTTGTGTAAAAATACTTTCGGTATTTTTTATATTATTGTTATTGTAAATTAATGCGTTTGATAAATAATTATATTTTTCAGATTCTGTAATTATATTTTTAATATTAGCATCCCTTAATAACAAAGAATAATTATCATAACTTGTTTGACCTTTTTCAATATTTAGTTTTTTAGCTAAGTAATTATTAATTCCAAATTTTTTATCTTTATCAAAACAAGTATGCAATGAAATTACTGATATTTTATGCTTTAGTAATTCTTTATAAACATTATTTTTAAACTCTAATTTTAACTCTTGTTTCTTCTTGGCGAAAAAAAATGGATGATGAGTAATTATTACATTACAATTTTGATTTATGGCTTCTGCAACATTTATTTCATCTAAATCAAGGCAAATATAAATATTTTTTACTTGTTCCTTCTTGAAAATAATTTGTTTTCCATTATTGTCTCATTTTTCTTGTTTTCTAAAATTAAAGTATTTGTTTAAAATGTTATAAAAATTTTTCACTAACATATTTCAACCTCTTACTAATTTGCTTGTTTATTTTTTTTAAGTTTTTATAACGTTTATAGTCTTTTTTCTTTAAAATCTCAATTAGTTTTTTATTTTTCAATAATCTTTTATTTCATAATTTTGAATATATTTCAAAATTAAAATCTTTTTGACTATGACTTTTACCCATTAATAAATCTAGTTTGCTATTATTAATATTTTTAAGTTGTTTATTTATAACAAGGCATTCATAATACTTGTCATTTTCATAAATAATTTTCTCAGTTAAAATTTGATAATTATTTACTTTGGCTCACATTCTAATGTCTGCAACATTTGTATTCGAACATATTATATATTTGCTAATATTGTTTTTATCATGCTTCAAAATATCTAAAATTAAAGGTGTCCCAAGTCCAGCAATAATTGCATAATCAAAATTTTCGTCCGGTAAACTCTGTAGTCCATCAGATTTTATTGTTTTAATATATGAAGTTAATTTTGCTTCATCAATATTTTTTTGCGCTGTTTTTAAAGGTTTTTCATTTATATCACAAGCATAAGCTTTTTTTACAATCTTGTTTTGAACTAAAAAAATTGGAACTAACCCATGGTCTGTTCCAATATCGCATATAATATTTGATTTTTGTACTAAATCAACTATTGTTCTTAAACGTTGCGAAATGTTTATTATCATAAATTTATCCTTGGAAAAAATCGCGTAAAACTTTTGCTTTCGAATTTGAACTATTAGGTTTAAATTTTCTTAATGTTTTATGCTCAATTTGTCTAATTCTTTCTCTTGTGACTTTAAATTCTTTTCCTACTTCTTCTAAAGTTTTTTGTGAATCATATTTTGATAATTGAATATCTATCACTGGATTTTTCTTTAACTGAATTCTTTCGATTGAAGTATCTAAATGTAACTCCATACTTTTTACTGTATTTCAAAATAATTCATAATCAGGATCATCACAATCTTTTGAAAGCCTTAATAAAGTTCTTATCTTTGTTGGTAAAATTCCAAATCGCATTCTAATTACTTTTTCTTCTCTAGCTGAAAGTACTTCTTTAAAAACTTCATCTATTACTTGACGTAATTCTTGTTGTTCAGCTGACTCATCTGGTGCAGACATATCTTTATCGTTTACAAAATCCCCAAAATGTGTGTCATCTTCATCACCAATAGGTTTTTCTAATGAAACTGGTTCAATTGAAAGCTTTTTAATTTCACGAACTTTATCACTTGTGATTCCGTTGTCCATTTCAATAGCTACTTCTTCATAAGTTGGTTCTCTTCCCAACTCTTGTGTTAATTGTCTTTCAATTCTAGTTAATTTATTTATTGTTTCTACCATATGAACCGGAATCCTAATTGTTCGCGCTTGATCAGCAATAGCTCTTGTTATTGCTTGACGAATTCATCATGTAGCATATGTTGAAAATTTGAAACCTCTTGTATAGTCAAACTTATCAACAGCTTTCATTAATCCAACATTCCCCTCTTCAATTAAATCAGCAAATTCTAAACCACGATTTAAATGTTTTCTAGCAACTGAAACTACTAATTTTAAGTTAGAAGTAATTAATTTATTTCTACCATGTGTTCTGACTAACTCATCATCACTTTCTAACATTTTTGCATATTTAACCTCTTCTTCACGGGTTAAAATTTTGCTTCCACCAAGAGTATTAAAATAAGATTTAATGATATCTTGAACTTTAGTTTCGTTTGAAATTCCGGCTACTTTATATTTTGAATTAGCTTTTGGTTTTTTTTCCTTTATGCTAATTAAATGTTTTGTAGGTTTTTTTATTTCTTTAAAGCTAATTTTTGATTCTTCCACGTATTTAGTTAAATATTCATCGCTATTTGTTTTGTTTTCAAAAACAAGATTATTGTTTATAAACGTTAATACTTCTTTTTTATTGATNNATTTTCTTTTTTTTTCATTCAAAAAAGTGTCTAAATTATCTTTAAACTCATTATATTCTGTAATTTTTAATTCTTTATTTTTAACCATTTAGTTCATCCTTCTATTATTCAAGTTTATTATCATTATACCAATTTCTTTTAAAATTTTTAGGGATTTGTCACCCTTTTTAATTTTTTTGTATTTTTCTATTAAATCTATTTCATGCTTATGACAAGATAATTTTTGACCATAATCTTTTCAAGCTTTTAGCTTTATTTCAGACGTTGGAGAAATGACGTTTTTAATATGCTTCAAATCAACTAATAAATTATTTGAAATATTATAATGTTTAATAGATTTTTCATCCAATATAGTTTCAAATGATAAATTTATACCTGGATTTTCTTGATAAAATTGTTCTATTATTCTTGCCCAATCTCTTGCATTGTGATTAATGAAAGAACCGATGTGTTTTTTATAACCTTCAAAATCTTCTTTATTCATAATCATGTGTTTTAAAATTAAATATTCAATATTTTTTATATTTTCCTTGGACCTATTATGTCTTTTTCAGATACTTAAATAACTTTCTTCTAAAGAACTTTGGTAATTTTTAACAATTTTTGGATTTTCTTTTTTCAAATTCTTCAGTAAAAAAATTATTGCTTGAATTTACACTTGAATTTGTCATCTCACTAACAAAATCATCTAAGAACTTGTCATCTAAATGAGCATCTATTGTTTCAACATCGTTATCTAAGAACTTTGGTTCATCAAAATTATGATTATAACTTATTGTGTCTTGGGTAAAAAAATCATGCGAAGTACTGTTTAAACGTTCAAAAGTTAATGTTTTAGGTTTCTTTTTTTGAGAATAATTTTTTTTGAAAATTTCATATGAATTTTTGATAATTTTTTTGTCAATGTTAATCTTTGATGATAATTCAATAATTGTTGATTCAATTTCAATTTCATCTTGTAAGTTAACAAGATATTCAAATACAAGATTTGAAACTTCTGTAGATTTATTTTGTAAAAATTTATTGTTTTCTGAATATTTAAAGATAATAAAATTTAAAAAACTAAATTTGCGATTAGTAATATCAATAAGAGCTTTTTTTCCATGCTTTTGCAAAACTTCATCTGGATCTTTTTCAACATCATTAATAATTAAACTTACATTTAAATTATTTTTAGCCAATATAACTGCGGCATTTTTTGCCGCTAAAAAACTCAACATCATCGTTATCATAAAAAAGAACAACGTTTTTAGTTAACTTGCTTATTTTACTAATGTGTTTTAATGTTAGAGCTGTCCCCATAATAGCTACACTGTTTTCAATTCCAACAGTTTCTAATGCAATAACATCCATAAACCCTTCACAAATAATAATGAAGTCTTTTAATTTTATTTTGACCATAGCATTATCCAAATTGTAAAGAATTTCATCTTTTTTAAAAACATCAGTCTCTTTAGAATTTATATATTTGGCAGATTCATCATTTGGTAAAAATTTTCTAGAGGAAAAAGCAACTATTTTTTTATCTTCATTTTTAATTGGAAAAATTATTCTATCACTAAAAAAAGAGTATTTTGAGTTATTCTTTTCGATGATTATATTGCTTTTTCTTAAATCTAAATCTGTAAACTCATGTTCTTGTTTTTTAACATCTAAGTAATTTAAAAAATTTTTATCATTCTTAAAAGCAACACCAATTTCAAACTTTTTAATGATTGAATCTGGTATTTTACGTGTATTTTTTAAATAATCATTTGCCTTATTGGAAAGATCATTGTTTGTAACTAATAAATTTAACTTAAAATAATCATTTGCCAATTTATTTATTGTTAAAAGCTTTTTATCTCCAGAAGAAACATATGCTTTATTATTTTGAAAATTACTATTATAATCAATATTTGCTTCTTTAGCCAACAACCCTAGAGCTGTTTTAAAATCCACTTTATTATATAAAGATGCAAATTCTATAATATCACCACCAGCACCACATGGAAAACACTTAAAAATTTGTTTACTAGTGTTTATTGATAAAGAAGGATTTGTATCTTCGTGAAAGGGACAAACCGCAACATGTGCATTACCTTTTTTTGATAAAGTTAGGTATTTACCAATATAATCTACTATGTCTAATTTTTCTTTAATTTTTTCAATAATATTATTTTTCAAATTAACCTACTTTTCAATAATAGTTTCTTTTTCTCACACAACTTTCTTCAGATTGCTTGCGTTTGAAAATTGAGATATATCTTTTTGATTGTTATCTATTTTATTTTTAGTGATATTTATATTTTTGTTATTGTTGTTAGTTTCATTTTTATTAATTTTATTCTTACTATTAACATTGTTTTTATGATTAGTATTAGTATTATTTTTAATAGTGTCATTTTTACTTTTTACTTTTTGATTAGTTAGCCCAACTTTAACTGATTCTACTTTTTCTGTAACAACTTTTTTTTTCGACCAATGGTAATTCAGTTTTTACATTGGTTTCATTTTTATTAGTTTTATTCTTACTATTAACATTGTTTTTATTGTATTAGTATTTTTAATAGTTATTATTTTTTAATAGTGTTATTTTTAATAGTGTTATTTTTTACTTTTTACTTTTTGATTAGTTAGCTCAACATTAACTGGTTCTACTTTTTCTGTAACAACTTTTTTTTCGACCAATGGTAATTCAGTTTTGACATTGGTTTCATTTTTATTTAAAGGTTTTGTAATAGTTTCTTTATTTTTAAAAACTTTTTTTATTATTTGTAAATTTTTTTCTTTGACCAGATTTTACATTTAGATTATCTTCATAAAATTCTTTTAAATTATTTCCGGCATTTTCAATGTAATTGATAATTGTTTCAATATTTTTAGATCTTTTGTTAAAATCTTTTTTTCAAATCATAAAATTCTTTAGTTAAACNNTATCTTTGCTCGTTAATACACCTTCTAATTCTGAGTAAAACTCTCAATTATTTTTTGGCAATGATGACATATTAGTAAATTTTAAAACTAATAATAATATTGGACCTAAAGTTGAAGGAGATGTTAAAAATATTTTTTTGTGAAATAAACTACCCATTAATTTTTTTTCATCCAAAATTTCAACATAAAAATTATAAAGAGCATCTGACGGTAAAAACATTAATACATAATCTAATTTATTTGTGCTATTTATATACTTTTGTAATGAATCTGCTGTTTGCAAAATTTTTGAAATAATTGCATCTTTATGTTTCTTTTTTTTGTGNNTATTATCTTTAGTTTCAAAAAACAATTTGTATTTATCAAGTGCAATAAACTTTGAATCTATTCCAATTAAAGAATTTTTATTGGTAGTTTTTATAATAGCATCAATAATATATTCTTTTTTTTCACTTTCATTAAACATCTTATATTGTGATTCTCATAAATTTACATTAGTACCAAAAAAACTTTTTAAAATATTTTCTAAAAAGTATTCACCAATCTTACCTTTTTCATTGCTGTTTGAAAAAACAGAACTTAACTTATTAACATTCTCATTATTTTCATTAATTTTAAAATTATTTTGTACCATCTTCTCGTTAAGTTCATTCAACTTAGCTGAGTCTTGTTTTTTATGTTTAAATAATTTAGCCACAATAATTATTAAAACAAGCAACAATAAAAGCATTGCTCCAAAAACTGATGAAATTATAATAATTAAATGTAAAGTGTTCATATATAAGTACCTTGAATTCTATAAATTTTTGTTAAAGAAAGTTTCTAATTCCGAAATTTTAATTCTGTCTTGTTTCATAGAATCTCTATCTCTAATTGTTACACAACCATCATTTTGAGTTTCAAAATCTATTGTTAAACAATAAGGTGTTCCAATTGCATCTTGACGACGATATCTTTTACCAATATTTCCACTGGCATCATATGTGCAATCAAATTTATCTGATAAAGTATCAAATAATTTTTCCCCTTGATCAAAAAGTTGTTTACTTAATGGCAATACTGCAATTTTATATGGCGCAATTTTTTTTGCTAACTTCATAACAATTCTTGAGGTTTCGTTTTCTAAAACTTCTTCGCAATATGCACTTTCCAAAATAGCTAACATTAATCTTTGCACTCCAACTGATGGTTCAATTACGTGTGGAATGTATTTTTCCTTACTTTCTTGATCTAAAAATTTTAAATCTTGCTTTGAAAACATTTCATGTTGATTTAAATCAAAGTTTGTTCTATTGGCAATACCTCAAAGTTCTCCACGTCCAAACGAAAAATCAAACTCAATATCAACAGTTCTTGAAGCATAATGAGCTAACTCTTTTTTATCGTGTTCTCTAATGAATAATCTATTTCGATCCACTTCAACTAAATCCAAAAATGAATTAACTTGATTTAATCAATAATCAAATCAATCAGTTGATGCTTTAGGATCAAAAAAGAACTCTAACTCCATTTGTTCAAACTCTCTTGTTCTAAAAATAAAATTACCTGGAGTTATTTCATTTCTAAATGATTTACCTATTTGACCAATTCCAAATGGAATTTTTTTACGACTTGTTCTTAAAACATTCTTAAAATTAACAAATATTCCTTGTGCTGTTTCAGGTCTTAAATGCACAATATTATCATCATTATGAATAACCCCTTGATGTGTTTTAAACATAAGCTCAAAGTGTCTAATATCTGTAAATTCCATTTTTTTACAATTAGGACACTTAATACTATTTGTTTTCAAAANATTACTTAATTCAACATCAGTTCACCCACCAGCATTCAGTGAACTATCAAAGTCTTCAATTAATTTATCTGCTCTAAATCTATTTTTACAATTTTTACAATCTACTAAAGGATCTGAAAAATTATCTAAATGTCCAGAAGCTTTTCAAACATTATTATTCATTATTATGTTTGAATCAATTCCCACATTATATTTGTTTTTAGAAACAAAAAAAGATCATCATAAATTTGTTAAATTTCTTTTAAGAGCAACCCCTAAAGGACCCATATCTCATGAATTAGCTAACCCTCCATAGATTTCACTACCCGGAAATACAAATCCTTGTACCTTTAAAAAACTAACTAAATCTTCAAATTTATTTTTTGCCATAACATTACCTTTTCCCTACTATATATAATACATTTTGTTTTTCTTTAATTCAAATATTGCATAAGAAAAAATACCAATTTTATTGATATAGTAATTTGTTAAAGAAGTAAAAAATAATTTATACTCTTTCATAAATAGTTTTTCAAAAGCAATATCTTTAAAAGTTTCTTTTCTTTCGTTTTCAATAAGATACTTTAAAAAGTTTGCGCTGTAAAAGTAGTCTTTTTCATCTAAACAATTTACACAAACAAGTCCTTCGTTGATAAAACTAAATGTTTTAATTTTGCTTGTTGTTTTACAAACAACACATTGTTGAAAGTTAAAATTAGAACCATAAAAAGTTAACATCTTTAAAAGGAAAAAGATAATAAAATGAATATTATCGACTTCATTATTTAAATTATCTAATATTTCCAATAAATAATTAAATATTCTTAGATTTGGTACTTTATTTTCTGTTGCTTGATCTGTAATTTCGCATATTAATGTAGCTAATAAATAGTCATTATAAACATTTTTTAAATTATCAAACCTTTTAATTAAATTTCCAGTCTTTAACTTACTTAACTTATCTGGCATACTAGATAAAAATATTTCAAAATCGCTATAATCTAGAAATTGCGTAGAAAATTTGTTTTTAGAAGTTGGTTTTTTAACTCCTAAAGCATAAACCCCTATTTTCCCGTGTTCCTTAGAAAAAACAGTTAAAATTTTATCAAAATTATTATAATCTTGTGTCTTAATAATAATTCCCGATAAAAATTTGGCCATTACTTATAACCCATCTTTGCTAAAATATTTGGTTTATTTCTTCATTTTTCTACAACTTTAACAAATAGTTCTAAATGAATTTTTTCATCAAAAATAAATTTTAATTCTCGTCTAGCGGCTGTTCCGATTTTTTTAATCATTTGTCCACCTTGACCAATTATTATTCCTTTTTGCGATGATCTTTCTACACAAATAGATGATGTAATATATAAAACATCATCTTCATGTTCATATTCATCGATTAAGATGGCCACACTATGAGGAATTTCTTCGTGAGTAAAATATAATACTTTTTCCCTAATTATTTCTCGAACTAAAAACTTATCTGGTTGATCAGAAAAAACTCCATCTTCATAAAACTTTGGACCTTCTTTTAAATAACTTTTTAAAATGGTTTTTAATCGATCTAAGTTAAATTTTTTNNTCATACTTGAAACTGGAACAATTTCTGTAAAAGAAAACTCTTTTGAAATTTGATCAATAAACTGTATCAGTTGATTCGAAGAAATTAAATCTATTTTTGTAACAACACAAATAACAGGTACTTCTTGTTCTTCTAAAGACCTTAAAATATGGCGATCATTTTCTGAAATATATTTATCACCCGGAATCAAGAATAAAATAGCATCACTACCTTTTGATGACTTGTATGCTGTTTTATTCATAAATTTTCCTATTTCTGTATTTGTTTTATGAATACCTGGTGTATCAATAAATACAATTTGTGAATCTTCCTCTGTTAAAATACCATTAATTTTATTTCTGGTAGTTTGTGGTTTTGGTGATGTGATTGCTACTTTTTTACCAATAAATGCATTCAATAAAGTTGATTTCCCTGCATTTGGTTTTCCTATAATAGATACGAATCCTGACTTAAACATTTTATTCTCCTTAAAAATTAAACCTTATTTGGCTATCTTCATCCAAACTAGAAGTTATTTTTAACTTATTAAAAATTTCTAAGTTGGTTTTGTTAATTCTTGTACGATTTTTTAAATCTGTTATTGATTTAAAACTTCCGATTTTTCTTTCTTCAATAATTTTACTTGCAACAGAATCTCCAAGTCCATCAACTGATGAAAATGGTGGGATAATAGTTTTTTCCTTATTTTCATTTTGAACAACAATGTAGTTCTTACTATCACTTAATTCTAATGAAATATTTGAAAAAGTAATATTTCGAGCATACATTTCTAAAGCAACTTCATAAATTGTAATTAAATCTTGCTCTTTAGCTGTTACAGAATTTCTCACACTGTATTCTTTTGAATTTAATTTATCTTTTATTGCTTTGTATTTAGCTTTAATAGCATTTGGACCACTTAGTATTGTTTCAATATCAAAAACACTTGTTCTTGTTGAAAAATATGTTGCATAATACTCAGCTGGATAATATACTTTAAACCAAGCAATTCTTCAAGCCATTAACACATATGCTGTAGCATGTGCTTTAGGGAATAAATACTTTATCTTTTGACAAGACTCAATATATCATTCTGGAATATTTTTTTCTTGTAATAAAGTTTTTTCCTCAGGTGTAAGACCTTTACCTTTACGCACACTTTCCATAATTTTAAACGCAGTGTTTGGTTCTATGTTGTTGTGAATTAAATTAATCATAATATCGTCTCGACAACTAATAACTTCTGATAGCTTAATGTTTTTTTTCTTNNTAATTAATATTTGAGCATTACCAGTTCATACATCTGTCCCATGTGATAAACCAGAAATTTGCACTAATTCTGCAAATGATTTTGGTTTAGTATCAGCTAACATTCTTCTAACAAATGGAGTTCCAAACTCTGGTAAACTAATAGCTCCAGTTACTTCCCCCATTATATCTTCTTGATTAATATTTAAATTAGTTAAACTTGAAAACAATGATAATACTTTTTCATCATTTGTCGGAATTTCTTTTGGATTAATTTTTGTGATATCACTTAGCATTTTTAAAGCTGTTGGGTCAACATGCCCTAAAATATCTAACTTTAATAAATTATCGTGAATGGCGTGAAAATCAAAATGTGTTGTTAATCAAGACGATTTTGTATCATCTGCTGGAAAGTTTACAGGAGTAAAATCCTCAATTTCATAGCCTTTTGGCACAACTAAAATTCCCCCTGGGTGTTGACCAGTTGTCCTTTTAACTCCTTCACACTCTTGTGCAATTCGTTCAATTTCTGTTTTTTTAATATCGTATTGATTATTTTCAGTAAAATAATCTCTAACATAAACAAACGCTGTTTTTTGAGCAACTGTTGAAATTGTCCCCGCTCTAAAACAATTTTCTTCTCCAAACATTTTTTTAGTTAAATTATGGGCTTGCGCTTGATAATCCCCAGAAAAGTTTAAATCAATATCTGGTACTTTATCTGCATTAAATCCTAAAAATGTTTCAAACGGAATATCATGACCTTCACCAATTAACTCTGATTGACAATCTGGACAAGTCTTTTTCGGTAAATCATATCCTGACTTATATTCACTATTTTCAATAAACTCACTATACTTACACTTTTTACAAATATAATGCGGAACTAATGGATTAACTTCTGTGATTTCACTTAATGTTGCAACAAAAGAAGACCCAACAGAACCCCTTGACCCAACTAAATAACCATCATTCAATGATTGTTTTACAAGTTGATGAGATATTCAATACACAACACCAAATCCATGCTTTATAATGTTATCTAACTCAAATTTTAAACGCTCTTCAACTATTGTCGGCAATTTATCACCATATACTTTTTTAGCATTTTCATAACAAAGATTTGTCAGCATTTCATCTGAACCTTCAATTACCGGTGTAAATAACCCATCTCGAATAACTTTAATCTTAGAAAAATTGTCTACAAAATTATTAATGTTATCTATAACAATTTTTTCAGCAACTTCACTTGGTAAAAAACTAAATTCTTTTAGCATTTCATCGGTTGTGCGATAATGCTGATCTGGATAATCCGTAATTCTATTTTTAAAATCATATAAAGGGTGAGGTTTTTTACCAATCCCTTTTGAATGAATATAAACTTCGCGATATTTTTTTTGTGCTTTGCTTATATAATGAACATCCCCTGATGCTAAAACTTTATTTGTTCCAGCAAGTGTAATAATGTTTTTAATAACATCATTAACTCTAGGTTCATCAAGCTCTTCTCTTTGTCACAAGTGTTTGTAAACAGATGGAGGTTGCACTTCAATATAATCATATTTTTCAATAGCTTGTTTTAATAACTGATCATTTTTATTTCTTGCAATCTCAAAAACATCTCCATTAACACAAGGAGAATTAACAACTAAATTTTTACGATTATCATTTATATCATCTCAAAATAATTTTGGGCTATTATAAAAAGATTTTGTATGAGCCTTTGAAACTAATTTAAATAAATCTTTTAAACCATTTTGGTTTTTAGCATAAACTGATACATGATATCCCCTTTGTAAATTATAAACTTTATCATCAATTATTTTTTCAATGTCAAAAAGGTTATCAATTCCATAATTTTCTGATAAATCTTTTAATTGCTTTTTAAAAATATCTTTTAAAACATTTGCATCATAATCCGCTCTATGGGCATCAATTTCGTTGTATTCTAATTGATATTTTTTAGCAACTGTTCCCAAACGATAGTTCTTGCTTACAGGAACTAATATTCTTGATAAGGCCAAGGTATCAATAACCGGATTTTTTAATAACTCTTTTTTATTTTCTAATAATTTTGTTTGAATAAAATCAATATCAAAGCTAGCATTGTGTGCCACCAAAATTGCATCATCAAATAACGAAATAACCTCATCGATTCTTTCGTTAAAATGTTTTTCTTTGCTTAAAAGCTCATCTGATAGATTGGTTAAATCTTTTGTAAACTGAGATAATTTACTATTTGATTTAAATAATCAATCAATTTTTTCTTCAGTATTGTTTTTGAAGTCTAAAATTACAGCCCCAATTTCAATTATTTCATCGTACTTAGCTGATAAACCAGTTGTTTCAATATCAAATATTACAAACTTTGCTTCATTTAAATTAACTTTTTGCTTATTTCTAACTAAGTCAATGTTTTTATTAATAACATTAAACTCAACCCCATAAAGAACATTTAATTCTGGATTAGCTAATGCATGTTTGTAAATTTCTGGAAAAGCTTGTACATTATTATGATCTGTAAAACCAATGGCACGATGTTTAAAATCAATAGCTGTTTTAAAAGCTTGTTTAACACTAACAACACTGTCCATTGCACTCATTTTTGTATGAACATGTATTTCTGATCTTCTTTTTTCACTTGAATCTAGAATTTTATCAACTTTTACATCATGTTTTTGAATTTTTTTTAGAAATAATACTTGTTCTTTAACAAAATTGTCATAGCGCAAGTCCCCTGCCGCTCACACATGGTCCCCCTCACTAATCATTTCTAAATCACCATCTGGTTGTATTTCTTTTCTAAAAGATTTTGCTTGAATTGAGTTTGTATTATCAGTTATAAAAAATGTATAAATATAAGAACCATTTTTTGTTCTCATAATTGTTTTCTTAAAGACTAAACCATGAATTACAGCATTAGGAAAGTCTTGATCAATATCGTTTAAGGTTTCAAATGATTTTTTACTTAAACTTATTTTTGAATTATACTTAATTAATTTTGGTTCTGGTGCAAAACTTTTTGGTTCAAAGTTCATATTACTTACCAAATTGTTTATTTTTTCATTTTTAATTTGTTCTATATCATTTTCTTTTTTTTGTAAGTTGATTGATATTTTTAAATTATTAAAACCATATTTTTGTAATTGATTTTCATAGTAACTTAAATGTGTCAGTATTAATGACTCTTCAATTTTGCTAAAGGCTGTTACTTCAAGTTCATTATTTTTTAAAGTGAAACGGTCTTTATTTAATTTACTGAAAGCTGAAGATTTTAATAGTGAATGATTATCAATAATATAATTAATATAGTTAAAAATAATATTTAAATTATACTTTTGAACCTTGCATTTGAAATGAAATTTAAATTGAAATGTATCATTTTTGTTAATTGCAGTTTCAAATTGTTTTAAAAATTCTACATTAAAAAAATCTTCGATTACCAATTCTACAAGATATTGTTTTTTTTCTAAAATGTAAATTGGATCACTAATTATTTTAGCTGAAGCTAAAATTGGGTTATCATTTACAAAGTTAATTTTTTCTAACAATTGATTTAATTTTTGATCGTGAATTTTCATAGTGTTTAGTCCTTTAAACTTTATTGCATTATATCATTACCACTAAAATTATTGGTAACGGTTTTTAGCTAAAATTTTTGCTATATTATCTTTAATATCGTTTTTTAAATTTAAAAGTTCTGCTTCATTTTTAATGACAATGTTTTTATCCATAATTAAAACTTCATCAATTACATCAACTATTTGGTAAAACTTTACCTTATTTGCTTTAAATAATTTTCTCAACATTTCGTTTGCTAATAAAATAGTTACGGCAAAAGAGTTATTTTTTTCAAAAGAACTGTAAGCTCACTTAAGTGGAAAAATTTTATTAATATCAGCTTTTTGTAAGTCTAATTTTAAATTACTATCAAAGTTTAATATTTTGTGATTTTTTAAATAAAATCTTTTCTTATTAAACAGGCCATAATTTATAGGTGATTTCATATCGGGAGTTGAAGCAATAAATTTTATTGTTCCATCAACAAACATAACTCCTGAGTGAATGATAGATTGCGGATGAATTAACACTTCAATATTTTTTGTGTTAAATAAATGATAAGCCTCTATTACCTCAAAGCACTTATTTATCATTGTATTAGAATCAATTGTGATATCAATGCCCATATCTCAATTAGGGTGAGAAATATTTTCTAATTTAATATCAGTATTTTTAAGTTCTTGTCTTGTAAAATTATTAAATTTACCACCTGATGCTGTTAAAAGAATTTTTTCAATTGCATTGTTTGTTTCTGTTGCTTGTAATATTGCATTATGTTCAGAATCAATAGAAATTAAATTTACTTTGTTTTTGTTAACAGTTTGTAAAAATTTTTTACCAAAAGCAACAATTGTTTCTTTATTCGCTAGCAAAAATTGTACTTTTTTAAAGTTAACTATTTTTAAAGAAAATGGTATTCCTGCAACACCACTAACAGCATTGATAAAAATATTTTTTTTGTTTTTATTAAAAAAATTATCTAAATTATCTTTTTCAGTATAAACCTGTAAATTAGGATTAATACTTATTACTTCTTTTTTACAGCACTAGAACAATAAACATATTTTAAATTTAAGTGGTTTTTATTAATTTTTTTAAAAAAATCAATATTTTTTCAAAAAGAAATAGCATTAAGAACAAAGTGCTCTGAATTGTTTTCAACAACTTCTAAAGTTTGTTTTCCAACAGAACCACTTACCCCTAAAATGCAAACCTTTTGCCTTTTCATATTAAACCAATGCGATTGTAGAAATTAGGAACATAACAAAGAACACAAATGAGAATGAATCTAAACGATCTAAAATCCCTCCGTGCCCTGGTAGTAAATTACTAAAATCTTTTATATTTGCTTTTCTTTTAATTAAAGAAAATAATAAATCACCAAACTGTGTTGCAATTGATAAAACAATTGCCAACAATACATAAACTACAACTCTTAATGTTGTTTCATTTGAGTTAAAAAAATCAAAAACATGAGTGCTTGTATTATCATTTAAAAAGAACATCAATAAAGCGTATGTTAAAGGAATTAAAATACCAAATGTTGAACCAATAATTGAACCTTCTCAAGTTTTATTTGGCGAAATACTTGGTGCTAATTTATTTTTTCCAAATAAAACTCCCCCGATAAAGGCAAATGAATCTGTAAAAATAATAATAAGTGATAGTCAAATAACACTACTTCACCCATACTCTGGATTAAGCATAAATGTTGTCATCCCTTTTATAGCAAAAATCATGTAAACAATAAATATTAAGTATAATAATGATTTTGAAAATTTTACTTTAAAAATAAATATTAGATATAACAATAACGCTAATGCTGTAACTAAGAATATGACAACTACTAAATATGTTGTTAGTCATGAAAAATCTATCATTGTATAAAGTGGATAGTTAATTGAATTATTACCACCATAAGCCGTTGAAATGTTATTAGTATGAGGTAATAAATAAAATACTACAACAAATAAATATAATGGAATAATTTTTAAGACTTTTTCTTTATTAANATTTAAAAGCTTTATAATTTCCACATTAACTAACATTAATATTCCAATGTTCATCAACATAAAACCAGCGTTAAACAAATAAGCCAACTTTAAATAAGCTAGTTCCGTTGACATAACACCAATAGCAAAATAAAACGCAAAAATAGCAATTAAAATAATTGCGGTTGTAAATCTTTGATTATATTTTTTAAAAAAATTTACATTTGAATTTTGAATTTTTTCTTCTAACTTTTTCTCTAATTTTTGCTTTGACATAGACTAAACTTTCATTAATTCTTGTTCTTTTTCTTTTCCTAAAGAATCGATTTGTTTTACAAAATTATCTGTTAATTTTTGTAAGTTTGTTTCAAAAGATTTCTTTTCATCTTCTGCAAATTCATCATTTTTATTAATAGCATTTTTTGCATCACGTCTTTCATTTCTAATTGTGATTTTATAGTTTTCAACTTCTTTTCACATTTTTTTAACAAACTCTTTACGACGCTCTTCAGTTAATGCTGGTACTTTAATACGAATGATATCTCCTTCAACTTGTGAAGATGAACTTCAATCAGTCTTATTTAAACTTGCCATTATATTTGCAATTACTGATTTATCGTATGGCTTTATCACTAACTGTTGTGCATCTGGCGATGAAATGTTGGCTGTTTGACTAATTGGTGTCATTGAACCATAATAATCAACCATTATATGACTAATCATTGATGGATTTGCTCTTCCGGCACGAATTTTACCAATTTCTCCTTTAAAAGATTCTAAACTTTTCATCATTTTATCTTCGGTTTTTTTTAAAATATCTTGCATGTTATTNNCTCCTTTTACAACTGTTGCAACAGCTTTTCCATGAGCCGCTTTATATATGTTATCTTTTTCGTTAATATCAAAAACTATTAATTTAATTTTACCTTCTAAAGCTAATGATGATGCTGTTAAATCCATTACTTGCAATCCTTTGCTTTGTAGATCTTTTAAACTAATACTGCTAAAACGTTTTGCGTTTGTGTTTACATTTGGATCACTATCATAAACACCATCAACACCATTTTTAGCCATTAATACAACATCAGCTTCTAATTCAATTGCTCTTATTACTGCTGCTGTATCTGTTGTAAAGAAGGGTTGTCCTGTTCCCCCGGATAAGATAACAATGTTATTATTATCTAAATCTGATTTTGCTTTTTTAAAAATATATGGTGATGCGACTTCTGGAATATTAATTTTAGAAAAAACTTTAATTTTATCTGTTCCTGCATGTTTAATAACATTTTCTAATGCTAATGCGTTCATCACAGTAGCAATCATTCCCATATAATCTGCATTAGAAGCATCCATGTCTATTTCGGCAGCTCTTCTACCTCTTCAAATGTTACCACCACCAATTACAATCGCTATTTGGCAATTTTCCTTGTGTAATTTAACTATTTGTTCGGCAATATTTTTCATGTTGTCTGCACAATAAATTGAGTTATTTCTACCTAATGCTTCTCCTGAAATTTTTAATAAAATTCTTTTTATATTTTAATCCCATACTTACTCCTGTTTTTTCTTAATAATTATATAATTTTTTTAGTGTTTTTTATAATGTTTTTATATAAAAAAGAAAAAAAGTCTATATGACTTTTATATCAAAGAATCCAGACTTCATAAATGATAAATCAATCTCCGTTGGATTTAAAGTTAAAATAATAATGTTATTTTTTAAAGCAAAAGCAAACATGTTATTTATTGCTAAATGATTATGAACTTGTAATTGAATTTCATTTGTAGCAACGTTGTAACGATGTCTAATTTTGTTTTCAATTAAGTAAGTTAAGAATAATTTGTTATTTGTTGATTTTAAAGTATACACTTTATCAATTTCTTGCTCTTCAATTGGACCTGTAAAAATAACTTCCCCTTTTTGAATAATTGTACACTCATCAATCATGTCTTTAACCTCATTGATAAGGTGAGTTGTTAAAAGAATTGTTTTTCCAGCAGCTTTTTCATCTCTTAAATATTGATTTAAAAATTTACGACCTTCAGTATCTAAGTTAACCCCAGGCTCATCCAAAATAATAATTTCAGGATCGTGAATTGTTGCTTGAATCAACATAATTCTATTTTTCATCCCAGAAGAATAAGAATTTAATGTTTTATTCCTGTGTTCTCATAAACCATAAAGGTTAAACAGTTCTTCTAATCTATTTTTTAAACTTCGCCCTTTTAAACCAGTAATTCTCGCTAAACTTTGAACAAAGTCCATAGCTTTCATCCCAATTGGAAAAGCTTCCAAGTTCATTGAAAACCCAATGTTAAACTTAGATTTTGGATTTGTCGATTTTTTACCTAAAATTACTATCTCACCTTTGTAAGATGTAATTGACCCAATAATTGATTTTAAAATAACACTTTTACCACTACCAGAAGGACCAATAATAGCATGAATTTTATTTTTACCAATATTAATGTTTGTGTTTTTTACTCTAAATCTACGAAATCTTTTTTCATAATCTTTAATAGTAATTGCTGATTCAGTGGCGTTTGTTCCATAATTTACTTTCATAATTTATCGCTCCTCTATTAACTAATACTTTTTTTATTTAATGTGATAAATCCACTTAATAGTAATATAACTGATAATCCAAGATAGACTCCACCAATTATATAATCATCTTGAACATATGCAAACTCATCTTCAATGAATGCATAGTTTTTAGAAGCATAGTTATATTGGGNNCATAACTAAATAATTCATTTTCTTGAGAACTCATGTCAATATCTCTTGATAATGGTTCAAATCAGAAATCACCATAAAAACCATTAAATGTAGTTCATAATCTGTTTCAATGCTCAATAACATTTGCAAATGAAATTGTTTTGTAGTTTCCTAAAATTGCTTCAAATGTTTCAAATTCTTTTTTTGAAATTGTAAAAGGATTTTTAAATAGACCATAGTAGTATCCAAACTGTTGTCTCATTCCTTGTTCCAATAATGAAATAGTGTTTAAAACAGGATTTGTCATATCAGCAAAATATGTTTTTCTTAATAGTGTTTCTGTATCTAAAGAAACACCTGTAAATTTTAAGTCAATTGTATTCATTCCACTACTTTGAAGGTATGCATCCATTAAAGCGTAATTTGGTAACTCGTGATATAAAGTTTTACCTTCAGATTTTGTTATTACATATGATGTGTTTGTTGGTTCAGTTTCTTTACCAGCTTCATCATATCTAGAACCACCATTATAAATTTCCATTAAATCAATATTATTTCTATTAAAAGTAATAAATTTTTCTTCATCACCTTTCATTAATTCAATATTCATGCTATTTAATTCTACAAGTTCTTCTAATACAAGTTTTTTAGTGTCATCAGTTTCAATTTTTGCCATATTTTCTAATTCATTAGTTTCAACAACACTAAAGTTTGAAGCAATATTTAACCCAATAAAGTTTGCTTGTTCAATTTTTGAAGGTGGATTACTAAAACTATCTAAATAAATAAACATTGCATCTGGACTTGGGTCCTCAATTAAAATTCTTTCATTGTTAACTTCATTTTTTAAGATTCCTAAGCTTGATCAAATTGCTAAACGCGGGTCTCTTGCAGCTTTAAATGAAATTGATGATAAAAATTCATTACCAGTTCCTGAAAGATTTTCATCATAACTATCTTTTAATCATTTAACAAGATTTGGATATTTTAATTTTCCTGTTTCAATATTTTTATAAAATTTAATTGAAGAATCAACAACATCCCCTTTGGCATTAATTAAAGCACCATTATTTAACATGATATTATTTAACTCAATCTTCATTAATCTATATGGTAAACTACCTAAAATAAATAAACTACACATAACAACCATGATTAAAAAAGTTGTTTGAGATGTTACTAATATTGCTAAAATAGCCGATCCAGCTAAAACTAATATTCCAAAAACTGTTGAAAAAATTGCTAATTTAATTATTGTTTCAAAATAAAAACTAAATATTTCAGATTGCGAACCAATACTTAAGACAAACGCCCCTAACATTGATGCTCCTAATGAAAATAATATAAATACTTCTGTTGCAATAAAAATTGTTAAGTATTGAAAAATAATAATTGTCGATCTTCTAAATGGCTTTGTCAAAACTAATAAAAATGAATTATCAACCAATTGTGTGTTAAACAACTTAACAGCATTAAACACAATAAATAAAAATAAGGCAATAAAAACAAATACTAAAACAAAGTATTGAAACATTGCTGAAAATTTTTCACCTTCTAAATTTAAAGCAAAAACAACGACAGCTGCTGCAAGCATTGTAAAAATACCAATAGTAAAAAAAACTAATGTTAATACAGAATAAAAAATTTTCTTTGTTAAGTAAGCCATTAATGATAAAAGTGATGGCTTACCTCTTTTTGTATTAGATACAAACTTAACTTGTTTATTTTGATTAACTGCAATATCGTTTGCGTTAATAATTTCTTTTTTTCCATATACTTAACTGCTTTTTCCTTTAAAATCTTTATACACTTATTATACTACAAAATCATATTTTTTTTAATAATAATAATACTCTATATTATAAAAAAAGTAAAGTTAATATAGTCAAAAAATATAATAAAAAAAGCACTTACGTGCTTTTAGTTTATACGGATCATAACCCACATTCTGTCTAGTCTAGTCATTTATCTTTTATTTAAATTTAAATAAATCTTGTTTCACTTGATTTAGTTTACAAGATGCCCTTACCAAAATTTAGGTTGCTCGCTTGCGGAGTTTACCCGTTTCATAATGTAATTTCTTACATCTCGTCTCTGTGGCACTTTATAGTATATTGCATATTAATGAAATTAACTTAGCAACATTGACCGTCGTGTTATATACCCTAATCTTATTTTTTCGATTAGCACAAACCTTACAATCATCTCAGATTGTGCGAGTGTGGAGTTTCCTCTACATTTACATGTAGCGACTAGATCACCGTGTTTTTTATTATATACATATAATTAAAAAAATCAAATAATTTTATTTAATAATATTTATTATACTTTTTACCATAACTCCAGTTGATTTATTATGTAAAGCTGAAGAACCAGCTATATCTAAATGTAATCAATTGTTACCTTCAATAAATTCTTCTAAAAATGCTGGAGCAACACTTAATCCATAAGTTAAATCTGGTGTTGCATTTTTAAGATCAGCAACGTTTGATTTTAATAATTCTTTACATTCTTGTTGTAATGGTAATCTTCAAATATCTTCATTTTCTTCTTGTGATTTTTCTAAGAATAAATTATATAAATCTTCATTATTACTAAAAGCTCCAGTATAGTTAGCTCCCATTGCCATTTTTACAACACCAGTTAAAGTCGCAATATCAATTATATTTGTTGGTCCATACTCTTTAATTGCATATGTAATAGCATCAGCAAGAACTAATCTACCTTCAGCGTCTGTATTTGTTATTTCTACAAACTTACCATTATATGATTTATAAATATCTCCAACAAGTGAAGCGCTTGGCCCAACTAGGTTTTCTGTTAATGGAGCAATAGCTACAATATTTTTATTAGAATTTAGTTCAGCTGCTCCTAAGATTGCATTAGCAACAATTGAAGCTCCCGCCATATCAAACTTCATATCAATTTGTGATCATTTAGGTTTAATTGAATAACCACCACTATCCATAATAATCCCTTTTCCAACAAGAGCATAATCAATAGTATTTTTAGTATTACCCATATATTCCATTACAAGCATTTTCATAGGTTTTGAACTTCCCTTATTAACAGAAAGCATTAAATCCATTCCTCTTTCCTCTAATTCTTCTTTTTCAACAACCTTTATTTTTATTTTATCTTTTAAGGCTTTATTTTGATTTAACTTTCATATAAAAAAGTTACAAAAACATTCAGCGTCAATTATGTTTGGCGGACCATCTTGTAAATATCGTGAATTAGAAACATATTTATATTTAATGTTTTCTTCCACTAACATTTTTTCAAGTTCTTTATAATTGTTAGTTTTTATTATTGTTTTATATTCAATTCCATCAATGTTTTCAATTGCATTTTTGTTTAAAACAAATGATGTATCAACTGCAAATAATATTGCTCCATATATAAGCTTAATCACTTTTAATTCTTTAACATTTTCAAAATTTAAAATAATATCTTTATTTTTAAATTGTGAAAAAGATTTTCTTAATTCTCTAATTATGCGATTTTTATTTTTATTATAATTTTTTGTACATATATTAACTTCATAAATAAGATTTTCCTTATTTTTTGTTTCAATATCAAAACTGTAAAAAGTATTATAAGTACTTGTATTGAACTTAAATTCAATTAAATTACTATATTTTTTATTTTCATATTTTAAAACTTCCATTTATGCTCCTTTGTTGTTAAATTTAATTTATAAACTATTATTTAATTATAATATAATTATCAGCAAATAATAATTCTTAAATGAAAATGGAGGAAAAATGATACTTAAAAATGTAAAAGTTGTTTTAGAAAATGAAATTATCGAAAATGGTTTCATTGAAATAGAAAATGAAATAATAAAAGATTATGGGCAAAGTACAAATAAAGATGGATTAGATTTAAAAGGTAAAATTGTGATGCCAGGTTATATTGATATTCACTCGCACGGTGGATATGGATATGATTTTCAAGACGGAACAATTGAGTCTTTTTCTGGCCTATCAAAAAACTTAGTTAAAGAAGGAGTTACAGCTTTTTGTCCTGGAAATGTGGCAACAGAAATGTCTAGATTGAAAAATATATATCAAAATTTTTCAAACTTTATTGAAAGCAAAAATTATCACTCAATCCCTTTGGGAATCTATGCTGAGGGACCTTTTTTAACTTTAAAATACAAAGGAGCACATGATCCAGCACTAATTAAAGAGTGCAAGTATGAAATATTAAAAGAAATGCTTTCATCGACAAAATATATTAAGTATTTAGTGTACACACCAGAAGCTAAAGAAGATAAATTTATAGAATTAGCNACAAAAAATAATATTATTTTATCAATGGGACACTCAAACGCTACATATCAACAAGGTTTGAGTGATGTTAAAAAATATAATATTAAGCACTTAACACACCTTTATAACGCTATGTCACCTCACCATCATCGTAATCCGGGTTTAGTTACATTAGGATTAAGTCATAATAATTTACTATCAGAACTTATAACTGATGGTATACATGTAAATGAAGATGTTTGCAAAATGACATATGACATATTGGGACCAAACAATATTACAATCATTACAGACGCTATGAGTGCCAAGGGATTAAAAGATGGAGAATATAAATTAGGTGAATTAAAGGTAACAAAAAAAGGTAAAACAGTTACCTTGGAAGATGGAACAATCGCTGGAGCTTCATCAACATATGATCAAAATGTTAGAAATATGTATAGAATAACAAACTGTAAGTTAACAGATTTAATTAAAATGACTTCCATTAATGTGGCCAAAGAAATGAAAATTTATAAGGAAATGGGAAGTATTGAAAAAAATAAATTAGCAAATTTAGTAATAACAGATAAAGATTTAAATGTAGAAACAACAATTGTTAAAGGAAAAATATTATTTAGCAATAAAAAAGATTAGGCAAAAGTCTAATCTTTTTTATTATTTAATTTATTTTCTAAATCATGGATTCTTGAAATCAATTCAGATTTAGAGTAACTTTTTTCTTCAATTATATCTTTTTGATGTGTAACACTTTCAAGTTTACTTGTTAAAGAATTATTGTTGTCTTTTAATGCTTCAATTGTTCTTTGCAAGTTAATAATTTTTACATCTTGTTGTTCTAAATATGCTTCAAGTTTTAAATAATAACCTCTTAGTTCATCTAAAAACATATCAACTTCATGCATTTCATAACCATGTGTGTTGATTTCAAATTCTTTTTTAAAATTAATTCCGATATTTGTTTAAAATTTTTCATATGCACCTACTTTTGAATTATACAATAAATTTTATTAAAAAAATATTAGCGAAGGAGAATAAATGAAAAATAATATAACAAACAAAAATATAGAAAAACTATTTAATGAACTGTTCCATAAACTATCTTTAAAAAATAAGTGTTTGGTTTTCAAGGTTGAACCTCGAAAAATATTTTGAAAAAATATTGTCGTACACACTAAGGACAATAAAGGTGTTTGTGATTATGTCGGGGTGTTTCAAGGAAGATTTATTGGAGTAGAAGTCAAACAAACAAAACAACACTTTTTTTTGTTAAATTCTATAAAATATTCTCAATACAACTTTATGAAAAAGTGTGAAAAAAATGGAGGTTTTACTTTTATATTAATATATTTTTCTAATTTTAAAAAAATGTTTTTGTTACCATTTAGTATTTTATACTTATTATTTAATGAAGAAATTTATCGTATTTCATATGAACTAATTTCTAAAATAGGATTTAATATTAAATTTAATTTAAAAAATAATAGTGCTAATATTACAGTTATTCTTCATCAGCTATTCAATTAAATTTTGTAAGTGATGATGGCTTTTGTTCAAGCTCTTGTTCAAATGATTTTAATACATTTAAAAAATTTTTATCAACTGTACTTAAACTATTAACAAATGAGATTAACTCTAATATATCTTCTTCTGTTTCAATGTTGGAAAAAACTCAATCTTTTTCTACAGAGTTTAAAGTTATATTAAAAGTTTTTTCAACTTCTAAAATATAAGAATTGTTTTTTCCGCTCTTTTTATTCGAATTTTTCTTAACTGGTGTTTCTTCAATTTTTTGTAAAATTAAAGAAAATAATGGTGATAAATCCATTTCTAATTTATCATTATTCATTTTTATATTTATGATATTTAAATCTGTTAAATCTTCGATCATTTTATCCACTTTATCAGCATCAAAGTTTGAAATTCTAGCAATTTCAGTTGAAGAAATAAACCTTTTATAGCTATATGAACTATTCATAATTAATAAAATCAAAACAAGTTGTTCTTCAGATAAACCGATCAACATATAGTTACTAATTAATAATCTTCATTTGTTTATATAATTTTTATCAAATAAATTTTTTAACATTTTAATCCTTTTTAATTTTTATACTAATAACCTATATAAATATTTTACATATAAGTTCTTACATATTTTATTTTACTTTAATTAAATAAAAAAACTAATTGTTTTAACAATTAGTTTTTACATAGCATTAATAATCTAGTTATTAATATATTTATAAAATTAACATTTATAGCAGTTCACTATAAAACAGAATCTTTAAAAGCATTTGAAAATTTAAATTTCGGAATGTTTTTACCATCTTTATGAATTGGTTCCCCAGTTTTTGGATTTCTATAAACTGCAGCATCTTTGTATGATCTTTCGAATGTTCCAAATCCATTTATAGCAATTTTGTTACCTTCTTTAACTTCATCAATGATTGTTTGTAAGAATTCTTGAACAACACTTTCCGCTTCAGATTTAGTAATTTCGCATTTTTCAGCTACCTTTACAATTAAATCTTTTTTAGTTAGTTGTTTTGTTTCGTTTGCCATGTAAACTCCTTTTTTAAATGTTTAATAACATTTGTATAATACTACCATAAAATAACAAAAAGTTAAATAAACTCACATTTTATAGAGTATGTTTTGGATTCTTCGGGATCCAAAATATTAATATGTTTTTTTGAAAAAATATTTATGTTATTTTCATATGTTTTATCGACACTACCTGCTCACGGTTCAACACAAATATAATTACTCTGATTTTTATTTTTTCAAATTAAATATGTTGGATAATTATTTGCAAACATATTTATTCTGTTTTGATTATCATAAATTGAAAAAGCACTTGCTTTATTGTCTTCAGAACCATAAGAATTAGAATTCGAGAAATCTAAATCAGATAATGCAATTTTTTGTACTTTATTTTTATTAGTGGGTTTTACAGATGGATTTAACTCATATAATTCATTTTCAATATCAAATTCAACAAAACTATTTTGAGAGCTAATATTAAATGCTGGGTGCCACCCAAATTGAAATGGCATTTGTTTATTGTCCAGATTTTTTACTTCAAACGTTTGTTCCATTATGTTCTTTTTCAAAATAATATTGATACTTATTTCAAACATAAAAGGATAAACATTAGAAAATTCTCCATTATGTTTATAGTAAAAATTAAAACCATTTTCTAATTTAGTAATTTTTCAACTCACAATACTACGAAAAAAACCATGACCGTTTAACTCATAGAAATTACCATCATATTCATATTTATTTTCTTTAATTCTTCCGACAATTGGAAAACAAAGTGGTCAAGATTTTAATCAACCATCTTCTCTTTGATAAATAAACTCTTTTCCATTTTTTGAAATAATTGATGAAATTTCAAAAGGATTTGCATTAATTTTTAATGTTAAATAATCATTTTTATATATTAGAACATTAGTATGGTCTTTCATTTGCTTCACCTTTAACAATTTGAACACCACCACTTGTTCCAATTCTATCAGCTCCAACAACTATCATATCAATTGCATCTTGGCGAGTTTTTACTCCTCCTGAAGCCTTTATACACATATCATTTCCAACTGCAGCTTTCATTATTTTAATATGATGAACTGTTGCCCCACCACCATTAAAGCCAGTAGATGTTTTTACAAAATCTACTTTAGCTTCTTTTGCTAACTCACACGCTTTTTTAATTTCTTTATCATTCAGTAAAGATGTTTCTAAAATCACTTTTAGAACTTTATCTCCAACAGCCGCTTTGCATTTTTTCATATCGTTTATAACATAATCATAATCGCTAGATTTAAAAGCTGAAATATTTAAAACCATATCAATTTCTGTTGCTCCATCAGATAATGCTTGACTAATTTCTGCAACTTTTGTTTCACTAGTAGAAGCCCCTAAAGGAAATCCAACAACAGTGCAAACTTTTACGTCGCTATCTTTTAAAATTTCATTACACTCTTTAACAAAGTATGAATTTACACAAACAGATGCAAAGTCATGCTCTAAAGCTTCTTGGCATAAATTTCTAATATCATTTAATGAAGCTTCTGGTTTTAATAGTGTGTGATCTATATATTTATTAAGTTTTTTAGCTAGTTTTTTCATATTATTCTCCTAATTTTTTATCTATACCTTCTAAAACTCTGATTGTTTCAATTGTATTTTGTAAATAATCCTTCATTAAATCAAAGTCATTATTTTTTATCATGGATATCATAGTATTAATTTCGTAGTTCATAATGTGTTTTTCAGTATTTTCATTAAAAGTTTTAGACTTTTTAGTAACACGATCTTTTATTGTTAAATCAATCATAGAATTAACGTTGTTAATTTCTAGAGTTTTATCATATGATAAAAACTCACAAATATTACTACTATTAGCAGCTTTTGAAACTGTTATACTAGATAAAACACCGTTTGCATGGCGCAACATTATTAAATTATTTATATCAACATTATTTTTTAATTTATGACTTAGACATTTTACTTCTTTTACTTTTCCAAATAATGAAATAGCAACTTCCACTGGGTAAACGGCAGCATCATATAATGTTCCCTTACCTAAATTTTCATCAAAAATAGAATCTTTATAAAAATCTTCATTAATTATATTGTTCATTCTACTACTATAATTACATCACATAAAATTAGCTAAAAAATAATTAGTATTTTTTACTTCTTGTTTAATCAAATTAAAGTTTGGAGTATGTACTGGTTTCATAGCTTCCATTAAAATAACTTTATTTACTAAAGCAACTGATTCTAAATCCTTAGCTTCCGCTTCTGTAAACGCTAGCGGTTTTTCTAAAATTACATTTTTTTGGTTTTGTAAAAAATACTTAGCTTGTTGATAATGCAACCCATTTGGTGATGCAATATAAACAATATCCATTTTATCCAACATATCATCAAAATTATCAACAACATGCACTGATAACTGTGATTTTAAGCTAAATAACTTACCTTTTTCTATTGATCGTGAATAAACAACATTTATTTTACAATCCTTACGTGACTTAACAGCTTCTACAAACTCAGTTGCAATAGCCCCTGTCCCTATTGTTCCAATTCTTAACATATTATATTCTCCTTTACTTTATTAACTTGTAAATCTAACTTACAAGTTAATTATCTTTTTTAAACAAGTTTGTCAATTAACTATTTACTTTGTTATATATTAAAATATTTTATATTTGCTATTTTTGCATACATATGAAAAAAACAAAGTAATTACTTTGTTGTTTATTGTATAAATAAATATATTTTTAATTTATATTTCTTATGAAGTTTTTAAATCAATTATAATTTCGCTGTTATTTTCAAAAATAAGACCTGTCCCCACAGTTACTGTAAGGTTTTCAGTTGTTTCTGTAAATGTAAGGTTTTGACTTGTTAATCAAGTAGCATCTGCTGCGTTTCCAAAAATAAATTTTGCTAATTTTTCATTCTTTTCAGCTTCAGTTAAATCACCACTTCATTCAATGGCTCTTTTAGGTGTATCTTTTCTGTTAAAAAAGTTTTTTAAACTAACTCTTAAATCAGATTCTACCGTTTCAAAAGAACCTTTGTAATAAACACTATCAGATTTTGCATCTGCACTAACTTTTACATTTTTTAAACTTACATCTTTGCTATATTCTGAAATAGAAGTTTCAAAATCAATTTGATTTCAATCCATTACAGTAGCTGTGTTTGCTTGAATTGCATTTTGAAATCCAGAAACTAAGTTTACATCTCTATCATAGAAATCTTTTGGCAAATCGCCAATGCTTTCTGTCATATTATTATATCTTAACAAATAAAATGAAATTTCTGGTTTTTCATTAAACTCATTATCTACACTTAAAAATTCTCCCAAGTCTAATCTATCTCCAATTAAAGAGTTAACTGGTGGTGCACAAGCAATAACAGTTGCTGTTGTTGAACCAATTATAGTAATTGACCCAAGAATACTTAATATTTTTTTCATTTAAAGGCTCCTTTGAATATAACTTATTTTAACACATTAAAATAAATTAACTTAATTAAAAATATCATCTTTATCTTCTGGTTTTTTATCAAAAGTTTCATCAATAACATTTAATTTTTCTTGTTCTTCTAATTTTTTTACATATTCTTCTGATGCTTTTCAATTTTCTTTAGCAATAAATATTTTTTCTTCAATTCTTACAATGGATTCTAAGACTGTAACAAAAATTGAAGCTAAAAATGTAATTGGAAAAAAGACATATCACACAATTCTAGTTGAATCAGAATTTAATGCTCCTGTATGAATTAAAATTACAAAGATAATTGCCATAAAATATAATATAGCTTGGCCGATATAAAAAATAATTGTATATGATATATGTTTTCTGGTAAGTTGAAATGTTGTTTTTTTAATTTCTAAATACCTTACAAAATCATAAATAATAAGTAAAACTAAAGCGCCAGCCATTAAAACATATGAAATATTTATCGCTGTTTTTCACTCTATATTAGAATAATTTAAACCAAAAAATAAGAATATTATTAAATATGTTATATACATAAATAAATTAGCGATACTGACTAGTGATTTTATTGTTATAAATTTCATATAATTCTCCTATAGATCATAATTATAAATTAAATTACTTAATGCAAAAATAGTTGCAGTTTCTGTTCTTAGTATTCTTTTACCAATGTGACAAACTTTGTATTGTTTACTAACAAAATATTCTATTTCTTTATTAGAAAATCCTCCCTCAGGACCAATAACAATTGTTATTTCTTTTATATTTTTAATAAGATTATCTTTTAAACTTTTATTATCTTCAGCCTCATATAAAACTATGTTTAAATCAGACATATATTGGTCTAAATCGCGTATATTCGAAACAGGTTTTTCTATTGTTGGTATAATATTTCTTCTTGATTGTTCTGCAGCTTCCAAAGCTATTTTATTTCATCTTTGAATTTTATTGTCATTTATTTTGCTTATACTAACAATAGATCTTTCACTTTGAAAAGGAATTAATTTATGAACACCAATTTCTGTTGCTTTTTGAATCATTAATTCAAATTTACTATTTCTTGTTAAGCAATTTATAAGGTTTATTTTTATTTTAGGTTCATTGTTTATTTGTAATTTTTCAATTATTATAAAATTATTTAATTCCTTATTGAACCAACAAAAATAAAAAGTTTTATCATAAATAGCAACAATTTTATCTTGATGTTTTAATCTTAAAACATTTTTTAATTGATGACTTTGTTCATCTGACAAATCAAAAGAGTCACCTTTTTTGTCTTTTACAAAAAAGTGATGCATGTTATTTACCTAATTTTTTCATATATTTATTTATATAAAAATTAATCATTTCATATAATTCTTCTACAATACCACTTGTTTCAATTTTAATTTCTGGTAATTTTTTACGATCAAATATTTTTTTCTGAATTTTTAATATTTGATATACTTCTTCTTTTTTTCAAGTTTTATTTCTTTTAAATAACCTTTTAAAGATAACTTCTTTTGGCGCTTTTATAAAAAATACTAAGTCAAACTCAATGTCTAAAGAATTAAGACCAATAGACTCAATAACAAAGTTACTTTCTCCAGATTCTTCAATTATTTCCACAATTTTTTTATTTACAATTGGTCAAAATGCTGTAGTAAAAATTTTATTTTTATCAGCGTCTTGAAATACAATTTCTTTTAATAATTCTTTATTAACTTTTTCATCTACAACAACCTCAGGGAATGTTTCTTTAATTACATTTATTGACTCTTCTGAGTTAATAGTTTGTTTTGCAACTTCATCTGCGTTGATGTGTTTAAATTTAAATTTTTCTTCAATATATTTAGAAGCGGTTGATTTACCACTAGCAATATACCCGTAAATACCTATAATCATATAAACCTCAAATTCATATTAGCTAATAAATTCATTATATATAACATTAGCTAAAACATCACATTTTTTTTGTGTGTAGTGCAACCCATCATAATTTATAAAATCTTCTTTACTTGGATCACACTTGTTTTCCAAACCTATAAGTTTTATATCTTTAATACTAATATTTTTAACTACATATTCGTGAAAACCTAAAAACTTTTTTTCCATTAAAGTATTTACAATTGGCGGACATATAATTATAAAATCTATATCTTGGGTTTTACTTTTAATAATATTTATTAATTTTTCTAATCCAATTAGTATTTTATTATAAATTTCTTCTTTTTTACAAAAAATATTTTTTATTTTATTTAAAGATTCTTCAACAATAAAGTCATTTGTCCCTAAAAAAATTATGCATGTGTTAAAATCTTCATTATAAAAATCACTACTTGAAACAATATCAATTCCATTTGTTTTTAAAAATCCTAAATCTTCTTTATATGGATATATTGTTCTTCCGGGATATGAATCTATTAATAACGTAAGGTCTTGCTTATAAAAGTTATTCAATTTTTGTAGCAAAATATTTGGTCAATTTTCATTTTTATTAATAATTCCTTGTCCAAATGGTTTTAACCCATAAGTTAATGAGTCACCTATTATTTTAATTTTTTTCATTGTCAATTTTTTATTTTATCTTCATCGGCTATAGCAACATAAGGAAGATTTCTTAATCTTTCTTGATAATCTAATCCAAACCCAATTAAAAACTTATGCGGAACATCAAAACCGTACCAATCAGCGTGAAGATCTACTTTTCTACCTTCTTTTTTATCAAATATTGTACAAATTTTAACTGACTTAGCGCCCTTACCAAATAAATATTCTTTAATTAATTTTAAAGTTCTACCGCTATCAATTATATCTTCAACAATTAAAACATCCCTATCAGAAAAGTCTACATTGCTATCTGCTGTAATTCTCGGAACTCCAGTTGCTTCAATATTTCCTTCAAAAGATGCAACTGACATATATTCAGTTTGACACTCTAATTTTGTTAATTGTTCAATAAACTTAGCCATAAAAGGGACACTACCCTTTAATAAACCTAAGCATAAAACTGTATTTTGATTTAAATCCTGATGTTCATCATAATAGTATTTTTCTATACTTTTCGCTAATTCTTTAATTTTTTTATTTATTTGTTTCTTTGATATGATAACTTTTTTAACCAATGGATGTTTTTTCATGAAACCCTCTCACATATTATGATTTCTATTATAACAAAACATTTAGCATAATAAAATAAAAACAAAATAAAACTCTTTAAATTAATAAAGAGTTTTATGATTTTATCTAAAGTTTTTTTAAATTATAAAAAGTTTTTGAACCGTCATATTTTGCAGATTCACCAAGCTCAGCTTCAATTTCTAGCAATCTATTATATTTTGCTATTCTATCACTTCTTGACATACTACCAGTTTTAATTTGACCAGTATTTAATGCAACAGCCAAGTCAGCAATAGTTGTGTCTTCGGTTTCTCCAGATCTATGAGAAACAACTGCTGTTCAGTTAGCTTNTTGTGCTAATTGAATTGTATCTACAGTTTCAGTAAGTGAACCAATTTGATTTAACTTAATTAAAATTGAGTTAGCAGCTTCTCTTGTTATTCCTTCAGCAGTAATTTTAGGATTTGTTACAAATAAATCATCTCCCACGATTTGAATTTTGTGACCCATTTTTTTAACTTGTAATATAAATCCTTCTCAATCAGCTTCTGCTAAACCATCTTCAATTGAAATAATTGGATATTTATCTACTAATTTGTCTAAGTAATCTACCAACTCAGGTGTAGTCATTGAGTATTCTTTACCTGTTATTTTTTCTATTTTTTTAAAATGATATTTTTTATCTTTTTCATTATAAAGTTCTGATGATGCACAATCCATAGCAATCATAACTCCATTTTTATCAGCTGAATATCCTGATTTTTTAATTGCTTCTATTATTAATTCAATAGCAACTTCAGCTGGACCATGTGATTTAAACGCTTCTAAAGTATTTTTTTTATAAGCTCATTCAAAGTTAGGTGCAAATCCACCTTCATCTCCAACAGCTGTAATATCCCCTTTAGAATGTAAGATGTTTTTTAAATTATGAAATATTTCTGAAGCTCATCTTAACCCTTCTTTAAATGAAGGTGCTCCAACAGGCATAATCATAAATTCTTGAAAATCTACTGCACTTTCTGCATGTTCTCCACCATTAATGATATTTAACATTGGCACTGGTAATTTTTTGGCATTAATTCCTCCAATGTATTTATACAATGGTAATTCTAATTCAGCTGCTGCAGCTTTAGCAACAGCTAAAGAAACACCCAAGATAGCATTTGCTCCTAAGTTTTTCTTAAAATCATCTCCATCTAAATTAATCATAGCTTCATCAATTTTAACTTGATCTAAAACTTCCATTCCTACAACTAAGTTTGCAATTTTATTATTTACATTATCTACAGCTTTTAAAACACCTTTACCATGGTATCTTTTTTTATCTCCATCTCTTAATTCTAAAGCCTCTCTAGAACCAGTTGATGCTCCAGAAGGAACCATTGCTGATCCCACTCCCCCAAATTCAGTTTTTACAACAACTTTAACTGTTGGGTTTCCTCTTGAATCAATAACTTCACTCGCAATAATTTGCTCAATTCTTGACATATATATACTCCTCTTTTTTTATAATTTTATTTTCTTTTATACTATTTCATTATAGAATTAATAATAGAATTAGTAAATAAAAAAATATGATTTATAGGAGTAAATATGGACGTAAATAATATAAAAAATAAAAGAATACTTTCTGGAATAACAGCAACAGGAGTTATAACGTTAGGAAATTATATTGGGGCTATANNAAAAAACTTTTTAACTTTACAAGATAATAACGACCTTTATATCTTTGTTGCAAACTTACATGCAATTGTATCGCCAATTGATAAATTAACATTGCGTAATAATATAAAAAGTTTAATTGCTATGTATTTTGCTTGTGGTTTAGATCCAAATAAATCAACTATATTTATACAATCTGATGTTTTGGAGCATGCACAATTAGGGCATATTTTATTATGTCATACAACAATTGGGGAATTAAGTAGAATGACTCAATATAAAGATAAATCTTTTAAAGCGGGAAATGGTAGTGAGTTTATTCCAAGTGGTCTTTTAACATATCCAACACTTATGGCTGCAGACATTTTGTTATATGATGCTGATTATGTACCTGTTGGAAAAGATCAAAAGCAACATATTGAATTAGCTAGAAACATTGCAAGTAGAATGAATATAAAATATGATCAAGAATTTTTAAAGGTTCCTGAAGACTTTGTTCCTAATGTTGGTTTTAAAATAAAAAACTTACAAAATCCATTAGAAAAAATGAGTAAAAGTAGCAATGAAATTAAATCATATATTTCAATGTTAGATGAACCGAAGATTATTATACAAAAAATAAAAGCTGCTGTAACAGATTCTGAAAATAAAGTTTATTATAATGAAAAAAACAAACCAGGCATTAGTAATCTAATGTCAATTTATGCAGCACTAAATAATAAAGATATTAAAGCTGTTGAGTTGGAATTTGAAAATAAAAATTACGGAGAATTTAAACAAGCTGTATGAGAAACTATCATAGATTGTTTACAACCAATACAGGAAAAATACCATCAACTTTTAAAAAGTTCAGATTTAGATGATTATATTGAATTGGGAGCAAAAAAAGCTAGAAATGTAGCTTATAAAAAATTANNAAAAAAGATTCAAAATGCTATTGGCATAAACTATAAAAGACAATAATTATTCAATTACATACTTTATGTTATAAGACTTTGAAAATAAGTCTTTATTTTTTTGTTTAAAAACAATATTCATAATGTCTTCATGTTTATATGATGAGTCAAAACTTTTAACTTCAAAAATTAATAAAGTATTTAAATATTTATAAAAATGGTCCAAATTATTTATTTGTTCTAAATTGCTAATATTAAAAAGTAATCTTATTTGATAAATTTCTTCTAAAAAATATTCTAAAAGTTCTTCTTGTGTTGTATCCATTTTAAAACTTAGCGGAAAAATAACATCTTTTTGACCTAAAAATTCATCTGTGTTTCTAGTATTTTCAGCGAATCAAAAATCATCTCTTATAATATTAATTGTTTTATAATACATTTTTATTTTCTCTGGTTTGGCAGATTTTAAATAATCTCCTTCAAATATATCCATTTCAACCATTCCTACTGAAACTGAATATTCTTCATAACTTTCTAAATAAGGAAAGTTATTAACTGTTCGTTTAATGTGAGCATTGTCAGGAAGAGAACTTTCTTCATCAGAAATATATAGTCTTAAAATATTTTTATTATTTTTTCATGAATAGATTAAATCATCAGTATTATTATCGAGACTACTATTCATTAATGTTTTTACTGTATGTGACTCAGATCCTTTACTATATTCTGCAAAAATTGATGCATTAGATGGATTATCTTTTATTTGATAATAATCTTTACCAGAAACATCTTGGCTAAATCAGTATATTTTATAATTACTTATAAAACTTTCTATTTCTACATTATTATCATTATCAACTGGCGGTTCATATTGTTGACCACAAGCAACAACAGTAAGCGCCGATACAACTAATATTATTTTAACTCACATTATTTTAATTATTTTTTTCATTTATAACCCTTTTGTTTTAGTTAAATTATACATTAAAAAAAGCAAGTAAAACTTGCTTTAATAATTAAATATATAATTGTTATTTTTTTATTAATTCTAAAACATCATTGCAAATCATTTTTTCTTCGTTTGTTCTAATTGCATATATCGGAACTGAAGAATCTTTTTNTGAAATAATTTTATAATCATCATATTTTTCTTTATTTCTATCATCACAAATAGATAGCTTCATAATACTAATTTCATTAATGATCATCTCACGCATTGGTGCTGAATTTTCTCCAATACCAGCTGTAAAAATAATTGCATCAATATCCGAACCAATTTCATTAATATAAGAAACAATATATTTAGCAACTCTTTTTGCCGCCATTTTAACTGCAAGAACAGCTCTCTTATTTCCTTTATCAGCTTCTTGCATTACTTGTCTTAAATCAGATGAAACACCAGAAATACCTAATAAACCTGATTTATTATTTAGTACATGTGTTAGTTCTTCACCATTCATTTTAAGATTTTTTTCCATGTAACTAAAAACAGAAGGATCGATATCTCCACTTCTAGTACCCATAACTAAACCTTCTAATGGTGTTAATCCCATTGAAGTATTATATGATTTACCATTTTTAACTCCACAAATACTTGCACCGTTACCAAGGTGACAAATTATAGCGTTAATATTTTCTTGTTTTTTATTTAATATTTCAGCTGTTTTTTCTGTAATGTATCTATATGAAGTACCATGTGCCCCATATCTTCTAACAGAATAATCTTTGTATCATTCTAATGGTGCAGAGTATAAGTAATTCTCTTCTGGGATTGATGTATGAAATGATGTATCAAAAACAGCAACATTTGGTACGTTTGTTAATTTTAAAAATGAATTAATAACACTTAAAGCTGGCGGGTTGTGTAATGGAGCCAAAGGAATAACTTTATCTAATTCTTTTAAGAAAACATTATCAATTAATACAGATTTTGTAAATTTTTCTCCCCCATGAACTACTCGGTGTCCCACACCTTTAATTTCACTAAAATCTTTTATAACTTTATGTGCTTTTAATGATTTAATAAGTTGCTCAACAGCATCTTTATGATCTTGTAAATTTACTTTTGTTGTAAATTCTTCACCTTTGTATTCTAAAGTAAACGAACCATCAATAAATATTCTTTCAGCTAACCCTTTACAAATACTTTCAAATTTATTATTTTTTTCTTGAAATACCTGGAATTTCATTGAACTACTTCCAGCATTAATTACTAATATCATATTATCTCCTTTTAATTTCTTTATTTAATACTTTTAAGTGCAGAAAATGCTGTAATTGCTATTGTATTATAAATATCATTTTCTGTAGCCCCTCTTGATAAGTCATTAACCGGTTTATTTAAACCAACAATTATTGGACCAGCGGCTGTAAAACCACCAAGTCTCTGAGCGATTTTATAACCGATATTTGCAGATTCCAAACTAGGAAAAACATAAATATCAGCTCTTTTTTTCATTGGTGAATTTGGAGCTTTTTTTTCTCTAATTTCATCATTGTATGCAGCATCAAACTGAAAGTCTCCACCAATAACACAATTATTTAATTTTCTCTCTTTTAAAATGTCTCATGTTTTTCTAACTTTATCAGCCGGAGCCCCTATACCAGAACCCATAGTAGAGTATGATAACAATGCTACATTAGGGTTTTCAAATAGAAAAACTTCACTTGCTTCAATAGCTAACTGTGTAATGTCAGCTAACTGTTCTGCTGTTGGGTCTACATTTAAAGCACAATCTGTAAAAATATATTTTTCATTATCTTTTAACATTAAAAATAGCGATGAAGCTAAACTAACATCAGATCTTTTTTTAATTATTTGTAATGTAGGCTTCACAATATCTTTTGTTGCGTATTCAATACCACCAACTACACCATGACCATATCCCATTTCTAGCAACATAATTGAAAAATAATTTCTTTGATTTATCAAGTTTTCTGCCTCAACTTTTTCCAGTTTACCTTTTCTTTTTTCTAAAATTTTACTTAACATTTCAGTTTTATCAAAAGTATCAATTGAAAAAGTTTCAAAATTTTCTTTAATGTTTTTAGTAATTTCAGATTCTTTATCAAAAATTAAAATTGGTTTTACTTGTAATCCTTTAAATTTCTTTGCTACATTTTGGATTTTAGCATTTTTACCTTCTGGTAAAATAATTTTTATTTCTTGTTTAGTATTTTTAAGATTTTCTATAATTTTATCTAATATATTAGAACTCATTTAAAATACCCCTTCCTTATAAAATTAATTATAAAACAAAAAATAACTATTTTATAGGTATTTAAAAAATTATTTTTTGTATATCGTTTATAATAATTGTTTTTTTACCTTTATATTCATTTGAAGAAACTATTGATATGTAATATTCTTCTTCAAACAAAATATCATTAAATCTAGAAAAATCTTTAGCAAATATTGTTCCTTCCATTTGTTCCGTATCATCCATTACAGTTAAAAAGCACATTTCACTTCCACTTTTATCTTTAATTATTTTTATACTTTTAATTTTAAAGATAACCTTTTGACTTCTAACTGTATTACCATTTAAAATATCATTTAACTTAGTTATATTTTTATTCAATTTTTTAAAATCAATTATTAAAGATATAGGAGAACCAAAAATATAAAACCCAAATAAATTATGCGCTTCTTCTAAAATATATATTCAAATTTTTCAATCAAATAAAATATCTTTTGTATTTGCTGGTTGATGTACAATATCAGGAACTCAACCGTTTAATGTTGTGTTGGTTTTAATATCATAAACACTTTTAAATGTAGAAATATCATAACTTTCTAGACATTTTAATACTGTAGCTGGATTCATGTTTAAAAAATTAAAATATCCAGATAAAGTTAATTTTTTAAATAAATCAATATTTCAGTCTATGGTTGTTATTACTTTTAATAAAAAATAATAAGGGTTAATATTTTGTGTTTGTTCTTTTCTTATCGCTACTAGTTTTTGATAGACCTCTAAATCTAAGTTAATGTATAGATTAAGTGGAATATATAAAATATTATCTTTTATTTCAAATTCATTATAATTATTATCAGTAAAATTAGAAGATTTAAAAAGAATGTTTTTTTCTTTAGCTTCATCAAAAATAGCTTCTCTATCTTTGTGGGTTGAGTTATCTAAAAATAATGTTTCAAAATAAATGGCAGGATAAAATAATTTAAAATAAACAAAATAGTAACTTATTAAAGAATATGAAATAGCATGACTTTTATTAAATCCATAACTGGTAAAGTTTAAAATTATATTTCAAACTTTTTTAATTACATCCATGTTATATCCATTGTTCAATGCGCCATTTATAAAATCTTTTTTCTAAATTAGAATTTNTTTAAATCTATTTTTTTTACTTATAGATCTTCTGATGACATCAGACTTTGCTAAAGAAAAATTAGCAACTAATTGAAATAAATTTATTATTTGTTCTTGAAAAACAATAATTCCATAAGTTGGACTTAAAATATTTTTAATATTGTCATTTATATAAAGAATGTTTTTATTAGAATATTTACGCTCTATATACTTTTCAATAAACTGAATTGGACCAGGACGAAATAAAGCTGAAACAGCAGCTAACTCTTGAATAGATTGTGGCTTAACCTTTTTTAGGGTTTCTCTCATTCCAGGAGATTCAAATTGAAAAATATAATTAGTTTTTCCTAACGAAAATTCGTTAAATACTTGTTCACTATTTAAAGGAATTTTTTCTAAAGAAAAACTATTATTAATTTTTAAAACTTTATTTAACATTTGAGATAAAATTGTTAAATTTTTTAAAGCTAAAATATCTAATTTTAAAAGACCAATTTCTTCTAAATGACCCATTGTATAATTTACAATATTAAAATTATCTTTCTGATGATAAGGCACTTTGTCTTCAAATGGTTTATCAGATAATAAAATACCGGCAGCATGAATTCCAATATTTTTAGGTAAATTTATAACTAAATTTAAGAGAAAAAACATAACTCTATATTCGACAACATATTCTTCTAACTTTTGATTATTAATTATTTGGCTATAATTAAAATTTTCTTCATTCTTAATTATTTGATTAATACTTTTTTTATCTTCAGGTGATAAGTTGTTTATTCTGAAATAATCAGAAATAAATTGTTTAGCCCCCACTTTTTGCACAACAATTATTTTTGCAACATTAGAATCAGAATATTTGTTTTGAAGATATTTTAATATTATGTCTCTTTTAGAATGTTCAACATCAAGGTCAATATCAGGCAATTGTTTTCTTTCTATATTTAAAAAACGCTCAAAAATCAACCCATATTTTATTGGATCAACTTTTGTTATGTTTAGCAAGAAACAAACCAAACTACCAGACGCACTTCCCCTACCAGGACCAACTAATATATTTTGAGAATTTGCATAATTTACAAAATCATAATATATCAAAAAATAATATTCCAAATTCATTTCGCTTATTACATTTAATTCATGGTGTAATCTTTTTATATAAACTTCATCTAAATTGTTGTTTAAATATTTTTTTAAATTATTCATACATAAACTTTTTATATCTATATTTTCAACTTTAGGTAATTTAAANNACTTAATTCTTGATTGTAGATTTTTTTTTTGAAAATTGTTTAAAAAATAATTAGATACTTTTGGAAAAACGTAATCTTTTAATGAAGTGTAGTTACCTGGGTTTAAATATTGTAAATTGATTAATGACTCTAAATGTTCACGTTCTACCTTTTTTAGTAAATTATATTTTATAAAATCAATTGTATTATTATCGTAATTTGTACCTTCAACATTATTTTGCCCCAAATATAAATTAGTTATTTCATAATATTCTTTTGACAACAATGTTTTAAAAAACTTTTGGTTATTTACAACAAGTAAATTTGTATTTTTAAAATTTAAGAATTTTTTATTATTTAATATAATTGAAAATACTTCTTTAAAAGTAGAAGTAATTTTTTTAGGATTTTCAGAACGCAACAAATTATGTAAATTAACTAAAGAAAAATAACCTTCATTATTTAGCGGAAAAAAACTTAATTCTTCTCCTATATCTTTTAGAAAAATAGTTAATCCAATATGCAAGTTTAAATTATGTTCATTAGCTAATTTTATTTTAGTTGGTAAGTCTATTAAATTATTATCATTGATAAAAACATCTTTTATATTATTGTTTTGACAAAAAATAAAATAATCTCTAATAGAAATTAGTGATTCATTAAAACTGTATTCAGTTTTTATATTTATTGGTCCAAACATAAAAAAATCCTTTTAATTTTTTGTATCAAAATCTGTTTTATAAACACCCTCTTTTGAAATAACGTACTTTTCTACATTATTTTCTATGATTTTATCTATAATTTCTTTTCACATTATATTGTTTTCTTGAAACTCAGCTTCACGAATTTTTGGTTTTATAACTGGATTTTTAGGAACAAATAAACTACAACAATCATCAAATGGTTTTATTGAAGTTGTATATGTGTCAATTGATTTTGAAATTTTAATTATATCTTCCTTATCATAGCAAATAAGCGGTCTTAGAATTGGCAAAGTTGATGAATTTTCAATTGTAGTAATACTTTCAATTGTTTGTGATGCAACTTGACCCAAAGCTTCTCCTGTTGCCAAACATTTGGCATCAATTTTTTCGGCAACAATATTTGCAATTCTCACAAACATTCTTCTCATTATAGTAATTCTGTATTCGGGTTTGCTTAAATGCATAAGCTCATTTTGTAATAGTGTAAAATTAACAACATATAATTTTAAAGCTCTTCCATCGCTATATTTAAACAAGTTTTTAGAAAGGTCGAATACTTTTTCAAGACTCTCTAAAGAAGTGTGTGGAGGGGTTGTAAAGTGAATATAACTTAAATTAAGGCCTCTTTTGTAACATAAAAATGATGCTACTGGCGAATCAATTCCTCCGGATAACAATGATAATGCGTGCCCTGATGAATTAACTGGCAATCCACCTAAGGCCATATTTTTATTAATATATATTGCAATATTAGAAAACCTAACTTCAACATTTAAGGAAATATCAGGATTCTTTACATCAACATTTATCATAGGGTATTTTTCATAAATACTTTTTGCTAAATTGACGACCATTTCAGATGAAATTGGTTGAAAATTCTTGTCTATTCTTTTTATGTTAAGTTTGTATGATTTATTTTTAAAATCTCCTATTATTTCTACAATTTTTTCATTTAAAGTATCAAAATTTTTATCAACAAGTAAACCTGGAGAAATTGAAGAAATACCAAATACATTAAGTAATTTATTATACACTTCTTGATATATGTCTTTATCTGGCTTTATCATAATTCTTCCGGGATCATTCTTTAATATATATTTTCCACGATAATTAGAAAGGTGATTTTTAATATTAGTTCTAAGCAGACTAATAAAGTGCTGCTTATTTTTACCTTTTGTAGATAGTTCTGAATATCTAACAATTATATGATCAAAGTTCATTTTAACCCTTTCTTCTGCCGTCATTTAATATTTTTAATGTTTCATGAATAACAAAATCAAACTCACCTTTATAATAAAAGTTCTCAGCATTGTTTATAGCGTTTAAATAATTATCACTGTTAATAGAGTGAGATTGAGCGTATGTTAATGATTCTTCAGCTAATAAAATCATAAAAATATTATCTAAAATTGAATTAAATAATAATGAAATATCTCTTGAAGCTTCAGTTAAATCTAATTTAAAATTCTTAAACACTTCAACATCTTTTAAGTTTGAATATTTATTTTTTATTTTTTCTAATTTATTTCGATAGAATTCAATCTCTTGTTTGTATTTTGATAAATGTTTGCTATATTTTACATTATTAATTCTAGTTTCTGCTTGAATTAAAGTTATCTTTAAGTGATGAACTTTTCTTCTTGCATCAACTTCATATTTGTTTCTTCTTTCAATAAAGTAATTAACACTTCCAATCAATTTGTAAGATATGATAATGTAACTAAATAAATCAGCTAATTCTTTATTAAGATCAAAGTAATTTAAAACAGCTCCTTTTTCTGACATTTTTTTTGATAAACTACTTCAAGCGGCTTTTAAATTATTAAAATCACTTTTACATGTTAGCAACACTTCTTCTTCTTCTGAAGTTAAAGAAGATGTAATTTTTAAATCTTCAATTTGATTTATAACAGTAGTATAAGTTTTTTCAATATAAGAAATAATATCTGGCATCATATTATAATAATTATTAAAAATATCCATTATATTTTTTTGATTAGAAAAATCATTTATATATTTATAAAAACTAACTATTATTTCATATACTATAAGCGGAACTTTTTTATATTGTATAGCTTTTAAATATTTATCTAACAGAGAAACCTTTTTATTTATTTCTTCTTTAAATAAATCGTAACTTAAAGGTATGTAATCTTTTTTAAAGTTATCTGCCAAAAACTCGTCGCGCATTTCTTTTGCTTCAATAATTTTTTTTGGTAATACTTTTTCTAGGAAAAGATAAGATTGTGGAATAACTTTTAGTATATCTAAAAATACTTTTAGGCCACTATTTATATCATTAATTAGATCTTCGTTTTTTAGAAAATCCCCTACTCTAATATTCTTTTCAAAATCATTAAAAAGGTTTTGTAATGAAAATATAAAATTATTCATAGACTCTTTTTTCATATACCCCATAAAAGTAAATTTTTTCAAATCACTTAAAAGTTCATTAAACATCTTTTTTTGAGATACTATGTAGTTTCTTTGTAAAAATTCAACTTTTAAAGAACTATTAATTTCATCTAACATTAATCTTGATTCTTGTTCAATAATTGTAAAATTCTTTAATAGCATATTTAAATTTTTTCTATAAACATCTTGTGATGGTTTTTCAGTTTTTTTATCTTTGGACATAGATTGTATTAATTTATTAAATTTTTCTATATTAGTTATATACATATTTTCAATAAATTTTTCGTACTTAGTTCTTCAAATTACTAAAAACTTTATAAAAAATGTATTTTTATCTGCAATGTTAGCGATTCTAAAAATTTTAAATCTTAATGGTATTCTTTTAATAATTTCAATTTTTCTAAAAACTTCAATTTCTAAGTTTTTTAAAACAATTTTTTTCTTTCAAGACAATAAAAAAATTATAAAAGCACAAAGCGTTAATAACAAAATTGATGAAATTATTATCAAGTAGATAACTTTTGTATTCATAAATAAAAATTCCTTTTTTTTCTATGTTTATTATAATTTATATTATTACTTAAAACAAACATATCTGTTAACAATATTTAATCTTTATGTAGTAAATTATTAATAAAATTGATATAATTTGTTTGGCAACATTAAGAACAGCAAATAAACATGTTATGTAATGCGTTTACTTATTAATAATGTAAAAAGTAACCGTTGCTGTATGGCGAAATGTAAACACAACATAACAGAGTTTATTTCTTCTTGTCGTCAGAAAAGGAGATATTTTTATGTCAAGATATAGAGATAGTATTACAAAAAAATCTAGAAGATATGGATTTAGTATTTTAGAAAACGATAAAGAGTTTTCAAAAGGTAAAAAAAGAACTTATGCACCTGGTCAACATGGGCAAAGAAGAAGAAAATTAAGTAATTATGGTGAACAATTACAAGAGAAACAAAAAGTTAGATTTATGTACGGTATTACTGAAAGACAATTTAGAAATACATATGCTAAAGCTAAAAAAATCAAAGGGATTACTGGTACTAACTTCTTAGTTCTTTTAGAATCAAGATTAGATAATATTGTTTATAGAATGGGTCTTGCAGCAACAAGAGCTGGAGCAAGACAAATCGTTAATCATAATCACGTAACATTAAATGGTAAAAAAATGAATATTCCATCTCACATTTGTAACCCAGGTGATGTTATTGTATTAAAAGAAAAAGCTAGAAAAAATGTTAAAGTTTTAGAAAGCTTAGATGGACAAGTTTCAACATTAGAATTTGTAAAATTTGATAAGAAAAACTTTAAAGGTGAATATGTTAGACACCCAGAAAGAAATGAATTAAACCAAAACATTAATGAATCATTAATCGTAGAATGATACAACAGACTTGTTTAATAAATAATTAAATATAAATAAAAAAAACAGATATATTATTATCTGTTTTTTTTATTTATTATTTTTACCTTTTTATTTTAATAAAGATGCAGCATCTTCATCTAATACAACAACTGCATTGTCATGTTTAATTAATGATGTACATGGTCAGTTTTCATCATAATCATTTCCTTGTAATTTTGAAATAGCTTCTGCTTTATTTTTACCAGTTGCAACCAATATAATTTGTTTTGCTTTCATGATAGAACCAACTCCCATTGTTAATCCTTGTCTTGGTACATCAGATTCTTTTTCAAAAAATCTTGCATTTGCTTTTATAGTATCTTCTACAAGATCTACTATTCCTGTTTTACCATCAAGTGGTGCTGGTGGTTCATTAAATGCTATATGACCATTAACCCCTACTCCTAAAACTTGCAAGTCAATTGGTCCGTGCTTTTTAAGTAAATTTTCATATTTTTCAGCTTCTTTTTCAAGATCTTTTGCTACACCATTTGGAACAAATGTGTTTTTTAAATTAACATTAACATGATTTAAAAGTACATCATTCATAAAATAACGATAACTTTGTTCATGCGTTTCTTCTAAACCTACATATTCATCTAAATTAAATGTTACAACTTTACTTCAATCTGTATTATTTATTGCGTGGTCTTCTACCATTTTTTCATATGCTGGAACTGGTGAAGAACCTGTAGCCATACCTAGCACACTATTTGGTTTTTTATTTATTTGATCAATAAACATTTTTGCTACATAATTTCCTACTTCTTCTTGATTTTTTAAAACTATAAATTTCATAGATTTTCTCCTGTTTTTTTACTTTTTATATAAATATCTTATCAAATATTTTATCAAATACTTATATAAAAAGTAAAAAACTAGCAAAAGCTAGTTTTTTATTAATATTTATAAACTAATAAATATTAATTAATAAATATTAAAATGGTGGTTCAGGACAGAATTGAACTGCCGACACTTTGAGCTTCAATCAAATGCTCTACCAACTGAGCTACTGAACCATGGCGGTCCTGACGGGACTCGAACCCGCGATCTCCTCTGTGACAGAGAGGCATGTTAACCACTACACTACAGAACCATGGTTGCGGGGGCAGGATTTGAACCTGCGACCTTCGGGTTATGAGCCCGACGAGCTGCCATGCTGCTCCACCCCGCGATATAAATAATAATACTAAAATAGTATATCATAATTTTAAAATAAATAAAATAAATGGCGGAAGATGAGGGATTCGAACCCCCGCGCGGGTTTCCCCGCCTCTCGGTTTTCAAGACCGACCCCTTCAACCAGACTTGGGTAATCTTCCAACATGTTTTATAAATTTAATTTAATTTTAATGGTGAACCCTGCTGGACTTGAACCAGCGACCGTCCGGTTATGAGCCGGATGCTCTAACCAACTGAGCTAAGGGTCCGTTGGTAGCGAGAGAGAGACTTGAACTCTCGACCTCACGGGTATGAGCCGTGCGCTCTAACCGACTGAGCTATCTCGCCAAAAATNATAAATATGGTGGACTCGAACGGGATCGAACCGTCGACCTCCTGCGTGCAAGGCAGATGCTCTCCCAGCTGAGCTACGAGCCCTAATGGTCGGAAAGACAGGATTTGAACCTGCGACCTCTCGGTCCCAAACCGAGCGCTCTACCAAGCTAAGCTACTTTCCNNGAATAATGGCGCGCCCAGGAGGATTCGAACCCCCAACCTTTTGATCCGTAGTCAAACGATCTGTCCAATTGATCTATGGGCGCATTGGTATAATATATTGGTTAAATAATGGAGGCACTAGACGGGTTCGAACCGACGATCGGGGAGTTGCAGTCCCATGCCTTACCAGCTTGGCTATAGTGCCATATTAAAACCTATTTAATAATACCACATTAATATAATTATTTGAATAAATTCTATAAATTATTCAATAGCAATTAATAATTGATATAAACTTTGTTCACCATCTATAATTTCATACTCAATATCGAAATTTTCATCCAAATATTTCTTAATAAAATTTATTGTTGAAATTTCTACATCTTCTCCATAAAAAATTGTAATGATTTCTGAGCTTTTAGAAATAAATTTATCAAATAAACTAACAATAACTTTTTTCATTGAAGCATTAGAGATAACAATTTTTTTACCATCTAACCCTATATAGCTGTCTTTAGTAATTTTAACACCATCCATTGTTGTAGATTTAGATGCTGTAGTAATAGCTATGCTTTGAACTAATTTTGTTGCTTGTTTTAAAATACTAAAATTCTTTTTAGGTGTTTCTTCATAATCATAAGAGATCATCGAAACCATTCCTTCTTGAATTGAAATTGTTGGAACAACATATATTTTTGATTTTTTTTCTACCTTAGCTGCTTGTTGTGCTGCTAAAATTGCGTTGCTATTATTTGGAAATAAAAACACGTTTTGTGCGTCGACTTTTTCTATTGCTGATAGGAAATCATCAGTAGATGGATTCATTGAAAATCCCCCATTTATAAATTCTGCTGCTTTTAATTCTTGTTTAAAGTAATTACCAATAGCAATTGATGGAACAACACTTATTAAAGCTTCTTTATTAACTAGTTTTCTATCTTTAACATAATTAACATGTTCTTCTGCTTGTAATGTCATATTTTCTATTTTAACTTTTTCAAATTCTCCAAATTGTTGCAAGAATGTTAAAGCATTACCCGGAACCAATGTATGAACATGTATTTTCATAATATCACTATCAATAACAGCCACAACAGAAGTTCCACCTTGATCTTCTAAAGATTTTCTTACATGATTAATGTTTACATTGTTAACGTCTTTTTCTTCAAAGATTATTAAAACTTCTGTACAATATCCAAATTCTTCTTCATGGTTTACTAAATTAATGTTATTACCAGTGTTTTCTTCATGTTGTTTAACTTTTGAAATTACTTTATTATTTTTTAAATAATAACTCATTCCTTCAAATATTTTAACAAGACCATAACCACCAGAATCAACAACCCCCACTTCTTTTAAAATAGGCAATAGATCAGGTGTGCCTTTTAATGAAACTTTAGAATAAGCACATACTTTTTCAAAGAAATCTAATACAGGCATTTCATTATCTAATTCATCACACTTTTCAGCAGTTTCTCTAATAACAGTTAAAATTGTTCCTTCAACTGGTTTCATTACTGCGTTGTATGCCACATCACGAGCTAGTAAAAGTGATTTTTTTAAATTTATTGTAGTAAATTCATTATTCTTTTTAAAGCCATTTGCAAAGCCTCTAAAAATTTGAGATAAAATAACACCAGAATTTCCTCTTGCTCCCATTATTAAATCACGAGCAAAAGCATCTAACAATTTGTCTAAACTTTGTTCATTATTTTTATCTTTATTTTCAAGATTAGCAACAGCGTTTTTCATAGTTAAAAACATATTTGTCCCAGTATCTCCGTCAGGAACAGGAAACACATTTAATTTATCTATTTTAGGATAATTATTAAATAAGTTATTAAAACCACTTATCAATAAATTTACTATATTTTTATTAGTATAAAGCATAATTATTCACCCATCTATTTCTATTTTTTATATTACTTAATATCACAAACCACTACATTTACTAAAAATGCTTCGTTTATAATTCCCTTTGATTCCAATTCATATTTCACTCTAAATTGGACTTCTTGTGCTATGTCATTTATATTCACACCACTAATTAAAATAATGTAAATATAAATTTCCAATAAATCAGGCTCTCTTAATATTTTTATTGAATTTTTGTATTTTTCTTCAAAATTATCATTTTGATTTTCGATCTCATTAAGATTAGCAAATCCGGCAACACCAGGAACTGTTATCATTGATGAGTAAACTACATTATATATTTTAGAAACATTTAATTTATTCACAAAAACTCCTTAAAAAACCATAAGTAAATTATATTACTAACAAGAAATAATATCAATATATATTTATAATATTTGTAACTTTATAAGAAATAGTTTATATACATAATAATTTATATTTTATTTATTATAAAATATTTTCAGTATTTTTACTAATATATATATTTTTTATAATTAAAACCTTAATTAAGGGTAATATTTAATTTATTTTAAATTATAACTTGATTTTGACATGTATTTTGTTTATTATTATTAAGTAATATTAAGCAAAGTGAGGTTATTATGTCAAGAAAATGTGCAATTACAGGTAAAGGTAAATTATCTGGAAACAATAGATCACACGCTTTAAATGCTACTAAAAGAAAGTGAAATGTAAACTTACAAAAAGTTAATATGTTTATTGATGGAAAGTATAAAACAGTTAGAATTTCAGCAAGAACTCTTAGAACATTAAAGCGTAAAGGGGATATTGTAGCTTAATAGTTTTTATAAACTAAAACTAAGCCCGTGTGGCGGAATTGGTAGACGCAGCAGACTCAAAATCTGCCGAAGAAATTCGTATCGGTTCGAGTCCGATCATGGGCACCAAAAAAAAATAAGATCATTGTTTTTAAAGTAATTTACTAATAATGATCTTATTTTTTATTTTGTTTTAATTTGTAAATATAGCTATGATATTACCTTTTTTAACGTTAATTTTACCTACTTGGTTTTCTAATAACTCATTGCTAATAGCGTTTGTACCAATATTTTCAATTACTAAATCTTTTGCTTCATACTTGAAGTCTGTAATGTCTACTAAAGATTTTTCTACTGAAAAAAATGAAACATATTTAAAGTTTGTTTTTTTAATTGAATAAATACTTCCTTGTTTGAATAAGTTAACAAAACCACCCTTATTAAACAGTTTAACATTATATTTCAACACTAAAGCTATTGAAGCTAAATTCATATCAAATCTTTCACCTTCTGTTACTAGTGTAATATTTGATGAGTATTTTAAAGCTTCAAGAATTGCTTCTTCCCCATCAATTAAATCTTTATTTGTTGATAGTTTTTTAAATGATCTAGCTGCTAATTTTATTTGTGCTAATTCATCATCAGAAACATTATCAAAATCTGAAATTGCTAAATCAATATTAATTCCTTGGCGAATTAATTCTAAACAACCTCTTTCCACACCTATAAAAAATGCATTTTCATAAGATTTGAAATCTATTTTTGTATTTTCTTTACATACGATCACAACTTTATTAATCATAAATTAAACTCTCCATTCTTTGCTTAATATCTTTTTGGCCAAACAAATAACTCCCTGCAACCAAAATATTTGCTCCTAAATTTTTACATATTTTCGCAGTCTTATCATTAATACCACCATCAACTTGAATTAAAACATTTAAGTTGTTAGCAACAATAAACTCTTTGGCTTCTTTTATTTTTTGTGCGCTTTGCTCAATAAAACCTTGTCCACCAAATCCAGGATTAACTGTCATTATTAATATAATATCAAAATTATCAATTATTTTAGCAATTTTGCTAAAAGATGTTTGAGGACTTATAGCAATACCAATTTTACAGCCATGCTTTTGTTTAAAATTGTAAAGTTCTTTTAATTGACTTTTTGAAAAAGCCTCATAATGCACTGTAAATGAATTACACCCAGCTTCTAAAAATGGTGTAAAGTATTCTTCAACTGTGCGATTTTTGATGTTTACCATCATATGACAATCAATATACAAATCTGATATTTTTCTAATATCAGCCAATATTTTGGGTCCAAAAGTTAGATTTGGCACAAAATCTCCATCCATAACATCAAAATGAATTCATTGTGCCCCATATTTTTTAATAGTATTTAATTCTTTCTTTAAATTACCATAATCTGCACTCAAAACACTTGGCGCAATAATTACTTCCTTTTTTACTTTATTTTTCATTGTAAACCTCATTATATATTTCAANNTATAATTTTCATATAATTTATTAGAAAATTCAATATCTATATTTTTTTTAACAAAACAATTTGGTTCATTTATATGTAAGCAATTTCTAAACTTACAATTACTTGATAACTTATTAAATATTTGTAATAAATTTGCAAAATGTTCTTTTTCAATATCTGTTATTTTAAATGATGAAAAACCTGGAGAATCAGCAATTATAAAATCTTTAAATATGTAAGACTTAATATCCGTTGTTGTATGCTTTCCCCTATTTAAAGCTTTAGAAATTTCTTGAGTCTTAATTAAATCTTCTCCTAAAATATTATTCAATGTAGATGATTTACCAGCACCTGTTTGGCCCATAAAAATTGAAAATTTGCTATTTAAATAAGGAATTAAATTGTTATTAGAGGTTTGTAAATTGTTATTAATAAATACTAAATTATAATTTGTGTTTCTAAAAACATCTTTTATATCCTTTAAATCTTTTTCAGTAGCTAAATCTATTTTAGTAAACAATAAAACAATATCAATTTTCATTGTTTCACAAATCATTATTTCTTTTAAAAGTAATTTGTAATTAATTTTTGGTTCCAAAATAGATGTAACAATTACTACTTGATCAATGTTTGCAACCCTCGGCCTTTTAAGTTCATTTTTTCTAGCATGTATTTTTGAAATAACAGCCTCATATGATAAATCACTGTTTTCTGGAATTAATTGAATATCTACAATATCGCCAACTGTAATCTTTTGATTATTATGCCTAAAAAGACCTTTTGCCTTACAAGAATATTTTTTTTGAGTTTTCTTATCTATGACATAAATATATTCACTTACAATGTTAAATACAACCAAATTAAATAACATATAAACCCACCAACAAAATGACAGCCAATATAAATAATGCTGCAAAAATAGCTGCTGTTATGTAAAAGAATTTTTTAGTTAAAAATACAGGAACTGTATTATGTGGTTGTTTGCTTAGTTGTTTTTTATTTTTTATATAAACGTATTTTAATTTTTTATCTAAATTATAATTAATGTCCTGTGTTAAAACTTTATTTAAATCATTATATAAATCTTTTACTGATTGATATCTATCTTCCGGATTTTTTAAAATACATTTTAAAATGATATTTTCTAAACCAGGATTTATATCCTTATTTATCGCAGAGGGATAAATAGGAATTTCTTTTACGTGCTTAATTGCAACTTGTGTAGGGTTTTTACCAACAAAAGGTGTTGCTCCTGTTGATAGTTCATACAACATTATTCCTAAAGCATAAATGTCCGATGACCTTGATGGGTGGTATGCTTGCACAATTTCTGGCGCCATATATTTAGATGTACCAATAATTTTATTTTTTTCTTCGTCATTAGTTTCATTTTCCAAAATTGCCACACCAAAATCAGCCACTTTAATTTTTCCATCGTTGGAAATTAAAATATTTTCTGGCTTAATATCACGATGAATAATAGAGTGATCATGAGCATCAATAATTGCACTACATATGTCTTTAAAAAAATAAACAATTTCCTCTGTTGAACAAGGTCCATAGTTTATTAGTCAATCTTTTAAGGTAAAGCCTTTAACTAATTCTAAGCTAATACATTGTCTATTTTCTTCAATAAAATAACCTTTAACCTTTACAACATTATCATGTTCAAAGTTTGAAATAGCTTCATATTCTTTTTTAAATCTTTCTACAGCTTCTTGATTATCTGATAAAACTTTAGACATCATTTTAATAGCAACATTTTCTTTGGTATATGTATCGTAAGCTTCAAAAACTTCCGCCATTCCACCATCAGCTATTTTATCAATGATTTTATATCTTCCATTATTTATTGATTTAAAAATATTTTTTTTCATTCATAACCCCTTAGTTAACTTCTAAAATAATCCCTGTTAAATTATCTGTTGATAAATTTTCTAAAGCTAAATCGATTAGTTCTTTTGCCTTATCATTAAGTCTTGTCTTTTTTCTTAATGTATCTTTAATATCAGATTCATCAATAAAATCATGAATTCCGTCAGTTGACAACAAATAAGTTCCTTTTAAATCTTCAATTAAAAAAATATCAATTTTTAAATTTTTATTGGGGCCTAAAGCACTTGTTAATACTTTTCAAAAAGTGTCACTATTATATATTTTTTTATATTGCCCTTGAAATTCATATTCTTCTCTTTCTTCTGGTGTAGAAGTGTTATAAATGTTTTGATCAACGGTAATCTGATAAACTTTATCATTGTGCAATTTATATAGTCTCGAATCTCCAACATTAGCTACAAACATTTTATCATTTACAATTAATGCGCAAACTAATGTTGTACCCATATCATTGGCACTATTATTAATTTTTGTGTAACTAATCATCTGATTTTGAATCATATGGATTGCATTGTGAATCCATTTATTAATTTCATGTTCTGTTTTTAAATTAAAATTTTCTTTATAAAACATTTCCATAAAACTATTAACAGCCATTCTGCTGGCAATATCTCCACCAAAATGTCCACCCATTCCATCACAAACAATTGCTATATAATTATTGAAACTATTTTTACCAAAATTGCAGTAATCTTGATTTGATGTTCTGTAATTTCCTATATTTGTTTTTCATCCAAATTTTATTTTCACAATATTAATATCCTCACATATCATTGTATCATTTATTAAAATTGTTTTAATCAATAAAAAAATAAAACTGAAAAGGTTTTATTTTTTTATTGATTATTTAAAGTGTTCCTTAGTTTCTAATTCTACTTTATTTTTTAATTCTTCTATAGTAATGTTTTCATTATTATACAAAATTGATAATAATAATCCTTCTAAAAAAGGTGCTTTAAGAATTTTAATTAAATTATTGTGTTTATTTTCCAACATTTTTATAGCAAGTTTTACATTCATAAGGGAAGAGCCTAAATCATATATAATTAAGGCATCATTATTCTTTAAAATATTTGATAGTTTTTCTTTTATTTCAATGGTGCTAGTCCCAAAATCTATTCCATCATTAATTCCAGCACAAATGTGAACAACGCTTTTATTTGGATTCATTTCTTTTGCCAATTTTAGAGCTGCCTTAGCTAAATTAAGAGAATGAGATACCAGCATTATCTCTGTCATTAAATTACCTCAACAATAGCTAAAAATATTAGATAAATAGAATAAGAACCGGGGTCAATATGACCAATTGATCTTTCTTTTAAATAAGAAGCACGACCTTTTTTAGCTACAACATCCACAATAGACTTATATCCTTCTTCAGCTCCCATTAAAGCAGTTTTAAATAAACTTTGTATAGATTTATCTTGCAAGCTTTTCATATTGTTTATTGCTGGAATTAAACTATCCACCATAGTTTTATCATTAAGGTCAGCTCCACCCAATGCTTGTAAAGAGATTAAAGCTTTATCAAAACTTTCAATAATATTGTCGGTTGAACCTGTGTTTATATTTTCAGATATAGTTAAAATAAACATTCCTAACAATGGACCTGAAGTTCCACCAACTTTATTCATTAAAGCAAAAGCTAATTTTTCTAACTTATCTTTTAAAGCCAAACCTTTAAATTGTTCTATGTTATTTTTATACTCATAAAATCCCCTATTAATATTTGTTCCATGATCTCCATCTCCGATTTTTTGGTCCAAATCATTTAAAAAACTTTTGTTTTTTTCTAACACACGACATATATTTATAATAATTTTTTCAAACATATTTTAAACCACCAATGCATTTGTTAAAGCAGGAAAAAGCATTAATCTTTCTGTTTCTTTATCTAAATTAATAATAGATATTGAAAAACCTGGCATATCAATTGAAGTCATATAGTTGCCAACAAAAGTTTTTAATACTTGTACACCTTCAGTTTTTAGTGTTTTAATTGTGTGTCGAGCTAATATATTTAATTCCATTAATGGTGTGGCTCCTTTACCATTAATTATTAATCCTATTTTTGAATTAGAGTTTAATTTTAAATATGATTTTATTTCTTTTAAAATTAAATCTACGCATTCATTTGCCGATTTTAGTTTTTGTTTACTAACACCAGGTTCACCATGTATACCTAAACCAACTTCCATTTCATCATCTGGAATTGAAAATCCTTTTTTNNTTCCATTTGCAGGGATTGTACAGCCATCTAAGCTAATCCCGTATGAAGCAATGTTTTTTACTAATTTTTCCGCCAAAACTTTTATATCATCTAATGATTTATTACTTTCAGCTGCCGCTCCTAAAATTTTATGCACAAAAACAGTACCAACAATACCCCTTTGCCCTGTTGTATAAGTTGAATTTTTTAAAGATATATCATCATCTACAACTATCATTTCTACTTTAATATTTTTTGCTTTAGCCATTTTAGCGGCCATTTGAAAGTTTAGAACATCTCCTGTGTAGTTTTTTACAACTAAAAAGACCCCTTTTTCTGTAGCTACTTCTTCAATTGCCGCTAATATTTGATCTGGTGTTGGACTTGTAAAAATTTCTCCAAAAACAGCGGCGTCAATCATTCCTTGTCCAATGAATCCAGCATGCGCTGGCTCATGACCAGAACCACCCCCAGAAATTATAGACACCTTATTTTTATTTATATTTAATTTTGTAACTACATTAAAGTTACCAACTCTTTTTAATGTTTGTGGATTTGCCAAAACAATCCCTTCTATCATTTCATCAACAATATCATTTACATTATTAATAAACTTTTTCATGTAAACCCCCTATTTAAGGTTATTATATAATTAATTTTAAATATTTTCTAATTAAAATTAATTTATTGGAAATAAATTACAAATAAAAAAAGCCTTTTCGGCTTAAATTATGCTTTAATATCTTTTCTATTAAATACTGATGAAATTCCAACAATACCAGCAGTTGTTAGTCCACCTTGAATAATTGGTGAAGCAATAAGTAAAATTTTGTTAGCTGGTGTATATACACCATAACTTGCCTTTAAATTAGGAATACCCGGAACAGGCACTTCTTCTTTTCCATACGCTGATCCAAAAGCTAAAAATTTAGGCATTAATGATTGTAGTGCTATAAATTCAACGAAATTTAATTGTTGAAAGTCAAATGTTTTATGAAAAAACATTAAAATTTCTGTTATTGCAATGTAACCAATTATTGCTCATGAAAGAGATGTTGATAGTCTTTCTTGATTTGAAAATATAACAGCTAGAAAGAAGAAAGCAATTGCAACAAGAACATTCATTAAGTAGAAAAATATCCCTTGCAATATTACTTTATCTAAATATAAATTAGCATCGCGCGCAACAGAGCTAAATATTATAGTCGGAATAAATACTACTAAAAAAGCAACAGTTATTATAGCTATTACAAATAATAATTTACTCATAATAATTTGATTTCTAGTTGAAGGAGTAGCCATTCATATAGACATTTTATTTTTCTTTAACTCAGATGTTATTACAAATCCAGTTAGTAATAAAGAAAATATACTAAATATCAATGTTCCAAATGAACCAAAAACAAAGACAGCAATAATTGGTCCAAGGCCAAAAACACGAGCATCCGGTCCTCTTCCAGTATCTAATACCCAGTGAGCTTCAACAGTACCAATATATTTAAATTCTGATCAAGAGAAAGGAATTAATATTGCTAAAAATGATACCAAAAATATTCCGAATATAAATGGTAAAATGATTTTTCAATTAGATTTAAAGTGTGAAATAAAGATGTTTTTTGTTGGTGTTAAAAAATTACTTTTCATTATAATGTATCTCTATCATCTTTAAATATTGCTTTAAAAGTTTCAATTGTTTTTTGTACATCTTTACCTTTAATATCAAGCTCTTTTACTAATTTACCATTTTTAATTACACCTACACGGTCCGATAGTTCTACTACTTCTTGAAAAATATGTGAACAAATAATTATTGTTGATTTAAAATTTTCTTTTAATTTTTTTACTAAAATTCTAAATTGTTCTTGCATGATTGGATCTAAACCAGATGTTGGTTCATCAAAAACTACAAATTTTGGTTTATTCATAACCGATGCAATAATTGCTATTTTTTGCTTCATTCCTTTAGACATTTTTTTAATTTTAGTTGATGTATCAATTTGAAAATGTTTAATTAATTGAACAACAAAATTTCAATTTGTTTCAGGCTTTAATTGTTTAACAAGCTTTAAAAACGCTAATCCTGTATATTCTTCATATAAACTAACTTCTCCTGCCACATATCCTGTAAATTTCATAATATCTTGTCTATTTTTTCAAGATGATAAACCATTAACATTTATTTCTCCGCTATCTGATTTAATGAAACCTAAAATTTGGCCAATTAATGTAGTTTTACCGGCTCCATTTGGTCCAACAATCGCATAGGTTTCACCTTCCTTAATATTTATATTTATATCAAAATTTCCTACATTTTCTTTATATTTTTTTGTGATGTTTTTTATTTCTACCATAAATAACTCCTTTTTAAAATTAATTTTATTTTTAAAATATTTTTTTAATAAATTATTATGCTGCTATATCTACTTTATTAAACCAAACACTAGTTAATGAAATTGAACCAGTAATTATTCCAACTGATAAAATTGGCGATACTATTTCTCATACTAAATTTGGTTTTCTTATTCCTAAATAAAATGTTACATCTTCTGGAAAACCAGGTCTATTTATACCTTCAAATCCTTCTTGAAAAATAAGAGTGTTAGGCATCAGAGAATATATTGAAAAATAATTTAAAATTTTTGCTTCATTTATATAACCAGCATTTGCCAAAAACAAATAAGCTCCAAAAATCGCCATCATATAAGCAATAACTATAGAAGAAATAGTTGTTCCCAAAACTCCTTTTCCTTTATTTGCAAAGAAAGCTGATATTAAACACATTAACGAAACAAGAGCTGTTGTTGTCAATATAAAGTAGAAAGCTTGCAAAATTACAGCTCCCATATTTAGATAAGCATCAATACTAATTGCAGAAAAAATGAAAGCTGACAAAATTGATGGCGCCATAATGATAAACGACGAAATAATTACAAAAATAATTTTTGAAAATATAATTTGATGACGACTTAGATAAGAAGAAAATCATATACCAATTTTACCTTCTTTAATTTCTTTTGTAATAAATATATGTATTAAAGGTAAAACAGATAACATTATAAATATTATTGTTGGCCCCCCAAATGCAAATCATCCAAAGTAAGTTCCAAGTTCTGAAAAATTTAAATAATCTTTTCCAAACTCAGGATCTGGTTTTTCACCAAAACCTGGTGCTATTGAATGTATATCTGTATTTTCGCCTAATAATAAAAATATTCCCGTTGCTAATATTAAGAATACTAAGGCAAATGATAATATTATTTTTCAACTACCTTTTAAATGATTGTTAATAACTATTCTACTAGGTAAAAAATTTAACATTTTCATTATAAATAATCCCTCTTTTCTTTTATTAATTTTTTTATTGTGCTAATTGATTTTTGTTTATCATTTTTATTGATTTCTACCTCGTTTATTAAATAACCTTCTTTTAAAATTCCGACTCTGTCGGCCAGGTCAACAACATCTTGATAAACATGTGTGCAAATTACTGTTGTAATGTTGCAAATTTGTTTTAATTTATCTAATAATTTAGAAAATTGTTGTTGCATAACAGGATCAAGACCACTTGTTGGTTCATCAAAAATTACTACCCTTGGTTTGTTTAAAACAGCAGCAATTATTGCAATTTTTTGCTTCATCCCTTTAGACATTTTTTTAATTTTAGTTGATACATCAATCTTAAAATGATCAATAAGTAATGTTACAAAGTGTCAATCTGTTTGATATTTTAATCTTGCAATAAGTTTTAAATATTGTAATCCAGTTCAATTAGGGTACATAATAAAATCTGTTTGCAAAAAACCAGTAAACTCCATGATTCTTTCTCTACTTTGTCAAGTTTGAAAATCATTTAGCCAAACTTCTCCACTGTCCGATTTTAAAAGACCTAATATTTGACTTAGTAAAGTAGATTTACCAGAGCCATTTGGTCCAACAATGGCATAAGTTTCACCTTCTTTTACAGAAAAAGAAATGTTGAAATTACCTTCTGCAGCACCGAATTTCTTTGTAACATTTATTACTTCGATCATTAAAGTAATTCTCCTTTTTTAGTTTTTAGTTTTATTTTATATTTTATTATTATACAATCATATGTTAAAAAAACAAAACTAAATTTTTACATTAAGTTTCTTAAATATTGAAGTTGACAAAACAAAGGAAGAACAAATTATAATAAAATTTAAAAAAGGCGAAATTATTACATGCCATAAATTTATAAATTTATGGGTTCCCGGAATAAATAACGCATAAACATCGTCTGGTAATTCTGGTAGCTGCTCTGGATTTGTAAAGGTTAAAACATTTGGATATAAAGCATTCAATGATAAAAAATAAAAAATATATCAATCATTATATGCTCTTTGAATACTTTCAGAATCATTATGATATATTTCTGGTTGTAGCACTGAAGGTATAGCCATTAAGATAATTAAAATTGTATAAATAACATAACTTACATATTTTTTTTCGATAAAAATATGAGATATTAAAAAAAATAAAGATGCAATTGATAATATAGCAAATAGAAAATAAAAGTATTGTAAAAAAAGATAACCAATATTTTGTTTTGCATCTCTCGCAAAAGCAAGTGTAGAAACAGTTGATATAAATGATGGCGCTCATATAATAAATATACAAATTATTAAAAATATAAATTTAGAAAAAACAATATTAAGTCTGCTTGTGCTTGTTGATAATCAAATTGTAACTTGCCTGTTTTCAACTTCTTCTCTAACAATAAAATTTATAAAAACAAGTGTAAAAATCCCAAACAAAAAAGCGCAACATTACCTAGAATAAAACTAGAAAATATTGGACTAGAAAACCCACGAAGCACATTTACAAATTCTTCTTCTCCAAAAGAGGTTTCTATAATTGTTATTTGAGAAATAGAAAACTCAGTTGATGTTAAAAAAAATAAAATAAAAAAAAGTGAAATTGTCAAATAAATTAACGTAAAAAAAAGTAATAAAATTCAGTGATTTTTAAAGTAAGTAAATAACATATTTTTATTTACTTTGAAAGGATTTTTTTCAAATAATTTTTTCATAATTTTCTCTTTCATTTTCCTAGAATTATCTTTGTTATGAAAATTATAGCACTTTTCATAAATTTAAAAAACACTACATGAGAGCTTAAATATTACCTCTTGTTTTGTTATAACCTTGTTCAAAAGAATTGTATAATTCAANTATATTTTTTTCTTCTCTGTCTAATTCGTCTTTTGAATTTAAAAGAAAATATTTAAAAAGAAATTTATTTCCTTCATAAAAATCTCTATTAAATTCTTGTCTATTAGATTCACCATTTTTAAAATGCGATAACATTCTTTTGCCCATATTTTTACTTTGCCCTACATAATATAAGTTTTTAGTAGCATTTTTAATTATATAAACACCTTTAACTCCCAATATATCTTTATAACCATACAAAGATGCATCAATAACATTGCTTCACCCGTCTTCTTTTTTAACTAATGTAAATTGTTTTTGTTCTATAANGTTTAATTTGTGAATTATATTTTTCAATTTTATTGTCAATCAAAAAATTATGTTTATCAATTTCTAATGATAAATTTTTATTGCACTGATCAATTTTAGCTTTGTGATTATCATTTCACAAAGTAAGCTCATCATNNTATGTTTTTGATTTATTAAAGATTTTTTCTTAGAAATATAACCAATAAATGACAAACCTAAAGTTAGAAAAGCGAAAAATAAAACTAATCAAAAAGAACTTGGTATTTCTTTTAAAAAGTTTTCTTTGTAATTATAATTTTGTTTTTCTTTTTCAAAAACACGTTTTTTTCTTAATAATTCTAAAATATTATTATCGATATTGGCTATTTCTATTTCTTTTTCTCTTCACAATGGGGTTTCTTGAAAAAAATCTACTAAGTCAATTTTTAAATCATGCTCAATGTCTAAGTCTAGAATATCTACATTTAAAAACTTTTTAACATTAATTGTTTTATGAAAATTCATAAAAATTTTTGATCTTTCTGAAAAATCTTCGTAGATGGGTGTTTTTTCGTAGTTGCTTGTAATATAGCGGGTAATTTTAGGTTTTTTAACAAACCTTTTAACGATGAAATGTAACTTATTTGTACGATCATCAAAAGATAATTTATCAAATTCAAATCATGTTATTGAATCATCAGGGTTTAAAGAGTTTTCTTTAATTAATTTATGTGCTCTTTCTCTTCTTCTTTGATTTGAAGAAGTTGTTAGCATTTTTAACAGTGAGTTCATATTTTCCTTTGCAAATAAAAAACAAAATCTTAAAAGATTTTGTTTAACTTATATAATTATATCTTAATTATTTGTATTTAATTGAGCTTCTTTAATTTTTTTAGCTTCTTTTAAAAGATCTTTCATATGTGGTTTTAGAACTTCTTGTTCTCCACCATAAACTGCTTGTACAGATGTTCCTTTAACTAAAACACCATTACATCCACCAAGGGCTATAATATCATCTTTTTTAACTAAAGTATTATCAACAACAGTAACTCTTAAACGAGAAGCACATGAATCAACGTTTGTAATATTTTCATTTCCACCTAAAGCTTCAATTATTTTACGTGATTTTTCAATAGTTGCTTCTTGAGCTGATGATTTAGATTTTTTTCCTCTAAAATCAGCTTTTGTATATAATTTTGCATTTTCTTCAGTTCTGCCCGGTATTCCAACATTTCTTCATTTTATTAAGAAGAAGAAGGCAAAGAAATATGCTGCTCCCATTATTGGTCCAATTCAGAAAATGTGGTAGAAGTTTGTTCCTTTTGCAAATGGAATTACTCCAAATACAATTAAGTCGATAAATCCACCAGAAATTGTTTGTGTTACGTGAACATTTAAAGCTCCCATTGCAAAGAATGAAATAGCAGCTAAAGGCATATGTACACCATAGAACAATCAAGGTGCTACAAATAAGAATGTATACTCAATTGGTTCTGTAATTCCTGTTAAGAAACTAGTGAATGCAGCTGAGAAATAAATTCCCATTACTTGTTTTCGACTCTCTTTTGGTACTGTTAATCACATAGCAACAGCTGCTGCTGGTAATCCAAACATCATGAATGGGAACTTACCTGTTTGGAAACGACCTAAGTTTAATCCCATTTTTTCAATATCTGTAAATGTTAGTATGTTATTTGAAAGAACAGCGTACATTGCAAATTGGTCCCCAGCTTGCCCTTCAAAATGACTTCTAATGTATTCCATGTGATCAGCTAAGAATTCTCCATTTTCTAACTTAAAGGCTGAGTTAGCAGCTAATGCTTGTTCAGCTGCTGAAATAACATCTCCCCCAGCTGATGATCATCATAATGGCGCATAAAACACATGGTGTAATCCAAATGGTACAAGTGAACGTTCAAAAATTTCAAAAATTAATGAATCAACACCGTTTGGAAGTTCTCCTGATTTGTTTCCAAATCATTCTAACCCAATTCCAATTGGAGGTCATATGATTGTAAATAATAATGATAATGGTATTACTGCTACAAATGTTATAATTGGTACTAATTTTGTTCCACTAAAGAAACTAATTGCTTGTGGTAATTTTGTTTTGTGAAATCTATTAAAACAAAAAGCTGCAATTAATCCAATAAAGATAGCGGCAAATACCCCTGTACTTAATGAACTAATCCCAATATTTTGGGTAACTAAATTAGCACTTAAATCTTTTCATCATAATAAATTATATGTTCCATCTGCGTTTTGTTGTAATAAACCGGCATGCATTCCGTTAAAAACAGCAAATCCAATTACAGCTGTAATTGCTGCAACTCCTGAATCATCTGTATACGCAATTGCTACAGATATACAGAATAAAATTGGTAAATTAGCAAAAGCAACATTTCCCATTTGATTTAAAACATTACCAAAAATTTGCGCTGCACTACCATCTGCAGTTTCTGCAGCGATTGTAGCTCCAACTGCTAAGAAAATCCCAGCAATTGGCAATAAGGCAATTGGTAATAAGAAAGCTTTACTCATCTTACTTAAGTTAGACATAGTTTTACTTCCCATACTTTTAAATCATTTTCCGGGAGACATCTTATCTTGCTTAGCAACATTTTGTTGTAAGTTATTCTTTGTATTCATTTTTCCCCTTTAAAATTTTAATTTAATAGATAAACAAAGCAACTTTATTTTTTTTATAAAAACTGGATTAATCCAACTACCCCTATAACAAAAAATAAAATTGATAACATTAAAAAGTAATCTTTTTTTACACCGTCTAAAAAACCTTTTCTATCAAGGTGTTCTAAACTTTTACTTTTTTCTCTTTTATGTTTTTGTACAAATCAAACCGCTAAACATATAACAGCTATCAAAGTACCAGCAATAAACATGCTTAAATATGTAATATCATTTACACTCATTAGTACCCCTATTTATCTATCTATTAATAATGTATATTATTAAAAAATATTATGCAAGAAAAAATCTAAGATATTGACCAAAATTGGAAAAAATATCTTAGATTTATCTTATTTTATACTTTTACCATGTTTTCAACGTATGATTCAATAACATCTCCAACTTTAACATCATTGTAGTTTTTAACTGTTAAACCACATTCTGTATTTTGACGCGCTTCTTTAACATCATTTTTAACATGCTTCAATGAAGCTAAAACTCCATCATATATAATAATACCTTCACGCAATATTCTAATTTTAGCATTTCTTAAAATAATACCATCAACAACAAAACAACCTGCAATTGTTCCAATTGCTGAATGTTTAAAGATTGTTCTTACTTCCGCTTGTCCTTTAACAACTTCTTCAAAAGTTGGATCTAAAGTTCCTAAAGCGGCATTTTTAATTTCATCAATTAAATTATAAATAACATTGTATAATCTTATTTCAATATTTTCATCATCTGCTTTTTTTCTTAAAGATGCCAATGGACGAACATTAAATCCAACAATAATAGCTTCACTGGCTTTTGCAAGTGCTAAATCACTTTCAGTAATTGTTCCAACTGAGGCACGTAATATGTTAATTTTTACACCTTCAACTGAAATTTTATCTAAACTTCCTTTAATTGCTTCAACTGTACCTTGTACATCAGCTTTTAAAATGATGTTTAATTGCTTTAAAGAGCCATCTTTTAATTTTTCTGATAGTTTATCTAAAGAAAAACCAGATTGTTTATAACGTTTATTTTCTTCATCAAGTTTTTTTCTTTGATCCGCAACTTGACGTGCTGTTTTTTCATCATTAAAGACCATAAATTTATCCCCAGCAAAAGGAACAACATCTAATCCATGAATCATTATTGGTGTTGAAGGTCCAGCAATTTTAATTTTCTTACCATCAGCACTTATTAATTCTCTAACTGTTGCCAATGAACTACCAACAACTAAAGTATCTTTAATTTTTAATGTTCCTGATTGAACAATTAAAGTTGCTACAGGACCTAATCCTTTATCAACATGAGATTCTAAAACAGTTCCCATAGCAAAACGATCTGCATTTGCTTTTAACTCATTCATGTCAGCTAGTAATAAAATAGTTTCAAGTAGCGTATCTATTCCCTTGTTATCTTTTGCACTTCCCTTAACGTAAGGAACAGTTCCACCCCATTCTTCTGGAGGTAACTCATGTGTAGCCATTTGCGCCATAACATTATCAGGGTTTGCTCCAACTTTGTCCATTTTGTTAACAAAAACAATTATTGGCACATTTGCAGCCTTAGCATGATCAATTGCTTCGATTGTTTGTGGCATAACACCATCATCTGCAGCCACAACAATAATAACTATATCTGTAACAGCACTTCCACGAGCACGCATTTGAGTAAATGCTTCATGGCCTGGAGTATCCACAAATGTTATTTTTTCTTTATCTTTTGTTACTACTTGATAAGCTCCGATATGTTGAGTAATTCCACCATGTTCTCCACCAACAACATTAGCATTTCTAATAGTATCTAATAGTGTTGTTTTACCATGATCAACATGTCCCATAATTGTTACAATTGGCGGTCTTTTTGATAATGATTTTTCTTCATCTTTAATAATAATATCTTCAATAATATTTTCGTGAGTAATTGATTTTTCTTTTTTAAAATCTAATCCAAATTCTAAACAAAGTTCTCCTAAACGTTCTTCATCAAGAATAACATTTAGGTTAATCATCATACCTTTATCAAAAAAATATTTTACAATTTCAGCAGGTTTTTTATTGATTTTTTCAGCAAAATCTCCTACAGACAGTGGTTCTGAGTAAATAAAAACACCATTATCAACATGCGCTGTAACAGTTTTTAATTGTGATTTTATTGTTTTATTTTGATTATTGTTACGTTTTTTAGTATTTGCTTTTGCATTCTTATTGCTTTTTACATTTTTATTGTTCATATAGACCCACCTCTTGTAATATTTCTAATATTTTTTTTGATAATTGATTTTTTTTAAATCCTAATGCATTAACATTAAACATTCCAGTTGCTTTGTCCAAATCAATGTTTTCATCAACTGAATATAAAGGAATATTGTAGTGAAAACATTTTTGTGAAATCATTTTGAAAAAATTAGCTGACGCACTTTTTTTTATTATAACAAAAAACACTCTTTCTTCTCTAATCATTTTGATTAAACTTTCACCAAAATAAATGTTATTTGCTTTTTTGGAAATCCCAGTTAAGTTTTGTAGTTTTTGATAATTATCTATTTTTACCATCCGTAACCTTTAGATTCCTTTTTGCAATTTTTAATGTTTTTTCATCAATTTTATGATTTGGACAATAATAAATTCCTCGACATTTTGTTAAGCGATTATCTTCAATAACTTCATTTTTATTTTTATCAAAAATTAATCGTGTTAACTTACTTCGATCATTTTTTTGGCGACAAATAAAACACTTTCTTATTGTCATAAATTATTCCTTATTTATATGATTTTTATATGTAGTCTTTTTGTGTAATTCTTCAATAAAACTGTCATATTCATTTTCTTTAATAGCACCATTTCAATGTATCGGAATATTTCTTTCCTCAGCTTCTGTTTTATTTATAATATTCATTCTTCAACCAGTTAAAAATACAACAAGTTTAGCTGTCATTCCTCTTTTACCAATTGATAATGAAAGTTGTTCATCAGGAACAACTACGTCCACTTCTTTATCTTCTTCGTTTACAATATTAACACTCAATACTTTTACTGGGGAAAATGAATTTACAATAAACTTGATTGGATCTTCATCGTATAATGAAATATCAATTTTTTCTCCATTTAATTTTTCACTTACACTAGCAATTCTTTGCCCATTTTTCCCAACACATGCTCCAATTGGATCAATGTTTTCATCATTTGAAGAAATAGCAATTTTACTTCTTTTTCCAGGATCTCTAGAAATAGCGTGAACTGTAACGATTTTTTCAAAAATTTCTGGAATTTCTGTTTGTAGAACATGTAATAAAAAGTCATTACTTGCCCTAGAACCAGTGATTTGTCCAGCATTTTTATCGTTACTAATATCTTCGGCAATAAATTGAATTTGATCACCTTCTTGAAACTTATCTCCATACATTAAGTTTGAAGATGGTATATATGCAAAAGTTCTTTCAAACTCTACTAATAAATATTTTTGTTCAGCGTGAGTAACAATTCCGTGCATCATTGATTCTTTACGATCTTTTAACTCTTCATAAATAGATTCTTTTTCTGCTTGTTTAATTTGTTGTTTAATAATTTGACCAACTTGAATAATTGCTAATCTAGAAAAATTACTTTCATCAATTCTTTCTAAAATAACATCATCAACTTCTTTATCAACTCCATATTTTTCCTTTGCTTCTTCAACAGTTACTTCCAGTAGATCATCTTCAACTTCATCTACAACATATATTTCTTTATGACAAGTAATTGTTCCAGCTTCTTCATTTACATCTACATGGATAATAGCTTCTGGGTCAAAGTGTTTTTCATAAGCTTTTTTAAAACCATCTTCAATAGCTGTAATAATAACTTCTCTTTCAATTTGTTTTTCTTTAACAATATCGTTAATTGCTTCTAATAATTGTTTTGTGTTCATTTTTTACCTCTTAAAACTTTATTGCTTTACGCATAAATTTAATATTACTTTTGTTAAATGATATACTTTTTTTAATATTTTTAATTAAGTAAGACATATTAATGTTTCCATCATCATCAATACTTAATAATGTTCCTTGAACTTTTTTTAAAGACCCTACTTTATTTTTAAAATCAACATAGATTTCTTTTTCCACATTTTCAGATAATTCTTTAATGTTTCTAATTTCTCTTTCAGCTCCCGGAGTTGTTACCTCTAAATAATAGTTTTCAGAAATTAAATGTTCTTTTTCTATTTTTTCATCAATAATTGGGTTAATAACATTTGAAATTTTGGTAATTATATCTAAATCTAAAGGTTCATTGTTATCATCAATGTTAACCTGTAGTATATTAATCCCATCTTCTTTAAAATAGATTATATTATAGATTTTTAAATTAAAATCTGAAATTGCTTTATTTAAATCTTCAATTAATAAATCTTCATATTTGTTTTCGCGCATAAAATTCCTCTTTACAACAAATAAAGAGCACGTCGTGCTCTTTATACATATTTATAATAACATATTTGAATAATATATAAAGTTTTAATATTGTCTATTTAAAACTATTATTATTATTTAATACTTTTTGATTTACTATTTGCACAAAAGAATTTTTAGAACAATGTTTATTTGTTACTAATCGAAGCTTGCTAGTACTTGGAGCAATTGTTAATGATGATTGATCCAATGAATAAGTTTGTGCATCAATAACTAAGTTCACATTATTGTGATTAATATTTTTTAATTCTAATTTGTGCTGGTAACTAAATATTAAAGGCGAGTTTAATGTTGAAAAAAGCTTATTATTTATTGGAGCCATTTCTACAATTTGTCATAAATTATTAATTTCATCCAAAATAATGGCCCCACCCAATGACTTGTTAACACCTGTACTTCCTCAACTAGTTGAAACAGAAATTCCTGTTCCACGGAAATTTTGTAAAAATTGTCCATTAATATTCATTGAAAAACTAATTGGTCTTTCATTATTAATAACTTTAATTTCATTTAAGCAATATAATGTTTCTTTATGTGGGACATTCACTTCCAATAAAGAGATTTTTTTTGTTTCATAATTTCCAGCAAGCACATCATCAACAGCTGTAATATAATTATCATCGTTAAATAATGAAAAAATTCCTAAGTTACCACCGTTAATTGTAATAACTTTTACTTTATCTATAATATCTCTTAAAGATTGGATTGCTTTTAGTAATGTACCATCACCGCCAACAATAAATAAATAATCCGGTTCTATTTCATCGTGTATTCATCCAGCATCAGATAATCTTTCAAAAATATCGTTTGCAATTTCGATTGAAATATTGTTTTCATTATTAAATACAGAAAATAACATATTTTACTCCTTTAATTATTTTTTAAACTCAAAATCAAATTCTCCAGATTTAGCAACTTTAGCTATAAATTCTCCAGATTTTTTAATTTTTCTTTCTTGTGTAGGTAGATCTAATTCAATATACCCATATCTATTTTTATAGGCGTTAAGTCAACTTCAGTTATCTACTAATGTTCATAGGTGATAACCCTTACAATTTGCACCTTCATCAATTGCTTTTGCTAAATAATAAAGATGTTCTTTTATAAAATCAATTCGATAATCATCTTCGATGAAACCTTGTTCATTTCTAAAGCGAGCTTCATTTTCAACACCCATTCCATTTTCTGAAATAAATCATTCAATGTTTCCATAATTATCTTTTAAGTTTAATGCAATATCATAAATTGCATCCGGGAATATTTCTCATCCACGATATATATTCATTCTAGCATTTGGCATTTGGTAACTTTCAAATCAGAAACTTAAATCAGTTGGTTTATCCATTTTTTTGCTAGGAGCTTTAGCTCTTGATGGCGCATAGTAGTTTACACCAACAATAGTAATTTTATTCTCTTTAATTAACGCTAAGTCTTCTTTAGTATATTCTGGTAATAAATTATATTTTGTTAATTCATCAACCAAAAGTTTTGGGAAAGTCCCTTTTATTGTTGAATCTAATCAAAATTTATTGAAGATTGCATCACAAAACTTACTTGCTTCAATATCTTCTTTTGAATCAGATGCTGGATATGTTGGTGTTAAGTTTAAAATAATTCCAATTTGTTTATTTTTATCCTTTTTAAATACTTTTTTAAACTCAGCTACAGCTCTTGTGTGAGCCACAATAGTATTGAATCCTACTGTTATTGCTCTTTTTAAATCATTTACTTGAGGCAAATGATAATCAGCTAAATAACCCGCATGAACTGTAACAACTGGCTCGTTAAATGTAAATCATTTATCTGCATATTCTCCAAATTGCTCAAAACAAATTTTAGCAAATTTTGCATATAAATCTATTACTTTTTTATTTTCAAATCCACCTATTTTTTGTAATTCATATGGCATATCAAAATGAAATAAATTTATAAATAACTCTATGTTGTTGTCTTTTAATTCTTGAAAGTATCTTTTATAAAAGTTGATTCCTTCTTGATTAATAGATGATGTTTCTAAATCATCAATAATTCTTGTTCATTGAATAGATGTACGTATACTATTTAAGTTTAATTTTTTCATTAAAGCAATATCAGTTGGGTACTTTTCATAAACATTGCTAGTTAACTCTGGTCCGACTTGATTAAAAAATCTTTCTGGCTCTTCTTTAAATCAGTGATCTCAATTGCTATCATTTGGTTTATTATAAAATCCTTCTGATTGTGGTCCAGATGTTGCTGTTCCTCAATAGAACTTTTTATTAAATTTTACTTTTTTCATACTTCTCCTTTTTATTGATATCAAATATCTCAAGTTTTAATAATTTGTTTTAAATCTTTTTCAGATTCATCAAGATTATTATAATCTAAAAACTCTCCTCTGGTTGAAATAACTTTTTTGTATCATGCATATGATAATTTTGGCCAACGACTTCTATTTGGATTATTAAAATCTACACTTACAAGTCCATAGTCTTTTCGATATCCTCCACTTGGTGAATATATGTCACAATATGTTCATAAAGAATAACCTATAAAGTTAACTCCTAAGTCAATCGCTTTNNTCTTTACTTCTGCTATATGGCTTCCTAAATATTTTATACGGTCAATATCTTTAATAATTAANNTGTTACTTTTATCATCAAAGTCACCCATACCATTTTCTATAATCATTAAAGGAACATTATATTTTTCTTGTAAAACTTGTGAACCAGTGACCAACATTGAAGGGTCAATTAACCAATTTCATTTTGTATAGTTTGCAGATTTAGGTCAAATTTGTTTAAAATCCGCATTAAGAAATCTTTCAGGTTTTCTTTGGTGTTCAATTTTACTTTCATCAAAATCTTTTTCTACAATGTATGTTGGGCGATAATAATTTCAACCTATAAGATCAAATTTATATTTTTTTAAGTAATCTTCTTGTTCTTTTGTAATATTAAATTTTAAATTATGACTTTCAATAAATTTGTAAAAACTTTTAGGGAATTTACCTGTAAAGTTTGGGTCTAAGTATAAATCTAAAAATCATTCATTATAATNTTTCAATAGCTTTTTTTCTTTATCTGTTTTTTCAAATGGTATTGGTGGATTTCAATCATGCACAATACCTAGTAAAGCATCTTTAGCCACAGTATTATTTTTTTTAGCAATCTCAAACTCTTCTTTTGCAACAGCAAAAGAGAGAGAAAGATTTTTTAAGGCAGTAACAAAACATTGCTTACATTTTTTTTGAGGAGGTAAATAATCATCTAAATATCCAGCTAATGAAAAAGTTGAGTTTTCATCGTTGACATATCAAATGTTTGTATATTTTCCTAAATATTTAAAAACAACTTTACAATAACTTCTAAATCAATCAATAAATTTATCAGAAGTTAATCCCCCTTTAATTTCTGCTCATAATGGTGTATCTCAGTGATATAAAATAGGAATAATTTTTACGTTGTTTTCTTGCATTGTTTTAAACATATCATCATAAAATTTAATACCTTCAGGATTTATATAGTCTTCATTTTTAGGAAAAATTCTATTTCAATCCATGTTATAAACAAAACCATTTAAACCTAATTTTTTCATAATTCTAGCATCTGTTTTATACTTTGTATAAAAATCAGATGCTTTTTCAATCGAATTAATTTCTCTTTCGGCTGCACCTTGTTTTGGAATGTGATAATTTCTTTTAGTAAATTCATCTCAAATTGAATCTGTTCTACCCCCAAGGTTTCTTCCACCTTCAACTTGAAAAGCACAAGTTGAAGCACAAAATAGAAAGTCTTTTGGGAATGTTTTATTTTTCATAATTTGCTCCTTTTTCCTTTGTAGTTGTATAATATAATTATAAATTATTTATAGAGTTGGAGTTATACAATATATGGATATATCAACATTACAGTTAACGTTAATAATTATTGCTGTTGTTTTATTTTGTTTACCGTTCTTTTTATGAGCTATTTCAAAATTCATGATAGCAGTGTTAAGAATTTCTAAACCATTATTAAGTTTTTTAGTTAAACTATTAATGCCTATTTTAATTATTGCAGCATTAATATTAATAGTGGTTGCAATATTTGTTTAAATATTTAAAACTTAAATAAAAACACGACAAGAGTATTTATAGCTCTAATGTCGTGTTTTTTTATGTTAATAAATAATATTTATTATGCAGCTCTAGCTTCTTTAGCTGCTTTTTTTGCTTCTTTTTCTTGAAGTCTTTTAGCTTTTTCTTTTTCTGCTCTTTCTTTTGCTTTTTCTTTAGCTACTCTATTTTCTTCTTTTAATGTAGCTTTAACACCATTACGATATTCTTTATCGTTTCTGTATTTCATTTCCTCAGCATATGCTTCTGGATCAGTTTTTTTCAAGTTTTTGTAATACAATACGTTGTCCAAAATAATGAAAGGAACTCATACAGCCGTCGCCATTCCGAATGCAATTAATGCAACCAAGATAGCTAGTGGTGATGATGTTGCTAAGAATGCTGATAAGAAGAATGGTGTAGTTCATGGTACAGCAATATATGGAACATTAATTATGGCTAATGGTCCAGTAGCAATATACCCTACTAACATACCAGCAACTGGTGCAAGTAAGAATGGTATAAAGAATTTACCATTTAAGATAATTGGGTACCCAAATAAACAAGGTTCGTTTACGTTAAATACTCCTGATGGTAAAGCAAATTTAGCAACTTCTCTTAACTCTCTTCTTCGAGAAATAATTAAAGTCATGATTAATAATCCTAAAGTTGCTCCTGTACCTCCGATATACATGTAGATATCGAAGAATGGTCTAGAGAATACCCCTAAGTCTGGGTTATCCCCAACGTTTGCTGGTAATCCAGCTGTAATTAATGTAGCGTTAATTCCTAATAACATTAATCAAATTGGTTCAAAGATAGCTGCCATAACATTTGATCCGTGAATCCCGAAGAATCAGAATATTGAAACAAATAATGTATAAACGATAGCTAATCCTAATCCACCACTACCAGTAGCGAATCCAATAAATCATGATGTAAAGAACTTAAAGATAGCAGCTGAGAACCCAAATTGTTGAGACCCAATTGTTACTTCTTCTCATCTTTGAATTAAGATAACAAGAACTTGTCCATTTTCATCAATTGATACGTTGTGTCTAAATCATGTTTGACCAATATCAGTTAAGTTACTAAAGACATCTCCTTCAGCTCCTGTTAAACTGTTAAAAGCAAATTGACCAAATAAATTGTATGCTCTTTCGTCTTTAAAGATGTTTTGTAATGATTCAAAGAATTCATTAACACCTTGAACTGTTGTAGCATCTCCTCATGTATCAAATAATGCTTTTGCTTCAGCTTCTGTTCCATTAATAACATCTGCTAAGTTTAAACCATTAGCTGTTAAGTATGCTTTAAATGCATCAAAATCTAATGTTTTAGTTCAAAGATCACTTTGTGATGATACATTTGATTTAAATGTGTTAACACTTCAATTTGTTGAAGCGATAGCTGGTGCTAAAAATATTAAGTTTAGCATTGCAACTGATCCTAAAGTAAATAACATCGGTAAAAATACTGAGAAAGATTTACTTACAGCTGGTGGAACACTTGCTGGTAATTTGATTGTTAATCTTTTCATTTTACTAAAGTATACAAATATTTCGGAACATAATATCCCAATAATAAGTGCTGAAATTAATCCTTTAGCATCCATGAAAAATGTGATTTGTCCCATTGAAGCTACGATAACACCAGCAAGTGATGCTAATCCCGCCATTAATGGAAAGTCGAATCCCCTTGAACTAGCAAGAAAATACCCTAATAGGAATGTGAAATATAATGACATTGTTCCTATTGTTGCGACACTTATGTACCCGAAGGCAAGTCCCGCGATTGTTGATGCATCTGCTCATTCCGCTGTCGGTCAAGCAAATGTAGTTGCATCTCAGTCCCATGCTGGGTTAGCTAGTTTTGCAATTAGCGCTAATAAAGAAATTTTATTAGAACCAGCTCCCCCAAATATGATTGTTTGAATTAACAAACCAATTGAACCAGAAATAATTAAAGGCAACATTGTTGCAAAAGCATCCCTAATAGATGATAGGTGTCGTTGGTTACCAACTTTTCCCATAAACGGAACTGCTTTTGTATTTCAAAAGGCTTTTAATTTTTCTTTTCCGGACTGTTGTTTTGTACCTGAAAATTTGTTTTCTTCAGACATACAATCCCCCTTAAAAAAATAAAATAAATAGTTTTTACAATTTAATTAAAAACTTAATTAAAAAAATGTTAATATTCTGTCTAACTAAGTTTATACTTATTTGTTTAATACTTTTTCTGCAAATTCAATAACTGCAGGCCCTTTTGCAAGAGCATAAATATTTGGCGGAATAACATCCACGGGTTTATCTGTAATAGATTTAAATTGACTTAACATATAACTTACTTGTGGTCCAAGAAGTATAATATCAAAATCTTGTTTTTTATTTTCAATTAAAATTTTTGCTTCTCCCGATGGGACAGCTATAACTTTGTAATCTAATTTGTTATCTTCGATATGTTCATTCATACTTTTTTCTAAAAGTGAAGTAGACATACCAGCAGAACAAGCCAATACTATTGTTTTCATTGATTTATCCTTTCTATTAGCTAACGCTAATTAGATTATAATATTTTTTTCTATAAATTGCACTACATATTGGAATAATTTTATAACTTATTTCTTTTAAGCAGTATGGGTGTATAATTAATATTGTTATAATTATTTAATTAATAAAGGAGGAACAAAATGATTACAGATTTTATATATTGAGGTTTTGTGCCTTTTGTTTTATTTTTTAGTGTATATACAGTGTATAATATTTTGGAAAAAACAATGGGTAGATACTATGTAACAAAGTTTCGTGTATTAGTTACTTTGGGAACAATATGCACAATCGCATTTATAATTGTATTTATTCTTTCCTTTTTTATAGGTGAACCACTATAGAAATAAAAAAAACAATCATTATAGATTGTTTTTTTTATTTCTCAATATATTTTTTATGTACAAATTCACTTGTTATAGAACAAAGAACACCTAAATACTCTAAGTCAAAACTAATAATATCTCCTATTTTATAATTCTCTCTACAATCTGTAATATCTAAAATTGTATGATCACTACTTTGTCCCAATATTTTAATATCTTTGTTTAAAGGAGTTAGTTCTTCAAAAGGACAATCTTGTCTTCCAAGAGCTATAATAACTTTCTTTCTAACCCCAATATCTTTGAATTCTTTTTCTTTTCCAAAAGCATCTAATCCTTTTTTGCCTCAACTGGCACTAGGTTTATATTGCAATTCAATAATTTCGGCATTTAATTTAAAAGTTCCCATTTTAACAAAAGGAATAGGTTCATTATTTAAACCAAAACCCATTAAAATAGCTGACCCACATCTTATTTGATTTATATCTTTTGGCATTTTTTTATCATCTCAAATTGATATATGTGAAGAATTACCCGCACTTATTATTGGAATATTAATCCCGAACCTTTCTTCTATTTTCTTTTTTAAGACAGACATTTCTTGCATTTTAGTAATTGTAGGAACTGTAGCTCCAAAACAAGCAAAGTTAGTCCCGATTCCAGTAAGTTTTATATTTTTAAGTTTTAAGATTTGTTGAACTGTGTCAAAAATGACTTTGTTTCCTCATAAACCTTCTCTTATGTCCCCAGTTTCAATCATCAAGATAACTTCAATAACTGATTTTGTTTGCTTATCAATTTCTTTTATAACTTCTATTTCCGAAACTAAACATACATCTACAAATTTAACTAATTCTTTAATTTCGCTCATCATTGGGATTCTTAAAAGCATTTTTTTAGCATTAATGTTTTGGAGTTTTTTTAAATTAAATACACGAGAATCAGCAATTGTTTTTATACCAGCGTCTATTAGTGTTTGCGCAACCTTTACATCTCCTGCTACTAGTTTTTCAACAGCAACTAAATCCATATTTCTTTTATCACATTCTTTAATTACTGAAATAGCATTTGATTTAATTAGTTCTAAATTAATACTTAATTGTGGATAAACCATATATATAACCTCTTTATAATTTTATAATAAAAAACAGCTCAAAATAAGCCGTTTTTATTATTTTATTTATGATAAAGTCTAATCTTAGAAATTTTGATTTTTATTGAATTAACGATAATATCAAAATTTTTAACTTTTTTATCTGATAATAAATTTAGATCTTTTTTTATTTTTAACATTGTTAACTTAAAATTTAAAAATTCTGATTTTAAATAATTATTTCTTAAAACTTGTTCAAACATATTAGCTTTAGCTTTGTTACCCTTAACTGTTTGCACATAAGTAACTAATGTTTTTTCACCTCTTTTTGCAATTTGAATTGTTTTAGTAAAGTGAGCTTCAGATGAAAATCACTCTATTGAAAATTCTTCATTCGGTTTATATGATGTAACACGAATAAACTTTTTACCAGCAGCTTTTGAAGAACGATAAAAATTATCCTCGCTTAAATCCTCGGTTGTAATATTAGGATTTATTTCACTTAATATTTGCTTCATTAAAGCTGTTCAGACTAATTCTAAATCGCAATTTAATTTTTGTTTAATTAATAACTTAATGATCCTTGAAGACTCACTAAAACGTGAGTTATACAATTCTTTATTGATGTTTTCTAGTTTTAAATCAAACTCCTCACGGAGTTCTTGGGTGTCTTCCGGTTCAAATGTTTTTTTGTCAGATGTTTTTTGTATTTTATTTGTCATTTTTTTTCCTTTAAATAATTATTTATATTTTTTATTTAATAAACTTGAATGTTTGTCCAGGTTGTAACAATTCCATAATTTTATATTCATTTTCATTAATTGTTCCAACAAGGTTTCTAATGTTACCGTTGTTTTTAAGTTCTTTTAAAATAATGTGTAATTCACCTTTGTAATTTAAACCATTATTATTTAAAACTACAACATCTCCAGGTTTGAAAATATCTTTATCAGTTCCTGTTGGCTTGATGTCTGTATTTTTATATTTAATTCTTGTTAAAGAACTTCTGTTAATATACTCTGCTAAGTCAGGTCTTAAAAAATGTATTTCTTTGTCAAAAATAATTTCTAATTCATTTTTTGAAACTTTTTTATTTAAGTCAATCTTCATAGATACATTTGTTAAATCAATATTATTAATAATATTAAACTCTTCATCATTAACATACTGTGTTGAAACAAAAATATCTTTCACTCCCATTGCAACCATATGGCGGATTTGGAAATCTAATGGAGCTGATCTATGCATTTCAAGTGATGGTAAGTTGTCATTATAAGCTCAAGGACCTTTAACATCATCTCTTTGTAAAGCAACAAATGCTTGAAAATCAATGTTATGTTTTTTATATTTAGCTAAATTTTGTTGAAAAAATTCTAAACTTGGCCCTGTATACATTTGTGGATAGTAATTATATCCACCAATAATATTTGAAATATCTGCCCCTTTAGACATTACATATTCTAAATATTTAAATGGTGAAGATGCATTTAAAATAATTTTAAAATCAAAATCATTTTTTGAACACTTAGCTTCTAAAGAACCATCTAATTCTAAATCGAATCTAATACCAGATAACATTATTTCTTCTTTAAAAAATCTTAAAATATCATTAATGTTGGTTTTATCAATTCCAAAAGCTTCAATTGATTTATCATCAATATCTCCATATACACTTATTCCATATTTTTTAGATAATCTTGTAATTTCTTTAATTCTGTTTCAACCTTCAACATCAGATTTTTCCATGTGAATTAAATTTGTAAATAAAATTTTAACATTATTTTCACTACATTTTTTTATATAAGGTTCTAATTCTTTTATATCTTTTACCAAGTTTTGATATATCGATACACCAATTCTACTTGCCATTTCTTAACTCCTTGTATACATCAATAAATTCATTAGCCATTTGAACAACTATTTGTGTTGTCATCATTTGATCTTCTGCATGCATAAACAATACAGAAAATGGATGCTTAACATCTCTTGCTTCTTGAAAAATAACATCTCCATGTTGTTTTGCAGCTTCAGCTAATTCAAATTCTGCATCTTTTATTAAAGTGTGTGCTTCTTCAAAATCACTTGTTTTAGCTTTCATTATAGCTTCAGTCGCTTTTGATTTAGCTACTCCTGAATGCGTTATTATTTGAAATGATATTTGAACAAAATCAATTTCTTTGTTTCTATCATCGTTTTTTATATTTTTTTCCATTTTAAATACCTCTTGTTGTTATTTTAACAAAATTTTTATTAATTACTATTAGAAAGTGTGTTTAAAGCAAGTTGGATAGTTCCAAACATTCCAGCTTTTTCTTGTAACTCTGAAATATAAATTTTTACACTGTCTCGAACAAAATTTGGGACATTTTCAAACACAAGACTAATTAGCAATTTTAAATATTCTTCTCCTAATAATGTAAGGCCACCCGATAACACAACACTATCTGGATTTAAAGAATATATAAGAGTTTGCATATGACTTGCAAGTGGTTTTAAAGAATATTTTATCAGATCCACAATAACAGGATGACCCATAACATTTTTTAAATTTTCCAATTTTATTTCTTCTGCTGTCTTAAAAATTTTGTTTTCTAATAATATTTTTTTATTTTCTAACAATAATTTTAAAAGTCCCCTTGCTGATGATAGTGCTTCCATACAATTTGCTAATCCACAATTACAACTGTATTTAGTTTGAAAGTGACCACCATGGCCAAATTCTCCAGCAAACCCATTTGTTCCTCTGAAAAGTTTAGAATTAATAATGATCCCTCCACCAACTCCAGTTCCAAGAGTATACATTAACAAGTTTTTTGTGTTTATTTTTTTTTCTTTTTTTAAAAAAACATATTCCCCAAAAGCAGCAGCGTTTGCGTCATTTTCAATNNAATTACATTTTTTTTTAAAAATTTTTAAAGACTCTTCTTTAATATTAAAGTTCTTTCAATTTAAATTGGCAGCTAAATTTACTATCCCTTTTTCTGCCTCTAAAAATCCTGGCATCGCAAAACTTATTAGATCAATGTCATTTCAAGTTAAACTTTCGTTAAGTAAAACATTATCAATTTCTATTTTTAAATTTTGTAGAATATTAGTTTTAGAAGTTTTAATTTTAAAATTACAAACTGTTTTTTGTTTTTCTAATGAATAAAGAGCACACTTTGAAGATGTCCCTCCTAAATCAATGGCAATTATATACATATTTCTCCTTATAAAACAAAATTAATTATTTTGTTTTTTATAAATATAATTTTTTTAGCGTTTTTATAATCAATATTAAGTTTATTAAAACGATCTTCATTTGATAAAATTTCTAACAATTTTTCTTGTGATAGTTCTTTTTCTAATTCAATTGCTAACTTTAATTTACCATTTACTTGAATAACATATTTTGTTGTATTTTCATTTAAAATATTTTCGTCAAAAGCTGGTCAAGTTTCAAACATAACTAGTTTTTCAGTTTCATATTTACTATATAATTCATGAGCTAAATGAGGAGCAAAGACACTCAACAATGTTGCAAACCCTTTTAGTAAATTAACACTTATGTCTTTATTGTTTTTATAAACAACATTTACAAAAATCATTAATTGTGAAATAGCTGTATTAAATTGTAAGTTTTCAAGCATTTTAGTTACGTTTTTTATCATTAAACTGTACGCTTTTATAACATCAACATTTACTAAGTTTTCTTTTATTATATTAGCGTCATTATACATTCTAAACACACGGTCTAATCATTTTCTAGAAGAATCTAATCCATTAAAACTTCAAGGCAGTGAAGCTTCAATTGGCCCCATAAACATTTCATACAATCTTAATGTATCCGCTCCATGGGAATTAACAATATCATCAGGACTTTCAACATTACCTTTTGATTTACTCATTTTTGTGCCATCTTCTCCCAAAATCATTCCTTGATTGATCAATTTTATAAAGGGTTCTTTTGTTGGCACCATGTTTAGTTTATATAAAAATTTATGTCAAAATCTTGCATAAAGTAAATGTAAAACAGCATGCTCTTGTCCACCAACATATAAATCAACTGGTAATCATTTAGCTAATCTAGTTTGTGCTTCTTTGCTTGTAATGTCCAAATATGTTCCATCTCCATTATTTAAAATATATCCTAAATAATATCAACAAGAACCAGCTCATTGCGGCATTGTATTTGTTTCTCTTGTGCCTAGAACTCCGTTCACCTTTACCTTTAATCAATCTGTTGCAAGAGATAATGGTGATTCTCCTGTGTTTGATGAAGTAATGTTTTTTAATTTAGGTAATTCTAATGGTAAGTTTTTTTCTAAAACAATATCACCATTTTCTAAATGAATTATTGGGAATGGCTCTCCTCAATATCTTTGTCTTGAAAATAATCAATCCCTTAATTTAAAGTGAACTTGTTTTTCAATTACCTTATTAAACTTTGTTTCTAAAATTTCTTTTGCATCATAAATATTTAATCCATTTATTATCTCAGAGTTAATGTGTTTACCATCTTCAAGAACAACACTATTATTATCGTTATTCTCTATTATATAAGTTATTGGTAAATTATACTTTTTAGCAAACATAAAATCTCTTTTATCGTGTCCCGGAACACCCATAACAGCTCCATTAGCAAAAGAGTTTAAAACATAATCTGCAATGTAAATTGGTACTTCTTGATTGTTTATTGGATTAATAGCATATGCTCCAATAAATAAGCCATTTTTTTCAATTGAAGCATCTTGTCGTTCTAGATCAGTTTTACTTTTTGTTATATTAATAAAATCGTCAATTTTTTTAATTAACTTTTTATCACAAATCTCTTTTACAATTTTGTTTTCTGGAGAGATCGCAATATAAGAAACACCATAAATTGTGTCCAATCTTGTTGTAAAAACCTTTAGTTTAGAATTATTATTTTTAACTACAAAGTTTACATTATGCCCTTGTGATTTACCAATTCAGTTTTTTTGTAAATTTTTAACTGAATCTGGTCATTCTAAATCATCAAGACCTTCTAATAATTCATCGGCAAATTTTGTTATTTTTAAAACCCATTGTTTCATAGGTTTTTTTATAACAGGAAAGCCACCTCTTTCAGAAACCATTTGTCCATTGACTGTTTCGATTTCTTCATTAGCCAACACTGTCCCTAATCCCTCACATCAATTAACATCAACATCTTTTAGCTCTGCATATCCATGTTCAAAAAGTTTAGAAAAAATTCATTGTGTTGTTCGATAATAGTTTTTATCTGTTGTATTTACTTCAATTTCATAATTATAGTAATAACCTAATGATTTTAACTGACGACGAAAATTATCGATATTTTTGTTTGTAAAAACAGCTGGGTCATTCCCAGTTTGTAATGCATATTGTTCAGCTGGTAGTCCAAAAGCATCTCATCCAATTGGGTGCATTACATCATAGCCATTCAGTAACTTAAATCTTGCGATAGCATCAGTTGCTGTATATCCTTTTGGGTGACCAACATGTAAACCAGAACCAGATGGATATGGGAACATATCTAATACATATGATTTTTTTAACTCNNCATTTGTTTTTAGTTTAAAAACATTTTTTTCTTCTCAAATTTTTTGTCATTTTTTTTCAATTGCTTTATGTGAAAATTCCATTTTTTTTCCTTTAACTAATAATTACTAATTTCATAATATAATTATATATTTTTTTGTGATAAAAAAGGTTAATAATTTAGCAAAAAAAAACAAACATTTTGTTTGTTTTTTAAAATCAATTATTTTACTGTATCATTAATAAATTGTTCGATATTTTGTTGTGTCATGAAACCAACTTTTTTTTTCACCAACAATTTNNTTCCATTTTGGAAAATTGCAGTTGTCGGAATTGATGTTATTTGATATTTTTGAGCAATATCTCCAACGTTATCAACATTTAATTTTAGGAAATTAATTTTTGCATTATAATTTGCATCGTTTGCAACATTTGTAAATAATGGTTCCATCATTTTACAAGGACCACATCAATCTGCGTAAAAGTCCACTAATGTTGGTTTGTCAGAATTAATTGCTTCATTAAATTCTGCTGAGTTTTTTGGGTTTATAATCATATATTTTCCTCCGTTACTTTTGATACACGTTTGTAATTATATAATAAAAAATTAAAATTGCTATTAATTAAGATTTATATTTTAGATAATTTCTTTTAAAAACTTTGCTACTCCGTCTTCATCATTTGATCCGACAATTTTTTTAGCTTTTACTAATACATCCTCAATTGCATTAGTAACAGCAATCCCATTCCCAGCAACTTCAATCATTTCTAAATCGTTGTAAGAATCACCAAAAGAAAATGTATCTTTAACATAAACGTTTAGATGGTGCGATAAAAATAATAAAGCAGTTCCCTTAGATATATTTTTACATGAAATATCAAATACACGATTGCTATATTGCTTAATATCTAAAAATGGAAACTTTAATCTAAAATCAGCAATAACTTTATTTGCTTCTGCTTTTGTTAAATCTTTGTAAGATAATAAAACACCATTATATACATTATCAGTAATATTATTATGTGAACTACTAATATTATAATTTGCATTCATTACTTTAGCTCAATATAGTGAATTTTTTCCTTTTTTATTAACATACACTGTTTTTTGACCAAATAAATTAAGTTTAAAATCTTGTCCCGCAAATTCATATAAATTTTTAACTTCTTGATTTGTAAAATGCATTTCTCATAAAAATTTATTATCTCTAAATGAATATAATGCAGCTCCATTATTACCAATAACAAATCCTTTATGCTTATCTAAACCAAGTTGTTTAGCTTGACTAATTGCATCCCCAATCAAACGACCAGTTGTAACAACAAAATAATGCCCATTTTTTTGAATATTATCAACCATTTCTTTTGTGTAATCGCTAAATTGGTGTGTATTGTTTAAAAGAGTTCCATCTAAATCTGAAAAAAATGCTAATTTATTGTTTTTATTCATGTTACACTCCTTTTATTATTTATGTATTGCGCAAATTATACATTAATTAATAACAAAAGTCTAACAAAAATAAAAAAAACCACATTGTGGTAAATATTAATGGTCCGGGCTAAGGGAGTCGAACCCCCACGAGTTACCTCGCCAGATCCTAAGTCTGGTGCGTCTGCCAANTTCCGCCAAACCCGGGGAATGGTCTCCTGTGTAGGACTTGAACCTACGACCCACTGGTTAAAAGCCAGTTGCTCTACCAACTGAGCTAACAAGAGAAATGGTGCTGGCGAGAGGACTTGAACCCCCAACCTACTGATTACAAGTCAGTTGCTCTACCAATTGAGCCACGCCAGCGTATAAAAATTAAAAAAATGGTCGAGTGTGAGGGACTTGAACCCCCGACCGCCTGCTTGTAAGGCAGATGCTCTCCCAACTGAGCTAACACTCGAAAATAAANNTATGGTGACCTGTACGGGGTTTGAACCCGTGAATGCATGCGTGAAAGGCATGTGTGTTGACCGCTTCACCAACAGGCCGTAATAATATGTTTAAAAAATNAATGGCGCCTAGTACAGGACTCGAACCTGTGACCATTCGGTTAACAGCCGAGCGCTCTACCAANNCTGAGCTAACTAGGCATTATTTATAAGCACAATTTTTATTATATATAATAAGTTTTAAAAGTGCAAGAATATTTTAATATTTTTTTAAAAAAAACCATTAAATGTTACTGATAAGCATACAGCATTCAAGTACTTATTAATCATACCAGCAATTTTAATTCCGTAAACCTCTTCTGCAAAAGATTTAACTTCAACTCTAAACCTTTCTAAACTATATATTCAAATTGCCAAAGAAATTAATAGCAAAAAAAGATATATAGAAGCAAAAGTATCAAAAAAGACATCCACATATTGGTTTTCAACCACAAATGAAATTGAGTATAAAATTAACATTGTTATAAATGAAATTAACGCAATTGTATTAATAATTTTTCCCGCTTTTAAAGTTCGATGACTATTACTCATCTTATTTTTAGCTTGAACAGCCTTAAATGTTGTTAAAATCGTATTAAAAATGTGACTTATTGATGTTTTATCTGTAAATCACTTCTTATTTAAAACTAGAATATTTGTTTTTGATTTAAATATTCCAAAAGAACCAACACGGTTTTGATAACCAACATTTATGTCGTTACATTGAAAATAATCTAGAACAGTTGTTAATAATTCTTGATTTTGATTTTTAATACTTGCTTTACGATAATATAACCTTACAAATCCTGCAATAATGGTTGTAGTTAATCATAAACTAAACAATGTAATTGCAATGAAAGCTAATAGATGTTTTTCCATATATAAGTCTTTCTATATTAATTTAAGCTTTTTTAAAGCATTTTGAGCTGCTTGTTGTTCAGCTTCTTTAATACTATTAGCAGAACCAACACCGTATATTAAATTATCAATGTTAGCTGTAACTTTATAAATAGTTTTTTTTGATGTTGGATCAATTGTTTCTTTAGCTACAACATAGTTCAAAGTACGTTTGTTATCAGCTTGTAAATATTCTTGTAACTCGGTTTTGTGGTCTTTAATTTCATTTACAATATCATTTTCATCACAATACTTAATTAATGTTTCTTCAACAAATTTATGCACAACACTTTCATCATTGTCTAAGTAAATTGCTGCTAATAGAGATTCATAAACATCTGATAAAATGCTTGTTTTTTCAATTCCCCCAGTTTTTAATTCACCTTTTCCCAATAATACTAAACGACCTAAGTCTAAATGAATTGCAATTGAAGCAAGTGTTGCATCTCGAACAATTTTACTTCTTAAAGAAGTGATTTCTCCTTCTTTTTTATCAGAATACTTTTTATACAAATACAATGAAATTGTTTGTTGTAAAATAGCATCTCCCAAAAACTCTAAACGTTGATAATTAAAATCTAAATTATATTCATTAGCATAAGAGTTATGTGTTAAAGCATTATAATATGTGTCCACGTTTTTAATTTCAATGTTAAATTTATCAAAAAATGTTTTTAATCGATACTTTAAGTTTCCTCATGTTGCATTGTCAATATTTTTATTACTCATTTGTTAAACCATCCTTAATTCTATTTGATACATCTTGTTCTACAGCTTTTTTNNTAGATAAGCGCAATGCACTTAATCATGATATTTCATCACTGCTTCCATGTGTTTTAATAGCAATTTTATTTAATCCTAAAACAATTGCTGATGCATTATTTCGATAATCGAAAGTTTCTTTCATTCCTTTAAAAGCTTTTCTTAAACTTAAAGCTTTTAATTTTCTTCAAAGATTTTTCTTTAATTCTTTTTTTAGAACCATCATTAAATTTTGAGCCATTCCTTCAATTGCTTTTAATGCTAAATTACCAGAATACCCATCACAAACTATTATATCTGAACTATTGATAACAATGTCGCGTGATTCAATATTCCCTACAAAGTTTAATGATTTATCTTGCTCAAGAACTTTGTAAGCTTCTTTATGAAAATCTAACCCTTTTGTTGATTCTTCTCCAATGTTCAATAAACCAATTCTTGGGTTTTCTAAATCTAACACTTTTTCAACATATATTTTTGCCATTAATGCAAAATTATGTAGATCCTTAGCTGTGTTTTCCACCGATGCTCCAACATCTAACATATTTACATATTTACCTTTTTTAACTGTTGGAATAAAAGGCATAAAAGCTGGTCGCATATCATTAATAGAACCAATCATTATTTGACAACCAGCCAAGAAAGCCGGGGTTGAACCACCAGAAATAAAAGCGCTAACTTCATCATTTTTTAATAAGTTCAATCCTTGAGTTAAAGAACTGTCTTTTTTTCTTCTAAAAGACATTATCCCCTCTCCTGGTTCAATAAATTCTGAAGTATTAAATATTTCATATTTATCGCTTCTTAACTTTACTTTATCGGCGATTATTTTTATTTCTGATTCATTACCCACAAGCACATATTTTACATCATCATTAGTTTTTGTAAAAGTTTTTATCGCTTTTATTATTGGTTCAATTCCTTTATCAGTACCCATTACATCGATTGCAATTTTCATAATATCTCCTATATCTTTTTAGTTAGTTCTAATTTTATACGATTTTTATTATCTATTTCTATTATATTAGTCTTAATTTTTTGTTCAAGTTTAAAGTAATCTTCAATATTAATATTATCAAGATTTGAAGCTTTAAATATTTTTGATTTGTGTAAAAGCGCTTCTATGTTGTTATCAATTTTAACAAATATTCCAAAGTCTACAATTTTTTTTACAACTCCATTAATAGAATCACCGATTTTATATGTTTTTATTACTTTTTGAATATCTTCAATTGCTTGTTTAATTGTTTCTAAATTTTGGTGATAAATTATAACCTTACCGCTTTCATTTATATCTATTTTAACATCATCATTGTTTTTAATGATATTTGTTATTGTTTTTCCACCAGTTCCGATTAATACTTTGATCATATTATTTGGTATTGTTAAAATCATGTGTTTTGAAACATTTTCCGCTAATTTAATGCGGGGAGTTTTAATTGTTTTTTTAATAACATCAATAACTTTTTTTAAGCTTTTTCCTGTTCTTTGTAAAATATCTTCAAATAATTCTAAAGTTATTCCAGGGATTTTTAAATCCATTTGAATTCCAAAGATACCATCATTTGATCTAGCAATTTTAAAATCCATATCTCCTAAGTGATCTTCCATACCGGAAATATCTGTTAATATTTCATATTTGCTTTCATTATCATAAATTAAACCAAAAGCTAATCCTGAAACNNAATTTTTTTTTATTGGAACACCACCAGCCATCAACGCTAGAATGCTTGCACAAATAGCAGCTTGCGATGTTGAACCATCAGATGCCAACACTTCAGAAACTAATCTAATTGTATAAGGAAATTCATCAACTGAAGGTAAAACTTTTACTAAAACATTTTCTCCAAATAAACCATGTCCAATTTCTCTTCTAGAAACACCATTGTATTTACCAACTGCTCCAATAGAAAATGGTGCAAAGTTATAGTGATGCATAAATTTTTTATTATCAACATCGGTTATACCATCAATAATCTGGTTCTCATCTAAAGCTCCAAGTGTTAATAAACTTAAAACTTGTGTCTTACCTCTATTAAAAAGACCACTCCCATGTACTAAGGGAATATTATCAATTTCAGCTGCTAATTCTCTTATTTCAGTTAATTTTCTATTATCTAACCTTATTTTATTTTTTAAAATATTTTCACGATAAAGAATTTTAAATTCATTAAGTAAAATGTTCCTTAAAGCTTCTATGTTCACTTGATTATTTGTTATAGAAAAATTATTAATAGTTTTTGTGATTAAATTTAAAACACTTTGTTGTTTATCATTATTTTTTTTACTTAAAATTATTTCGTTGACACTTTTTATAAATTCTTGTTTAACATCGCTAAAATCATTTTGAACTACATTACTTTTTATTTGTAATGATTCTTTTTGTACATCATTACCTTTGCAAATTTCATTTATAAAATTTATTATTGTTTTGTTAAAACTAAATGCATTTTTAACAATATGTAAAAAGTCTTTTTCTTTTAATTCATTAACAAACGCTTCTATCATAACAATTTTATCATTAGTAGTTACGATAAATATATCGTTTGAATTTACATCACAATCTGATGTATTATTATTTTTTGAAGAAGAATAAAACATGCTAGCAGTGCTTAATAAATTTATTTTTGATAAAGATAAAACAACCATAGCTCCAATAAAAGCCGCAAACCTTGCATCTGTTTTATTTTCAACTGACAAAGCACTTAAGTTAATTTGCACTTCGTTATTATAACCCTTAGGAAACAAAGGTCTAATTGCTCGATCTATTAATCTACCTGTAGCAATTGCAAATTCTGATGGCTTTCCTTCTCTTTTTTGAAAACTTCCCGGTATTTTTCCAACAGAATATAACTTTTCTTGAAATATTACTGTTAAAGGTAAAAAATCTACACCATTTGTTGGTTGTGTATTTAAAGTTGCTAAAACAGTTGTATTACCATAACGAATCATACAACTATTTTCAGATTGTAAAGCATACTTATTTAATTCCACAGTTAAAAGCTTATCATTTAATTGAATTTCAAAATTTTTTCTCATGTTTATATATTACCACTTATCCTATGGCTTTTTTAGAATATTATAAATGGTATAATAATTTAGTAGACAGCTAAGTTAATAAGGGCAAACTACAAAGGAGATTTATATATGAAAGATTTATATATTGAAAAAGAAGAACTAAAAACATTAATCGATAGTAGTGATGTTGATTTAATTGATGTTAGAACTGAAGAAGAGTTTAACTCGTTAAAAAAAGTTCCAAATACAAAAAACATTCCAATGAAATTGATTTTGAAAGACCCTGAAAAATATTTATCTTCTAAAGATCGTCATTCAGTTATCATCTGTAATGCTGGAAACAGAAGTACTGATGTAGCAAAAGAATTACGTAATTTAGGTTACAACGCTCAATCTTTAAGAGGTGGAGCTTTCGGATATCACAGAGAAGAAAAATAAATAATTATAATAAAAAAACCATCAAGTTGATGGTTTTTTTCTTTTAAATTTATAGATTATCTAAATAATCGTCAGCAATTTTGTCTTTACTTTGTTTTTTTAATTTTTGTAAAAGAGATTTTTCTTCTGTTGATAGTTTTTTAGGCATTTTAGCAATTAAATTAACAAACATATCCCCACGTCTATTAATAAAACCTTTAAAGAATCCATGATTGGCAATTTTAAGGTTTGTATTATTTTTAGTATTTGGTGCTACTTTAACTTTAACGATTCCATCAAAAGTTGGAATTTCTAAATCAGTACCTAAAATTAAATCTAAGTATGGAACTTCTAGATCTAATAATAAATCGTGCTCATGACGTTCGAAGTATTTACTTTCTTGTACTCGTACTTCTAAATAAATATCTCCCCTTGGCCCTTTATTAAAACCATGGTGACCTTTATTACGTAAACGAATTTGTTGGTTAGGTAAAATAGTTTTTGGAATTTGAAATTCAATTTCTTCTGTTATCAATTTACGTGCAGACCCTTTACAGTCAGTACACTTAACTTTAATAATTTTTCCACGACCTTTACAATGGTGACATTTAACTTGTTGTTGAACTATTCCAAATAGACTTCGTTTTTGCTCAATAACAAATCCTTGTCCTTTACATTCACTACAAGTTTCAACATCACTAGCTGATTTAGCTCCAATTCCATCACAAGTATCACAAACACTATCAATCTTGATTTCAATAGACTTATCAACACCAAACATCATTTCTTTTAATGTAATATCAATTACAGCTCCAATGTCAGCTCCTTTTGTAGGATAACCATTTGTCGATTTTTGACCGCCTCCGCGACGAGAACCGCCAAAGAAGTTGTCAAAAATATCTCCAAATCCCCCACTAAAAATGTCTTCAAAGCCACCAAAGCCAGAAAATCCTTCAAAGCCACCAAAGCCACCTTGACCGTTCATTCCAGCATGACCAAACTTATCATAAGCGCTACGCTTTTCTTCGTTCGATAAAACTTCATAAGCTTCATTTATTTCTTTAAATTTATCTTCAGCATTTTCTTCTTTAGAAATATCTGGATGATATTTTTTAGCAAGGGTTCTAAAAGCTGCTTTTATTTCAGCTTGCGTGGCACTCTTACTTATTCCTAAAACTTCATAATAATCTCTTTTATTGCTCATTTTTTATTCTCCCATTAAAAGAAATAAACAGTTTCCTGTTTATTTTCTTAGTTTTTACTTTTTTTATCGTCTTTTTTCTTACTTTTAGCTTTTACATCTTTTGGTTGTGAAGGATCTTCTGTTGGTGCATCTCCATTCGCAGCTTCACCATTAGCTTGGCTCATGTGTTGTGCTGCTTGTTGCATTGCAGCTTCCAATTCACCCATTTTTGTTCTTAAAGTTTCATAGTCTTCTTTTTCTAATAACTCTTTGAACTCTTTAACTAATTCTTCACTTTGTTTTTTCTGATCTTCTGTTGCTTCTTTGTTATCTTTTAAACTATTTTCAATTGTTGAAATATATTGTTCTGCTTGGTTTTTAGTTTCAATATTTTTCAATTTAATTTCATCTTTTTCTTGATTTGCTTCAGCTTCTTCAATCATTTTTTTGATATCTTCATCAGTCAATCCATCATTATTAGTAATTGTAATTGATTGTTCTTGTTTTGTTTCTAAATCTTTTGCACCAACAGATACAATTCCGTTAGCATCAATTGAGAAAGTCACTTCAATTTGTGGTACACCTTTTGGCGCTTGTTTAATTCCACTTAATTGGAAACGTCCTAATGTTTTATTGTCAGCAGCCATTTTTCTTTCACCTTGTAACACGTGAATATCTACAGCTGGTTGATTATCCATTGCAGTTGAGAAAACTTGAGTTTTCTTAGTTGGGATTGTTGTATTTCTTGGAATAAGGTTTGTACAAATTCCTCCTAATGTTTCAATTCCTAATGATAATGGTGTTACGTCTAATAATAAAACATCATTAACGTCTCCACTTAATACTCCACCTTGAATTGCAGCTCCAATTGCCACAACTTCATCCGGGTTAATTGTACGGTTAGCTTCTTTTTTTAATTCATTTTTAATAACTTCTTGTACAGCTGGAATTCTTGTTGAACCACCAACTAATAATATTTGATCCAATTCACTTGGAGATAATTTTGCTTCTTTTAAAGCATCTTTAACTGGTTTAATTGTTCTTTCAACTAAATCACGTGTCATTTCTTCAAATTTTGCTCTTGTTAAAGATAAACTTAAGTGTAATGGCACTCCATCTTGTGCTGTAATAAATGGTGCTGAAATTTCAGTTTGCATTTGTGATGATAAATTTTTCTTAGCTTTTTCTGCTTCTTCTTTTAAACGTTGCATTGCCATTTTATCTTTTTGCAAATCAACACCTTGATCTTTTTTAAATTCTTGAACCATTCAGTTCATAACTTTAATATCAAAGTCATCTCCACCTAAATGATTATCCCCAGATGTTGACAATACTTCGAAAGTACCACCAGCTAACTCAAGAATAGAAACGTCAAATGTTCCCCCTCCTAAGTCAAATACTAAGATTTTTTGTTCTTTATCTGTTTTATCAATTCCATAAGCTAAAGCAGCTGCTGTTGGTTCGTTAACAATTCTTTCAACATCTAATCCAGCAATTTTACCAGCATTTTTAGTAGCTTGTCTTTGAGCATCGTTAAAGTAAGCTGGAACAGTAATAACAGCTTTTGTTACTTTTTGTCCTAATTTTTTTTCAGCAAAACCTTTCATATAACGTAAAATTTCTGCTGATATTTGTTCTGGTGTATATTCTTTACCATTGATTGTTTCTTTTTCACTAGTTCCCATTTTTCTTTTAATTGAGCTAATAGTGTTAGGGTTTGTTACAGCTTGTCTTTTAGCTGCATCCCCAATAATGATATCTTCATTTTTAAATGATACAACAGATGGTGTTGTTCTTAACCCTTCTGGATTTTCTAATACCTTTGGATCTTTACCATCCATAATTGCTACACAAGAGTTTGTAGTTCCTAAATCTATTCCTATAATTTTTGACATATTTAATTACCTATCCTTTCGCCTTTATTTTTTTATGTTTACAAGCGCATGTTTAATAACGCGATCTTTTAACATATAACCTTTGCTTAATACTTTTGTTATAATTGGTTCTTTAGTACTTTCTTTGTTTTCGCTTTCTTCCACATTTACAGCTTCTTGTAAATCGGGATTGAAAGTTTCTTGTTCTTTGGGGTCAATTATTGTTACCCCTTGATTTTGTAATGCTTGAACTATATTGTTAAAAATCATTTCAAATCCGATTAAAAAGTTTTTAGCTCCATCCGGTAAATTTTTAACTTTTAATGCTCCTTCAAAAGGAGTTAAAATTGTTACAATTTCTTCAGCCAACTTTTGTCCTTCATATTTTCTAATATTACGAATTTCTTCATTAACCATATGTTTATGATTTTCTTTATCAGCTAAAGCTACTAAACGATCATTTTTTAAATTTTCAATTTCTTTTTTTTGATCATTTAATATATTAATGATATTTTCAAAATCAGTTGTAAGTGTTTTGTTTTCAATTATTAAATTTTTAAAATTTTCAATAATCTGTTCACTTGTAGGTTGTTGTTTTTCAACTTTTTCTGTGTTTTTTTTACTCATTTTCATCTCCCTGATTATTATTTGACATTCCTTGAATTTTTTCGTTTAACCATTCTAAAATGTTATAAATTCTATCATATTCAATTCTTTTAGGTCCTAAAACTACTAAGCTTTTTTCTGAACCATCTTTTTCTTGATATGAAGTTGTTATTAAAGAAACATTATTGTTTTCAAATCCACCTTCTTCACCAATTTTTACATCTATAAATGATTTGCCATTTTTATTGTTTTGTGATTTTTTAAAAAACTCAAATGGTGAAACCGTTTCAATAAAGGTAATGATTTCTTTAATTTTTTCTGGAGTATTATATTCAGGATTTGTTAACATGTAATGTACTCCATGTTTAGAATGAGATGGCGCATTAATGCTTGTTAAAGCATTAACGAACTGTTTGAAAATTAACTCATAATTTTTTACTTGTTGTTGTAAGATTGGTCTTATTGCCTCAAACTTTTCTAGAATATTTTCTAGAGTAGTTTGTGATAAACGTTCATTAATAATTTCAATTGATCTTTTTAAATCATCAATTTTATTTTCTTCATTAAAAACAAATGTTTTATTTTCAACGTGACCACTAGATAATACAAATATTACAACGGCACTAGTATTTGATATTTTAAGCATTTCTATTTTTCTAATATAATTTGTTAAGTTGTTTTTATCAACAACAACAGTTGCTAAATTAGTCATTTCACTAAGGATTTCTCCTGTTTGATTTAAAATGTCATCAATCGTTAAACTTCTATCTTCAAAGATTGTTTCAATACGAACTTTTAAATCATCAACATTTTTTTTATCCATCAGATAATCAACATAATATCGATACCCTTTTGTTGATGGAATTCTACCAGAAGATGTATGCTCTTTTTCCAAATAACCTTCTTTTCCTAAAGTTACACATTCATTTCTAATAGTGGCAGAACTTGCATCTAATAAATTAGATTCTAAAATTGTCTTACTACCAACAGGTTGAGCTGTTCTTGTATATTCTTCAATAATTATTTTTAAGATATTTCTCTGTCTTGTAGATAACATTTATTCTCCTTAGCAGAATATTTATTTAACTGCTAATAAATTAATTATAAATTAACAATCAGATTATTCAAGTGCTAATTTAATTTATTTGCTGATGTTAAAGTAAAACTATCATTATTGAAAGAAATTAAATTATTAGAATCTTCTTTTACAAGCCCTTCAACTATTTTTTGGGCAATGAATGTTTCAATATTTGAACTAATATAACGTTTAATTGGACGAGCTCCAAATTCTTTATCGTAAGCTTCATCTAAGATTTTTTTATATACTTCCTCTGAAAAAGTAAATTTCATATTTTTTAACTTCACGATTCTTTCTGTTAAATCACTTAGTTCTTTGATTATTATTTCTTTTATTATTGTTTTTGATAAAGCATTGAAAACAATAATGTTATCAATTCTGTTTAAAATTTCTGGTTTAAATACTTTAGATAATTCTTTTTTGATTTTAACTCCTAAACCATCATTATATTCTGATAATAATAGTTCAGATCCTACATTTGAAGTCATAATAATAACAGTGTTTTTAAAATCAATTTTTTTACCTAACCCATCAGTTATGTGCCCATCATCTAATATTTGTAATAAAACATTTATTACATCTGGATGTGCTTTTTCAATTTCATCAAATAAAATAATTGAATATGGACGTCTTCTTATAGCTTCTGTTAATTGACCACCTTGTTCATATCCAACATATCCAGGAGGTGCTCCAATTAATTTGCTAACAGAATGTTTTTCCATGTATTCTGACATATCAACTCTAACAATATTTTTGTTTGAATTAAACATAATATCAGCTAAACTACGAGCAACATGTGTTTTACCAACACCAGTGGGCCCTAAAAATAAGAAACTCCCAATTGGTTTTGAAGGATCTTTAATTCCACTTCTACTTCTAATTAATGCATCTCCAATTGCTTCAACAGCTTCGGGTTGTCCCTTAACTAAATGTCTTAATTTATTTTTTAAATTCATTAGTTTTTCTTTTTCATCAGAAACTAATTTGTTTAATGGAATACCAGTTCAAATTGAAATAATATTAGCAATTTCAATATCTGTTACCTCTTCACTAACCATTTTATTTTTAGGTAATGATGATAATTTTTCTGTTAACTCTTTTTCTAATTTTGGAATTACTGAATATGTAATTTCCCCAGCTCTACTAAAATTACCATTTGTTTGAGCTTGTTCTAATTCATTTTTAGTTTTTTCAATTTTTTCTTTTAAAGCTTTTATTTCATTAACATCATTTCGTTCTTTTGTTCATTGTTTTGATAATTTATCTTGAGTTGGTTTTAACTCATTTAATTTATTATTAACTTCTTGCAACCTATTAAACGAAACTTTGTCTTTTTCTTTTGAAAGAGCTGCTTTTTCAATTTCTAATTGCATTATCTTTCTGTTAACATTATCTAATTCTGTTGGTACAGATGTTATTTCAGTTTTAACGTTAGCACAAGCTTCATCAATTAAATCTATCGCTTTATCTGGTAAGAATCTATCCGTTATATATCTAGATGATAAATTAACTGAAGCCACAATTGCTTTATCGCTAATTCTTACACCATGGAAATTTTCAAACCTTTCTTTTAATCCTCTTAAAATTGAAATACTTTCTTCTGGTGTTGATTCGTTAATATAAACTTTTTGAAACCTTCTTTCTAAAGCTTGATCTTTTTCAATGTAGTTTCTGTGTTCGTCTAATGTTGTTGCACCAATACAATGTAATTCTCCTCTTGCTAACATTGGCTTTAATAAATTACTTGCATCCATTGCTCCTTGAGTTTTTCCGGTTCCAACAATTAAATGAAGTTCATCAATAAATAAGATTATATTTCCGTGAGAATCTTTCACTTGTTTAATGACAGATTTTAATCTTTCTTCAAATTCTCCTTGAAATTTGGCTCCAGCAATCAATAAACCTAAGTCTAACTCGTAAATTATTTTATTTTCTAAGTGTGTTGGAATATCTTTTTTAATAATTCTTTGAGCTATTCCTTCAACAATTGCAGTTTTACCTACCCCTGGTTCACCAATTAATACTGGGTTGTTTTTAGTTCTTCTTGATAAAATTCTTATAGCACGGTTAATTTCTTCTTGTCTACCAATTATAGGGTCTAGTTTGTTGTCTAGCGCTAACTGGTTAAGGTTTTTACCATACTTTTCTAATGGTTTTCTGTTATCAGAAGGACCTGCTGTTTGTGTAAAATTCATGAAATACCTCCTTAGCAATTAATATGTTTGTTTGCTAATAATATAATAACAAATTTGTTAGCAAAGTCAACTTTTAATTGCTAATTTTATATTCAAAACAGATCTCATTTGTTATAACCCCCTTATATGTTATAGAATATTATTGTAATGATGCCTATTTTTAGGTATGGAGGATTTAATGAGATTAGATGATTTAAATAAAAAAAGACTAATATTAATTGATTTGGATGGTACAACATTAAGAAATGATGGTAAAACGATTCACCCCAAAACAAAAGAAGCTTTGATTAAAGCTTCAAAAAACGGACATTATGTTTGTATAATTACAGCCAGACCAAACAGAGCTAGTATTCAGTATTATAGAGAATTAGGTTTAAACACTTTATTGAACAACTTTGATGGTGGACATATTCACGATCCAGGTAGTGAAGAATTTAAAAGAATATTATTTCCTTTATCTAATGATATTATTAAATCTATTTTAAACGAAAAACCTATAAAAGATTTACACGAAAACATACTAATTGAATATTATAATAAGTCTATTTGTTCAAAGAAAGATTATGACGTAGAGACTTTCTTTCATTTAGAATATGGTGAAGAAGAATTAGAAGATGATAATTATTTTATAGGCGACCCCTTTAGTTGAACGGGTCCCTCATGTAATATTTCTTTGGTTTTTAATAATTCTAGCAAAGATTTAGATAATGTTTATCGTGTATTTGAAAAGTACCACAATTCTATAAGTTTAACATCTGTTGGTTTTGGAAAAAACAAAGATAAAACCTTGATAAATATTACAAGTAAGTTAGTTGATAAAGGACATACAGCTATGTTATTAGCTCAATATTATAATGTAGACATTAGAGATGTAATTGCCTTTGGTGATGAAATGAATGATATTAACATGATTAAAAACGTTGGATATGGAATTGCTATGAAAAACGGTAATCGTATATTAAAAACATTTTGTCGAGGAATTACTCACTTAGATAACAATAATGGTGGTGTCGGCGATTATTTAGAAAAATTATTAGCTGGGAAAGAAGTATAATCTTTAACTTAAATTTATAAAAAAAATCGTGTAAAATAAGTCATTTAATACTTTTTTGATTGTTTGGCGTTAACAACCAATAAGCAAAGGCTTCAGCAAACAATTCTTCATATTGATGTTTTGTGTTATATTCTAATCTTCCATATGCTGAAGGAACAATCATTCAGGCTAAAAGTTTTTTGGTTCTATTGTTTGTTCCATTATAATTTAATGTTTTGGATATATAATTTACTAAAATATGAGAAATTGGTGTTGTATTAAGNNATAGTTTGATAAACTAGTTTTAGCTTTAGTTTTTTTTTGTTGTATTTATTTCATAAAATTTTGTAAAATTATTAATATTATTTTTATACTTTGTTTTTACATTTAGATAGTTAGAAATAGCGTGCCCTACTTCATGAAATAAAATTGAAGAAATATTTCCTGTAGAGTAAAAACCTTTTAAAAAGTTTTTGTAAATTATAAAAATGTTTAATGCTTTTTTTGTTAAATTTATATCAATAAATCTAAAAAAATTATTGTTGATAATTTTGGTTTTTGTATAAGTTTGAGCTAAAACATTTTTTGTTCTATTTTCCTCATTAATCGTTAATTTACCGATAATCTTAAATAAATGATCTTTGCCAAATAGTTGTTCAATAATATAGTTAAGTGATAATAAATTATGAAAAAATTCAAATCAAAACTTTGGGTGAATATATTTTTTGAATAAAGATAATTTTAACCTTGAATCATTAATAAAAGAAAACATATTTTGTTTTTTATAATTTAAAAAATTTTTATTATCTTTATAAACACTTTTATTGTTAACAATGGTTTTGGATAAATTTTTTTCACATGATTTTATAAAATTTATTTCTTTCTTATTTAAATTTCCTATTATTTTTTGGTATTTTTCGTTGTAGTCTTTAGAAAAATATTGGTTTAAAAACTTTCCGTTGTTGTTCCTTACAGAAGCTAATTTTTCATTTGTTTTATTCTCTGGATAAGGATTGCAATCAATATCTGAATAGTTAGTAAGTGAGCTAAAAGCATAGATTTTGGCATGTTTAGTAAGTAAAAGACACCCAATAAATATTAGTAATAAAATAAAAAATATTTTTATACAAAATTTTATTTTTTTATTCATAAGAACCCCAAATTATAGAGTAAATAATATCATTAAAAATATTTTAGATAAAAAAAATATGCCTTATAAGCATATTTTTTTATTACTTCAATGTTTTTATTATTTTGTTTAATAATTCATTTGAAATTGGTTTGTTTCATGAACTATCTTCACGAATCAAACTTCCGATGTGAATAGACTTTGCAAACTTTTTAACACTTTCTATGTTTTCAAAATTTACACCCCCACCAACTAATAGTTTTATTTGAAAATTATTCTTTACTCGATTGTCTTCTAATTCATTTAAAAGCTTTAAATTATTTGAAACTCCAGTTGGCGTTCCTGAAGTTAAAATTGAATCAACTTTAACTTCATTCAAGTAATTCATTTCTTCATTTTTATTAGTTAAAGCAATGTTGTCAAAAGCTCGATGAAATGTTACTTTTAATTTTTTTGTCTGTTTCATTATCTTGTTCATTCTTGTTCTAGAAACTAATTTGTTTTTAGATAATGCTCCAATTACAATTCCATTAATGTCTGTCTTTGAAATTTTTTTAATAGTTTTTAACATTTTTTTAAATTCTCAAAAACCATAATATTCTTNTTCAGAATATCTAACAATAACATTTACAGGAATTTTAGAAATGCTTGCTGCTTGCTTTATATCTTTAAGTAATGGTGTATATCCACCTTTTTCTAAATTAATACAATATTCAATGCGGTCAATATTATAACTATTTAAAAATTTAATATCATTTATGTCTTTAGCAATAATTTCAATAAACATATTATGCTCCTAATAATTTTTCTAGATCTTTGATTAATGTTTTAAGTTCGTTTAGTAATGGTTCATAAACTTTTTTGTCTGTGTAATCAATCCCAATACTTTTTAATATTTCTAATGGTTCTTTTCTACCACCTTGTTTTAAAAACTCAATTAAAGTTTCTGGTTTATTATTTTGCACATCTTCATATAATTTAAATGAAGCTACAATACAAGTTGCATATTTATAAACATAAAATGGTGAGTGGAAAAAGTGTGAAATTCTTGGTCAACCATATGTTGGTTTCTTTTTATCATCATCAAATACACTGTACCCAAAATCATTAGCAATGTCTTTAAATAAGTTTCCTAAAATATCAGAATCAATATGTTCTTTGTTCTCAATTTTTTTAAATGCTTGATACTCAAATTTTGCAAAATGAATTTGTCTAAAGAATGTTGCCATGATATCTTCAATACGATTTTGAATTAAATATATTTTTTCTTCTTTAGTTTCAACTTTTTTAATTAAATAGTCAAACATTAAATGTTCATTAACAGTTGATGCAACTTCAGCTAATATGATTGGGTAATTCGCTAAAGGCCCTTTATTGTACTTATCAGCATACATAGTATGTACAGAGTGACCAACTTCATGCGCTAAGGTATTAACTGATTGAATAGTATAATCTCAATTCATTAAAATGATCGGATCCACAGTTCCCCCACCAGTTGAGTAAGCCCCAGATCTTTTATTTGTATCTTCAAAATAATCAATACGGTTTTTTTGTCATGCAATATCTAAATAACTTAAATATTCATTTCCTAAAGGTTTTAATGCTTCTTTAATTATTTTTTTAGCATCTTCAATTTCAAATTTCTTACCTAAAAATCCTTTAATATTTTGTGTTAGTTTTAAAGAACGATCTGTTGAATAGAACTTTTTAAATTTAAAATGTTTTTTAACAATTTCATTAAATTTAACAAATAAATCACTATTTTTTTGTCCAGCATCAATTAATGATTCTAAAATATCATTTGATACTTCATCACTTTCTAAAAAGTAATTAACAATGTCATTATATCCACGTAATTTTTGATCTTCTAAAGCTGAAACAATAATGTTTTTATAAATTTCGGCAAAAGTATGTTTGTGACTTGTATATTGTTTAGAAAATAAGCTTGCAGCTTTCTTTCTTAACTCTTGATCTTTAATTGGATCACTGTTTTCCATTATTTTTTTATATAAAGTTATTGTTAATTCTTCTTCTTTGCCATCAATTTCAATCATAACTTTTTTATTATCAGCATATGCTAATGTGTCATAAAGACTATCATTTGCAGATAAAGTTCTTGATAACTTTGAAATTAATAGTTCAGCTTTTTCACTCAAAACATGTTTTGTTCTTTTAAAGAATGAACGATAAGGATACTCTAAATGGCTAATCTCTTTATTGTTCTTAATAAAACTCATAATTTTATCTTTACCAACTTCTTTAAGTTCAGATTGTGTAAAAGATAATGATGTTAAAACATCATTAATTTTATTTGTATATATTGAAAATAGTTTTTGATACTCTAAATTTGTTGTATCAATATCACTCATTCTTGTATATACTGCAATTTTTTCTAATTTTTCTTCTGCTTCCTTATTTAATAGACAATACTTAATAAAGATTTCTTCTTTGTGTAAATTTCCTTTTAAATCAGCAATTTTTTTAAATATTTCTACAACTGCATCTACATCCTTTTCTCACTCTGCGTGATTTTTATATAAATGAGAAAAGTCTCATTTATATTCTGGTTTAGCGTTATTTCTTTTCATGTTTCCCCTTATAAAATTACATATCAGTTATTAATGTTATAATTTTACTATAACTATTCAAAAATTAGAGTATTAAGAGAGGAAATTACATGATAACTTTAAATAAAAAAAATGATTATATTAATTTTAAAATAATCAAAGAAAAAGATATTAAAAATGAATTTATTAATAGACGAGAAAAAAACATCACTTTTATTAGTGAAGAAAAAACAGTTTACTGTGTTTTAAATGGAAAACTACCTTGAATTGAAATGAAGGACCTTATATTAGGATTTGTTAAAGCAAATAAATATAATATAAACTTTGACTTACAAAATATAATAGACCACTTAGAATATGGTTGTGCAATTCAAGCAATTACTGAAGGTGTCTACTTTGCATCTCATAAGCAATTTTCATTAAAAGAAAAAAGTTGTCCATATAGTGCAAAATTTAACATTAATTGTAACTGTGCTACATGTGACCAAAAACATTGTGAAGAAGTTTTAAATGATAAAATAACTGTAATGGAAGCAATTAACTTTGCAAGAGATTTACAAGATGCTCCTCCTAACTTAATGACACCAGAAATTTTTGCAGAAAAAATTAAAGAACAAGCTAAGGGAATTAAAAATTTAACAGTTAAAATTTTAGATAAAAAAGAAATTGAACAAGAAAAAATGGGATTATTACTAGCGGTTAATGCTGGAAGTTATAACGATCCTAGAGTTGTTGTTTTAGAATATAATGGAAATACTAAATCTAAAGAAAAAACAGCATATGTTGGTAAAGGAATTACTTTTGATAGTGGTGGTTATAATTTAAAACCTTCAAACTTTTTAAGAGGAATGAAATTTGATATGTCAGGAGCTGCAATTGTAGCTGGGGCTGTTATTGCAATTGCAAAACTTGGATTAAAACAAAATATTTCAAGTGTAAGTTGTTTAACAGAAAACAGAATTGGTGGAAAAGCTATTTTAACTGAATCTGTTGTTAAAACAATGAATGGTAAAACAGTACAAATTGATAATACAGATGCTGAAGGTAGACTAGTATTAGCTGATGGATTAACATATTCTGTTAGAAATTTAAAAGCTACAAAATTAGTTGATGCAGCAACATTAACTGGAGCAATCGTTGTTGCTTTAGGAAATAACTATACTGGAGTTTTCTCAACAAATGATGAGTATTATGATGTGTTTGCTAAAGCTGCTAAAAATGCTAAAGAAGAAATTTGAAGAATGCCAATTCACAAAATTCATTTTGAATCTGTTAGAAGTACACCAATAGCTGATTTATCAAATATTGGTAAATTAGATCGTGAGGCCGGAAGTTCAACAGCTGCTGCTTTCTTAACAGAATTTGCTGAAGGAGTACCTTTTGTACATTTAGATATTGCTGGAAGCGCAACAAACAAAGAACGTGGAACTGGTGTAATGTTAAAAACACTTGTGGAATTAGCAAAATAAATTTTATATAAAACATAAAAAACGAGTTATAACTCGTTTTTTTTATTTATAAATTTGCAGGGATTTCGCTATCTATCCCGTTATTTTCTAAAATTAATTTTGTATAATCTATTGTTAATTTAGCTTGTTTTCCAAGCATTTCTAAATAACCTTTACTTAATAAATTTGTGTGAAATATATTGTAGTGCTTAATAAATTCTTTTTCAATATCTATTATTTTTTCACTTTTATTAACTTTATAATTTCACTTATTTATAAAAGGTTTTATTTCTTCATTTAACATTTGTAAAATTATTGCGTTACTTTTAAAAGCTGTTGGATAGCTTTGAACTGTATTTTTAATTTTTAGATGTGAACTATTTAAACTATTTAAAGTTTCTTTAATATCTCCATATTTATTATCAAATTTATTTCCCATAACAGTTGTAATGATTTCTACCAAAACAGTTCACGAAACTATTCTATCTGTATTATTTTTTCTAATAGATAAACCACCAAAACTTAGTTCTGCGTTGAACTTATTCATCTCTTTATTTTTTATTTGTACTAATTTTTCAAACTTTTGATTTTCTTTACGATTTTTTATTTTATTAAAAATAAAACCAATAAGAAATATTATAATCGTAATCAAAATTGGTGTAATAATAATAAATATTACAAATAAATTAAAATACGTATTTACAAAGTTAGCTAATTGATCAATTCATTTCATGTTTTACCCCACATAAGTTAAGATACCTTAATTATAATCAAAAAATCATAACACAATATTTACTTTACTTTTTTAAATATATAATTTTGTGCTTTTTTGTTATATTTTGGTCCTTGCATAGTTTTTAATACATTTTCACGATTAATTGCTTCATTGTTTTTACGTGTAAAATACGAGTCTAAATTGTTTGTTTCAATATTGGTGTTCATAACTCCAATTAATTCATAGTCACTATCTAAAAAAGCTAGCGTTGCATCCCCATGACTATCATTTGCAAAAAGTATTCCCCCAACTTTTAATAAATGTTTTGTGTCTTGGCCTACAAATCCAGCATACTGTGAAATTATTAAATCAACTTTTTCTGTATGATTTAGATTTTTATAATTTTCGCCAATAAATGATACTTTTACAGTATCTTGATATTCTTTATTTTCTTCAACATAGTTTATTATCTTATCAATGTTTTTGAAAAACTTAATTGTTCCCTTAAAATTATCAACATAAGTAACATTAGGAATAATAAATGATGGTGAAATATCTATATGACTTCCTGGATAAATTGCTGTTTTAATATTATATTTATCAACAACTTTTTCATAAATACTTTTACGATCGCCAATTTTACTAGCGTATTCTTGATATTCTTTTACAACTTCTTGCATTATAATCTCCAATTCTTTAATTGATAAAAAAAAGAACCATAGTGGTTCTTTTTTATTATGTATTAAACAACAAACGCTAAAATAATAGCAATAACAAGAGCATAAATAGCTCCAGATTCTGTAATGGCATTGGCAATAATGAACATTGTTCTAATTTTACCTTCTACCTCTGGATTTCTACCTAAAGCTTCAACAGCTTTTCCCCCAGTATATCCTTGTCCAATACCTGTACCTGCAACACCAACTGCTGCTAACCCGGCTCCAATATGACTTAATTTACCACTAACTTCAACGGCAAAAAAAGTAAATGCTCCTAGGTTCATTAAAAATAAATCTAACACAAAAATGCTCCTTCCAATTTAATATTAATTACATCTTCTATACTATTATACAATTAATATAAACGAGTGTAAATAATAAATTATGTTAAAAGGAAAAACATTTAATATTTATATAAAGATACCAAATCGATCAATGATAGTTCTACTTTTTCGTTCTAAAATAATAAATAAAACTGATGTTAAAATAAATTTTACAAAGAATATTCCAAAAAATATTCCTAAGAAAATAAATATGTTTTTAGTTGAAGCGAATAACTCTCCGCTTAACCCACCTTCCTCATGTTGTATTTCACTAAATACAGCGTGAACATGATCGTGTGTATCACCTAATAAAATATATGCCATTCCTAGCTCCGCTAATGATTCAATCATTGCAGCTAACGGCACAATTATTATAAAAGCAATAATTTTCTTTTTATAAGAAACGTTTGAAATTTCATGGTGGTGATTATGAATTTCTTNTTTATTTTTATGAATATCCGTTGATGAGGATTCAACTTTTACATAAGCACTAAATACAATGTAATAAATAAATCAAACTAATAATACTATTAGAATATTTGAAAACATATAAAATACCATTTGAATTGGTGAGTGTGCCCCATCTATTGCTTGGTGAACTCACGGAACACCCACTGCTAATCCTAATGAAAACGGTAGCCCCACTAATGCAATTGAATAAATTAAAAATATTGAATCAAATAATCTAAGACTAAAAAATGTCCCTCAAGGCATCGGAATTTTGATAGCTTCTATTAAACTTAACCCCGTGATTAAAGCTAATAAAACTCCTGTTATTACTATTTTAAAAATGATATTTCTTTTATCATAATTTTCTTTTTTTGCTAAGTTGTGTTTAATTCTAAACCCAATTGACGAAACTTGCTTATCATCATTTTGTGGTTTATCATTATTTGTTGTGCAATCTGCCATAATTAAAACTCCTTTTATTTATAAAAATTATAAATAAAAGGAGTTAAAAAGTCAAGGTTTTAGAAGCCTAAACCACCAATATTTCCCATTCCTGGAATATTTGGCATACGACCTGATTTAATTTGTTTTGCTATTTGATCAACTTGTTTTTTAGTTTTTTCATATTGTGATATTAATTCATTATATTCTTTGTCATTTCGCCCAGAACCTTTAACAATTCTTTTTCGACGATTTAATTGCTTAATTAATCTTGGTTCTCTTCGCTCTTTAATAGTCATTGAGTTTAAAATAATTTCAGCAATACGTAGTTTTTCTTCAGCTTTTACAATACGATCTTCTGAAACATTTGGCATTCCTGGCATCATTTTCATAATTCCACCCATTTTACCCATGCTTGATATTTGTTTCATTTGATTTAATAAGTCTTGTAAATCAAATTGACCAGCCATCATACGGTTCATTGTTTTTTTCATGTCACGTTCTGAAATATTTTCTTGAGCTTTTTCAAATAAAGTTTGAACATCACCCATCCCCAATATTCTATCTGCCATACGATCTGGGTAAAATATTTGCAAGTTACTTAATCCTTCACCAGTACCAACAAAAGCAATAGGTAATTTTGTTAAATATCTAATAGAAAATACTGCCCCACCTCGAGCATCTCCGTCTAATTTTGTAACAATAACACCAGTTATTTTTAATAAATCATTAAAAGAATTTGTAACATTAATAATATCTTGTCCCGTCATTCCATCAACAACAATAAAAATTTCATCTGGTTTAACTTCTGTTTTTATGTTTTTTAACTCTTGCATTAAATCTTCATCAATATGCAATCTACCAGCTGTATCGATGATAATTAAGTCATGTCCATTTTCATTAGCATATTGAATGGCCTGTTTTGATGTTAAAACTGGATCTTGTTTTCCTTTTTCAAAAACTGTAATCCCAAGTGTTTTTCCAATTACTTGTAATTGTTCAATCGCTGCTGGTCTGTAAATATCAGCTCCCACCAATAAGGGGTTTTTAGCTTTTTTCTTACGTAAAAAATTAGCAATCTTACCAGTTGATGTTGTTTTACCAGAACCTTGTAACCCGACCATCATAATAATTGATGGTTTCGAAGTTAAAGCTACATCATATGGTTTTTGCCCTAAAATTGTTGTAATTTCTTCATGAACAATTTTGATCATCATTTGATCTGGTCTTAAACCTTCTTGAATATACTCGTATTTAGCTTTTTCTTTAACATTTTCAATAAAAATTTTAACAACTTCGTTGTTAACATCAGCTTCTAATAATGCTAATCTAATTTCTTTTAAAGCTAATGCAATTGTTTCTTCACTTAGTGTAGATTTCTTAATATTTTTATTAATACTTTTTTTTAACCTATTTGCTAAAAATTCTCCAAACATATTATTACCTCTTTTTTAATCTTTTTTATTATAACTTAAAATTATTTTTGTTTAAATCCCTTATAAATATTCTTTAATAAATTTTCGTATTTATTATTTTGAAACTCAAAATAATTATCATTTTTTATTTTATTTGGTAAGTATTGTTGTTCAACATAATTATTCGTAAAATCATGTGGTAATTTATAACCAATACCTCGCTTTAATTTTTGAGCCCCACTATAGTGGTTGTCTTGAATGTGTTTAGGTATTTCTAAATTATCATTGTTGACAATAGCAGCTTTTGCTTTACTTATAGCTTTTGTCGCAGAATTTGATTTATGACTTAAAGCCATTTCAATAATAACTGTTCCCAACGGCAACACACCTTCAGGTAAGCCAACTTCAGTAAAAATATCACAAGCGGTTTTTACTCGTGATGGGATTGCCGGGTTAGCTAAACCAATGTCTTCGTAAGCTATTATTTTCATTCGACGCATTAAGGTTAAATAATCCCCGTTATTTAATAAACGATGCATATAGTGTAACGCTGCATTTACATCACTACCTCTAATTGATTTTTGAAAGGCTGATAATAAGTCATAGTGCATGTCCCCTTGTTTATCAGCTAAAATATTTGAGGCAAATCCAATTTGTTCATATATTGTTTTGTCTACCAAAATATCTTTATATAACTTAGCAATTATTTCTATTTTATTTAAACAAGTTCTTAAATCGCCATTGCTATCATTGATAATTAAATCAATTGTTTCAGAACTTACTTGCAAGTTATTATTATCTATAACTTTTTTTAATCCCAACTTTAATTCTTCTTTATCAATAGAGTTAAGTTGCAATATGTTACAACGACTCCTTAAAGCTTGATTAATTGTAAAAAATGGATTTTCTGTTGTAATTAAAAAAATATTTTTTTTACCATGTTCGATATATTCTAATAACAAATCTTGTAAATTTTTATTCATACGATGAATATCTTCAATTATTATTGTTGAATTATTATTGTTTAAAAGTTTTGTTAAATCACTTTTTGTTTGTAAAGCAGCATTAAAAACATCATAATCAATTTTTAACTCTGCACATAAAGTTGTTGCTAAAGTAGTTTTACCAACACCGGCCGGTCCATAAAAAATTAAACTAGTTATAACTTGTTCTTGAATCATTTTAAAAATAATCCCGTTGTTATGGAGCAAATGTTTTTGGCCAATGATATCTTTAATGGTTGAAACCCTTTGGCTGTTTGCAAAATTGTTCATTTATCCCTTTTTATTTATTTCAAAAATATATTTGTTTGTAAAAATTTCATTACTTAATGAAGATATAGTTACACGATGAAAACGTTTAAAATCTTTAATTGTGACTTTAATATTGTCACTTGCAATTTTATTATTTTCAATATAATCAGCTACTTTATCGCTAATTAAACTTTCAGTAATTTTATCTTCTTTCATAACATTTAATTCAAAATACTTTTTGAATCTTCACTCTTCAATATTAAATAAATTTACATATGGTTTTTCATATGTAAAACCAACTGTTCTAAATTTTTTAGCAAAGACATATTGACATAATATACATAATGAAATTCCTACTAAAATGAATAATCAAAGCATTATATAATCAGCTACACGATTGTTTTGAATTCACAGATCTTTATCATCTCTTTGTAACTCTAAAATAAAACGAATAAAGTTTCATCCAGCAAAATAAGCTCCAGATTGAACTCCGACTTTTGTAAGATTATATTTGTTTTTATTATTAATCTTTTCTAAATTACGACTATCATTTTTAAATCAAGTTTTAACTCTAGAACTGTATTTTTCNNGTTTAAATCTGTAATTGTTAAAGTTGATTTAGCTTTTTAATAATTCATCAAAATTTACACTACTATATTCATAGTTTTTCTCTCAAGCTTCTTTGAAAGACATTTTATTTTCCTCATGATATTTTTTATTAAAAAATCTTTTAACACTATAACCAAAAGATGGTTTTATTTTGCTGTTTTTTCATGGTTTTCTTCCAAAATATTTTATATTTGGTAATCCAAAAGTAATAGAAACTCATAGCACAAAGCTAAAAAAAGATTCATATAAAAATATTGGATGACGATAAACAATTTCTCCACCGATCATTTCTGGTGATGACCCAATCATTTCAAAAGCGTTATCTCTTATAATTGCTGGCAATCATCTTAAAGAATCATAATCCACAACAGCCCCTAGTACTTCATGGTTGAAAAAGTTTCCTCATCTCCCAATAACTTGTCCTAATAAAATATTTGGTATTATACAATCCATATAAACTCATAATGATACTTTTGTTTTTTTAGATACAAAATAAAATATTAAACATCCAACTAAAACACCCACAATAACACCACCGTGAATGCTTAATCCAGCTTCTCAAAATGCAAATAGTGAAAAGAATTCAATTTTTCCAATTTCTGAAACTCACGGATGACCGACAATTCCATTAAATTTACCAAAAAAGCTCGCTCCAAATAAAGCTGCTGGAATTATCGGAATAACAGATCATGCTAAATATTCTGTTTCAACTTTTTTAGCTTTCATTCTTAAATAAGAACCAAAAACGGATGCAACCATTCCAACTGTCATAAAAATTGGATACATTGCAACTCAACCAAAATATACACCTTTAATATTGTGAGGAGCATATTCATAAGTTGAAGTAATAATATTTAAAATATCAAATGATTGATTAAACATAAATAATACACACCTTTCATACATATACTAAATTATTATAACTTATTTGCTCTCACATTAAACGAAAAAAACACATTTTATAAATGTGTTTTAGAAGTTAATTACTATATCTTAAAGCATTAACTGGTTTAATTTTTTGCATTGATTTTCAACTAATAAAGTATGTACTTGTATATATTAATCCAATGATTAAGAATACAACAACAGGTATTCATCACGTAAATATAAATGGTAAGACTCATGAAGTTTGAATAGCCAATAAATCAATTACTCATTTAATTGCAAAGAATCCAAATACCATACCAGCCATAAACATTGCAATAATAACCGGAATATACATACCAATTACATATAATGTAACCTCGTTATCCTTGTATCCTAACAACTTGATTGTTGCAATAACTTTTCGATACTCATAAATAATTAAGTTTGAAGTTAACATAATAATTAAGAAAGAAATTATTGAAGCAAAGATAATAAATTGAATCATAATAATGTTAATTATTGATGTTAATTTACCTAATATTTCTTTACTTACTGATAATGGTGCTATGAAATTAGTAGTTCCAACTCCATTCCTATTATAGTCAACACCTTCAAAAACTCCTCCATCAAGCCCAAATTTACTATAATCACTAAACGAGTTAGTTGTTGATAATGAGTTTCTAATATCGTAAATTCTACTTGACTCTGACATTTTAAAATTAAATAAAGGATATTGATTTTCAAAAACTTTATTTATAATTTGTAAGTTTGTATTATCTTTAGTAGCTGTTTCAAAATCAGCATATGTCTCAAAATCTTGCAATATATTAAAATCAAATTTTTCATTTGTTACTGGTAATGTTTGCACACCTTTAAATTCTCATTCTTTTTTGAATAACTCAAAATGCATTTCTCTAGATATGTCTCATTTTAAAATTTCTTCCGCTTTTGTTTTATTAACATAAGCTTTTGGTTCACCATAAGAATCGGTTACACCTAAAATTTGTAATTCTTCATGAGAATTATTTGATAATTTAATAACTTCAGCCTTTTTAACGGCTTGTGTATATTCAGAAGCATTAGAACCTACATTATCCATTGATTTACCATCAACTTCAATTTTTCCTTTAGGCATTGAAACGTTTTGGATAAGTTCTGGAGCTCCTCCATCAAGTTCGTCAAAAATTATATCTGATTTTTGTACAGTTTCGTAATTATCTCGTTCAATATTTGATTGTAGTTCAAAGTTTAATGCTTCAAAACTGATGCTATCACCCTTACCCAAACCAAGCTGTTTTGCGATGGTTTGATTTATGATAATTCCATCTTGGTTTTGATATAAATCTCTATTTAATGATTTCTTTTTGTAATCATAAAGTTGAATTAATGATTTTTTTTGTAATTCACTTTCTTTTTCTAAACCAAATATTTTGAAATTATAATTATTTTGTTTAGCATTAAAGTAAGTACCTAATTCGTCATATGTATTGTCAAAAGGAATAACATTAAACCCAACATTGAACTCTTCTTCGTTGATTATTGAAGCAGTTATTTGTTCTTTAATGAAATTAGGAGATTTTGAAAATACTCCCATTGTTACCGATTGCCCCATACGACCGTGATATAGTAGCGCGAAATGAATTAGAGTTTTCATAATTCAATCATCTCTAAATTTATCGCTATAACCAGGAGTTCCTGGGTTAATATTTAAAAATTCTTTTTCATCTTTTAAACGAATACGATATTTAGCATTTTCATTTTCAAAAAAATTACTCATATTTTCATTTCAAATTTCATTAATAAATTCGTCATAACGATCTTTATATTCTGTTTTATATGTTCCTATTGGTCCAAGCAATGAATTAAACACTCTTGTCACTTCTTCTATGTTTATGTTTGAAGGGTCTTGAGAACTTTTTTCTTGATCAATTAAATACTTGCTATTTACATTAGCAAATTGGGCAATTCTCACTTCGTTATAATATTTTTTTAAAGCCACATAACCTTCATCAGTAAACACTTTACTTATATCTTTTTTAGAATAGTAATCATTATAAACAATTGCTCCAGAGTCTCAAGATAAACTGTTGACGATGGGATAAAAGAATCCTCCATCTAATGTTTCTAAAGAACTTAAAAATGCTTTTGTAAACATTTTACCATTTAAGGCCGTTAATTGTTCTTGTGCAATTTGCAGAACAGCTGTATCACTATTTTTAAATTGTGGTGATGTTGGAGCGTAGTATTCTTGATTTATTGAATTATTATATAAATCTTGTAAAATTTTTGTTGATAAAAATGCCCCTTGTTCATTTTGGTATCCGTAATATTTTTCAGAATTCGGGTCTGTTTCATTTATATCTCAACCAAAACGATTTGCATGTACATATTTTTGTCCTTCTTCTTGAATTTTAATGTACTCTCATGGTTTTTGTGTTGGGTTATATGTTTGAAAATGTGTGTATGGAGAATTATAAACAGGTTGTTCATATTCAATTAAATGATCATAATTCATTCCTTCAAATGATTTACTTTGATTATCACGCATGATCTTTGGTCCAATAACAGCTCCAGCCATTAATGTTGTTCCCATAAACATTGTTAAAGCAACTGTAATTATTTTACTAATAGAACTTGAGAAAATTGCTAAACGAAATCTTGTTGAAAAACTTCTATGCTTTCCTCAAGCACTAACCATCATTGAAAATCTTGAAACACTCTTAATCCCTTCTGATTTTAATAATTCTAATGGTTTAGCTTTAATTGCAATGTATGTTGTTATCATTGATACAATTCCTAAAAATCCAAAAATAATTAAGAAACCATATAAGAATGATGCAAAATCAAATGTATATCCACCAAATGGTAAATTAAAGTATTTTAAAAATAACCCAACAATTAGTATTTGAAAAATTGCTGCTGGTATAAATGCCAGAACAGAACCAATTAATGATGAAATAATAGGATATGACATTGAAGTCATAGTTATGGCCCCATTTGAATAACCTAAAGATTTGAAAACTCCTAATTGTGCTTTGTTTTTATCAATGTTTTTCTTTGTAATTAAAGTTACTGTTGTAACACTAACAACAATGATTATTAACAATAATGAATACATTAAGTATTGATACCCAATAATTGTTGATAAAATAGCTGATGTTCTATTGCTGTATTTGTAATCATTATCCCCTAAAGCATAAAACAATTTAGAACTTACGTTTGAATTATTCAAAAACTCTTTTTTAAGTTCTGTATCCATATTGTTAATAGCTGATTGATCGTTTTTTAAATCAGCATTATTATATTTTCCATAATAAACAACTTCTCTATCATATTCTGATGTAACAACAAGTTTATCTTGTGATGTATCATAATCTCAAATTGAGTTTTCAGAAGTTGGTGAACGTGTTTTATTTAATCCAAAAACAGAGGCATCAATGTAAAAAATACCTTCATTAACTTTATCTGGAACTATTGTTGTTTCATTTATTATAGGCATCATCATATCACTTGATGAACCAAATCCCACAACTTTAAATCAATTAAACAAACTGTACTCGGGATTTAAAGCATCAAATGGTGTCAATATTGAATCACCCATTTGGTCAGCTTGAACTCTGATTGAACTACCAATATTAATATTGTTATTATCAGCAAACTCTTTGTTTACAATAATTTGCTTGCTTAAAGGTATGCCTTTTTTTAGTAATTCATCTGAGCCTAATGTGTGACCTTCTTGAATTATTAGCTTATTAATCCTTTGATCAAAATTTTTCTCATTGTCTTTTGTTTTATATGACGCTAATTTTAAAGTTTTTTTACTGTCATTGTTATTTAGTGAGAAAGTTCTATACTCTGTTCTTTCTCAATAAAATGAATGCTTTGAAGAATCTTGGGCAATATTCTCAATTGACATACTTTCTTCTTTTTGTCTTGTGTACTCAGTTTCAGGAGTAACGCTTCTTGTATTTGATAAATCAATAACAAAGTCATGAACATTTGATTCTCTAATTGTATATTCATATTGAGATTCTAACTTTGTTAAACCAACCCTTAACAGGGAGAAAATTGTTGCTGATAATATTACTAATAAAACCAGACTTATAAGTTGAATTTTGTTTCTAAAACTCTGTTTAATAGCATTTTTAAAAATGTAATAATTTTTCATAAAATAATATCTCCTTTCAATTAATAAAGAAGTATTTTTTAATTATTAAGTACTAAAATATATCCATTTCTAATATTTTTTAGTGAATATTTATTTGTTCAACTCGCAAACTTTCTTTCCCCTATTTTATTTTTTTGATAAAGGTATTAAAAAATCTTTATCTACTGTTTCTACCTCTATTTCAATAGAATCAGATTTTAAAAACTCTAATAAATGTTGTATTTCTTTTTGAGAAAAAAGATTGTCATTTTTTTCATAGTTTATTATTATTGCTTTTGCTAAACTTTTTCTTAAAAATTTAACTGTAGTATTATTTAAAATTTTATATTTTTTGAAAAACTTTATTTTCAAAATATTTTTTCTAATATTATGCTCTAGTTTAAAAACTATTTTTAAATAATAAACATGGAATAAAATAAATACCAATAAATTAAATAAAAATAATACAAAATTTTCATTATAAACATTTATAAAAAATGTAAACATGTTTATTAAATTAAAGAAAATTATAATTCAAATAAATGATAAAAGTGAATAAACTCTAAATAAATTAAAAGCTTTATTTCCTTCAAACATGAATGAAAATGCATATAAAAGAACAATTGTAAAAATTAAATAGTTATTTACATCAACTATTAAATAAGTCCCTTCTAAATTTAGGAAAAAACTTTTGAAAAATAAAACAAACATAATAATTACACTTAAAAAAGTTAAAAGTTTGTTTTTTAATAAAGATTTATTTTTATAATCTATTTTGAAAAAACTATAAAAATTATTTAAATATTTATATGATAAAACTAAAAAAAACAAAGTAATTACATAAATATTTAAATTATATAAAATACTATTTAGTATTAATTCAATGTTATGCATCATTTTCTTCCTCAATATTACTATTTTAATATTATAACACTTAAAATTTTATTTTAAATTATATGAATTATTAAATACTATTTAAAATAATGTAAAATAATGTTGAGGTACAAATGGACAGAAATATAATTATAAGAAAAAAAATGATGAACTTAAGAACTAAAAAGCTTAAGGGGATAATTGAAGAAGAATTTAAAAAGGCAATTATTGATAAATACGAAGAAAATGTAATTAAGCTAGAAAAAGACTTTATTTTATTAAAATTTGGAAAATTTGGATTCGAAATAGTCAAAAGTTTAGCAGATAATAAATATTGAATTAATTCAATCATTTTTATAGAACCATTTGATCCAAAAAGTCCTAAATTTAAACAAAATTGAATTGGTAATTCTGTATTATCTTATGGATTTGAAAAAGTTGAAGAAGTTTTAGATAAATTGGAAAATCTGGTTATGTTTGGCGGGCCAAGCACACCAGAAAGAGATTATATGTTCAATTGAATTGAAGAAAAACACAGAATAATTTTAGATTGAGAACCAGAAAAAATGACATATACTGAATATGATAATTTTAGAAAATGGTTTGAAAAAAATCGTATAAGAATAATGACAAAACAAAAAGATGTTAAAGATAGCGAAGATTATAATAGTGCAAAAAGAACAGCTTTTACAATTATCATGTCTAAAATTAAAGAAAAACCAAAAAGACCAAATTCAATGAGTGTAAAAATATTTAAAGACCCAGAGCTTGTGGATAAATTAGATTACACTAAATGAAAATATATTGTGGGATTTTTATTTACTGATGACTAATATACAGTACATTAATTCAACATCTAATTTACAGATTAAAGAATGGGTTAAGATTCAAAATAAAAAGTCTCACAGAGACAAATCTGGGTTATTTTTTATTGAAGGATTTAATATTGTGTTATTAGCTATTCAAAAAAATAATTTAGAATCGTTAATAACAACTCAAGAAATATTTGATGGGCTAAACAGTAAATATGATTTAACAAACATAAAAAAAATATTTATTATAAATAGAATTGTGGCTGAAAAAATATCTTTAACTAAAACAAGCCAAATGATTTATGGTTTTTCACATATTCAAGAAAGTAATTATAATAAGGATTATTCTAGTATTATTTTGGATGGAGTTCAAGAACCAGGGAATATGGGCACAATTATTAGAACAGCTATAGCTTTTGGTTTCAAAAACATTTTTTTAGCAAATAACTGCGTTGATCCTTATAACGATAAAGTTATTAGATCGACTCAAGGAGCTATTTTTGATGTTAATATTATATTTGACAATGACTTAGAACATTGTAGAAAAATAAAAGAAGAAAATCCAAGCAAACTTTTTATTAGTACATATCTTAATACGGAGTTTGAATCATTAGAAGATTTAAACTTAAATAATATAAAAAAAGAAAATGTATTTTTAGGTTTTGGAAACGAAGGAAATGGAATGGATTTAAAATTCAAAGATTTATTTCATAAAAACATTAATATTGTTATAGAAAATATTGAATCATTAAATGTTTCGCAAGCTGCAACAATTGTTATGTATAAAGTAAAGGAAAAATATGTATAGATATAAAAATGCTAAATTTATAACATCAGCTGCTGCTAAAAAAGGTTGAATTGAAGATGAAATGCCGGAAATTTGTTTTATAGGTAAAAGTAATGTTGGTAAATCAACATTACTAAATGCTTTGACTAACCAAAAAAAACTTGCAAAAACATCACAACAACCCGGGAAAACTCGTTTGCTTAATTTTTTTGAAATAAATAATGGTGAGCTTAGATTTGTAGATGCCCCAGGTTATGGTTATGCATCAATAAATAACGAGATGAAAGATTCTTTTAAAGTAATGATGGATGAGTATATCAACGGAAGAGATAATTTAAAATTAATATGTCTTTTAATTGATATGAGACATACACCCACAAAAGATGATGTTCAAATGTATGAGTATTTAAAATATTATAAATTACCGGTTTTATTAATTGGTACAAAATTAGACAAATTAAAAAAGAATGATATTAAGAAAAATGCAAAAATCATTCAAGAAAAATTAAAACTACATAAAGAAGATGATTTTATTCAAACTTCAAGTAGTAAAAAAACAAATATAGAAAACTTATGAAATATTTTAGGAGAAAAACTTAATCTAACATAATATCAACTAAGACACTATTGATAATTTCATAACCTCTTGTAGTACACTTTAGTGTACTATTTTTTAATTCTAATAAGCCAAGGTCAACTTGTTTCATTATATTTGCTTTATAAAGTTCAAAAGCTTTTTCTCCATCTTTAACTTCTTTTAAGTTAATACCTTCAACCATTCTTAATCCCATCATAAATATTTGAAAATAATAATCTTTAACTTCAACTGGTAAAATCTTTGTACTTCAGTTTGCATAACTTCGAGAATTTTCAATTAAAAATACATTGGTAATGTCAAAATTATTAAACCCAGTTGCTCCAGGTCCGATTGGAAAAAAGGCCTTATTAGATCAATAACAAATATTATGTTTTGATCTTTTTTTNNTATTATCTAATACATAATTTGAAACTTCATATCTTTTGTAATTTAACTTTTGTAAAAAAGCATTAATCTTTTCATCATAATGAACATCGTTTCCAGGTAATTTTACTTTTGTTTTTCCTCATACAGAGTTCTCTTTAAGAACTAATGAATATCAACTAATATGATCTGGATTTAATTGCTTAACCATTTTTAAATCATTATCAATATGATGATCTTCTTGGCCATATAAATTATAAATTAAGTCAAAAGAAATATTATCAAAACCAACTTTTCTCGCTAATTTATATCCCTCTTCCACTTGATTAACTGTGTGCTTACGATTTAATTTTTTTAAAAGCTCATCATCAAATGTTTGTACACCAATTGATAAACGATTAATACTGTTATCTTTTAATATTAATAATTGGCTTTCAGTAATTCTTTCTGGATTTAACTCAATTGTGTACTCTTCTAGGTTGGTTAAATCGAAATTATTTTTAATTAACTGTAATACAAGGTTCAGTTCGCTATCTTTTAAACAGTTTGGTGTTCCCCCACCAATGTAAATTGTTTTTAAATTAAATTTTTGATTTTGTTTGGCTTCTAGTACAGATTTTTCAAAATCTACTAAAAACTCTTCTACCATTTCCCCTTTTGTTTTTTTAATTTTAAAAAAATCGCAATAAAAACAAATGTTATCACAAAAAGGAATATGGATGTATAAATGTTCGTACATATGTCTCCCAAAATAAAAGATAAAAACTTATGTTTTTATCTTGAAAATAATCTTCCTAAAACCGGAATTCCTTTTCCACTTCTTCTTCTTCTAATAATTAATCAAGGAATAGTAATTAGTAAAGTTACAATAATTATAAAACAAATAAAAACAATTAAACAAGTTTTATTTGTACGTTTTCTTAAAGCATCTAATTCTTGTTGGTCAACAATTTGATAACCATAATAGCCAATAATATTTGCTTTTCTTTTTTTTGTTACAACAATGTTTCCGATGTGAGCTGCCAACATTGAAATTAAAATTATAATATTAACTGTTATTGCTGTTGTTAACTCCGCAACAGTTCCTAAGTTTCAAAATCCAATGTAGAAATCAACACCAGCAAAAGCGTTCAATCCATATAACAGACCTAACACTACCAATCCAAATCCATAAACTGTAAATGAAATTCAATTCATAACAACTTGGCGTTTTACCATTTTTTTGTAGTTATTAATTAAAAAATAAGGAATTGTGTGTTGACCTAAAGTTAAGTTAAACACATACTTTTTAGCCTCTGCTCTTATTCTTTTTAGTTCAAAGGTTCCAATTAGGAATATAGCTAAAAANNAGATAATTAAACCAATAATTGTTAAAAATGCATTCGGAATATAGCCAACACTTATCCCAATAATCATAGTGGCACTTGTTTCTTTAGCATAAAAGAATAAAGCGATAAACATAATCATAATTGCTGATAATACACTCCCCATAAATATCATTAATGAAGCACGTAGTTTTTCCGCTTTTATTTCTTTAGCAATAGCTCTCGGAATTCTTTCTCCCGACATTTCACTCATATATCTTTTACCGAATTTGTCGTTAAATTTATATCGCTCTTGTTTTTGTTGATTTACAAGTGATGTATTAGAAAATCCTTGATTTTGAACTTCACCATAACCACTAACAATTGGTTGTGCTGGGACATTATATGGTTGTGGGACATTGCCATTAATATTTTGTTGATTAACAATATTATTATTCATTGGTTGTTGGTAATTTTGATTAAATTGATTGCTTATCATTGGGTTTTGCATTTGTTGTTGGTAATTTGGTGGATTTATACCATTGTTATTAATTGATTGTTGAAACCCTTGATTTTGGTAATCCATATTATTATTATTCATTGGTTGTTGGTAGTTTTGATTAAATTGATTGCTTATCATTGGGTTTTGCATTTGTTGTTGGTAATTAGGTTGACCATTTTCATTAAACTCATGGCGAAACCCTTTAAAATCATTAAAGTTTGGTCTTTGGTAATTATTGTTTTGTGAATAATTATATCCATTATCATGGTTGTAATATGATTGTTGATTATTGTTGTTATTAAAATTATTTTGTGGCGGTACTTGGTTTTTATATAATTCATTTTCTACATTTCATTGATTAGAGTTACTTGGATTGTTAACAAAACTATTTCCTTTATTTTTATCATAAAAATCATCAATGCTTTTAAATTGATTTTGTTTATAATCATTATTTGGTTTAATTAAGCCTTGATTATTTGCATTATTAGAATTAGTGTTTTGATTACCACCATTAGCAGTATTATTTTGATTTTGTTGGTTATTATTTTGTTCTTTATCCATTGCAATGTTTTTTAAGCTATCTAATATCCCCATAATTACCCCCAGATTTTAATATTATTTGTTACTGCTTCTAACTAGTTCGATTTCCTTTTCAATCTCCATAATTAGTTCATTAAATTCATTCTTATCTTTTATTGATCTTGCTTGTTTAATTATACTTACCTTATTTTTATTAATTTTAATAAAAGAAAAAGTAAGTAAAAAATATAACAATAACAAAACAATAGCTACTGCTAAAAAAATTCCTAAAATAAAAATTAAAGGAATATTTAAATCTAAAATTTCAATATTAAACATTAGCAATACACTTCCCTTTATTTTAGATATTATATTTCTTATTATACCATATTTAGAAATAATATTTTAGGGGTAAGATTAGCTACTCTTTTACAACAATTTTGGACTTTACTTTTTTCAAGAATGAATTTTTTAAGACATTATTAATTTTTGGTAACATTTCTTTGTGATAATTTAAGTATTCAGCAACAACATAAGTTCCCAAATAAAATCAAATAACAGCAGCACTTAATGTAACAATAAACGCAACTAACATTAAGATTGAAAAAACATCGTATAAAGTATGAATGATTGATAAATTTTCACTGTAGTTAACTGTGGCATCCTTAAACCTAAAAATTCCCACTCCACGATATTCCATTAACATTGTGACAATTTTAAATATTGCTTGTGTACCATATATTACAATTAACAATAAATTAAACACTGGTTTTTTATGACCTGCTCTTATTTGTCAATCCAAACAAAGTGCTATAATTCCTGAGATACATAATGTAAATCCACAAGTGGCTAAAAATTGTACTAAAAAGAAAACATACTTATTATCAATCATAGCTCCAATTGCAAAAGCAAACATTGCTATTACAAGGCCTGAACCAAATGTGTATTTAACACCTATTTTTTTAAAAAGTCAGGTACAAGCAAAAAATGATAAGAATATTTCCGGAATAATAAACAAGAATGAATTAAAGCGCAAAATTTGATCAATAAATAAACCGTTTTGATTATCATTATAGAAAAATTGTCCAATATAAAATTGCATAAAATTAGATTGCATAATTTCTTTAAATAAAACAACTAAAACAGCTAGAACATACATAATAATAACTTTTTTTCAGCTAAATTTTTCTAACACACTTAATTCAGCTTCTTCAAAATCATCATGAGTGTCTTCTTGTGAACCATAAAATATATATAAACCAAAAGAACAAAGTAGCACTATTAAGGCAAATAATAAAATAATAAAATTTTGTCATTCCACAGGAATATTAATAGAAGCTTCCTTAATAACATTTAAACTAGTAATTGATGAAAAAATAGCTAATGATATTAAAGGCGCTATAAAAGCCACAGTTCTAAATGGATATAACTGCTTTGTATAATTCTTATTGAAATATAAATAATTGTTACTTCTTAATGAAATACCTGCTCCAATTAAAATAATCATAATAATAGCAATGCTCATGTGAGCAATGAACATTCCTAAAATAACAATAAAAATCAATGTTGCATATATAACCATGTTAGTTATTTTTAGACCCTTATTAGTTCTTAAAAACTTAATAGATTGTAGTGGTAAAAAAACCAAAGCACAATAAAGCGTTCCTGTTGTTAAAAAGATTATTGTGGATGTTTGCACGATTGTAAAATNTATATTTTTCAAAAATCCCATTACCCCAAAATTTGTGTCACTCATAAATGTTAATGCAAATCATAATAAAAATATTTGCAATAAATTAGTAAGTAATCCTCTTTTTTTGGTAACTAAATTAGATTTCTTAATCAAAAAATAATAGCCTACCAGTAAGGCTATCACTATTAATGGATATAATATATAAACATCTCATGTATTTTTCATTTAATTCCTTTTGTTGTTACATTTTATCGGCAACAGCAATTCCGAGTAATTTAAATGCATTTTTTAACACTTGATAAATAGCTGAAATTAAAGTAACTCTGCTAGCAGAAACTTCAATATTTTTGCNATCTAAAATTTTAGTCTCATTATAATATGAGTGTAAATTTCTTGCTAAATTTTGTACATACTCACACATAATGTGTGGGTGACGATTGTCCCCCGCCGCTTTAATATAACTTGCAAATAAATCTAACTCATTTATGATTGCAAGTTCTTTTTCAGTTTTTAAATTTTTAAAATCTTTCTTTTTAACATCAATTCCAAAGTTTTTAGCATTGTTTAAAATTTGTGAACATCTAGCTGTCGCATATTTTGCATAAAATACTGGATTTTTTGCTGATTGGTTTTCGAATAAATCCACATCTATTTCCATATGGCTTTGTGGTGATTTTGAAATTAACATATAGCGAATAGGATCAGCACCGTAGTCTTCAATTAAATCTTGAAGTCAAACTGCAGTTCCTTTACGTTTACTCATTTTAAATTCTGCCCCATCTTTAATTAAACGCACCATTTGAATCATTACAACCTCTAAATCAGTTTTATCAATACCAATTTTCTTTAAAGAACCAGAAATTCTTAAAATATAACTGTGGTGATCTGCGCCGAAAAAATTAACCATGTGATCTGGTTTAGTTCTTTCGTATCTTACACTGTGCCCAGCAATATCTGGTAGTAAATATGTGTATGAACCATCAGATTTAACTAAAACACGGTCTTTATCATCACCAAACTCTGTAGTTTTTAATCAAAGAGCATTGTCTTTTTCATAAGTTGCATCATTTTCAGCTAGTTTCTTTAAAACATTATCAATAACTTTGTTTGTATACATTGCTTTTTCTGATGAATAGTGATCAATTGGTACATTAAAATCTTTTAATTGTTGGCTTATTTCTTTTAAGAAATGTTTAACAGAAATCTCTCTAAAAAATTCATGAGTTTTTTCATCTGACAATTTATTGCTTTCAGTTACTGAAAGACCTTTAAATTTATCTCCATGTTCTTTAATAATTGTTTTTGCAAAATCATTATACATAACACCAGCATAAGACTCTTCTAAACTAAACTTCTCTAAACCTAACTCTTCTAAATATGCATTATAAACAGAAATAGCTAAAATGTTTATTTGATTCCCAGCATCATTAACATAATATTCATATTCTACATCATGACCTAATGCTTTAAAAATTTCCCCAACGCTGTTAGCAACAGCCGCATTTCTTGCGTGCCCCACGTGTAAGAACCCAGTTGGATTTGCTGAAACTAACTCCAAATTGTATTTTAAATTTGTTTTTGGAAAATTCCCATATTTATCTGCTAATTTAAAAATTTGATTTAATACATTATCTAANNTGCTTTTTTTTGTTAAAAGAAAATTTAAAAATCCTGGCCCAGCAATCTCTATTTCTTTAATTATTTTATCTTTATCATTTTTAAGAACAAAATCTTTAATTTCTTGTGCTAATTCTCTTGGGTTTTTCTTCAATAATTTTGCTAAAATCATTGCAACATTTGTCGTTAAATGAGCATTAACTTTTGCATTTGGTTTTTCTAAAATAACTTCTTCTGATAAATTATTTTTAGTTAAAAATTTTTGAATAATTTCCTTAATTATTATAATATTATGATTCATCTTTACCTCTTATTAAAATATACTTTTATATTATTATACAAAAATAAATTAATCTTTTCACATATAATTAGAAAAAATAAAAAAATCCTTAATTACTTAGGATTTTTTTTAAGTTTATGTAGTCTTTTTTAGTTTCGCAATATAAAATCCATCTGTATTATCTTCAAAACCAAATTTTTGTTCTTCAAATAATAATTCAAAATCTTTATTTTCCGCTAAAAACTTAGTTATAATATCATGGTTTTCTAACTTGTTTATAGTACAAGTCGAATAAACAATTATGCCATCTTTTGCTAATAGCTTTTTAGCATTATTTAATAAATCTATTTGAATAATGCTTAAAAGTTTTTTATCTGATATATTTCCAATATTGTATTTTATTTCTGGTTTTCTTTTAATAACACCATAACCAGAGCACGGAGCATCAATCAAAATTTTGTTGTATTTAACATCACTAACAATTTTAGCACTATCAGCCACATTTAATTTTGCATTTTTAATGCCTAACTTTTTGAAATTTTCTTCAACTAAAAATGATCTTGATGTTGAAATATCATAACAAGTTAAGTTTCCGTTATCGTTTAATAATTGGGCGATATAACTGGCTTTCCCACCTGGAGCTGTACACATGTCTAGAACTTTGTCTTCTGTACTTATTTCCAAAAATTCTACAACCTTTGCACTCATTTCATCTTGTAAATAAATTAAGCCATTTTTATGCATTTCTGAATTTACTAAAGGTAATTTTGAAATAAACACATTTTTAGCAATTGCGCTTGGAACAAAATGTCATTCTGGAAATTTTTCTAAAAAATCTTCAACCGAAATTCTCAAAGTATTAACACGGAATGAAATTTTTGGTGTTGTTGTGTTATCTATTACAAAACTATTAATTTCTGAAACTTTATCACTGTACTGCTTTATTAAAAGATTATATAAATCTTTTGGAAAAGAATATCTTAATAAAAATTCTTCTTCATTAACAATATTATTGGGATCATAGCTTTCATTATGAATATTTGGGTTCTCTAATGAAACCATTTTCTTTAATGTGGCATTAACAAAACCACTTAATTTAACATTAATTGATTTTGCAATATGAACAGCCTCATACACTATTGCGTATTCAGGAATTCTGTCACAAAATAAAAATTGATACAAACTCATTCAAAATAAAATTTTAATTTTCATGTTTGTTTTTTCGGGATTGATATATTTGCTAACAATATTTTCTAAATATAATTTATTTTGAATTGTACCTAAGACAATTCTAACTAACAAACTTTTATCTTTGTTATTATCAATTTTATTAATGTTCTCTTTTATAACGAGGTTAGAAAAGTTCTTCTTTTGCAATATTTCTACAATCAACTTATGTGATAACTGTCTTATATTATTCATATTTATACCTTAGTACTTTCAATTTTGTTATTTTATACTATGCCCCCTCCAGAACTGTTTCTGTCTGACATTTCACTTGTAATAATTCTTTCAATTTCTAATGCAGCTTGTTCAACTGTATTATTTACAACAACATAATCATAGTTAACTTGTTGCGGAATTTCTTCTTTTGCTTTCGCAAGACGTGCTTCAATAATATCTTCTGATTCACTTCTACGATCACGAATTCTTTGTTCAAGTTCTTTTAAACTTGGAGGAACTAAAAAGATTGATAATGAGTTTGGGTCACGACGCATAACTTGGTTTGCTCCATGAACTTCTATTTCTAAAAGAACATTTTTACCCTTTTTAATTTGTTCTTGACAATAATCTCTTGGTGTTCCGTAATAGTTCCCAACAAATCTTGTGTACTCTAATAAATTATCATTTTCAATATCTTTTTTAAATTCATCTTTTGAAACAAAAAAGTAATCTTTTCCTTCAACTTCGCCTTCTCTTTTTTCTCTAGTTGTTTTTGAAACTGAATATTCTAAATTTAATTCTTCGTTTTTAAATATTTTTTTACATATTGTCCCTTTACCAACTCCTGATGGGCCAGATATTATTAATAAAAATCCTTCTTTTTTCTTCATATTATTCTTCTCTCCTTAACAAATATAATGTTTTATTTTTATATTTTTTTAACTGTAATAACTTTAAACCTTTATTGTAATATTTTGTAAAATCTAATTCTATTTCAGATTCACACATTACAATTCCATATTGATTTAAGATATCTGAAGATAACACATAATCTAATGTATTATAGTAAAAATCAATATTTTTAAATGGCGGGTCTAACAATAATAAATCTATTCCAATATTATTGTTCTTAAAAAAACTTAATAAATCTAAATAATCAAAATTAGTTATTTGATAAGATGACTCATCAATAATTCTGGTGTTTGTTTTTATAATATTTGTAACATCTAAACTTTTATCGTTTAAATAACAAAATTTTATTCCTCTTGATAAAGATTCTAATCCTAATTGCCCGCTCCCAGAAAATATATCTACGGCTACTTTATTTTCATAAATAAAATAATTGTTCAATATATTAAAAGCGTCTACTTTAATTCTTTGCAACATCGGCCTTGTGTTCATTGAATCGATTGTTTTTAATACTAGACCTTTATATTTACCGCTAATTATTTTCATTTCTACCTTCAATATCTTTCTTAATTATACAATATTAAATAAAAAAAATATTAAAAATTGCATGTGCTATAATATTTTATGAACATTTAAGGAGATTATATGAGTAATAAGCAATTTTTAGGAACACCAAGTAAAGAATGATTGGTTTTTGATGATCAAAAATCTATAAGAGAAAAATCACAAGACGTAAGTTTTCCATTAAATAAAGAAGATAAATATATTATGGATAAATTAATAGAATTTGTGGTTTTTTCTCAAGACCCAGTTTTAAACGAACAAAGCGTTGTTAGGCCAGCCGTTGGACTAGCAGCACCACAAATTGGAGCTAACATAAACATGTATTATATTAGATTTCAAGAAGAACTAGATGATGGTTCAATTGAGATTACAGAACACGCTTTAATAAACCCTGTAATAACTGGTTTTAGTAAACAATTAGCTTGTATTGAGGAAGGTGAAGGTTGTCTAAGCGTAAGACAAGATCACAAAGGATTTGTTCCAAGATGCCAAAAAGTAATAATTGAAGGATATGATTATTTACAAGAAAAACAAGTTAAAGTAATGGCTAGAAATTATCAAGCAATTGTTTTTCAACATGAACAAGAACATTTAATTGGTAAATTATATTACGATCACATAAATAAAAAAGAACCATATAAAAATGATGAGTATATTATTTTATAAAAAGAATGATGTATATAGATAAAATTACATGCTATAATATTTGTAATTAATTTAATTGTGCTTTTAAAGATCATAATAGTAATTTACATATGATAATTCAAAATAATAAAACTAAATAACTTTTTGCACAAATGGAAGGTATAATGGAAAATTTAAATAACATGGCACAAAATGTGTCAACTAAAGTATTTGCTCTTGGGGGCTTAGAAGAAGTCGGGAAAAATACTTATTGTATAGAACATGATCAAGAGATCATAATTTTAGATGCGGGAGTAAAGTTCCCAAACTCAAGTTTATTAGGTGTAGAAGCTGTAATCCCTGATTACACACACTTAAAAGAAAATGAAGAAAAAATTAAGGGATTATTAATTACTCATGGTCATGAAGATCATATTGGTGGTATCCCCTATTTATTAAGACAAGTTAAAATACCAATAATTTATGCTCCAAGATTAGCAGCAGCTTTAATTAGAGATAGATTAAAAGAACATAAATTGTCACATTTAACAATTATTAAAGAAGTTAGTGATAACTCATTAGTTTCTACTAAAAACTTTAAAATAAAATATTTTGCTGTTAATCACTCAATTCCTGATGCGTTTGGAATAGCTGTTGATACTCCTAATGGTAAGGTTGTTAGTACTGGAGATTATAAATTCGATTGAACTCCTTTAGGCCATAATGCTGATGTTGAAAAAATGGCACAGTTTGGAAAAGAAGGTGTTACATTATTATTAGCTGATAGTACAAATGCTGAAGTTCCTGGATATACTCCAACTGAAACTGAAATTATTTCAAATATTGAAAAAATATTCTTAAAAGCAAAAGGACGTATCTTTGTAACTACATTTGCATCAAACGTTCATAGAATTCAACACATAGTTGAATTAGCAAGTAAATACGATCGTAAAATTATTGTTTTTGGAAGAAGTTTAGAACGTATTATTAAAATAATTCGTGAAATGGGACATTTAAAAATTGCTGATAAATCATTTATTAAACCAAATGAAGCACAAAAATTCGAAGATAGTCAAATTTTAATTTTAGCAACTGGTAGTCAAGGTGAAGCATTAGCTGCTTTATCAAGAATTGCTAATAAACGTCACCAACATATTTCAATTAAAAAAACAGATACAGTTGTCTTTTCGAGTTCAGCTATTCCTGGAAATAAAGCTGATGTTGAACAAGTTGTTAACCGTTTAGCTAAAAGTGGTGCTAAAGTTATTGAAAACTCACCAGAAAACTTGATTCATACATCAGGTCACGCTTCACAAGAAGAACAAAAATTATTATTTACTTTATTAAAACCAACATTCTTTATGCCAATGCATGGAGATTATAGAATGTTAAAACAACACGGAGAAACTGCTAACAGTGTAAACGTTAAAAAAGAAAATGTCTTTGTCTGTGCAAATGGTGATCAAATTGAATTACTAAACGGAACTGCTAAAGTTGAAAAAAGAGTTCCAGCTGATCCAGTTTACGTTGATGGAAAAGATTTATCAGGTCAAACAACAGCTATTGTAAGAGATCGTGAAATTTTATCAAAAGATGGGTTAATTGCAGTTATCATTTCAATTGATTCTCAAACAAATACCCTTCTATCAACTCCAAGAATTATTTCTCGTGGAAGCTTTTATGTAAAACAATCAGGTTATATAATTGCTGAATCTATTAGAATCACAAAAGAAGTTGTTAACCAAACCTTAAAAGGACCTAAACCCACTTTCAGTTCTTTAAAAAATGGTATTAAACAATCTTTATCTCCTTTTATCTATCGTTATAAAAAGAGAAACCCACTAATAATTCCAGTTATCTTAAATAAAAAATAAACCTCGCGGTTTATTTTTTTGATTATATTTAATTATAATTTAACGTTTTCAAATATTGTTCTAAAAATATCTTCCAAAACATTAACAACAATTGAATTTCCTGCTAAGCCACTAATTTTCGAATCTGTTATACCTGTATGTAATAAATTATAATAGTCAGCTTCCTCAAACCCCATTAACATTAAATTTTCTTTACCTGTTAAATATTTAACAAAATATTCCTTTTCAGATTGGTTTAGAATTTTTAATCTAGAGTTTTCTCCACTAAATGTTATTGTAGGAATAAAATTATGGTTAATTCCTGTAACAATATTTGCTTGTGCAAAAGTTGGGTACACTCCTAAATTTTTAAACTTTTCACCCAAAGGATCTAATATTTCTTTTTCCAATATTTGCCTTTGAATTGCTTTTATATATTGCTCTTCTCTGTTAACACTTTTTAGGTTTTCAAAATCTATAAAATCTTTAAATGGTTTACAACTATCTCTTTTGAAAATTTTAGTATTTTTGTCCATTGTGTTATCCAAATTATCTAGTATTGAAATTAAAAAATATCTTTCTCGTGTTTGGGGCACGCCATGATCAATAGCATTTTCTATAAATTCATATGAATTATAACCAATATTTTTTAAATCATTTATGTATTTATTCAAACTTTCAACATGTTTTTTACTTTTAATAGCTTTCACATTTTCCATAAGAAGTATTTTTGGTAATTTATTAAGACTTTTAAACTCAATTAAAATTCTTTTTATATGCCACAAAAGACTGCTTCTTGTATTAGATTCTTCACTCATCCCAGCACCTCTTCCTGCAATGCTTAAATCTTGACAAGGAAAAGAATATGTTAATAAGTCTACATTTTTGTTAATATCTACTGCTTTGACTTTTGTTATATCTCCCAAATTGTTAATGTTTTTATTTGCTTCATATAGTTTATCAATAAATAAATTTGATAATTTGTCAATATTTTTTAAAGGGTTTTTNNTTGAATCTTTAGAAAAGGTAAAATTTTTTAAGTAATCAATTTTATTTTGCAAACTTATACTTGCATCTTTTTTATTAATATCTTTTTTATGAATAGCATTATAGCCGATTATTGCTTCTGTATACCATTCACTAGTATACACAACATCAAAATCTTTTATAACACTTTTATTTTTCAAATTGCTCAGAGCTTTATGTTGAGCACCAATGCCGGCAAATGTCTCAAAAACATTAATTTTTATCATTTTTCACCTATTTATTTCTATTATTTTCTATAAAATATTTATAATTTTCTTTTATAAAACCATTTATTTTTTTATTTTTAATATATTTGGGTTTATCTTTGTCTTCAATAAACAATCTTTTATATCTTTTTCTTCTTCTATTTCTTTTGCTAATTGGTTGTCTCCAATTATAATATCACCTTCTGGAGTAAATGTTATAGCATCTGCATCAAAATAACCATGTGTATTTTTATCTAACATTAAGCAATTGTAAGGAGATGTAGCCTTTTCATAATTACCTTCTTTAAAACAGGAACTAAAAGAAATGATATGTGCTCTATCAGAATTTAAAACTTTTCGATTTAAATAATTTTTTGAAGAAATTGTTTTTTCATTTTTTATAAAATGTAAAACTCTATTTGAAAATGTACTTCTTAATTGGTTTTTAAATTGTGTTTCTGATAATAATTTTGAATCAAACCTACTCTTAGCTAACTCTAGCCCCTCTTTGTAATAAGCATCATTAATACTTGAACTGCTTTCAAATTGAATTTTATATTTTTCTGCTTCATCTTCATTGTGTAAAAGATCAAAATTATATATTTTAAAAATGTTTTCCAGGTTGGGAAATTTTTCAAAAAGATCATTAAAGTTATTTATATTTATAATAGTAGATTTATCACTTAAAAAATCAACTTTTTTTAATTTGTCATTAAAAAATCTACTAAAAGCATTAATAAATCTAAAAAATTTAAAATTTGAATCATCATCAATTAAATAAGGTGTGCTACTAAGGGATGTTTCTGCACCAGATGAGTTTGACCCAGTTATAAATCCTTCAAAATTTAATATTCTACATTTAAATCAATTATCTCTTATAGCTAACTTGTTAATCTTTTCCTTTTGTGCTTCTGAAATTAATTCTAATTTTTTACAATNCACAAATTTCAGATACCTTATAAGTATTAAAAATTTCATTCCTTAATTTTCATTCCGATTTTTTTGTCATTTATATCTATCTGCTTTTATTAAACAGTGATCATTTAACCTATACTTTGACGACTTTACTTCTGGATAAAAGTATACAATATTTCCTCTTTCATTGAAAAAATAATTAGCGATTCCTTTTGTTTCATATTTTGATTTTTGTTTTGAACTAAAGTTGAATGAAAATTTATAATACATAAAGTGCTCCCAGTGTTTTAAAATATTTATTTAAACATAATAATATTATTCTATCGTAAACAACACTTGTTTTTAATACATGAGGTGTGAAAAAATATTATTAAAAAAAGAAAAAAATAAACATTATAGTTTATTTTTTTCTTTTTTTAATTATTTTTAGGAGAAAATTTAAATCATGTTGAATCTTCAATTTTGTTTATTAAGCTTAATTCTTCTTTATTTATTGTAAATAAATAATTAAATTTTTTGTTTATGTTTGGAGTGTTATCTTTTATTATTATCATTAATTCTGTTTGGTAATGCTCATCATTCTTATTAACTATAACGACATCACCAAAGTTTAAACTTTCTTTATCGTTGTTTCTTGGTTCGATTATTTGCCCTTTATTTAATGCTCTTGTTAAAGGAGATCTAATCATATATTCACTTGCATCTCCTCTTCTAAAGTGTAAGTCTTTAAATAATATTTTATGTTCAATATTTGAAATATCTATTTTTGGAACTTCAAATTCTATTGTATCTCTTGTAACTTCAGCTAATTCTTTTAACTCTTCGTCTGTTGCAAATTCATTACCTATTAAAATATCAGTTATATATCCAGAAGCTCAAAGTTCTTTTGCTTGGGCTGATATTGACATATTTCTATGTTTTTCCATAGTTGGCAATTCTAAAACTTGTGTTTTTTGGGGCCCATAAATACCATGGTGACTACCAACAAATGCACTAACTTTTATTCCCATATCATAATATTTTTTACTAGTTCGGTTAAAAAATTCCTCGCTTAATCCTGTTAATTGTTGTGGATAAAAGTTGTGGCAAGCCGAAATCTTGTGTTTTATCGGTTTAAAATCTAATAAATTTTGAGCAAATGAATCATCTATGCTGGCATTTATTTGAATATCAATACCTACCTTATGTGTAATAATTGACAGTTGAACTGGTAATAATGGTGTGTCGATTCTTAAACAATCTACATCCATATTTTTGAAAATCTTTAATTCATAAATATTCTCTTTAAGAACATCTAGTGTTTGAGTAGATATGTCTACACAAACATAAAATTTTAATTTTTTGGCTTGTTTTATAATTTTCTTAAAATTACTTAAATTATTTTTTACTTCTTCTTTAGAAAGGTGTAAAAACGACATGAATAGTTGATTATATCCATAATCAGATGCTTTTTTTAAGTATTCTATGTGTTTTTCTAATGTTGAAAACTCTGGGTATATAGATATACCTATATTTTTTTTATACATATTCCTCCTTTATTTTGTAGATAAACTAATTTTATCTTTATTTTTTAGATCGTTGCTTTTAAGTTTTAAGTTTTTTATTTCTTTTGAGAAATTAAATTCTTTTTTCTTNNTATTTAATATTTTATATTGAATTAACATTATATTTGTTGCATTTCAAAAGTTACTTAAAATTTGTTCTTTTTCATTTTCTTCTAAAGATTGAATTGTGAAAACAACTTTTTTGATTTCTTTGTTTTTTGTGCTAATTAAATTGTTTATTCCATCTAATGTTAATGTTTTTTCTATTTCTTTTAAATTATCTTTTAATTTGTTTCTTAAATCTTCATAATTTAATGATTCTATTTTTATTCTAATTTTTTCAGCTTGTTCTTTTTTGTCTTTCAACAATAACAAACGCCCTTTTTCTAAATAATTATTTGTTAATTTTTCTTCTTTTTCATTTAAAGTTAATATTTTTGTTTCAAGTTTAATTTTTGCAAGAATTGTTTTTTCTACATGTTTTATTTCTTTCATTTCATGTATTGAAAAAATATGCTTTAATTTTTTAATTTTAATTATATCTTTTTTCAACTCTTCTTCATCCATACTTATTCCTAATAGTTTTTGAGTCGCATATTTTACTTTTAAAAATCTCATAAGTTTTCTACTTTGAATGCTAATGGCAGTTTTTTCACTTATTCTTTCTTTACATAAAAGCATAGAAATTAGTATTGCCGATCCAATTGATATTAAAATTGCCACAATATATAATATTCCGTTGGTGATATTAGGCAGAGGAGCCACTAATCCGGTTGGATCATAAAGGGTATATTGGAAGAATCCTACAATTTCAAATAGTCCAAGCCCTGTTGATATTGTTCCATGAACACCAGTTGCCCCAATAAAGGAACCAGCAATAAATGCAGCTATAATACCCGCAATTAATGGTCTTCTTCTTGGTAAGTTAAATCCATATAAAATCGGTTCAGTAATACCAACAAGACCTACAGGTATTAACCCTAACATTTGTTTTCTTTCGGCAGCATTTTTTGTTACAAGTAGTAATCCAATCATAGCTCCAAGTTGAGCATAAACTGAAATTGTACCCCCTGGCCCAAACATTGCATAACCTCCATCACCAGTTGAAGCACTAACCATTGCTTGTATGATATGCACCATACCTAAAGCAAGGTGTAATCCGAAAATAACAGCGACTTGTACAATTGAGGCATAAATACCTATACCAATACCTAACGGTAATTTACCAACATAGTACATAATAACAGCTAATATTCCTTCAAGTACATTTCATAAAGGAAGTAAAATTACGTATGCTATTAAACCAGTTCCAAGTATAACAAAGAATGGTCTAAACATAATTTTTAGTGTTGGTGTTATATTTGCAACAGCTCAGTCATCAATTTTTTTNNTTGCAATAAATACTGATGTTATAATTACAAATATTTTAATACCAGCAAATGTTATTCTTATTTTTGTTAAAGTCATATTTACAATAAAGTCTAGTTCAGCGTCACCAGTAGATACTTCGCCAAAATTAATCATGACTCATTCTCCACCCATTCCTCCGGCTCCATCTAAAAATAAAGCAGGAGATGATAACACCATACCAATTACAGACCCTAAGACCATGTTAAGCTTAAAGTAGTTAGCTGCAGCTACCGCTACAGAAATACCTAGAAACATACCACTTGTCTTACCTATGGCAAACAATATAACTCAATATCATTCTGCATTTTTTAATCCTGCAGGGCCATCCATATCAGCAAAACTTAATTCCGGCATAACATCCGCCATTACCAAGAACCCTATTAAAGCTTGTATTAATCCCGCCCCAATAAAGATGATAATTATTTGTGACATAATTCCACCAAACATACTTAAGAATTGTTTAAATTTATTAACTTCTTGTTTACGTGCTTGTAAATTAAATTCTTTATCTTTTTTAGAACCATTACTATTATCTACTAAGTTACTAAACTCTTTTTTTACTTTATCAACTTCTTGACCAATAATAACTTGCAGTTCTTTTCCATTTCAAACAAACCCTTTAACCATATCAAGATCATTAATCTTGCTTGTGTCTACAGATTCTTTATTTTTAATTTTAAATCTTAATCTTGTCATACAATTATAAACTTCATCATAATTAGATTTTGTTCCAACTATATTTTCAAGAGATTGTGCTAATGAGTTATATTTATTTTTTTTATTAAAGAAAGATTGTAAGTTTAGTTTTACCGGCTTTTCTTTAATAACTTCTTGCTCTATAAAATGCATTTCAGCTATTAGTTGACCGGCCTTTACTTTACCAGTCTTTTGTAAAATATTTAATTTTCAGTTTTTAAATTCTTGAGCATTTAAAACTATTGGCGTTTCTGTAGATAAACCCTTATCTTTGATAAGATCCATATCTACTTTAACAATTTTAGAATCTAAATTTACTTTTTCTTCTTCTTTTACAAATAATTCATACCCTTTACCATTTAATGTAACTGTATCTAAACCTATGTGCATTAACAATGAAGGTGCATCTTTAAAATTAGGTTGCATAAAAATAGCGTGCTTACTATGAAATATTTGCGATATTTTTCCATTTTCAAACATTGAATAAAAAACATTCGATGTGGGTTTAATATAAATACCTTCACCTAACATTTTTTTAGAAAAAACATCGTCTTTTAAATTTTCAATTAAATTTATTTCACCATCAACAGGAGAATAAATTTTTATAACATTATTTTTTTCCATTTGGTTCCCTTTCTATGTAAATATTTTCTACTTATTTTTAAAAAAAACCTACTTTTTAAAGAGATATTAAAAATACTTTGAACATTTCAAAGTATTTTAAGTTAATTTATTTGTTAAAAAAGTTAACATTGCTTCCACGGCTATGTGCCTATAAGATAGTGAGTAATCATCCCCTTGTAAATCAAACGGTATTCTATTTTCAAAAGAAAAATTGTCATATAAATTTTTTGGTAAAACTGCATATATGTTTTTTTCGTTTGTATTTTCTAACATTTTTGTAATAGTTCTTATATCTCTTCCCGAAACAATAAATAATTTTGTTCAACTTCTATTTCTCCATATAGAACCTTTGTCAAAAAAATTTATATTTGATGTCGAAGGATTTATTATTTCCAACTGTAAATCTTTTACATCATACATTAGTTCTTTTCAAAAAGAAGCTGCAGAGTGAATTTGATTAGATGTAAAGACAACTATTTTTTGCGTTTTTTTGATTTCGTTAATTAAAGACTCTAAAAAAACATTATTATTTTTTAGTCATTTAATCGCTGAATAATATTGTTTTAAATTATTTGATTCAAACTCTATGAAATTACTTTCATCATTTTTTGAGTTGCTTTTAAACTTATGATTTTCATATTCTACTTTAAGCCTAACAATCATTTCTCTATATCCTGATAAGTTTAAAGATTTAGAAAAATATGTAATTGTGGATGGAGACATATAACAGTCATTAGCTAACTTTGATTGAGAGCGAAAATTTCCGGTAAAAAAATCTTTTAATAATTCTTTTGATATAATCCTAAAAGAATTATTTTGTTTTTGTCTTTCATATAATTCTAATTGATCATAAATTGATTTCATAAATTCCTTTTTACTTTTTTAAAATAATAGCATCATATTTATTATTATAATAATTTTTTCTGATATTTATTTCTTTAAAATTATTTTTTTTATAAAACATAATTGCCTTAGTGTTTTGTTCATTAACTTCTAAAAAAATATTTTGATCTTTAATAATATAATCAGTTGTAAAAAGTGATAATATTTTTGAACCAGTCCCTTGATTAGATATGTTTACTACCAAATCAATAATCTCAATATCATCTCCAGATTTTAAGGCTATTATGTAACCTTCATAATTTAATCTTAGACATATATAATTTGGATCGTTAATCATTTTAATAAAGTCCACATACTTACGTTTTAAATAATTAATATGTTTTGAGAATAATAAATAGCATCAAAGTCCATCTGCATTAGAAATCTTTGTCATTTAAATAACACCCTTAATGTAAACTGGCTTTAATTCCCTAGCATTATCTATTTTTTTAAACCTTTTCATATTTTTCAACAATAGTTTTTTAACAGATATTTGTTTATTTGTTTTTATAATATCTAAGTTTAAATCTTTTGCCATTTCAATATATGTAGTTTCATCAAGTATTTGCTCAACTAATATTTTTTTGCCACCTTTATAACCAACGACATAAAAGTTATCTCCATAAGCTTTAACTACTGACATGCCTTCAAGAGATTCCAATTGAAAATCTAAAGAAGTAATTGTAAATAAATTTATGTTTTTATAAATGTAAGCAATTGTTTTAGCAATTGTTAAAGCTACTCTAGTTCCGGTAAATGTTCCGGGTCCGATAATTAATAGAATATCACTTATATTTTTGTAAGTGATATTATTTTTTTCTAAAAANNAATTTTTTAACTGTTCATTACAATTTTCTGTATGACTTCTTTCATTATTATGTGAAATAAAATCAACTAAATTATTACTCTTATCAATTAATCCTATGTTAAAAAAACTTGTTGTTGTATCTAAAAATAATTTCATTATACTCCTTCTATATTAATAATTCTTTGTTCTTCATCTAAAACACTAATGTCAATTGTAATTATTTTTAAAGGTTTAAAATTGTTTAAATCAATATCTTTGTGTTTTCATTCTATAAAATTTAAACTATTCTCCATTTCATACAAATAATATTCTCAATCAATCATCGTTTTATCAAGACGATAAAAATCAAAGTGATTTATAGTTAGACCCTTTATATTATAGTTATTATGAATTGAAAAAGATGGAGAATTAACAACTTGATTTAGACCTAAATTTTTTAACAGATAACCTACTAAAGTTGTTTTACCAGCCCCCAGATCTCCACTTAATAAAAATACAATATTTTTTCTTAAAACTGGTTTTAAGAAACTAAATATATCTTCATAATTATTTATGTTTTTTACTTTAAATTGCATATTATTTGACCTTTATTATATAATTTTAATATTATTACGTAAATTATAACATGGAGAAAAATGAATAATATTGAAACAAAAGATATTTTAATAGTTGGTGGTGGCCCTGTGGGTGTTTACTCTATGACTTGTGCTAAAATGCTAGGATTAAGTGGATTATTAATAGAAAGTAACGATAAACTTGGAGGGCAACCCCAAGAGTTATATGAAAATAAAAATATCTATGATATTCCCGGAACAATTGAAGTTACTGGGGGTAATTTTGCAAAACAATTAATAGAGCAAACAAAAAATGCCAAGAATGATAAGTTTGAACATTTTACAAATACATTTATTGATCATATTGAAAATATAAATGATTTAGTAAAAGTTAAATTTTCTAATGATATGATTTATTTATTTAAAAGTATTTTAATAACAACAGGAAATGGTCTTTTTAATCCTGTAAAAGCTGATATCAGAGAAGAAAATATTGAAAATTTACATTACAAAGTAAATTCTGAAAGTATCTTTAAAAATAAAAAAAATATTATTTTGGGTGGTGGTGATTCTGCTGTAGATTGAGCAAATCATTTTAGCCAAAACTCTCAAAATACAATTATAATTCGAAGAAATGAATTTAGAGCTAAAAGCATTGGTGTGAATTTACTAAATAAAAATAATGTTAAAGTACTTAAAAATTTAGTATTAGATTCTTATGTTCTAAAAGATAAAAAGTTAGTAGAATTAAAATTCAAAGATACTTCAAAAGATAATGAAATAATATCATTTACAGATTTTGATAATCTTTTAGTTCAATATGGAAGTAAAATGTCGATTGGAAATAATAAACTATGAAATATTTCATTAACAAAATTTGGCAAAATACTAATTAACCAAAAAAGTGAAACATCACAAGCAAATATATATGCAGCTGGTAACTGTGCTGGTTATGATGGAAAATACTATAATTTAACAACTGGGTTTGGAGAAGCAATAACAGCCATATACAATATTTCAAAAATTATCTATGGTGATAAATATCACCCAGGTTACTTACATAATTAAAAAAAGACTATTCACTAGTCTTTTTTTATTGTATAAATATCTTTTGTATCTTCAACTTTAACGTCTGATTCCCCATCAATTGATACTGATGAGTTCAATAGAATTTTTTCTGTTTCATCGATTGAAATAGTTCTTTGTTCTGTTTTTTCTAAGGTAATAAAGTTAGAACCAAATAATTTTTCTCTCTGAATTTTCTTTCTTTGTTCATACTTTCTAATAATTCTGCTAACAATTGGCAACCTTTTCAACAAACTAACAATAGTTGTTCTTGCAAAAACAAGAGATAACAAAATAATAAACAGAGTTATTCCACCAGTAACTATTAAAAAGAATGCTAAAATTCCGGCAAAAGTCATTTTAATACTTAAACTAAAATCTGGATCGCCGATTGTTCCGTTGAATCCGAATATATCATTCGGTTTAAAAGCATCATTTAAATATAGATAGTTAAAGAGAATTCCGCCTAAGATTATAGAAATAATTAAAAATCAATTTTGAAATAATCCTTTAAAAGAACTATTGTATGTTTGATACAGTCAGTTGTATGCCGATAAATAGAGGTATCGTACTAATAATAAGAAAATAGATGTTCCAAGTATAAAGTATAAAGCAACTCTAAAGTCTTCAAATGCAATTGTAAAGATTAAAGCAAATATAATTGAAAGTGAAGTATTTAAAACACCTAAAATAAACAGTACTTTTGATGTTTTTTGTAAATTATTTTTAGCATAAACCATAACATTTGAAGGTTCTGAAATAATTAGAATAGTTGAAATTAAAGCAATTAATAATGAAAATGTTGGTTTTAATAATACTTCACTAAAAATGGCAAGTTCTTGAGGAGATCATTGATGTAAATCACTATATAATTGTGTCCCAAACATTGTTTGTGTAAAGTATGGTGCTAAAATAAATTGACTTAAAAAAACAAATCCACCAATAATGAACCCGATTGTTTCAAACTTAATAAAACTGCTCCATTGTACTCTTCCATCTTTGGTAACTCATGTTGTGAAAAACTCTCTAAAAGAATTAATCAAAATTAACATAATACTTCTAAACCCGGCAGCTATTGTCATGTATAAAGAAATAACAGATGAAATTCTGAATCCTAAAAATAATGAAATAATAATAAAATCAAAGTTTAATAATAAGGATTCACCAATATTACGTCAAACAGAACGCGCCACTGTTTTTGATAACTTATAATCATCTTTTCCTTTTCCGATATTTAATCATGGGTAATTAAAAAAGACATAAATTTTAATTAAAATCATTTTTACAACAGAATACCCCGCATACGCTAAAAACGGGAGATAGACATCGAGTTGTAACGATAACATATAAAATAGACAACTATAAAAAACTAAATCAATAATCAAAATAATTACTCTTCTAATGTAATTATTTTGATCTGCTTGTAATAAATTTTCTAAGTGACCTACTCAAAATACTGTAACTAAATTTTTAGAACCGATTGCAATAATAATAACAAAAATTTGTCACGCAGGAACAATTGAACTATCTCCAGCTAAAGTAATTCCCCCATCAATAAAAACTATATATATTCCATAAACAAGTGTTATTACTCCTAAAAGAATAAACCCAACCATTCCACCAATACGGTACTGTTTTTTAGCCCCGCGAAGAATGTCATTAATCTCAATGTAATCTTTTTGTAGAATTGGTTTTATTAAAAATATAACTGTAATAGCTCCAAGAGCCCCTTCAACACTACCCAAAAAGGCAACAATCGCAATTATATTTTTAATAAACCCATTAAACTGTGCTCCATAGTTTTTCAATAAAATAAAAATCATAATAAATTGAAAAACTGTCGCCAATAGCGACAGGAAGACCCCTGTTAATGAACTTGTAAAACTTTTTTTGGCTGATAACATAATTTATAAATTAACCTCGTTAATTAGCTTTTCATTTACTATTATTTTACCATTTAAATACTCAAACCCGTTATCAAGTTCTTTAAAACCGACATAATATGAATAAAGTTCAATTTTAGGTGCTTTAAATACATGTTTAGCTCCATACTTTACATCGTTTACAACTGGGTGTTTTAAATAATTTAAAGTAGCTCTAATTTGATGTTTTCTTCCAGTTAGTAACTCTATTTCAATAATTGAAAAGTCAATATAACGTTCTAAAACTTTAAATCTTGTTTTTGCAAATTGTGCATCATCGTACTCAGTTTTATTAAAGATCATTTTATTGTTATCTTCATTTTTATAAATATAACCTTCAACAACTGAAACTTCAGGGAATACCCCTTGCACTTTTGCTAGATATTTTTTCGATACTTTAGATATATTTTTATTAAAGTAACTTAAAGCTTTTAAATTCTTAGCATATAAGACAATCCCACTAGTATATTTATCGATTCTATTAATGTGACTTATTTTAAAATTATTCTCATTTTTATATTTTTGACTATATTTATATTGTAATAAACCATCAAGTGACATATTAAAGTTTGAATGTACTTCTCATCCATGTGGTTTATTTACTAACATTAAATTATCATCTTCGTACAAAATTCAATCTTCAATATTAATTTTTGAATAGTCAAAATCAAAATTAATTTTTTTAACAATTTTAGTTGATTCAAATTTATTAATATTTGGATAATAGATTTCAATAACATCATCTTTTTCTAAAATCACTTTTCTATCTTTTGTTTTTTTACCGTTAATTTTTATATCTTTGTTACGAAAAAGCTTATAAATTTCTGTTATTAACATTTTTTTATACATTTTTTTTACAAAACTAAATATAGTTTGTCCTGCATCATTTGTTGACACATTTAAAGTTACACGATTGTTATTCATTATAAAGTACCTCCTACAAGTAAAATGAATGATACTAAATTTATAAATGAGTGAGCAAATATTGCATAAGTAACATTTCCATTTACAAAAATAAATAGTAGACCTAATAAAAACCCGGGCGCTATATAAGCTAATAAATGATTTCACTCTCCAGTTGCTTGAATGTGCATTCCAGCAAAAAATAGTGTACTAGCCAACAATGATAATCACTCATTACCACATAGTGTAAAAATACCATGTCTGGTTGCTAACTCTTCAATTACTGGGGCCACTAAAACAACCAATATAAACATCAATACCATATTTCATCATTTATTTAATCCTTGCAATAATGATTCTTGATTAGAAGATGTTTTTTTATTAATTAAAAAATCAAGTTGAGAAAAAGCAACATTAGCCAAGATAATTATTAAACCCGACAATAATACAATTACAACAAGCAGCTTTGTTTGTTTTTTAATTGTATGTTTAATTCTTTTTAAAGTTTGTGGTGAAGCTTTAAAAATAAAATATATTGATATTATTTGTGCTATTATTTGCACTGAAAAATTAACTTCTATTGGTATTGATGTTAAATTAGGATTTATAACCCCCAAAACTAAACTTATTATAAAGGAAATTACAGGTCCTAAAAATAAGAAGATATAGAACCCAATGGCACCCGTTCTAATGAACTTATCTTTTTCATTTTTATAGATTATTATCCCACCAGTTGCAGCAATTATTCAACCAATAACTTGTGAAGCAAGTAAAGCGTATTGTTTATGATCTGCAAATAGATAACTTAATAAAATATTGATTGAAAAAGGGAAAATAATGGCTGTAAATATAAAAATAAGCCCAGTTTTTTTATGATCATATGTATTAAAATCAAAATTTTGAACAAATCCTTCTTTTATTAATGTTTTATCATATTTAATTTTATCTACTAATTTTACTTTTGTATTTTCTATATTATCCACTATTCTCCTTATATGTTAAAAAATTCTCTTGTTATTATTATATATTATAAGTATAAGGTTAAAAAATATTATATAATAATAAAAATGATTATTAATAAGTCAAAGGAGACAAATATGTTTAAACGTATACAATTACCTTACAAAATGAATGAATTAGCACCTTTTCTATCAGAAGAACAAATTAATTATCACTATAATAAGCACCACTTAGCTTATGAAACTGTTTTAAATTCTATTATTTCAGATCATAAATTACCAAGCGGAGTTACAACTTTAAAAGATATTAACCAAAAATTACACTTATTTGATAAAAAAATCCAATCAAAAGTTAGAAATATGGCTGGAGGATTAATAAATCATAACTTATATTTTGATATTTTAGCTAAAAATGGAGTTGCATTAAAAAATGGAAGTTTAATGAAAGCTATTAATGATAAATTTGGATCATATGAAAGCTTAATAAAAGAAGTTGTTGAAAACTGTATGTCTGTTTTTGGAAGTGGATGAACATGATTAATATTAAATGATAAAAAAGAGTTAGAAATAATCAACACAATAAATCAAGATAACCCTTGAATGTTAGGTTTAGAACCAATTTTAGGAATTGATGTTTGAGAGCATGCATATTATGTAGATTACAGAAATGATCGTAAAGCATATATTGAAAATATTTTAAAAGTTATTAACTGAGATAAAATTGAAAAACTATATAATGAATATAAATAATATTTAATAAATAAAAAACAAAGACCGTGTCTTTGTTTTTTATTTATTTTTTGTAATTTGGTGCACTTGAAATAATTTCTAAACTATGAGGATGTGATTCTTTCAACCCCGCCCCTGTTATTCTTACGAATTTTGCATTTGTTCTTAATTCTTCAATATTTTTAGCGCCAGTATATCCCATTCCAGATTTAAGTCCACCAATCATTTGAAAGACAATATCTTTAACATCACCTTTAAATTCAACCATTGACTCAATTCCCTCTGGGACTAATTTTTTAGAGTGCTCTTGAAAATAACGATCTTTTGATCCTCTTTCCATTGCAGCAATACTCCCCATCCCAACATATGATTTATATTTTTGACCATTAATAATTATTACCTCTCCTGGAGCTTGTAAAGTTCCGGAAAACATAGAACCAAGCATTACACAATTAGCTCCGGTTGCAATAGCTTTGACAACATCACCAGAATACTTTATTCCTCCATCAGCAATAAATGGCATATCAATTTTTGCACAGTATTCATAAACGTTAGCTATAGCTGTAATTTGCGGAACACCAACTCCGGCAACTACTCTTGTTGTACAAATACTTCCAGGACCAATACCAACTTTTAATCCATCAGCTCCAGCTTCTACTAAATCTTTTGCTGCTTGATATGTTGCAATGTTTCCCACTATAACATCAACATTAGAAAAATTACTTTTAATGTTTTTTAAAGTATTAATTATATTTTTTGAATGACCATGAGCTGAATCTAAAACTATAAAGTCTACACCTTTTTTAACTAGCTCACTTACTCTATCAATAGTATTATCACCATTAGAAACAGCAGCTCCCACAATTAATTTATTTTCTTTATCAACTAATGCTTGAGGATGTTTTTGAAAGTTAACTTTTATTTTTTTAACTTTCTCAACTTCTAAAGCTTGTTCTTTAATAGATAAGTTTTTATGGATAACACCTGTAGCTCCCATTAAAGCTAAATCAATAACCATTGAATGTTCAGTGACAGTATCCATCGCTGCACTTATAAACGGTATGTTTAAATTAATATTTTTTGATAATCTTGTTTTTAAATTTACTTCATTAGGTAATACTTCACTTTTTTGTGGAACTAATAAAACATCATCAAATGTTAATCCCAAATCTAAAAGTTTATTGTTTAAATTATTATTCATATATTACTCCCACTCTATTGTTCCCGGTGGCTTTGATGTTACATCATATACCACTCTATTAACTCTTTTTACTTCATTTATAATTTTGCTAACCATTTTATCAATAACACTTCACGGTAAATGTGATGCTGTTGCTGTCATAAAATCAACTGTGTTAATACACCTTAAGCCAGCCACATATTCATAAGTTCTATTGTCACCCATTACTCCAACAGTTTTTATTGGCAAAAGAACAGCAAGGGCTTGATCAATTTCACCATATAAGTTTTCTTCTGTTAAAATATCGATAAATATTTTATCAACTTGTCTTAAAATATCGCATTTTTCTTTGGTAACTTCTCCAATTACTCTAATCCCTAAACCAGGACCAGGAAACGGATGACGATTAATTATTTTATCAGGTAACCCTAACTCTCGACCAACAGCTCTTACTTCATCTTTAAATAATTGATTTAAAGGTTCAATAATTTCAAATGATATATCATCTGGCATTCCACCAACATTATGATGTGATTTAATTGTTTTTGAAGCTGTGTTATCTTTACTAGATTCAATTACATCAGAATAAATTGTTCCTTGTGCTAAAAATTTATGATCTCCTTTTAAATCTTTTGCAGCTTGTTCAAAAACATCAATAAATAATTTTCCAATAATTTTTCTTTTAGCTTCCGGTTCTGTAATGCCTTTTAAATTTTTATAAAAAAGTTCTTGAGCATTAATAACCCTTACATTAATATCAAAGTCTTTTTTATAAGTACTCATAATTAGTTCTTGCTCGTTATCTCTTAGCAAACCATTGTCGACAAAAATACATGTAAGTTGTTTTCCAACAGCCTTTGACAATAAAACAGCCGCAACAGAAGAGTCTACTCCTCCACTTAACCCTAAAATTATTTTTTCTTTTTTAACAACACTTTTTATTTCTGATATTTTTTGTGTAATAAATTGATCTACAAATCAATCTTTTTCACATTTAGCAATATCAAAAATAAAGTTGCTAATAATTTGTGAACCGTACTCTGTTTGTGTTGTTTCGGCATGAAATTGAATTCCATAAATACTTTTTGTTTTATGTTTAATAGCTGCAATTGAGTTTTCAGAGTTTGCCAAAACTGTAAAGTCATTTGGCATTTTTTCTATATGATCGCTGTGACTCATTCAAACTTTTTTATTATCAGGAATGTTTAAAAATAATAAATTATTATTATCCACAATATTTAAACTTGCTTTACCAAACTCTTGCTTATCAGCTGATGTTACAATTCCTCCAAATGAATGAGCTATTAATTGTAAACCATAACAAACACCTAGTATTGGAATATTTAAATTTAAAATTTCTTTATCAAAATTTTCTTGCTGATTGTTATAAACACTATCAGGTCCTCCTGATAAAATAATCCCTTTTAAATTTTCATATTTTTTTAGTTTGTTAGCTGAAATTGTTTTATTAACAACTTTCGCTAAAACATTAAGTTCTCTTATTCTTCTGGCTAATAACTGTGTGTACTGACTACCAAAATCAAGAATAATAATTTGTGTTTTTTCCATTTTTCTCCTTAAAAATAAAAATGCTCTCAAAAAGATTAACAATAAGAAAATCTCTTTAAGAGCACTACTTATAGAATTACATCGGTGTAATGTAGAAACGCCAACCCATTATGTCGACATATACAAGATTTTATATATTTAATTATTTTTTAATGATACTACTTTAATATAATTTTTACAATATAAACTTAATTTATTTTTTTAAAATTAAACTTGGTCTTGTCATTTCTTTTGGTTTTTCAACATTTAGCATTTCTAATATTGTTGGAGCAACGTCAGCTATTGCTGGGTCTTTTTCATTTAATACTAAAGAACTATCTGTAATGATAATTGGCACTAAATTAGAAGTGTGTTTTTTATTAACTTCATTATTTTCATCTAACATAACTTCAGCATTACCATGATCTGCTGTAATGATTAAAGTTGCGTTATTAACTTTTGATGCTTTGTATAATTTTTCTATACACTCATCCATTACTTTAACAGCTTTTTTTGTAGCTTCTAAATCACCAGTATGTCCTACCATGTCACAATTAGCATAGTTTAAAATAATTACATCATAAATATTTTTCTCTAATTCTCCAATTAAAGCTGTTGTAATTTCTCTTGCCGCCATTTCTGGTTTTAAATCATATGTTGCAACATTTGGTGATGGCACTAATAAACAATCAGCGTTTGGAATGCCAATTTCACTTTTCTTAGCTGTTCCATTTTTGAAATAATCTTTTCCACCATCAAAGAAGAATGTGACGTGAGCAATTTTTTCTGTTTCAGCAATTCTTAATTGTTTAACATCTTTTTTGCTTAATCATTCACCTAACCCATTAACAACCTCAATCGCTTTAAAAGCAATATTGTTTGATTTAACTGTTTCAGAATATTTCATCATTGAAACAAAATGAATATTTTTTACAAAGTTTTTTGGAGAATATGTATAATCTTTATTTGTTAAAAAACTTGCTAATTGAATTGCGCGATCTGGTCTAAAGTTTGCAAAAACAACTGAATCATTTTCTTCAATTAAACTATTTTTTAATGTTGAATTAAATGCTGGTTCAATAAACTCATCATTCTTACCATCACTGTATTGTTTATCAACATAAGTTAATAGATCTTCATACTTGTTTCCTGTATGTTTTACTAAATTATCAAAAGCATTTTCAGTTCTTTCAAATCTTTTATCACGATCCATTGCATAGTAACGACCAGAAATAGTTGCGATTTCTCCAACTTTTAATTCTTGTTTTAATACATAAAATTCTTTAATAAATTGTTTTACTAATTCAGGTTTTGTATCTCTTCCATCAGCAAATGCGTGTAAATAAATATCTTTTAAACCAGCCTTTACAGCTAAACGGTATAAAGCAAAAATATGTTCAATATGTGAGTGAACACCACCATTTGAAAACAGCCCCATGATATGAAACTTGCTGTTATTTTTAACAGCGTTTTCAATGCTTGCAAGTAATGTTTTGTTTTTATCAAATGTTTTATCTTTAATTTCTTTGTTTATCAATGATAATGATTCATATTTAATACGACCAGCACCTAAATGAATGTGCCCTACTTCTGAATTTCCCATTTGTCCATCAGGAAGTCCAACTCATTCTCCAGCAGCATGCGCTTCTAAGCTAGGATATTTATTTTTTAAACTTTCAGTAAATGGCATTGCTCCTTGAGTTACAGCATTCCCTTTGTTGTCTTTATCAATTCCTCATCCATCTAAAATTGCTAATATAATTGGTTTTTTCATAAAATATCTATTTCCTTTCTCTAAATAATAATTTGATTGGAACTCCATCAAATCCAAATTGATCTCTTAATTGGTTTTCTAAAAATCTTTTGTATGAAAAATGTAAATGTACAGGATTATTACAAAAGAATAAAAATGTTGGTATTGTTGATGATTTACTTTGTGTTACATAATAAATTTTTAATCTTCCACCATTAAAGTCTGGTGCCGGGTGCAATAATTGTGCTTTAACAAAAACTTCATTTAAAACACTTGTTTGAACTTTTTTATCAACACCTTCTTTTACATAATTTATTGTATCAAAAAGCGTATTAACCCTTTTGTTTTCTAAAGCTGATAGAAAAATTATTTTAGCATATGCTAAATATTTAAAGTAGGCTCTAATGTTCTTTGTAATTTTTTCCATTGATTTTTCAGTTTTATCTTTATAAGCATCTCATTTATTCATAGCAATTATTACGGGTTTACCTTGTTCAAAAGCAATCCCCCCAATATTTGTATCTTGATCTGAAATATCTTCTGTCACATCTAACATTAAAATAACTATATCTGATCTTTCAATTGCTTTTAAAGTTCTAAGAACACTGTATTTTTCAACGTTTTCATAAACTTTACCTTTTCTTCTAATACCAGCAGTGTCAATAACAACATAATCTTGTTTGTTTCTTGTAAAGCGTGAGTCTATAGCATCTGTTGTTGTTCCTGCAATATCGGAAACAATTACTCTTTGTTCATTTAATATTGCATTAGTTAAAGAAGATTTACCAACATTTGGTTTTCCAATAATTGAAAAGCTAACTGTGTTTTCATCTTTTTCTTCTTCTTTAATATCTATTTTAGAAATAACATCATCTAATAAATCCCCAATACCTCTACCATGAGAACTTGATATAGCAATCGGCATTCCAAATCCTAATTGAAAATATTCATATAATTCATTTTCATCAATATTTTTATCATACTTATTTAAAGCTAAAATAATTGGTTTATTTGTTTTATATAAAATTTTTGTTATTGTTTCATCATCTTGAGTTAATCCCATGTTATACCCAAGTACAAAAATAATTACATCAGCTTCCTCTATTGCTATTTCAGCTTGCATTTTAACTTCTGCTTGAAAGTCTGTTGTTTTATCTAAAGTAATTCCCCCCGTATCAACAATGTTAAACTCTCTTGTTAATCATTCTGTTTTTGCATAAATACGGTCTCTTGTTACTCCAGGTTTATCTTCGACAATTGATAAACGATCTTTAATTATTCTATTGAACAATGTTGATTTACCTACATTTGGTTTTCCAACAATTGCTACTAATCCTTTTCTAGCCATTTTTATTCTCCATTATTTTTAACATTGCACCAACGGTTTGTTCTAGTGTTAAATTAGAGTTATCAATTTCAAAAGCGTCATCTGCTTTTTTTAATGGACCAGTTGATCTTGATTCGTCATTCTTATCACGAGCAATAATTAATTCTTTCGTTTCTTCTAGTGTTATTTTTGATGTTTGTTTATGCCTTCTTTTAGCTCTTTTTTCAACTGATGCTGTTATAAAGAATTTAAATTCTGCTTGCGGACACACTACCGTTCCAATGTCTCGCCCAATAATTACAAAATTACCTGGCTTTATAAAACTTTTTTTGTAATTCCACTAATTTTTCTCTAACTTCAAAAACACTTGTTATGTAATTGATATTTTCAATAACTTCAATTGAAGTTATTTTTTTGGTAATTTTAATATCATTTAAATAAATTTCATTTTTATTTCTGATATCAAAATTAAATGTGTTTAAACAATTAATAATCTCTGCTTTATTTTTAAAATTTATTTGATTTAAAAAACAATGATATGTAAAGGCGCGATACATTAACCCTGTATCAAAATATGTTAAGTTTAATTTTTTAGCTAGTATTTTCCCGGCTGTAGATTTTCCAGACCCAGCAGGTCCATCAATCGCTATATTTATTCCCATATTATCTCCTTTTTTAAATTAAATAAATAAAAATATTAGTACAAATAAAACAATGATGCTTAATAAAAAAGCACCAAACATTATAAAATAAAGTTTGTTTTTATTTTTATTTTTTCTATATTTATTAAATAATTTTTGTGTTTTATCTTCTGTTGTTTGCGTAACAATTCTTAGCATGTCTGGCGTTACACGTTTGTCTTTTTTTCGAATATTTTTAATTTCTTCAAATGACAAATTACCTGTTGTGATTTTAATATTTTTAACCTCTTCAAACGAAGGCTCTACTTGTTTTTTATGATAACTATCTTTTTCCTCAATTTCATTAATTAATGATTCATACTTGAAAAAACGATCTTTATTAAATACATCAAATTTATGTATTTCATTATTAATAATTGTTGCTTGAGTTTTTTCTGATAAATTTTTATTAATTAAAATGTTATTAGACTCTTCAAAATCTTCCAATACTCGATAAAGCTTTTCTAAAAAGTCTTCATTATATGGCTTTAACTCATTATTTTCTTGTATTTGAAATCTTGCAAACATAAATTGTTTATCAAAATTCCTTTTAAATTGTGAAAAATGTTCTTTATCAATAATTAAAAAAGCATTAAAGTACTTTGAAATAAAATCATTATAATTAGTGTTTTTTTCTTCTCTAATTTCGTTTTTAATTTTGTCGCGAATTTCTTTAAATCTAGTTATTCTTGTTTCCATGAAAAAGCCTCATTTTTTTAATTATATCACAAATAATATATGGGTATTTAATACATTTTTATGTAAAATAATGGTATATAGATATTAATATTTTGGAGGAAAAATGGCAGATAGAACATTAAAAAACAAAAGAACATATGTTAATACCGATTTATGTATTGCTTGTGTTAGTTGTGTAGCCATTGATGATACAGACACTTTTTTCATGGATGAAGATGATGGATGAGCCAACACAAAAGATAATAATTTAGCACTTGAAGAAGCTGCGATGGTTTGCCCTACTCAAGCAATTTTTATTAAATCTCTTGAAGAGTTTAAGCAACAAAAAGAAAGAGCCGAAAACGACCCTGATAATTAATTTATAAAATTTTAATAATTATTTTCTTGTCTAGAATGATTTACATCATTCTTTTTTTGATAAGCAATCATTATTTCATTTGGTTTTAAACTTAAAAATGAAGAAATTGCTAAAAAAGTTGAAACAGTTTGTTCGTATGCTTTTTTAGTCTTCTTACTTGTAAAAGCCATAAAACTTTCAAAAACACTTAAAAATAGTTCTTCTTTTGTTGTTGTGTCTTGGCAAATTTTTAAAGCTTTTTCTGTAACATTACTATTATGAAAAATAAATCCAATATCAATTCCAATGCTTACAATAAAGTGTAATGCGTCAACATATTCTTCTAATAAAATTTCTCTTCCTGAGGGTGGTTTGTTAGATCAAAATTTAAAAGATCTTTCTTCGTTTAAAAATTCTGCAACCTCTACAATGTATGCTAAATATTTTTTGTTAGCAATTTCATCATTAAAAATAATATTTTTTTCCTCTAGGATTTTTTGATCAAGTGTTTGTTGTTTTTCTGCAATATAGCATAAATTTTCTTTAGTTAACATTTTCATTTCTCCTATCATTCATATAATCTTTAGCTTCTTTAAAGTTATTATACCTTTTAGCAATGTTATCTGTTAACTCTAATATTAATTTTTCATTTGCATTTGTATCACGAGGGTTATATTTTCAAAAGTTATCAAAGATTTCTTGAAACTTAATATTATAATCATTCCCAATACATAGAGCATTAAATCTATTTCTTCTAGTTTTTAAAACTTTGATATTGTTAATTAACCTTTCGCTAATATCTGTATTTAAAAAATCACTTATTAATAAAACATCGGCGTTAAAATAATCTTTAGTATCCATAATTGTTAAGGCGTGTTCTAAAGCAATATCAAAGTTTGTGTCACTGTTAAAACTTTTAGCCAAAAACTTTGTTAATTTTTCTAAAGAATTTGCTATGTCAGAAAAGTTGTATGTTTCAATTGTTTGAGAAAAGTTTATCATATAACATTTACGGTTTTCTCTAAATGCTATTTTAGAAACAGCTAAAGTTAACGCCTTAGCAATTTGTTCAGCTCCCCCCATCATTGATGCTGATGTGTCTAAACAAATAACAATTGGCCCACGATCTTTTGGAACAGGTTTCTCTGTTTTGATAATTTCTTTCTCTTCTACGGGTACATCATCTAAAGAAATAAACTCAAATGTATTTAACTTACTTTCTACATACTTTTTGTAAAAAATAGGTTTTAATTGCGGTGTTGATAAATAAACTAATTCAAACGGTAACATATGTTCTAAATCTTTTGATTCTGTTACCCCCACTATTTCTTCTGGGTTGTTACCAATTGGTTGTTGTTCAGTTTTAATAACAATTTTTTCTGATAAATTTTGTTCTAATAAATTACTTTCACCCTTTAAACGACCTAAAAGTTTAGCCACTTCATTTATTGAAGGGTTTTTTTCTAGGATTTGTGAAAATTTTTCTATTACTTTTAAGTTAATTCCTTTTTTAGCTTCAAAGTTAAAATCAACTATTTTTCCAAAAAAGTTTCATACTGTTTTTAAAGACTTTTCTGATTTTTTAACCATTTCAATTGAATTATAAAGTTCTTGTGAAAATTTTAGGCGCTTTTCTTCAATTAAAATCAGACGATAATCAAATATTTTCTTAAATAAATATCTTTCCCAATTAATTATAAAATCATTAAAAATATATCTTGGTTCTAATGAGTGGTTAATTAATTTTTTACGATAGATCGGTAAAGTATTAAAAAATCCCGAATTAATGTCATACAAAAAGTTTTCTATTTTTACATAATTTTGCTTAAAAGCATTATAACCATTTATTTTAGTTCATTCATAAAGATATACTTCTTTGTATAAATTATTTGGTAATTTTAAAGATTCAATTTCTTTACGAAAATCTTGATCATAAAATTTATCAATTTTTTCGATAAATAACTTGGAAATAGTTCTGTTGTTTTTACTAAAATTAACAAACTTTGGATTGCTTAAATCTTTTGATTTTAAATTTTCTAAAACATTTTTTGTTTGTTTTTGTAATCTATCAACTAAGCTCATAAACCCCTTTAAAAAATACTATTCTTCAAAAATATCTTCATCATTAAAAGTATTTTCTTGAATACCCTTATCTTTATTTTCTAATTCTGTTTCAATATTACTAAACGCATTTTCAACAGCCAATTTAAATTGTTCAGGTCAAAAAATTGCTGGTTGTTTTAATAGTTTATTTTTTTCATCCTCAAATGCTGAATCTAATTTATCAATTCTAGCTTCTAAATCTAAAATACGTTTTATTAAACTTTGCGATTGATCATTTGTTAAAGAATTTTGCACTTCAAGTTCATATACTTCTTGATTTGCCATATTCATTAATGATTTTTCTGAATGATATTTAAATTTTATTTTTTCTGTCTTGTGTAATTTATCAAGTTCTTTTCCCATGTAAACTTTTATATTTTGAATTTGATCGCGATTATTTTTTATCAAAATAAAATCTTTTTCTTCAATAAATGAAATAGGATATTCATTGTTTATAAAAATACGGTTAAATTGCCCTTCAATTTCTCCATTAAAAACATTTTTATATATAGATTNTTTGTTTAATAATTTTTTCTCTTCATTGTATTCTTTTTGTAAATCTTCTAATTCTTTTTCTAACTGTTCACGATTTATAAAAATATCGTGTGTTAAAGAATTTAAATAAAACTCATTAAATATTGATGTATATATTTCTTCTTGCTCTTCATTATCTCAAATACAGTATGGGATGATCATTAGATCTGGTTTTTCAACCTTGTCTCGCCCATTAAAAAATGCTGAAGCTCTCATTAATCCTACTATTTTTTTTCATCTACGATCGGATATATAATAATTACCCTCTGTTGCAATTCATAGTTCTTTTCTAAACCTTTTAATAAAGTCAAAAACAAATTCTGTTAATTGAACATTGCTAATTTCTTTTTTTCAAATTTCATATTCTTCACGATTAATTGATAAATTTGGGTCAATGTTAATATCTAAATTTGCAGTTGATGCTAACATGTCATTGAAAATATCTTCATCTTCTAGCCCTTTTGCAATATAACGAATAATAAATCGGTCAAATAAAGCTTCTAACCCTTGACCTTCTGTTGGTAATTCATTTGAAGCTGAAATTAATAATTTCAAAGGAACTTTTTGATCTTTTCCAGCATTTCTAAATATTTTTTCATTGATGATTGTTAAAAGTGTATTCTGAATTGAAGGACCAGCTTTTCAAATTTCATCTAAAAAAGCAATCTCAGCTGATGGTAAATAATTGTCAATCAGTCTTAAATAAACCCCTTTTTGTAGTTCTTCGATTGAAATTGGTCCAAAAATTTCTTCTGGAGTTGAAAACTTACTCATTAAATATTCAAAAATTGTTCCGTTAGTAAACGCATACTTCATACGACGAGATATTAAAGATTTAGCAATTCCGGGTTTCCCTAGTAAAAATATTGATTCTCCACTTAACATTGCTAATAAAGATAGCCTAAAAATAACATCTTTTTCATAGATACCTTTTTGTAGTTCTTTTATTAATTGATTTAAACGAAGTCTTCTAATAACTTTTGGATCGTTAACGTTATCTTCCGTTTTGTTTTCCTCTATATTTTCAGTTTGTGTATTTTCACTAATCATTAAATCTTTTTCCATCTTAAACCTCTAAACTAATCTTTTTCTTAACATCATCTGATTTACCAACCAAAAGCGCTGCTCCTGTTATTTGAATAATTGTTATTATTAAAATTCCCACCATCATTCCCGGAACAAAAGGTGTTATTTGTAAGCCACCTAAAGCTGCAGATAATGAAGCTACAAATAAAAATATTGAGCATAACAGTTGTAATGATAAAAATGATAAAATTCCTAAAATAATATAAGAAACAGATCATGTATAAACAGCTCCAGCCGTTTTAATTGCTAACATTGGGATAATATATAACAAGGAACCCAAGGCTGTTAAAATTAACAAAATAATTCCTAATAAATCTTGTAATAAAAGACCTGGAAAAATTTGAACTGATGATGTGTCTACAATTTCCGAAACTAATGAAAGTAAAACAAACTTCCCTATAAAATAAGACATACCAATCATTAAAACTTGCGCCAATATTATAAAAATACGACCAATAATTTCTGTGTTGCTGTCGAAAAACATTCTTCTTTGAGAAAAATCGGTGTGCTGAATTGGTTGAAAAAACTTCATTTTTTTAACTTCATCTTCAGCTAACTTATCAACCGCTTTTTCATATTGATCTTTTTCATAATCGATATCTAATTGTTGTTGATTGGGAAAACTTTCACCAAATTTTGGTTTTTTTTGCATAAACAACCTTTCTCTAAGTATTTATAGATATTATATACTTTATTTGACCCTTTATAAAGTTATCACCTGTATTTTTTGCAGAGACATAAATCTGATATTCTCCTAATTCAAGTTTTGAACCATCATTATTAAAATCAATGTTAACATCGTTGATTGAAAAGTTTATCCCCTCACCTTTTAAAACATTGTTTAAATCATTTACAATATATCTTTGTACATCATTTGTATTATTTTCTGTTGTAAATTCTTTTTCTGTTGAAAAATAAAAGTTATTCATTGGTGTTTTATCTACATTCAATAAGTTATTAATTGTAAATTGCCCTTTATAATTTAACGAAGAAGAATTACTTGCAACACTAACACCATATGTTCCAAGTTTTAAATTATTATTATTATTTCTACCTGAAGGTTCAATTATATTAATACTGAAAGCATTGTTAGCTGAATTTTCTAAAACAAATCGTGGATCCAATAATGAACTTGCTCAAGCATTTTCAGCTTGTTCAATTGCATACAAAATTCTACTATTTAGATATGATTTTGAATCTCTTGTTTCCATGTCACTAATACTTATATATCTTTTTAAGACATCTAAATCATATTTATCGACCCCATTATTATCGTTTCTTCTTACATCTTCTAATCAAAAACTTCCACTTATTGATTTTGGCCCATCATTTGTTTTTACATTAATATTAATCGCTACTAATGGCATTGAAAAATTTCTATCAACAAAAACTTTATCTTTGTTTCCGCGATTAGCTCCATTTACTGGTTCAAAGTCACTTCTAGTAACACCACCTTGAATATCAATTGAGATTTCAGTAATTAATCTATTATTAATTACACTATTTTTAATATCTTGGTCTTTAATATTATTAATAAAATAATTTTCAGTGAAGGCTTTTACATTATTTGTTTCAGACAATAATAAGTTATTGACATCTCCCCCAGAACTATCATATGTTATTTTATTAACAGCTTGCTGAAAGGCATTATTTATATTTAAGTTATCAAATGCCACAGAAATACCTTTATATGTTATTTGATCATAATACGTTTTAACAATATTTGATTGCCCTAAAAAAGATACGTTTAGGTTATTTTTAAAAATTGTATGACGAGAATATCAATCAGCATCATGCTCTACTCCCAATTCACTAATATAACCTTTATAATTATTAATTTCACTTTGTGTAACATTTTGTCCATTTTCAATATTTTTAAAGGTTGTTTCATTAGTTATTGCAACAGCGTTATTTCCCCCAAATTTATTTAGTAAATATTTTGCTGTTTGATAACCATTTACATTATTATTACTAAAAATATTTGCTCCTAAGTTATTTAAATTTATTTGACGATTATCAAATAAAAGATGTAAAACATCATCATTTAGTGATGAATTTGCAATATTTGATGGTTCATCTACAATTCCGCTATACTTTGAGGCATCTATTTGTTGGTCAAACCTTAAATTTTCATTTTGAATGTTTGATAAATTAAAGAAATAATTTAACATTTTCATTTTTAAATTTGAATCAGTATCATTGAATGCTAAACTTGTACTATTTGTAAACTTTTTTAAAACATCATTTTTTGATAAAAATATCATTGAAGATAAACTTAAGAAGTCTCCAAAAAAGTTAGAATTTAAATTTAATTCATAAGTTTTGTTTAAATCAAATGCTTTTCCTTTTCTAAAACCAACTAATTTAACTGCATATTTAACTTCGTAAAACCACTGATTTTCGCCTATTTTTTTGTTAAATTTTACAATCCCTTTTTTATTTTGACCATCTTGGTAAGGAAACTCCAAAATAATTGGAACTAATTTAAACTTGTATTGTTTTCCGTTCATATTGAAATAATTTGCATTTTCAAAAGTTCCAGGTGTTCCTTCAAACATTTTTGCATAATAATTTTGATTTTTTTTAATGAAATCTACATTATTTAATTTTGAATCTATACTTTCAGATTCACTAACAAAAGATTCACGACTATCACTGTTTGCAATATAAAATTTCTCAAAAGACTCTGGATTGTCGTTTTTAAAATAATCTTCATGAATGTTTTCTATAAATTCAGCATCAAACTTATTTGCATTTTTAAATGGATCACTTACTTTTAAATTTGATGGAGAAAAAATATAAAATAAAACCAACCCTAAAGAAAGTGATACAAAGACACTTAGTGTAGAGATAAAGATGATTTTTAATGTTTTACTTTTTATTTTCATAACGTTTATCCCCTTCTTCAACTTTTTTTAAAAAACTACTTCTTTTAGATTCTAATTTTTTCATTTTTCTTTTTAAGTCTTCGTTGGTTTGTAAGTCGCTATCAAAGATATTTTCTTTAAATAACTCAAAATACTTGGTATACTTTTTAAAAAATAAAAGTGACACAATAAAAGAAGTTAAAAAAGAAACAATGATTGCCACATAAGACAAAATTACCATTGGTGACATATAGTTATAATAAGTAATAAAAAATGTTAATAAACCAATTATTAAAGTAGTATAAATAATATTTATAATAATATTACTAACAAAATTAATTTTTAAATTTTTACGAGTAATGTGTCTAATAAAAATAATAGCTTGAGGAATATGGAATAAGATTGATAATAAAAACCCGACAATTCCAAAAGTAATATACATTTGTTTATAATATTGTGCTGAAATATTACCAACAATAACATCGATTTGATAATAACTTTTCATGACAGAAATTGCTGCCAAAAAACCACCAACAGAACCGATGATTGCTCCTGTCAGCATAATGAACCTTAATATAATTTCTCAATTAAGATTTCAATATAAACGATCGATGTTTCTTTTTTCTCTAAACTTATTAAACATTATAATGTTCCTCTTATTTGAGCTACTCACATTTTTTCTATTTTATTTCTAACTTTTTTAAGAGTAACTGTTCAAAAAATTATCCCAATATAAAGAAACAAAAGAGAAGCAGCGGGAATAGCTAACATTAAAATAACTCATATATCAATTGCATAACTTAACAATAAAAAACCATATATTGCTAAAGCCATTAAAAATATTATATTAAAAATATTAATAAAAATAAATAAGATAGCCCAAACATATGATGCACGCATACCTTTAACCAACAATGTTGGCAAAATTGTAAGCAATGTCGATAGAATAACAAGTAATAAAATAATTGCTGTAACAACAGAGCCTGCAATTTCAATATAATCTTTAATAAATTCTCACATAGGAACGCCAGATCCCACTATAAGATAAATAAGTTTATAAATCATATCTTTAAATATTTCTAAATATAAATTAAAGTTTATTAACAAACTTATAATTATTGCAAGTTGAGAAATTAAAATAAATATTCTTCCGAATATTTCACCTTTTGTTTGGAAAAAAAGTTTTTCTTTTCCAGCATCAAAAGATTTTCTTTGATATTTTGTGTTGAAATTTGGATGATTATTTTTTTGTAAAACTTTTTGATTTAAAACTCTTGTTGAATATTCTTGGGCCGTATATTCTTTGTGTTCTTCAAATTTATCTTTGTGTTTCATTACGCTACCATGCTTTCACTTTCAATAATTGCTTCAACTAGTTTATTTTTTTGTTTTATTGAAGTAATTAATAAAATTAAACTTCCAATTAAAACAAAAGCAATAATTATTGCAGAAAAAACTAATCCTAAAAGATTATACTTTACTGGTATATAAATATAACTAACAATTGATAATGCCAATAAAACTATTGTAAATATTGTGCCAAATGTTAAATATATTATACTAATTTTTTTAACACCCCTAATACTTCTAATAATAAAAATAGGAATTAAAAATACTAAGGAAATAATAATACCAAAAGTTGCCATAATTACAGTTATTGATCTATAAACTCCATCACCAATACCAAAGTCGTTAAAAATTGCTGGAATTGGGATTTGTTCTGTAATGGCAAACGAAAAACTAGCGGCCTCAATAAAAACAACAGCCATCATTAATGCTTGGGCTATTAAAATAAAAGCGCGTCCCACTAATTCTTTTTTAGAACCAAAATACATTCTAGTATAGTTGGGATTAATATTTTTTAACAAAGCATTATTATCAACTGCGTTGTTTTTATCTCTTTTTTGCATTAAACCCACCTTTTTCTTATTATATCATTCAAAAAATAAAAAGTTAAAATACAAAGTATTTTAACTTCAATTAATAGTAAATGTTAATTTAATTGACCCTTCGTATATATTTTCATCATTATATGGGATTTCAATTGTTATATCATAATCACTTCCAGGAGTGTTATTTCTTAATAAATTAGTAATTTCACTCATAGCTTTTGTATTATTTCAATTTGAAAATTCCTTTTTAAATCCATAAAAGAATGAGTCTTTATTATTAAAATAATCACTTGCAATTATTTTTTCAAAAATAGATTTGTAGATTTTGTTAGCTTCATTAATAATTTCAGGGCCACTTAATTCACCCTCAACGTTTTCTGTTATATCTAAATCACTTAAGTTTTGATTACCTGTTAAAGCACTTGTAATAAACTTAACTTCTCCACTTAAAATGAAACCATCTTTTGATTCATCTCCACTTTTTAACTCACCGTTTACTTGGTATTCGTATCATTTATTATTTGTACCTTCATATGCATTTTCTAACTGAGAAATATTGTAATCATATAAATTTAAATCTTCTGGTAAGTCTCCGTGTGCTCCACTATCAATTCATGATTCTCAAATATCATTCATTACACTTTGCGGTGTAAAAAATTGTGATTTTGAATAAATCGTTAATGGAATAAAACCTATTTTATAATTAGAAATATTTATAACATCAACATATATTGTAAAATCTTTTGCAATTTCACTATCAAATGGTGGAATTTTTACATCTAAAGCAACATTAGTAACAGTTGAACCTGGGAAAGGTCAACTTCTTGTAAACGCACTATTTCAAGTTGATATATCATACTTTTTAATATCTGGAATTTCGCTGCCATAAAATCCTAACCCACTCATTGCGCTACTTCATATTTTTTGATAATTAATCTGTGAAACATCTGGTTCAAACCCATAAACTTTTATTGGTTCTGGAACGATAATTTCATCTCCCGGTACCTCAACAGGGCTTTTTGCTACATTATAATTAATATAAAACTCAAAGTCATTAATTGTACTTTTAGCAAGTGATTGATATGTTGCTGTAAAACCAAATTCTGGAATTTCAACATATGATTTTGAATAAATATAGCGATCTTTATTATCTATAAAATCATCTGGATAATTTGTCATTAAATAATCTTTAAAATTATCTCAAATTAATTGTTTTACTTCATCTTGACTTGGGTTTTTAAGATCTGAAATATCTACTTCTCCATCAACTTCAATTCTAAAAACATTTGTATTAACTGTAATGGTTCCATATTGAAAAACATCAGTTGGATTAAAATATTCAAACTTTAATGATATAGGCACAATTTCATTAGCTTTATCTTCAATATCACTATGGTTAAATGGAATTATTTTATAATGTTCAAATGTAGTTGAAGGAACTTCATAGTCCCCATTAATAATTACATCATTAAAAATTTGACGATAAAAACTTTGATAGTTTTTATAATAAACATCTTCAGTAACATTGTAGTCTAATGGATGATCAATTGTTTGAGTAAAATCACGTCCTTCAGCTGGGGTAACTGTAAAGTTAATTTGAATTGTTCCAAAATACCCAGGAACATCTACAGCCCTTAGAATCATAAAACCTGACCTTGGTGATTCATCGACACTTTCAAACTCATATATTCCTTTTTGATTTTCTAAATCAAAATCTCTAATATCTAAGTTGTTAATGTAACCATTGTCTAGAGCATATTGAAATATATGGTGTGAAAAATCTTCCATTCCCACCAATACTTTTATATTGTCATAAATAGTTATTTCATTTGAAATATCATCTTTTCCACCAATTTGTTCTAAAGATTCAGAACAAGCTACAACAGTTACAGCAGCACTTGTTGAAAGCATAATAGATGAGAATATAGCTAATAGTTTTTTCATAGTGCCTCCTTTTGGCTGTTATAAAATATTAAAATCAAACCTAAGTTTTAAACTTTGGTATTGTGGTTCAACCGCTTCTTTTGAATCAAATATTAAATCTATTGTCGAAAACTTACTTAATTCATAAATAGATGTTTCAGAAAGCTTATCAATAAATTGTTCAAAAGTATTATTATATATACTAATATTATCATGATGAACTCATGAAATCAGGAAATCTATTTCAGTATCTAAATTGATTTGTATTAAAAATTGATTGTAAGTAAACCCTTCTGGGAAAAAAGCGTTAAATAAACCGTTGTTATTTATTTCAATAATGTTATCGTAAACCATTTTAAGCATTTTATTTTGAACTGAATCTTTATCATCGATTTCTGGATTAAAATTAACTACAAATGATTCTTTCATTCCATAGTTTAAAAAATCATTAGCATAAATTTCATTATAAAATTCGTGTCTTGAATTAATATCCATAAAATCATATTCTGAATCTAAAGTTGATGTTCTTGGCTTAAATGTAAATGTTTTGTTATGCCTTACTCTTACTATGTCTGACCCTGGCGTTTCATCACTAAAGTATAGGTTTCTGTTTTGACTGATAAATCTATTTGTAGTGTTAACAGCTGAATTACTATTTTTTGTTTCAATTGATGAAAATAATTGAAATGGTAGTGTTGAATAATCTAAAATAAAACTAAACTCACTTGCTTCTTGTTCATTTAAGATTGAATCCTTCATTTCTTCAAATAGTTCTGAAAATGTTTTTTCACCATTTATTACTTGTTGTAAATATGGGAAAAAATCATTAATTAAATCCCCAATTGATTTATCTTTTGGTAAAAACATTAAATAAAATTGCTCGGGATTTGTTTGGTTAAATGAAAATGTCTGTATAAAATCGTAAAATTCTTTATATTCATCCGGTAGTAACTCTCTTGGTAACTGAAGATTAGGGTTTTTAGTAGTTGGGACAATATTTTTTAAAAAAACAAATAACTGACTTAAATAGTTTTCCCCAAACTCTATGCTACCAATTGATGATTTTAATGGTGAACTAATTTCGTTTGTTACAGCTTTTGTATCTAATGTGTAATTGTAAGAATTAAACATTGTGTTAAATCCTGGAATTGGCGGAAAGATTTGATCATCTTCTTTCATTCCAATTAAAGCAAAATTTTCAAACGGATTTATTCCTGATGGTAAATATTCTTTATTATCTCCTGTATTCTCTAAATAAAACTTCTCAAAAACTGTTTTGTAGTTATCATAAACCAAATCATTGTACTGTAACTTTGGTAAAGAAGTATCAATGTCAAGAATTTGTGTATCACCAATTGCATTAGAAATATGCGTTTTATCATCTCAAGGATTTATTATATCTTCATTTTTTCTAATACCATTAGTTAATTTATAGTTTAAAAAACGACTATTAAAAGTTTCCATTCCCACATAACCTGTTGGCATTAAAACTAAATTTTGTTGGTGTACTCCATCATATGTTATATCTAAATAAAGTAAATTTTCTCTAATATTTAAATTGTTTTTTTGTACATCAATTAATGTTACATTTTCTCTTCTTTTTGTATCTTTATATATATTGTTTATAACAATTTTCTCTGGATCACTATATTTTATTCCATACAAAAAGTTTTTACTTATATAATCTTCTCCAGCATTTTTAAATATGTCATTATATAAAAACTCAAGTCTTAAACTTGTTGAATAAGCAACTTTACTGTCACCTTCTAAAGAATCAACTATTTCTAATGTTTTTCTTGTTTCTGGGTTAATGTTATATATATTTGTTTCTGAAAAATCTAATAAATAATATCCACCTTCATCAATATCTGGAAGTGGACCATCGGTTTCAACACCACCAGTTCTAATTAAATCAGTTAAAAACATTGTCCCAAAATATGCTACAGGAATTAAAGCACCAATATATATAACAGCTAAAAGAGATCCTAAAATTTTCTTTTTTTTAGAAGACTCTTTTATTCTGTTTGTTATACTATTAATTTTATCTCAAACTTTTGCCATAAAACCCCTATATTAATATATTGATTATATCACAAAGGAAATTAATAAAAAAAAACTCAACTTGTGAGTTTTGGTTATTTATTCTTTAGTGATTTTTGTTTTTTATTGTTATATTTATTTTCTTTTTTTGCTTTTCGTTCATTTAATATTATATTTTTTCAATCACTTTTTGATATTTTATTTAATTCTTCAAAAACAACATTATATTCATTTTCTAAAATTAATTTAGACCTATTAGCAAAGAATTTTAATTTTCCTAAAAATAATGTCATTATAAAGGTTACACTCACGGATGTAAGAATAGAAATTATTCCCCAAAGAATACCTCCCCCAAATCAGGTTGTAACACCTGTAGCATCTGGAGCTGCATGAAGATACATCAAAATACCAAAGATTGATGAAGCACCCTGTAATGCATATGTGTTAGAAGCTGTTAATACTAATGTCCCACAAAACACTCCGATTGATGCTGCTATTAAAGGGAATAAATGTTTTAAATTTATTGTATATAGTGAAGGTTCTGTTATCCCCCCCACAATTGCTGATATTCCATTTGAAATACCTAAGTCCTTTAATTTTCTTACTCTTCTGTATAGATATATAAATGCTAAAGAAGCTACACCTTGAGAAATATTTGAAATAGTTATAAAACCTTGTAACAATGTTCCACCAAACTCAGCTTGCCCCTGTAAAATAATTGGTGTAATTGAGTGATGCATACCAGTAATAACTAATGGACCATAAAGACCTCCAATTATTGGAATTGCAATATATTTTGCAATATTATTGGTACTTAATCAATTAATACCCACTGATAAATAAGTTGTAAATAGTAAACCAATTGGAGCCATTATAAATATACCAAATAGGAAAGCTCCCCCGATTACAAGAATTGGTGCTAAAATTAATTTTGCTGTAGGGCTATTAATGCGTTCAGTTGCTCTTTCAATATATGCTCCTAAAACGGTAACAATAATCATTGGAATGATTAGTCCATTATAGTTAATTTTTCAAGGATAAACTGTACCGTCCCCAAATAAAGTTCATCCAGGATATGATTCTAATATATTTTCTCCTGCTTCTGGTTGAACATTGCCCATAGGAACTAGTCCTGGCGCTGTTAAAACAACAGCAATAATAATTCCATAAATAACATTACATTTCATTGCTTTAAATACTGTATAACCAATTGAAACTGTAATAAATAATGAAAATGCTCCAACTAATACATCCAATATCCCAACGAACTCTTGGAAAAAGTGGCTGTTATCTTTTAAACTACTACCAGCTCCGCTTCACTCCACTGTCATTAAAGATCATATTGTTAAAATTAACCCATAACCAACAAGCGGAATTACAATTGGCGTAAAAACAGCAGAAATAAATGCTAATCCTCGGCTAAACAATCCTGTTCCTCTAACTTTTTGCTTAATACCTTTGATTTCTGCAGCTTGTGATGTTTTAAAATCAATTTCTGAATTTTTACTGTTTATTATTGTTTTTCCGTCTAAGTCATAATTATTTATCTCACAAAATATTTTATAAAATCTATCAACATCGGATCCTATAATAATATGATATTGATCATTATTTTTTGACTCATTTATACCTGTTATATAATCAGCATTTTTTAAAGCTTCTTTGTCTATCAAATCTCAATTTTTTAATTTAAATCTGATTCTTGTCATGCAATGAAAAAATGAAATAATATTTTCATATCCACCCAAACTATCAAATAAATGTTTGGCGTTAGCTTGAAAGTCTTTTTTATTTTTACCCATGGTGTATCCTTTCTTTTGTAAATTTGTTGTAAAATGATAATATAAATACAAAATTGCTATTTGCTTTTACTAAATTATTATCTTGTTTTTGTTAAATATAAACAAGATAATAATTTAAAGAAATAAGTACTTCTTAAAACAAGAAGTATTTTTTATAAAAGAAAAATATCAATTAAAAGAGGTTTACATGTTTGTTTCAATTAAAGAAAAAATGCAAATTATAAAAAATTCCACTTCCAATAAAACAAAAGCATTAATAGCAAGCTATATACTGAATTGCATCGAATATGGTAAAACACCAAAAATATTAGAAGCTTCAGAGTGAGCAAGTTGTTCAGAGTCTGTTATAACAACATTTGCCAAAAAGAATGGTTATGATGGTTTTAGAGAACTTGCTATTAGGGTTAAAATTGAAATAGAAAATTATGAATTTGCAAATGTAAATATTAATTTTAAAAGTATAGATGGAATAGATAATTATAGAAAAATAATTGAAGAAAGCTTATCAATGATTGATGAGCAAAAAGAAATAGTTAATAATGCAGTAGCAAAAATAAAAGATTCTGAAAAGGTATTTCTTATAAGTTCTTATCAACAAATATTTAACGCAGAGTTATTTGCAAGTGAATTGCAATTAAGTGAAATTGATGCAAGATTTAATATAAGTAGAAAATCAAATGCAGCTTGAATAAAACAAATTACCGATAAAGATATGTTAATAGTAATTGCTTTTGGTTTAGATAATGAATATGTTACAAATTATTATGAACTTTTTAAATGTAAAACAGACAATATTTTAATTATAACTTCACCTTCTCAAAGGCATAAATTTGATAAATTTTCAGAAAAAATTATTGTAGACTATTCAAATAGAAAAACAATGTTAGAATCTTCAAGATCAATTATTATTAATTATCTTTTAAGTAGCATGGTGTATAAAGTAAAAATAAAACACTAGTGTGTTTTATTTTTCTTTGTTTTCAATTAAATTTTTATATCAAAAAGCTGATTTTTTAAATTTTCTATTTTGGGTTTTTAAATCAACTTCAATAAATCCATAACGATTTTTATAAGCATTCATAAAACTTCAACAATCCATTAAAGTTCACATATGATACCCAAAACAATTTGAACCATCATCCATCCCTTTTTTTAAAGCTGTTAAATGTTCTTCAATATATGCTATTCGATAATCATCTTGAATCATACCGCTTTTATCACGATATTTTTCTTCATTTTCTACACCCATACCGTTTTCAGCAATGTATCATGGAACATTATTGTATTCATTTTTTATTGCTATAGCAATATCATATATTCCATTAGGTTCAATTTCTCAACCCCTAAAAGGATTCATACGAGCACCTTCTGGAATAAATCTATCTACTAAATCAAGTGCTCATCTTGGATTACTATGTTTTTTAGCTCTAATTCTGCTGGGGAAATAATAATTTACTCCCATAAAATCTACTCTAGTATTTTTAATAATTTCTATTTCTTCTTTTGAATGTTTAGGAACTGCATTATATTCTTTTAATGTTGAAATTAATAAAGGACTAATTGTACCATTGTAAAATATATTAAATGACCCACGATTGACATACGCATCAAAAACTTTTTCGGCATATAAGTTTTCTTTTGTCTGGTCAATTGAATATGAATAATTTCAATCAAAAACCATTCCTATTTTACTATTTTTAAAATTATTTTTATAAAACTCTTGAGTTACTTTTGCATGTGCTAAAAAAATACCATAAGCTTGCTCAACAGCTTGTAAAGGTTCATCAATACAAGGATAATGTGTTTTACCAGTATATCCATTAAGCACTGGATTTAACGGTTCATTAAAAGTAACATAAAATTCAACTTTTTCTTTATATTCTTCAAAAACAAATTTTGAATAGTTTGTAAAACTTTCAATAACTTCTCTTGATGCTCAAGCACCTTTTTTTTGAGCTCACATAGGCATATCAAAATGAAACAAAGTCATAAATACTTGGACATCATTTTTAATAAGTTCATCTATAAAATTATGATAATACTTTACAGCTTCTTTATTAAGTGTTTTTCCATCTGGAAATAATCTAGCTCAAGAAAATCCTGTTCTTAAACTTTCTAATTTCATTTCCTTCATCATTTTAATATCACTTTTATAATGATTCATAATATCACTAGTTATTGAAGGACCAATACCATTATGGAATTTTTCGGGCTGAATTTCAAATAACTCGTCAAAAGTTAATTTACCAATTTTTGTTGTTCCCTTACCCTCTGTTTGCATAGCACTAATTGCAGCTCCAAATTTAAAGCTTTTTGGAAATTTTAACATCTTACTCCTTTTTTTCTAGATAACTATTTTTAATTATATATTGTATAATTTTGCTTTCCATAAAAATTGTTGTAATAATAATCACTTTGTAAAATAAAAAGTACTTTTCTATAAAAATAAAAAAAGAACTTAATAGTTCTTTTTTGTTTATATAAAATTAAGATTTAACGTGGATTGCATGTCCAGAAAGACCGTGTGCTGTTTCCATAACAGCTTCTGATAATGTTGGATGTGGGTGGATTGTACTTCCTAAATCATCAATTGTTCCTTCAGTTTCCATAACAGCTGTAATTTCTGAAATCATATCAGTAGCAGTTGATCCAATGATGTGTGCCCCTAAAATTTCTCCATATTTTTTTTCAGCTAATATTTTAACAAATCCTACTGTATCTCCATCAGCTAATGATTTACCATTTGCTGCTAACGGGAATTTAAACTTAGTATATTCTATTTTTTTATCTTTTATTTGCTCTTCTGTAAATCCAACACTTGCAACTTCTGGTGAAGTATAAATACATGATGGAATTCTATTATAGTTAACAGTTGTATTTTTTCCTAAAATATTTTCAACAGCACAAATTCCTTGAGCTGATGCAGTATGAGCTAACATTGAACGCCCAGTTGCGTCTCCAATTGCATAAATACTTGGAATGTTTGTTTTACAAGCATCATCAATAATAAAGTTTTTACGTTCTCCAATATTTAATCCAATACTTTCAAATCCTTCAACAATTGATTCACGACCAATTGAAACTAAACAATAATCTGATGTAATTTTAGCTTCTTTGCCATTTACTTCATAAACGACAGATTTACCTTTTATATCTTTAACGTTAGCGTTTGTGATAATTTTAATACCACTATCTTTAATAACTTTTTCCATTACACTAATTACATCTTTATCTAACATCTCTAAAATTGTTGATAAACCTTGTAAAATAGTAACTTCTGTTCCTAATTTACTGTATAGAGCTGCAAATTCAACACCGATTACTCCTCCACCAACAACTACTAATTTTTTAGGAATTTTTGGTAAAGCAAGTGCTTCAGTTGATGTAATTACATATCCATCTTTAAATGCTTTTTCAAAGTTAGGTGTTTTAATTCTTCTCGCAATAGAACCTGTTGCTAAAATCATATTTTTTGTTGTATAATTTTTGCTGCCAACTTTAACAGTATGTGCGTCCACACCAACAGCTGTCCCTTTAACGATTTTAACTTTATTAGCATTTAGTAAAGCTTGAACACCTTTTGTTAATGTTGTAACAACATCATCTTTACGAGCCATCATTTTTTCTCAGTTTGGCGCAAATGCTTTTGTACCTGTTATATCAATACCATATTTGTCAGCATGATTAATTAGGTCATATACTTTTGAACTTTTTAGTAAAGCTTTTGTTGGAATACATCCAACATTTAAACAAACTCCACCAAAATATTCTTTTTCAATAATTAGTGTTTTTAGATTAGATTGTGCTGCACGAATAGCTGCAACATACCCCCCAGGACCTGCTCCAACAACGATTAAATCATAATCAAATGTTTGGTTTGGATCTATAGTTGTTTTAGGTGCACTTTTTGCCGGTGCACTTGAAGTTTTAACACCTCTTGCCGGGATTAAGTTATTAGAAACAGGAACAGCTCCAATTACAGAACTTCCTTCTTCAGCTTTTTCTTCTGTTTTGGCAGGAGCACTTGATGCACTATCACCAGTTTTAATACGAACAACAGTTTCCCCAACTTTAATTACTTGTCCGGGCTTAATTAGCACTTCACCAACAATCCCAGCATCAATTGAAGTTATTTCTTCTGTTACTTTGTCTGTTTCTACTGAAAATAAAGGGTCAAATTCATCAACTTTGTCGCCAACTTTAACAAAAACTTCACCAACAGTTCCTTCAGTTAACCCTTCTCCAATATCCGCAAATTTAAAATCTTTCATAAATCTCCTTTTTATAAATTAATTTATTAAGAAACAAGTAGAATTGCTGGATTTTCTAATAAGTTTGTAAATTCCATTAAGAATCTACCACCATCAGCTCCATCAATAACTCTATGATCTATTGTTAAAGAAACCCTTAAAATAGACGCAACTTCAATGTCTCCATCTTTATTAACGATTGGTTGTTTTTTAATTAACCCTACACCTAAAATAGCTGTTTCTGGATGGTTAATAACTGGTGTTGCAAATTCGATTCCAGCTGAACCAAAGTTAGAAATTGTGAATGTTCCATCCTTCATTTCATCACCCTTTACTTTACCATCTCTTGTTTTTAATGCTAATTCATTTACTTTATTAGCCAATTGCATAATATTTAATTGATCTACACCTTTAACAACAGGCACCATTAATCCTTTTGGAGTATCAGTTGCCATTCCAATGTTAAAGTAATCTTTTCATAAAATTTCTTCTGTTGCATCATTTAATGATGTGTTTAACACAGGAAATTTTTGTAATGCTAATTGTGCTGCTTTTATAAAGAAAGGCATAAATGTTAATTTAGTTCCCATACTTTCAGCTTGCGCTTTTAATTGTGAACGAATTTCCATTAATTTTGTTACATTAATTTCTTTCATTAATGTTGCTTCTGGAATAATTGATTTTGCTTGTGACATTTTTTTAGAAATTGCTCTTCTAATTGGTGTCATTTTTTCAGCTTTTGTTTGTCCAGTTGCTTTAAGGTTTGTAGGCATTTGTACAGAATTAGTAAATCCACCTTGTGAACTTTTTACGTTATTTAAATCGCTTTTCTTAATTCTGCCATTTGGACCAGTACCTTGGATGTTTGCTAAGTTAATATTTAAGTCTTTAGCCATTTTACGAACTAAAGGTGTTGCTAAAATAGCTTTATTATTTTGAACGTTACTTGTTGAAGTAGTTGTTCTTGAAGCAATTAAGTCATTAGAAACAGGCACAGCTCCAATTACAGAACTTCCTTCTTCAGCTTTTTCTTCTTTTTTAGCTACAGCTTTTTTGGCAGGAGCACTTGATGCACTATCACCAGTTTTAATACGAACAACAGTTTCACCAACTTTAATTACTTGTCCGGGTTTAATTAGCACTTCACCAACAATCCCAGCATCAATTGAAGTTATTTCTTCTGTTACTTTGTCTGTTTCTACTGAAAATAAAGGGTCAAATTCATCAACTTTGTCGCCAACTTTAACAAAAACTTCACCAACAGTTCCTTCAGTTAACCCTTCTCCAATATCCGCAAATTTAAAATCTTTCATAAAATCCCCTTAACTAAACTTCATAGTTCATCATTTGTTTTATTTTGTATTCAATTTTTTCTACACTTGGATTATGGAAATGTTCTCCACGCTCAAATGGTATTGTAATATCATATCCAGTTACACGCATTGGTGGAGCTTGCATATATTCAAAACATTTTTCGTTAACTGTTGTGATAATTTCAGCTGATACTGAGAATGATTTAACAGCTTCATGAATAACCATTAATCTACCTGTTTTTTTAACAGAGTTAATAACACATTCACGATCTCATGGTTGAATAGTTCTTAAATCAATAATTTCTACCGCATCTTTAGCAAGTTCTCCTCTTGCTTCCATATTTGCAACAGCTTTTTGAGTTTCTCAAACTTGTGTTCCATAAGTTACGATTGATAATTGTGTTCCTTCTTTAACAACTAATGCTTTTCCAATTTCCTCTGTGAAATATTCTTCAACAACCGGTTGTTTAAAGGCACGATAAATTTTTGTTGGTTCTAAAAAGATTACTGGATCTTCTGATTCAACAGCTGCTAATAATAAACCTTTTGTATCATGTGGTGTTGAAGGAATAACAACTTTAAGTCCTGGAACGTGTGAAAACATTGCTTCTAAAGCTTCAGAGTGATGTTCTAACGCTCTAATTCCTCCACCCATTGTCATACGAATAATTAATGGACAAGTAAAACGTCCACGACTTCTATTTCTCATTCTAGAAACGTGTGTAAATATTTGTTGTAATGCTGGGTATGAAAATCCTTCAAACTGCATTTCAACAATTGGTGTCATTCCATTTAATGCCATTCCAACAGCTGTCCCTACAAGTGTAGCTTCAGCAATTGGTGCATCAAAACATCTTTTTTCACCAAACATTTTTTGTAATCCGATAGTGGCTCTAAAAACACCACCTTCAAATCCAACGTCTTCTCCATAAACAACAACATTTTCATGTTTTTTCATTGCTAATTCTAAGGCGTGAGTTAAAGCTTGAATATTATTAAAATCTTGTGTTTTAGCCATGATTAGTTACCACCTTTTTCTGATAAATATTTTTGAAAATCTTTTTCTTCTTGCATTTGTTCATTTAATGCATCAGTCATTTCAGCATATGTATATTTAAATATATCTTCTAATTTTGTATTTGCATTTTCTTCAACTCATTTGAATTCTGCACGAATAATTTTATTGTTTTCTTCGTCTAATGCTTTTTGTTTTTTAGCATCTCATCAACCTTTGTCCACTAAGTAATTTTTCATTCTTATTAATGGATCTTTTTTGATTTGTTCTTGGTGATATTTTTCATCACGGTAAACTTTAGGATCATCTGATGATGAGTGAGCTCCTAAACGGTAAGTGTCAAATTCAATTAATGATGGTCCGTGACCTTTTCTTGCTAATTCCATTGCTTCTTCAACAACAGCTCATGATGCAAAAAAGTCATTTCCATCAACAATGATGTTTCTAGTTCCTGTTGAAATACCTTTTACAGCAAAGTTAATAGCTTTTGTAGCTTTTGATCTTGGTGTTGAAATTGCATACTTGTTATTTTCAACCATAAATACAGCTGGAACTTCATGTAATTGAGCAAAGTTCATTGCTTCGTAGAATTCACCTTCAGATGATCCACCATCTCCAGTTGTAGTTAAACAAACACCATCACGACCTGCATATTTTTCTGCAAAAGCAATTCCAGTTGCGTGTGAATATTGAGTTGCTATTGGAATATTAATTGGTAAAGTTTGAATACCTTCTGGCATGTGACTTCCAAATTCATTTCCAATTCAGTAAAGCATAATGTTTCTCATTGGCACACCACTTGCTAATCAAGCAGCATTGTTACGATATGCTCCAGAAAATCAATCTTTACCTTTTTTAATTTGTAATCCATAAGCAACTTCACAAGCTTCTTGTCCTGTTGAAGTTAAATATGACAATAAACGCCCTTGTTTTTGCACTTTATCTTGAAAGTGATCTTGCGCTCTTGACAATGACATAATTTTATAAGCTTTGATAACTGTTTCTTTGTTAATTTTAGGCATTAATTTTTCATTAATGATTTTCCCAGTTTCATCCATTATTTGTACTTTTTGATTTTTTAAAGAATCAAATTTTCCAAAATATTTTGTATTCATATATCCCTCTCATTCATTATTTTATTCAAAAATAACTGATAATATTTCGTCTACCAAGAATTTCTCTCCAAAAATGTCTTGATAATTGCTATTATTGATAACTTTTTTAACGCTATTATAATTCAATTTTACACCAACTAGCGCATCTTCCAAGTATTTTGTACCTGTAAAACCTAAGAAATCGCCATAAAAATTAATTGTTTTAATAAAACCATTTTCAATAAATGCTTTAAATTCAATTAATCCTTTTTGATTGAAATAAACTTTGTTTTGAATTGTAAACTCTGGTGATTTACCAAAGTTTCACTCAAATGTGTTATATTTTTCTTTTGCTAGTTGTTTTGCTTGATTGATATAGTTTTCACTTATTTTTTCTACTTTTGCATTATTTTTATTAACATAACTTTCAATGATTTTTAATTTAAAATCTTCTAACGTCATGTCATTGTTTAATAACTCTTTGACATTTATAACTCTTGATTGATTTGATTTAATTCCTTTTGAAATTATTTTTTGTTTACTTACATTTAAATAATTTCCTAATTTTGTTAAATCAACATTAAACAATATTGTTCCGTGATGTAATAATCGATCCTTGTAAGCATATTGAGCATTACCAGATATTTTTTTATCATCTATTGTAATATCGTTTTTTCCAGAAAATACTGCATTTAAGCCCATATTTTGCAAAGCATCAATAATTGGTTGCAAAATTACGCTATAACTTTTAGCATTATCATCATTACGATTTAGAATAAATGAAAAATTTAAATTACCTAAATCGTGAAAAACTGCTCCACCACCAGACATTCTTCTTACAACTCTTACTTTATCTTTATCAGTGTGATTAACATTAATCTCTTCAAGACTATTTTGATTTCTACCAACAATGATTGAGTTGTGATTTTGTCATAGAAGTAAAATGTTTTCTTTGATATTGCTTTTTAGTAAAACTTCCTCTAAAGCTAAATTAAAATAAGGGTCTAAATTATCATTTTTAAAAAATATCATTATTTTTTAAAGTAATTTAATCCTAATACTTCTAACCCTGCCATTGTAATAAAGTTATAAGGTTTATTAAAGTGTGGCAAGAAAAAGATATCTAACAATGGTAATTCATCAATTGTTAAACCTTTTAAAATTGCTAACGAAAACATATACATAACTTCTGTATGGTTAGTTTGTGATGCTACTTGAGCTCCAATAATTTTACGATCTTTTTTGTTTCAAACAATTCTTAAAGTTACTGGATTGTTATCATGCATAAACTCTGGTTTATCAGCATCACTAAATGTTGTTAATTCATAATCAACTTTACGCTCGATACAAACAGACTCTGTCATACCTGTTGATGCTAAACATCAATCAAATACGTTAATAGCATTTGAACCTTGGAATCCAAGTGATTTTAATGAATTTTCTTTTACAACATTAGTTGCAGCAATAATTCCACTTCTTACAGCAGTTGTTGCTAACGCAAGATATGCGCTATCTTTTTTAGCGTTATCAAATACTTCTATACAATCTCCAACAGCATAAATATCTTTGTTAGATGTTTGCATATATTCGTTTACTACGATTGCTCCAATTGGACTTTGATCTACAACACCTTTTAATCAAGCTGTAGCTGGTCTAAATCCTACAGCTCATATTACTAAGTCTGCTTCGAATTCACCGTTATCAGTAATAACGTGTGTTACTTTACCATTTTTACCTTTGAATTTTTTAACTGTGCTTCCACCAGCAAATTTAACACCTTTATCAGCCATCCCTTTTTCAACTAAATCTGTAAAAGGTTTGTCGTAATAACGTGGCATTATACGATCAACAATATCAATTAAAGTAACATCTTTACCTGATTTAGCAAAAGCATCCACTAATTCAATTCCAATGTAACCCGCTCCACAAACAACAACTTTTTTAATTTTTTTATCATTGTTTGCTTTTTTAACGATTGCTCCATGTTGATATAATTTAACTAATTCAATATTAGCTAATTTACCTTCACCAGTTAATCCCTCAATACTTGGAGGCACAATTGGTCATGAACCAACAGCTAAAATCAACTTGTCATATGTATCTGTTAATTCTTTATTTGTTTTTAAATTTTTAACTTTAATTTCTTTTTTAATTGGATCAATGTTTGTAACTTCATGCTCCATATTAACTTTAATATTTTCCTTTTTTAAAACATCTGGATTTGCATAAAATAGCCCATCTGCATTATCAATTTCATCAGCTACTCATAACGCAATCCCACATCCTAAAAACGAAATGTTATCATTTTTATCATAAGTAACAATCTCTGCGTTTGGATCTTGTCTTCTTATTGTTCTAACAGCAGTTGTACCTGCATGGTTTGTTCCAACAACAATTACTTTCATAATTTACCTTCCTTTTTGAATTAATATAGATTTCAAATCTATACACCATTCTTATTATAACTCATTATTAAAAGATTAAAAATTATCTTTTTAATAGAGTCGTTATTTTTTATAATGTTTATAGAAAAAGCGATTTTCTAAATATTTAATCGGCTTTGTTTGATTGTTAACTTCTACATTTTTTAATTCTTGATTTATGATAAATAGTTTAGCATCTAAGTTATCAATAATTGATAATAATTCCGCTTCTATAATAGCTGGTTCAACCGGTGAGCCAAATTCTTTTTTTCCATGACTTGCGATTATCATATGTGATAATAAATTCTGTTTAGTGATATCCATTTTTTGATACTCACTAAAAGTTTGCAATTCACTTACCATTAAAGAAATATGAGCTATAAGTTTACCACCAATAGTAAAATCAACACTATTTTCATCTATTTCTAATATTTTTCCAAAATCATGCAATATAACTCCAGCAAATAAAAGATCTTTATTGATATCAATGTTTTTATAATAATTTGCAATAAATTTAGCATTATTTAACATATCTGTTGTATGCATTAATAAACCATGTTTTAAAGCATGATGCACTTTTAAAGCTGCTGGTCATTTTGAAAAATGTTTTTCATGTTTCTTTAACACTTTTAGCATTAGCTTTTTATAATCAGCATCTTCAAAGTCATTAATTGTGTCATAAATAATTTTCATATATTCATCAACATTAATTGGAGCTAGCATTACAAAGTCATCCAATTTAACAGATTTATCATCTACTTCTTTAATTTTGACAACTTTTGCTTGTAACGCATTACGATATGAAATTACGTTAAAATCTCCATTTAAAATTGCACCCTTTTTTACTAAACTTTGAATTTTTTCATTAACTTCTCAAATACGACAATCAATAGTTCCTGTGTTATCTTTTGCAGTTAACACTAAGTATGTTTTACCATTGGCAGAAATTGCTTCATGAACTCTTTCTACTAAAAAGTTAAGGTTATAAACGTTATTCGGTTTTAAGTTATTTATTTTTTCCATCTTGTTCCTTTATTTTATGTGTGTAAATTTTAATAAAAACTTTTGAATATTTTCCATAAAGTTATTTACAGTATTAAAAGTTACTTCATTATTGTTAAAGATAACTTTTACAGTAATGAAGTCAGCAACAATTGGTTTGTTGTTTTTATCAAAAATAATTTTATTATTTATCTTACTAAATACAATAATAAGGTTTTCATTTTTTTCTAAACTTAAATCTATATCAATAGCGTTTAAATCACCTAAATTTATAATTGAAATAAATGGTTGATGAGAATTATAATCATCTTCTAAATTATTTGTTAAAAAATCTTTATGAATCTTTAAAATATTTTTACTTATAATATCTTCAGAATTCTTAGCAAAAAATGTTTTTTGTGGTGCATCAAACTTTAAAGATTTCATAAAAATATTTAGATCTTTTTGTTCTATATCTTCTTCAATTAAAGCTTTAGCAATAGATTTTAAATAAAACGGTAACAAAGTTAACCCTTCATAATTTTGATTCTTTTGTCTAAGACCATTAATTAAAGTTGTTAGATAATCTATGTTAATTTCTTTTGTTAAACTACTTATCGCATCTTTTGAAATTGTTTTAAACTTAGTAGCCTTTTTAGCTTTCTTTGTAAAAATATTATCTTCAAAGTTGATAGTTTCATGTAATGTTAAAGCATCAAAATCAATTGTTTTATCAATATTATGATCTAAAACAATTGTTTCTTCATTTGAAAATACTGGTCTTTCTTTAACGATGGCTCTTTGGTTTGATTGAAAATTTAAATCATTATGAATTGTTTTATAAATATCTTTAATTTCTTCTTTTGTTATTTCATCATTTTGGTTGTCTTGTACAAAATTAATGTTTTTTAACTCTTTATTAGAAAGTTTTTTAACAACAAATTTCTCTTTGGTTTCTTTTGATGTTTTTTCATTTTGAGATTTTAGAAAAGCTTTTTCTTTTTCAAAAAAATCTTTGTCATCTATTTCATTTAATAAATGTGAAGATGTATTTTCTTGAATATTATAATCAGAATTATTGTTTTGTTTTTTGGATTTATTTAACTCATTTTGCGGTGTTAAACTTTTTTCCACAACTTCTTCTTTTGTTATTTCCATTTCTAAATCATTAAAATTTGTTTTCTCTTCTTCATCGAATACATTTGTTGATTTATTAGGTTCAAAATCCATAGTTGGTTCATATTCTTCTAATAAATCATAAAAGTTTTCCTCATTACTGTTTAAAAGTTTATCTAAAATATCTTCACGATATAAATGTGTTTCTGTTTCGTGTGAAAAAATATTTGTTTTTGATGCTTCGTTTTCATTATTGTTTTCATTATTATTAAATGAAATATTATCATACTCATTTTGGTTTATTGTAGGTTCTTTTTTTTGCAACAATTTCAAGCATTGCTATCATATCACCTTTATAAATTAATGAATCTGATGATAAATTATGAGAAATAATAACCCCTGAAAATGGTGAAGTTAGTTCAAAATGTCTTTCATTGCTTATAACAGTTATTAAGCGATCACCAGCTGTGATGGTTTGATTAGTTTTGAAAAAAACGGTGCTAACTACACCGAATTGAATACCTGCTATATTAAATATAATTTTCTTTATTGTTTTTTCCATTATTTTTGCTTTCTATAAATAGTTTTTNNTTTCTAAATCGCTAAACATTGCATTTTGTTTTATTTTGGCATTTTCTACACTGTTATCAACACATACAAAGTAAAACTTAATTTTTGGTTCTGTTCCACTTGCTCTTACAGCAAATCAACTACCATCTTCAAAGTAAAATTTTAGTAAGTCTTGTCCTGGCATATTGTATAAACCATTAATGTAGTCTTCCTTTTTTGTACAAGCTATATTATTTAAACTAGTAATTTCTTTATCACGTAAGTTTTTTAACATTTTTTTAATAGCTTTTTGACCTTCTAAACCTTTTTTTACAATATTAACTGTATAAAAATAGAAGTGTCCATGTTTTTTATATAAGTCTTCTAAAACATCTAACAATGTTTTTTCTTGTTGTAAATAATAATTAGCAGCTTCAGCTAAAACCATTGCTGATTGAATTCCATCTTTATCTCTTGTAATATCTTTAATTACATAACCATAAGCTTCTTCAAACCCAAAAACAAATTTTTCATTTTTTAAATGTTCTTTGGCCATTTCTCCACCAATTCATTTAAATCCTGTTAATGTTTTTACAACTTTTAAGCCATAACTTTCAGCAACTTTGTCTGATAAATTTCCTGTAACAAAAGTGTTGTACATAATTCCATTTTTTGGTAATGTTTTATTTTTCTTATAGTTTGATAATAAATATTCTAATAATATTGGTGCTGTTTCATTTCCGTTTAGTAAATAAAATTCACCATTTTTTTGTGGCACAGCAATCCCAACACGATCCCCGTCTGGGTCGTTTAAAATAATTAAATCTGCATTGTATTTTTTAGCGTATTTAATTGCTAAATCAAATGTTTCAGGTAATTCTGGATTTGGATTTTTTGCATGTGTAAAATCAGGGTCATTTTCATATTGCTCTTCTACAACAATTACATCATAGCCACATTCTTTTAAAATACGATCAGTTCAATTACTACATGTTCCATGTAGATTTGAAAATACTACTTTTAATCTTTTTTCAGCTTTTGGAAAAAACTGTAAGTTTTTAATTTCTTCAATATAAGCATCATCTACATTTTTATTAGCGTAAACAATTAACTCTTTGTTAACTAAAGGATTTTCAAAAACTTCTGTTGTAATTTTTTGAAAGTATTCCCCAATTTTATCTGTAACAATTGGTAAATATTGACAACCGTTTTCGTCATATACTTTAAATCCGTTATACTCACGAGAGTTATGACTTGCTGTAATAACGGCTCCCGCTATTGCGTTAAGGTATTTAACCCCAAATGATACAAGTGGTGTTGGACGCAAATCATTGTTATAAAATAAAATAGCTTTAATGTTAGCTGCACTTAGAAAACTTGCAACCTCAATTGCAAACTCACGTGAAAAGTGGCGACTATCATGTCCAATTAAAACACCTTTTTCTAATAAATCACTTTTTGAATAAGTTTCTTGTAAATGCTTAATTAATGCTAATGTTGCACGTCTAATTGTGTACTTATTCATACGTCCCGTTCCAGCTCCAATGATTCCACGAATCCCAGCTGTCCCAAACTCTAAATTAACAGAAAAAGCCTCTTGCAGTTCAGCTTGAGACATTTTCTTCATTTCAGTTTTTAAATTTTCATCTAAATTTTTAGTATCGTTTCATAATTTTATATTTTGTTCAAAAGTCATTACTCCCCCTGGTTTTGATTATAGTTAGTAAATTTATCTAATTTACTTAAATCATACACCTTGCCCTCTTTAATGTAAATTAAAGTTTCGACAATATTTAGGATGTGATCTCCTGCTCTTTCAATATATTTTAATTGCATAATTGTTAAAGCTGTACTTTTGATTTCAACTTCTGATTTAGCGTCTTTTATTTCTTTAATTAAACTTTTAAATTCAGTTTTGTAAATTTTATCAATTTCTAAATCATCTTCTGGCATATTATAAACTTCAGCCATTTTTAGCGTTCCGTTTAAAATACCATCTAATTTTTCTAACATATCAACAATTTTGTTTACTAGGTGAATTAAATGACCTACTAAATTGTTATCTGGATTATATTTGTTAATAAAGTTACAGATATTGAATGCATAATCTGCAATTCTTTCGATATCACGAGAAATAATTACATAACCAATCATTTTACGTAAATCACCAGCTACCATTTGGCGCTTTGCAATTTTTCATACTGATGTTTTCATCATTGTATTTTGTAAATCATTTATTGATTCTTCAGTTGATGTAACATTATTAAATATTTTATCGTCATGATCTGTTAAATATTTTCTCATGTTATGATATTGACTTATTGTCATATGTAACATTTCAGCAACTTTAGCATTCGTTTGCGAAATGTCTTTGTCTAATCCCTTATCCGGCATAATTTTGTTCTCCTTTTATTTTATTAGATTAATCTAAACGTCCAGTAATATAACTTTCAGTTCTCTTATCACTTGGTGATGAGAATAAAGTTTTTGTACGATCGAATTCAACTAGATTTCCATCTAAGAAAAACGCTGTATAATCCGCCACTCTTGCAGCTTGCTGCATTGAGTGAGTAACAATAATAATTGTAAAATCTTTTTTTAGATCACGAATTAATTCTTCAATTTTTTTAGTTGATATAGGGTCTAAAGCACTTGTTGGCTCATCCATTAATAATATTTTTGGACGCATCGCAATTGCTCTAGCAATACAAAGTCTTTGTTGTTGTCCACCAGACAATGATAGTGCTGGTTCTCTTAATTTGTGCTTAACTTCTTCTCATAAAGCTGCTCTTTTTAATGAGTCAACAACAATCGCATCAAGTTCTGCTTGTTTACGAACACCTTGATTTTTAGGTCCATAAACTACATTGTCATAAATTGACATTGGAAATGGTGATGGTTTTTGAAATAACATCCCAATATCCGTTCTTAGTTTTACTACGTCATATTTTTTATCATAAATATTTTTATCTAAAAAGTTGATTGTTCCTTCGAATTTTGTTCTTGGAATTGTATCGTTAAGACGATTAATAAGACCAAGAAATGTAGTTTTACCACAACCAGAAGGACCGATGAAAGCAGTAACTGATTTTTCTTTAATATCTAATGAAATATCATTTAATGCTTGGTTTGTTCTATCATAATAGAAGTTAACATCTTTAACTTCTATGATTGTATTTTTATCTGTTTTATTTGTTTCTTTACTCATTTTGTCCTACCTTAATCGTTTACCTTTTCATTTTTTGCTTTTTTAAAGTTTGATAAAAAGTCTTGTAATGCTGGGTTGTATTTTATAGCATCAATTCTTTGTTTTCATTTTGTTTTAAATGGTACATGCATATACTCTGGAGAGAATTTTTTTCCTAAGTATTCTGATGATAAGTTTGATAATAAGATTAATACCATAATTACGAATGCTAATTCATACATTATTCTAACAGAGTCATCTCCAACTCCTTCTTTAAATAACATTAGAATTTCTGTTGACATACTTGCACCAGGTGATGAGAATCCAAACATTGGTAATCTAACAGCTGTTCCTAGTGTTAAGTAAACTGGAGCTGATTCTCCAATAATTCTACCAACAGCTAAGATAATTCCTGTAATAATCCCTGGCATTGCATTAGGAATAACAACTTTTAAAATTGTTGAAGTTTTGTTTGCTCCCAATGCTAGTGAAGCTTTTCTTAATCTCATATCAACAAATGATAATGAGTTTTCAATTGATCTAATCATAACTGGCATAACAACTATTGTTAATGTTAATCCAGCTGCTCACACTGATAATGGAATGTTCATTACTCCAATAAAGAATGCTAATCCAAATGTACCAAAAATAATACTTGGTGTTGAAGCTAAGACATCAATTGAGAATCTTAAGAATTTTGTAAAGAAGTTGTTAGGGCTAGCATATTCATTTAAGAATATTGCTACAAATAAACTAAGTGGAATTGCAAAGATTAATGCACATAACACTAATAAAAGTGTTACTAATAATGATGATAAAATCCCAGCTTGTCCTCCTGTTGTTTGAGTTGATACTAAATCAGGTCAATTCATTCCAAATAAACCTTGAACTAAAATTGTTAATAAGATTCAAAGTGTAAATCCAACAACTATCACAGCTGATGAAATTAAGAATCCCATTCCAATTCCATCGTAAACTTTTTTAAGGTTACGATTTTTTTCTATTTTGCTAATCATGCGATATTTTGTTTGTTTTATTTGTTGGCTTGAAGGCTCTGCTAATTCTTTTGTACGCTTAGTACGACGTTTACCATTAATTCTTGATTTACTGTATGATTGAACTCCAAGAACAATAATGTTAATAAAACATACTAAGATAAATAATATTAATCCAATTGCATATAATGAAGATTCATGTAATGGTCCTGAATTTTCTAACATTTCAATACCAATAATTGATGAAAGTGTTGCAATAGATGAGAATAAGAAATCTAATAATCCCCCATCTAAAGCTAAACCATCGGGAGCGTTACCAGCAATCATCATAACTGCCATTGTTTCTCCAATAATTCTTGCTACACCCATCATAATTGCTGCAACAATCTTAATTCCTGCAGATTTTAATACGATTCTGAATGTTGTATGTGTTCTACTTAAACCTAAAGCTAAAGATCCTAAACGATATGAAGCCGGTACTTTTTCTATTGCATTAATTGATAATGAAATCATTATTGGTAAACCCATAAATGCTAATGTAACAGCGGCTGTTATCAAGTTAGCACTAGATGGAGCTCCCATAAGTTTAAATATAGGTCCAATAGTTGTTAATGCAAATAGCCCAAATACCACTGATGGTATTCCTGCTAAGATGTTAATAATTCTTGTAATACGTCTTTTTCATGTATTTGATAAATACTCACATATAAATAGTGATGAAAAGATTGTTAACGGAACTGCAAATATTAAAGCAATTAGTAGCAAGAAGAAGGTTGAAATTATAATCCCTCATATTCCGTATTGGTCGTTGTTGGTATTTCAAGTGTTTCCTGAAATGAAACCTCAAAATCCACCGTCAACTGTGTCTAAAAAGAAGACTGATTTATAAATAATAAATCCGATCAATGTAAATAGTATTAGTATAGTTAGGACTGCAAAAATATAAATAAATATTTTTGATGCAAAATCTACACCATTTTTTTTAGATTGAAAGTTACTTTTAAAGACATCTAATTTGTTTTGAAAATAATTTTTCATTTATCTATATTCCTTTCTTATCCTTTATACGCATAAGCGCTATAATCAACGTCAGCATATAATCCTGTTTCTTCAACTATAAAGTCTCATAATCCACGATAATTTTGATCCATATTTCAAGCTACTGGTTCATTATCAGTTTGTATTCCACTTTTAGCGAATTCTGTGTTGTTATTATATTTACTAAAGTATGGATCATCAAATGTTAATGGTTGTAATCCAAGTTTTGCATATCAATAAGCTGCATCATTTTCAGTTAATGGATTTGCTTCTGGGTCTGCCATATATGAACTATATGGTTCTGGGTCGATCATTCAACCAACAAATTCAAGAATTGTTCTAAATGCTGCTTTATAATTTGTGTTAATAACTCCTGTAAAAGGTCTTGTTAATGTATATGAAGGGTTAAATTCATATAATGGGTTTGTTTCATCTCCAATGTTTATATATGGTAATTCTGATTTTGTTTCTTCAGTTTTACCAACAGCAATAATTGCTGTTTCTCCAAGTTTAGCAACTATATCTTTTAAGAATGGGAAAGAAACATAACCAATAGATCCTTCGGTATCAGTAATTTTACCTGTCATACCACCATTAGAAGTTGTTACTTCATCTGTACTATAGTCTTTAGTTCCAAGAACATTACTTTCAAAAAAGCTTCTTGTTCCACTTCCAGATTCTCTTGTTAATGTGTGAAAATCTGTTTCCGCTTCATCATCACAATCTAATTGTTCTGGGAAAGCTTCAGCTCAATTAACTTCTCCGGCGTAAATTTTTTGTAGTAATTCACTTCCGTCTTTACTTCCTGATTTACCCATTAATCCAAACTCTAGATAATTTTGAGCTGGTTTTAATTTACAACCAGATGGAATGTTTGCTGCCAATACTATGAAGTCTCTTGCAAATACATATCTAAGTATTTGTTCATTATTTCATAATGCTGAAGCACTTGTTCCATTGTCATTTTCTTTTGGTGTTGAATGTACATCTTTTGACAAATAACCAAAAGCGTAACTGTTATTTCTTACACCTACAAACGCTGCAGATGATCCTAAAGAATTGTATAAAACGTCTACGCCTTTGTCTTTTTTATACTGTGCTGTAACTTCATTCATGGCTGGAGCAACTGATGTACTTCCCCCAGCAATAATAACGTTACTTGATGTTGAAACTGTTCAAATAATTATTGAAGCAACTAATATAACAAACATTGATAATGTAATCATAATTCGTTTACTAGCTACAAATAATCAAAATTTTGAAACAAAAGTTTGCTTACCACCGTTTAAATAAGTCTCGTCACTAATATCGTCTTGTGAATTTAATTTTTTATCATCGACATTAGTATCTTTGTTCTTTTTGCTCATTTTTTTCTCCTTGTTTTGTTTATTAAATTCGTTTTTATTTTAACAACAAACAAAGTTCTTGTACTTTTTAATCTATTAATTTACTTTTGAATTACTTTTATAAAAATCATTTTACTTTTGAAAAAAACTTACATTTGATGTAAGTTTTTTGGAAATTATTTAATTTTTATCTTTTATTTTCACACTTACCATTTTAGTAATACCCTTTTCTTCCATGGTTGCTCCATATAAAATGTCACAATGTTCCATAGTTCCAGAACGGTGAGTTACGACCATAAATTGAGTTTTGTCAGTAAATGTTTTAATATATTTTGCAAACTTTTCTACATTAGATGGATCTAACGGAGCTTCTGCTTCATCTAAAATTACTAATGGTAAAGCTTTTATTTTTAAAATAGCAAATAAAACTGATAAAGCAACAAGTGATTTTTCTCCCCCAGATAATAGGTTTAAGTTTAAAACCTTTTTACCAACTGGTGAAATTGATATGTCTATTCCTGTTTCTAGTAAGTTTTCAGGATCAGTATAAAATATTTTAGCACTTCCCCCACCAAATAAAATATTAAATGTTTCTGGCAAAACTTTATTAATTTGTTTTACAGTTTTATCAAAAACTGTAATAATTTTTTCGTCTAATTCTTTAATGGTTTTCAATAATTGATTTAAAGAAGACGATATTTGATCATGTTCTTTTTTCGTAAAGTCATATCTTTCAAATTCTTGTTGATAGTTTTCAATAGCATCAGTTGAAATTGAACCAATTTTTTNTAAATCACTTCTTAATATATTAATTTCTTCTCGAACATTTTCTTCATTATCAAATGATTGTAGCTCCATGTTTTCAGCTGTTTCTAATGTCATATTATAATCTTGTGATAATTTATTTAAACTTTCTAAAATTTTAGCATTCACATAAACTAGTTCTTTTTCGTTATCCATGTTTTTGCTTCTAATATTATCTAAAGTAGTTTTTAACTTTTCTATTTCTTCATTTACTAAAGTGTTTTTTTCAATAATTTGTTTACGGTATGCTTGTTGATTTTGAATATCAATTTCAATGCTGTTTTTTAATGTTTCTTTTTCCAAAATTTCTTGTTCAAAGTTATTTTCATCAGCCTTGTCGTCATTAATATCTTTATTGGTAAATTTTCTATAAGTATTTTGTAAATAATTAATTTCTTTTTCAATAGTTAATAAATTATTTTTTAAAGCCCCAGATTCTGTAAATAAATTAGTAATTGAGATATTTGTAAAATCTAATTTTGATACTACTTGTTGTTTTTCAGCAAATAAATTATTTAAATCATTTTGTAATAATTCAATTTGTTCTTTAATCTTTTCAATTTGTTCTTCATGATTATTTGAAGAAATAATATTTTTAACTATTTTTTTACCACCGGCAACAGCACCTCTTGGCAAAATTGTTTCACCATTTAATGTTATTATAGTGTATTTGTAATTTAATCTTTGCGCTAACTCTTTGGCATTTTCAAAGTTATCACAAATAAAATAGTTTGATAATAAGAAATCTACAACAACTTTATATTCACTTTTTGTTTTAACTAATTTATTAGCAACACTTATAAATCCATTAGTTTTTTGCGCTAAGAAAATATCGTTTTCATTTATAACTCTTGGTTTAATTGTGTTCAATGGTAAAAATGTTGCGTGTCCTGCATTATTAGCTTTTAAAAAGTCGATTGCTGTTTTTGCATCATCAATTTTTTTAACAACAATATTTTGCACACGACTTTCTAAAGCTAATGATAATGGAACATTATACTCCTCGTTAAACTTGATTAAATTACCAACAACATTAACAATTCCTGGCAAACTTTTGTTTTCCAATATTTTTTGAACCCCAAAGAAAAATTGTTGATTGTTTTTGAAATCATTTCTTTTTTTCTCTGTTTCATCTTTTAAATTTTTAACATTATTAGTAAGTAAATTTATTTTATTAGNTAATTTGTAATAACTCTTCTTCTAAAGTTTGTTTGTTAGCTTTATTACTATGAATTTTTTCATTTAAATCAGCTTGTTCTTTTCTGACACTTTTTTGTTGTAATAAAAATTTATTGTATTTTTCTTTTATTGCTTCAATGTCATTTTGATTTATTTTTTGATTTAAAATAGTGTTATTTTCAATTTGCGCTATTTTCAAACTAGATAAACTTTCAATGTTTGCTTTAAAATCATGATTTAATTCGTTTAATTTATTATCAATAANNTGCTAATGTCTTTATTATTTTTATTAAAAATAATGTTTTTTTCGTTAAGAGTTGATGAAAGATTTAAAACATCAATTCTTTCATTTTCTAGTTTATTTTCAATTAAACTTTGTTTTTCTTTATAAGTTTTAATATCTTTAATTAAAATTGATAACTCAATTTTTTCTAATTGAGTTTTTTTAGTTAAATATTTTTCCGCTTTATCTTTTTGTTTCTTTAAATAAGGCAGCTGTCTTTCAGCTTCATTTAAAATATCTTTAATTCTTGTTAAATTTAACTTAGTATTTTCGACTTTTCTTAAAACACTTTGTTTATTTTTTTGATATTTTAAAACACCAGCAGCTTCATCAAACCATGCACGACGATCTATTGGTTTTGCTTCTGCAAATTCATTAACATTTCCTTGCGAAATTATTGCTAAAGATGATCTAGTAAGTCCGCTATCAAAAGCTAAATTTTGAATATCTTTATGACGAACTTTTTCTCCATTAATAAAGTATTCATTTTCTCCATCTCCACGAAAGACACGTCTTTTTATTTCTACTTCATCAAAGTCAATGTCAAAAATCTTGTTTTCATTATTAAAAACAAGAGTAACTTCCGCCATATTTAATTTTTCTTTAACTTCCGAACCATTAAAAATAATATCTTCACTATTTTTACCGCGTAAAGATTTTAATGATTGTTCACCTAAACATCATTTAATAGCATCATTAATATTTGATTTACCACTTCCGTTAGGTCCGACAATTCCTGTCATTTCACTTGTGAAAGTTAACGTTGTTGGTTCTGCAAAGGATTTAAATCCTACAGCTTCTAACTTTTTTAAAAAAATCATTCTTCTCTATAACTCCAATTAATCCATTGGTCCTTTGTAAACGTAAATCTGATCTAATTGACGATATTTATCATCATAATCCATTCCATATCCCACTAAAAAATCATTTGCTGATTCAAACAAAGCGTGATATTCAAAACCTAATTCTTCATGTGCCGCTTTTTTATCAACAACAGCTACAACAGAAATTGTTTTTGGTGATAGTTTTTTTAATAGATCAATTGTATAAGCCATAGTTTTCCCAGTATCAATTACATCATCAATTAATAAAACATGTTGATTTGTAATATCTTTTGCAATGTTTTTATAAAGTTTAATTGCTTCAGATTTACCCTTGTTGTAACTAGCAACACTTATTGAGTCTATTCTAACTTCAACATCAATTTTCTTTAATAAATCACTCATAAAAAATAAGCAACCATTCATAACTCCTAAGCAATAAAGGACTTCTCCTTTAAAACGATCGTTAATATATTTAGCGTATGCTGCAACTTTGTTTTCAATTTGTTCTTTTGAATATCTTAGTTCTAAATAGTTATTATTCATTTTAGCTCCTTTTTTTATAATTGATTTAATTGGTTCATATGTTTTTCTGTGAATATCAATAAACCCTGATTTATAAATGGTATCTATATGTTTTTTTGTACCATATCCTTTGTTTTTATCAAAATCATAACTTGGTCATTTTTTATGATAATCAACCATAATTCTATCCCTTGTTACTTTTGCCAAAATAGAGGCTGCCCCAACTGATTGAAAGTTTTCATCAGCTTTATTTAAAAAAACACAATTTTTTTCATTTATTTTTAAACTATCAATAATAGTGAAATCATATTTAACTTCTTTTAAAATATTTTTTGCACCTTTGATTGTAGCTTGTAATGGATTTAAGTTTTCAATATCTAAATTACTAATAACTTCAATTTTATAACTAATTGCTTTATTAATAATTTCAGAAAATAAATTTTCGCGAATTTTTTCAGAAAGTTTTTTACTATCATTTATTTTTTCATTAAAATAATTAATTGGTAAAATAACTCCAGCAACAACAAGGGGTCCAGCCAAGGCCCCTCTTCCAGCTTCATCAATTCCCATTAATAAGAAATTGTTGTTAACTTCTTTTTTATGCTGTTCTAATAATAAACTTTCTTTTTTATTCATAATCCGCTGGTTTTTCGTNNATGAAATATTTAAAAACTTATTGTTTCATAATTTTTGTAAAATATCATTAATAATTGCTTCGTAATTATCATTTAATTTCTTGCTAAATCTAATTTTTTCTAAAACATCTAAGTTGTTGAAAAAAATTACTTCATCATCTAATGATGACATATCTAAATCAGTTTTTTTTAATCCTGAATACATCGCAAGAAACTTATCTATATAATTTGTAAACATAAACTTTAAAAAATTCTGACAAATTGTTTCTTTGTTTAAAACATCTGATTTTATCGAATAAATATATGAAAGTTTTAAAGCTTTATTAAATTCATCAATTTTTGGTCATAGTAAACCAGGTGTATCAATTAAATCAACAGATTTGTTTATTTTAATAACTTGTTCACCTTTTGTTAATCCTGGTTTATTACCAGCTTTTGCTACTGTCTTTTCTCGAACCATGTTAATAAAAGTAGATTTACCAACATTAGGTATCCCTAAAACATAAACTGTTATTTTTGGGTTTACTAATCCTTTGCTTCTTTTCTTAGCTAATGTTTCTTCTAAAATTTCATTTATTTTATTTACTAAAACTTGTTTTACATTATGATTTTTATTGCTAACTTCTAAAAAGTTTATATTGTTAGCTTTAAAATGTTCGATTCACATTTTTGTAATTCTCATATCTGATAAATCAGCTTTTTTTAAAATGTATAATTTTGGTTTACTAACACCAATATTTTTAATTACTGGATTTTGTGATGAAATAGGAATTCTAGCATCAATTATTTCAATAATTAAATCACATAATTTTACCCGATCAACGATTCTTTTAATGGCAGATGCCATGTGACCCGGAAATCAATTTATTGGATTATTCATAATCACTTTCTTGAAAATCAGTTACTCATTCTAATGAAACATTAGGTATGTTAGTTTCTTGAATATCTTTTAAAATAATTTTTGCTACTTTTTCAATATCTGGCGCTTCTTCTGGTGATAAAAGTCCTTTTAAATTTAAAATTGTAATAAAATTTTTTAAAACATCATCAGTTGAAGGTGTTTTTTGTAAATGTAATCCATAATGAGAATTTAATTTACTGCGATATTTTCTTGCCAATTGTTTAAAAAGATAAAAAGCTAGTAATTCACTAATATTATTTTTTGTTTCTACTCCACCTAAAATAATTGAATTTAAATATACTTTCTTTATTAAAAAGTTTTTATTAATAGCCTTTACAGTAAAGTCTACAGAATAATTTTTAAAACCACTAAAATCTGGAATGTTTGTTTCAGTTTCATCTGTATTAACAGGACAATTACAAATTTCTTTAGCGTAATTTTCTAAATCTATTGTAGATAAACCAACGAATAATACAGATTTATTACTATCGTTAGACTCCATTAAAACCTTTATTTTATCTCTAATTTCAAATAAAGTTTTTTCTTCATTAATATATTTTTTAATGAAAATATTTTGTGTTTCAAAAAAACTTATTCAATCTGATGTTACTTTATCATCAGCTAATTCTCAGTTAACAATTAAGATTATACGATTAAATGCTTGTTTACCTTTATATGAAAAAAGATTGCTAGATGAAAACATGATTCTGGCATCAACAATTTCAATAATTAAATCTGCATTGGCAACCAATTTTTCATTTTTTGCAATATTTTTATGATATTCCGAAGGTACTTTTAATACTAATTCTTTTCCCAAAATAAACCTCCCTTGGAATAAGTTGTTAGATTAATATAATTATATATCATATATTTTATTATTTTTGTTTAATAATTTCTTTAATACGTGCAGCTTTACCTTGTCTATTTCTCATATAGTAAATACGTGCTCTTCTAACTTTACCTTGTTTAATTAATGTAATCTTATCAATTAATGGTGAGTGAATTGGAAATATTCTTTCAACAGATGCTCCGTTGCTAGTTTTTCTTACTAAAACAGCTTGCGAAATACCGCTCCCTTGTCTTTTAATAACAACTCCTTCAAAAGATTGAATTCTAAATTTTGCTCCATCTTTTATTTTAGCATCAACTTTAATTGTGTCTCCTGAACTAAAGTTTGGTAAATCTGTTTTAAGTTGATCTTTTACAACTTCGTTAGTTAAATTCATGTTCATAATAAGTAATCCTTTCGTTATTTTTTNTAATAAATCTGGTCGATTTTTTTTAATTTTGTTACTTGCTTGTAATTTTCTTCATTTATTAATATTTTCATGATGTCCTGATAACAATACTTCTGGTACATCGTGGCCCTCAAAACTTCTTGGCTTAGAGAATACTGGGTGATCAAATTGATTATCATTAAAAGATTCACTCTGTAATGATTCTTCATTAATAACACCATCAATTAATCTAATAACACTATCTGCAATTACCATTGCTGGCAGCTCTCCTCCAGTTAATACATAATCACCAATTGAAATTTCTTCATCAATATAATTAAGAATTCTTTCATCTACACCTTCGTAATGACCCGATATTAAAATCAAGTCATCATAATTTGTAGATATGTTTTTTGCTAATAATTGTTTATATTGTTTTCCTTGAGGAGTTAATAAAATTGTATATTTATTTTTTGCCTTAATTGTTTTAAGTGCTTCCACAATCGGTTCGATAAGCATTACCATTCCCGGTCCCCCGCCATACTGGTAATCATCTACTTGTTTGTGTTTATAATTTGAAAATTTTCTGATATCTAAAATATTAATATTAATATAATTACTTTCAACTGCTTTTCCAATGATTGAAGTTTGTGTAAAACCATCAAACTGTTGAGGAAATAATGTTAAAATTCATATATTTTTTAAAGCCATTTAGCAATATCCTTTATTGTAATTGTTAAATTTTTATTATCCACAACAACAAATTCGTCTACCAAGGGAATCATTAAGTTACGATCTTGATATTCAAATGCAACTATGTCATGCGCATTGTTATTAAAAACTTTTTCAATTGAATAGTTATTTCCTTCAATGATTAATGTATAGTTTGCAAAACTTTTTAATAAAATTGGGTGATGCTTAATGCTATCTGAATCAATTTCAATAATTTTGTTTAAAAAAACTTGTACATCATTTATATTATTGTAATCATAAAATTTAATAATATATTTATCCTTAAAAGGTTTAATATTTTTTACTTTTAAAACTTCTTTTTTTAAACCTAAATTGATGACAATGTTTTTTTCCATTAAGTCTTCATGATTTAAATTTACTAAGCTTTTAACAACCATCTGCCCTTTAATGCCGTGGGTTTTGACTATGTCAAATATTTCAACTAATTTCAAATTATTTCTTTTTATTAGCTAACTTGTTTTCGTGATGTTTTTTCATAACACCCTCTTTGCTTAATAAGTTTCTAACAGTATCAGTTGGTTTAGCACCTTTTTCTAATCAACTTAGAGCGGCATCAAAATTAATTTTGTTTTCTCCATTGTTTGGATTGTATGTTCCTAATAATTCAATATACTCTCCATCTCTTTTAGCTCTAGAATCAATTGCTACAATTCTATAAAAAGCTGATTTCTTTTTTCCAGTTCTTTTTAATCTTAATTTTACCATTTTTATTCCTTTCATAATTCTGTTAAAGTTTATAACTTAACACCATTATAGTTTATAAAAAAAAATAAATAATGTCAAGTTAATTAACTTAACATTATTTAAAGTTTTTTAATAAGTTAGCTGAACATTTATCGCAAGCTAATTTAGGATAGATGTTTAATGAATCTGTTCTAAAGAAATTATCCTTAAAATCATAGAAATTATTGCAAATATTACATTGCATATTGCCTTGTAAATAAATTTTATTACATTTATTACAATATGGAGAACTATCTGTTCTTTGAAATCAATTTTTACATGATTTACAAATACCAATATCATCTTTAATTTCTGATGGTAAAATTGTCGCTTTTTCAAAGTTATTATCTAAACCAATTGCATTAAAAGTTTTTAAAACATAATGACTATTTTTATTATTTTCTAACAAATAATTTTTAGCTTCTTCATACTTTTTATAAAATTTTATAAGTTTAAAGTTATCTAGTTCTAAATTTTCTTTGTATAAAATAACATATAAAGTTTCTGTCTTTTTCATATTATCTATTCTCCATAAATGCGCCTTGAATGCAACCAGCACAAACTATAAAGCGTTTTTTATTTTTATATACTTCACCATACATTTTATCTTGATAATGATTTACTTTAACATTGATTCCATTACACATTTGGCATGAAAATAATTCTATTCCTTCATATTCACTATAACAAAGAGTACATAAATTTTGTTGAAGTTTCAAAGTCACTTTTCTACACATTACACAAAATGGTAGTGACTTTTCAAAATCATTTGTTTTTTCCTTGTTAATAACATAGTCATCGGTTTGTTCATCATATGATAAAACCAAACAAAATCTTTTTATATCTGTAAAATTTTTGTTTTGCTTAATATCTAAAACATAATCCAATAAGGCTTTTTTNNTTGCTGTTTTTTCATTTTTACATATTGTTACTAATTCCTGGTTTTTACCACTTAATTCATAAATGAAATAATAATCTCAAATCATAATACCCCTTGTCGTTAATGATATAATTTTAACTTAAAAATATAATTTTACAAAAATAAAACCTAATGTTTACATTAGGTTCTTAATTACTTTGGCTGCTAATAATTCGGGGTTTTCTATAGCTTGTTTTTTTAACTTTGGGTTATTTACAATTAATGAAATAAATGTGTATAAACGATTTTTTTCTTCTTTTGTAACCTTTCTAAATTCTTCGCTAAAATCCGCGCTTAAGAAAATTAATATTTTTTTAATTTTAGATCAAGATGTTGATGAACAATCACTCTCTATTCTACATATAGTTGATTGTTGCATTCCTACAAGATCTGCTAGTTCTTTTTGTGATAGGCCCCGATTTATTCTAAGCTGTTTTATAATCTTATTTATAAAAATCACTCCTATCCTATTAGTCTTCCTAAATTAATATATATCATCTATATATGTTTTAATTTTATAGCATCTTGTTTTTAATAAATAAAAAATATGCTATATTTGCATATTTAAATATTATATATCAAATTGTAAAAAATTAATACTTAATGTTTTTAGGAGTTCGAGGAAAGGCGATAACATCTCTAATATTGCTCACACCAGTTAAATACATAATTAAACGTTCAAAACCTAAGCCAAATCCCGCACTGCTAGCATAGCCAAAGTTTCGTAGTTCAAAATATCATGATAAATCTTTTTCATCTATATTAAATTCTTTTGCTTTGTTTACTAACTTTTGATAATCGTCTTCTCTTTGGCTACCACCGATTAATTCTCCAACACCCGGAACTAATAAGTCACATGCTGCAACAGTTTTATTATCAGCATTTTGTTTCATATAAAAAGCCTTTATTTTTGAAGGATAATCAGTTACAAACACAGGTGCGTTATAAACTGTTTCGCAAATATAACGTTCATGTTCTGATTGTAAATCCATACCTCAATTGATGTCATTAATTTCAAAAGATACTTTTTTACTTTTTACAGCTTTTTGTAAAATATCAATAGCTTCTGTGTATGTAATTCTAAAGAATTCTTTTTCAATAATTTCCTTAAATCTTGTTTCTAAATCTATTTCATTTTTTGTAGATAAAAGGTTAATTTCATTAATATTGTTTACAAATAATTTTTTAACAATGCTTTTTAATAAATCTTCAGCTAAATCCATATTTTGTTTTAAATCACTAAAGGCAACTTCTGGTTCAATCATTCAAAACTCTGCTGCATGGCGAGAAGTATTTGAATTTTCCGCTCTAAATGTTGGCCCAAATGTATAAACATTTTTAAATGCTTGCGCATAACTTTCTGCTTGCAATTGTCCAGAAACTGTTAAACTAGCTTTTTTTCCAAAAAAATCTTGATCATACTTATCATTTTTAATGGTTGTTACTGTAAATGATTCTCCAGCACCTTCTGCGTCATTGGCTGTAATAATTGGAGATTGTAAGTATACAAAATTGTTTGCATTAAAATATTCATGAATATAAAAAGATAAATTACTTCTTATTTTAAATATTGCATTAAAATAATTTGTTTTTGCTCTAATATGAGCTATTTCTCTTAAAAACTCTAATGATTGTTCTTTTGCTTGCAAAGGGAATTTTTCATCACTTGTTTTTAAAATTTCTATTTTTTCTGCCGCTATTTCAAATGGTTGTTTTGCACTTGGAGTTAACTTTAACATTCCCTTAATTTCAACAGCTGAAGATAAACGTAAACTTGCTACTTCATCAAAATTCTCAATTATATTTTTTTTATACACAACTTGTACATTATCAAGATATGTTCCATCATTTATTTCTAAAAAACCTAATTTACCGCTTAAGCGATTAGATTTTGTTCAAGCTGTAACTTTTACTTCTTTTTGATCTAAATTTTCAAAATTTTTAAATAATTTTTGTAAATCCATATTATATTTTTGCACAACTTTCTAAAGCTAATTTGATCATGTTGTTAAAACTATTTTGGCGATCTTCTGGTGATGTTTTTTCACTTGTAATAAATGAGTCAGATATTGTTAAAAGACAAGCTGCTTGTTTGTTTAAAGCAATAGCGTTTGCGTATAGAGCATATGATTCCATTTCTACACAAAGTGCATCATATTTAGTAGTAATTTCTTTTCAATCATTTGGGTTTTTACGATAGAAAACATCTGAAGAATGAACTGTTCCCGTTGTTACAACATGTGATAATTCTTTTGCTGTATCTTTAATGCTTGTTATTATATTTTTTGAAGCATCTATGATATTTCCTTCAATACCAGTAGCTATTTTTGCATATGTACTTTCTCCATATGCTTTATCAGCTAGCACAACGTCAAAAACATTTAATTCTTTACGATAACTTCCAGCTGATCCTACTCTTATTATTGTGTCAACATCATAAAATTTATATAATTCATATGAATAGATTCCAATACTGGCACATCCCATTCCACTACCTGCGATTGTTATTCTTTGACCTTTATATGTTCCTGTGAACATTAACATATTTCTAACTTCATTGACTAATTTTACATCTGTTAAAAACTTTTCTGCGATGTATTTAGCTCTAAGTGGGTCTCCTGGCATTATTACAATTTTTGCTATATCTTCTTTTTTTGCTGTTATATGTGGTGTCATAATTCTCCTTTATTTTTTTATTTATGTAATGTTTATATTATATATTTTTTAGTTTCAATCGTGATGGATTTTTGCCGCAACATATTCTCGATCTACAAATCCTGAATTTAATACTTCATTAATTAATTTATCTGTAAAAAACATTCATGGTACTAATTTATCAACATAAACGTCGGTATTTCTAATATCAAATATTGGTGATGAAATAACGTGTGTTATATCCGCAAAACTCCCAGAACTTGATAGTCCCTTACCTGAAATTACAATAATTTTTGCATTGTTTTCTTTTGCAGATTTTAATCCTTTATTAATTGCTTCGTTATTTCCAAATAATGAAAATGCTATTACTAAATCATGTTCTGTCATGTAACGAGTTCTTATGTTAAAATCTTCTTCACCTTCATCTAGTGCAATTGCTAAAAAACCGTAATTGTTTAATTGTAAAGCAAGTGATTGCGCTAAAAATCTAGTTGTACCCATCCCTACAATATATATTTTATGAGCCGCTGTTAAATAACTAACAGTTTGTTTTAATAGATTTTCATCTATTATATTTGAATTTTGATTAATAATATCAAAATATTTTTTCTTAAGTGATTTATCATCATTACTTAAGTTTAATGATTTCATTTCAATATCACTTGATACAGAAACAATAAAATTACGATATCCATTAATCCCTAATTTTTTTAATAGTCCATATATTGCACTATAACCCGTATTTACACTTTGAGCTAGTGCTTCAATATTCATGTTTCTAACACTTTCTAAATTTTTTCGTATAAACAAAATAATTTCTTTTTCTTTTTNTGTAAAATTATCTTCCATTAAGGTATCTAATTTTGTTAAAAATGAAGCCATACTTTTTCTCCTTATTTGTTAACTACTGTTTCGTAAGCCAACATTGCAATCATTGCTGCATTATCTGTACAATATTCAAGTTTAGGAATAATTCCTTGTAAATGATGTTGTGACGCTAATTTCACAAACATATTCCGAATACTTTTATTGGCGGCAACTCCCCCGGCCAAAATAAGTGATTTTACTTGATATTTTTTAATAGCTTTTGTTAGTTTGCTATATAAGATCTCTGTACATTTTTCTTGAAAATCTGCACAGAAATTTTTTGTGTTAATTTCTAAATTATGTTTTTCATGGTTTCTAATAATTCTTATGGCGGCTGATTTTAAACCACTAAATGAAAAGTCCAGAGAATCATCATTTAGTGGAAAAGGTAAATCATAATCACCAACTTTACCTAAACTGGCTTTTTTTTCAATAATAGGTCCACCAGGATAGCTAAGTTTTAATTCTCTTGCCACCTTATCAAAGCACTCACCAATAGCATCATCTTTTGTTGTACCAATAATTTCAAAATTTAAATTTTCTTTTAAATATATAAGTTGAGTGTGTCCTCCACTAATAAGAAGTGCGATAGCTGGGAATACAATATTATTATCAATTTTGCCCGCATAAATATGACCATGTAAATGATTTAAGGGAATTAAAGGAATATTTAAAACATCACTTAAAGTTTTAGCAATTATTTTTCCAACGTGTAAAGCCCCTAGTAACCCAGGGTTAGCGGTATAAGCTATATAATTAATATCTTCTAAAGAAATTTTACTTGTATTAATGGCTTCTTCTAAAACTGTGTCGAAATTCTCAAAATGCATTCTCGATGCTAGTTCTGGAATAACTCCTCCATATTTTGTGTGTTGTTCAATTTGTGATGAAATTACATTAGATAACACTTTTCCATCTTTTAAAATAGAAAAACTTGTTTCATCACAACTTGTTTCAATCGCTAAAATTATCATATGTAACCCTTTCGCATTCCTTATTATTATAAGAAAAATTGGAAAAAATTACTATTTTTTATAATAATATTTTTTATAAAAAAAAATGAATTAAAATTCATTTTTATAAAACTATTTAATGTTTTCTTCTGTTGATAATTCATTATCGATAAATAATTTTTTGATTTCAACGATTGCGTCTGCTTCATCACTTCCATCTGCAATAATTTCGATGTTTGTGTTAACAGTAATCCCAATTGATAAAATGTTCATAATTGATTTTAAATCACCTTCTGTTCCATTTTCAGATTTAATAGTCAACTTTGAGTCAAATTTACCAGCTGTTGAAACTAATAATGCTGCAGGTCTTGCGTGCAATCCTTTTGGATCTGTGATTTTTATTTTTAAAATTTTTGCCATAATAATCCTTTTCATTTCTTTTAGTCTATACAAGTGTATTTTATATAAATACTATAATTTTGTAAATACTATTATTCAAAATAGAAACATTTTGTTTCAATATTTTACGTATCTATTGTCTTTAAAAATTTTTTATTAAATAAAATTTCATATTTATAGGCCACAGATGTAAATGCTTTTATGACTGGGTTTAATAAAAATATACCGACTAAAAAATTACTTGTTCCATGAATAAAATCAAACATTAATCCTCTAATAAAATATGCTAATGCATATGAAAAACCATTTAAAAACCATTCTTGAAGAGTAAATAGCAATCCAAATATATATCCAAAAAATGCAATTAATAAACAAAATAACATTGGTCACTTAATAAGAATGTTTTTTAACAAATATGCTATTGTTCCATAAGCGTTAAAAATTAAAAAGTACATTAGATTTCAAGTTGTAAAACCAAAAGTAACCAACATTAACCCTATATAAGTATTTGTAATTATATATGATGTATTCGGTTTTAAAATAACGAACCCTACACATAAAAGAAATGTAGTTAAGTGCACGTTTGGAATTGCTGCCAAAGCAATTTGTAATCCAAAAATTAAACTAGCGTATATTGCGCAAAATGTATATTTAAATATTAATATGTGGTTTGGAATACTATTTTTTTTCTCTTAAATTTAATCATTATTTATATTTAGTAAGCAAATCCTTCTCAAGGAATATACTTTGCTCTAATGTCAAAAGTATCATTATCTTCTAGATATAAGAAACTCACACCAAAGTCACAAGCTCCATCAGCATTACCTTCACACCCTTTGTTACTATCACTATAAAGCATTAAATATCAGTCTGCTTCTGAGTTAATAATGCTGTATGCGTCTTGTAATCAAGCTCCAAACACTGGATTAGGATACATTTCAATATTATCTCCATAATATGGAGATGCTAATAATTCTTCTAAAGTAGCTCACTTTGTATTAAATGTATTTGATTCAATAACTTTTTCTTCTTTATCGTAAAAATTTACAGTTACTTCTTTTATCGAACTATATTGATCAGCTTTTTTTATTTCAGCCATTAGAAAAGTTGAAAAAACAACTGTTGTAACTAAAAATATTGTTGATGTAATAATAAATATTATTGTTAATAAATTTTTCTTAAAATTAAATTTCATATATCTCCTTTACCTTAAAATTAAACAGCCACAGCTTCTACAATATAAATATCATCATCTTGTAAAAATAATGAATCAATATAAAGACCACAAGTTCCATCGTTAGCTACACAATAACTATTTGTGTATGACTTGACACTAAAATTTATCTTTGTTTCACTATTTTTTGCTATGTTATATGCATCGCTTATAATTGGGTTTCCATATTCATTTTTTCCCATTTTTACATTATTTTCATATTCATTTGAAATTAATAACTCATGTAATGTAAATGATGTTGTATCTACAACACGATCATTTACAATCTCTTTTTTGTCATCTATAAAAATAAGTCTTACATTATCATTATTAACGCTTGCGTTATTTTCTTTTATTTGATTTGTCATAAAAATGGCTAAAACTATTGTGGCCACCATTAAAGCCAATGTTGTTAGCATAAATAAAAATGCTACTCAATTTTTCTTAAATCATACTTGTATATTATTATTCATATATCCCCTTTTTCTATGTTACTAATTAACCATAATACTCTGCTTTGATGTCAAATACATCATTATCTTCTAAATATAAGAAGCTTATTCCAACATCACACATTCCACCTTCGTTATCTTTACAGCTTTTGTTTGTGTCGCTATATAGCATTAAATATCAATTTGATTCATTATCTATTATATTGTATGCATCATTTAAAAAACTGCGATAAACTCCTGTAGAGATTACTGGTTTAGCTTCTTCATATACTGGCGACAGTAAAAGTTCTTCTAAAGTTGCATACTTTGTATCTGTTTTTTTATCACTTATTATTTTTTGTTCTTTATTGTGAAAATTCACTTGTACATTTTGTTTTAGTTGGTAGTTTTCACTCTTTTTCTTTTCTGATAATAAGAATGAAGCTAAAACTACTGTTGCTGATAAAAGCACGGTTGAAATGATTACAAAAATCATTGTAACTAAATTTTTCTTAAAATTAAATTTCATAAATCTCCTTAAAATTACTTAATTAAATACTACTTTTTATAGCCATTGGTTTAATTTTAAAAACATCATTATCTTGTAGATGTAATGTGTTGATTGGGTTACCTCCACCCTGTCCTTCATCATCATATCCACCACAAAATCCAAAGGCACAACTATTGTTTGTATCAGAATACACTGTAAAACCTACATTAGGTTTTCCATTAATTAAATTAAAAGCTTCAACTATTTGCACCATATAATTTACAATATCAACATGTACATCTTTTTCATATGTTTCAGATCTTAATAAGTCTTCCAACGTTAACAATTCTGTTGAAATTGTTTGATCGTTGACAACTTTATCTTCTGAATCTAAAAACATGACTCTCACGTTTTCATTAATAAAATAATTTTTATTTTCTTGTACTTGTTTGTATAAAAATACGGCAGTTAAAATAGTTGTTGCCAACAAGATAACTGATGTAAAAATAAAAATTAATTGTTTTCAATTATTTTTAAAACTAAAATTTTTCATTATATTCCTTTCCATAAAAAAAATCTCAAATTTTGAGACTGTAAAAATTATATTGCATGTTTAAAAATGAATATAACTAATACTTTATCCCAGAAGTATTTTTTATAAAAAAATATAAAGGTAGGTCTACTGGCTTAAAATCATCTTACTAACTACCCTTCCCGTGTATACACAGTGGTTTTGTAGCTTTCATCCTTTTCACAGTTGCTGGGACAGCTTAAGCATTTAACTTAATTCCCTATTATGAATAAAAATTCACCTTCTATATTTGTTTATGAAATAATTATATAATAAATATTTCTTTATGTTAATAATTTTTTTAAAATATCAGAATTTGATGGAACAGACCTTGTTGACATATCTTCTTCAAATTCAACTTCAACATCATTACCAATAAACCCAATAACACGACCTTTACCAAAAAATGAATGTTCTACTTTATCGTCTAAACTAAATTTAGCTTTTGCTCTGTTTTCAAACTTTTTAAATAAATAACTCGATTCCATCGGTTTCATCGCAGACTCAATTGCTTCAAATGATTTATCTTTCACAATTTCAACATACTGTTTATTAAACTCTCTAATAAATGAAGAGGCAATATTGTTTCTTTTTGTTTGAAAATTATATCCCATATTATATGAAATATATAACTTTTCTTGCGCTCTTGTGGCAGCAACATACATTGTTCTTCTTTCCTCTTCCAATTCTCCATAAAATGAAGGAAACGAACCTTCACACACACCAAAAATGAAAACAACTTTATTTTCTAGCCCTTTTGCAGAATGAATTGTGATAATTTTAACAGTATTGTCTTCTTCTTCATCTAAATGCGATGTGTCTAAATTAATTGTGTCTAAAAAATTATTTAAAGTTTCAAGATTACTTTCACTTGGATTTGCAATTTTAGCAGTTTCTTCAAAGTCTGATAATATTTTTAATGCTTCAAAAATATTTCCGGCTTCATCAGAATCTCTTGCTTCAGCTCTTTTAATAAAACCATTATTATGTAAATATTGTTCAACTAACTTATATAATGATAAATTATTATCACTTATTTGGTTATGCAACTTTAAAAAAGCCTCTTTAAAAACAGATAATGCTTCTAACGATCTTTTTGAAGTAATCGGAAAAGTTTCATTATTTAGTAAATAATCTTTAAAAGAAATATTTTTTTCTTGTATATCTGCCACAATTTTTTCAACTGATTTTTCACCAATTCCCGGCATTTCATCTAAAACTATTTCATAATAAGTGTTGTTTGATTTAAGCAATACAGCAATGTTAGCAATTGTTTGTTTAACAATTTTACGATCATAAAAAGAACGGTTATTTAGGATTTTATAAGGGATTTTATTAATACTAAATTTATCTTCTAAAGCTCTTGTTAAGTTATTAGTTCGACAAAGAACATATACATCTTTATATTTATAATCTTTTTGCAAGTTTTGAATTTCTTCAGCAACAAATTCAGCTTCATTATCAATGTCATAAGCTTCAAAAATATTAATTTTATCCCCAACTATTCCTTCTGAAAATAGTTCTTTTTTAATACGATTTTTATTATTGCCAATAAAACTATTAGATGCATTTAAAATTGTTTGAGTTGAGCGATAATTTTGATTTAAATAAATTGTTTTAGTGTTTGTAAAATCATTATTAAAATTTAAAATAAGTTCAACTCTTGCCCCTCTTCAAGAATAAATAGTTTGATCAGGATCTCCAACAACAGTTATTTTATTACTGTTAGCAGTTAATGATTTAATAATTGAATATTGAATATCATTTGTATCTTGGAACTCATCCACTAGAATATAGTCAAATTTATTTTGTCATTTTTCTAAAACAACTTTATTTGTAGAAAATAAATGGTCAACTTTTAACAATAAATCATCGTAGTCTAAAAAATTATTGTCTTTTAAATATTTTTGGTAGGCAACAAAAGTTGCATAAGCTTTTCTATCAACTTCTCGATATAATTTTGTTTCATCCACTTGCTCATCAGACCCATTTTTTCAATTACTTATGTAAGTTGAAATTGTTCTTGGTTTAGTCTTTATTGTATCTCAACCGTGGCCTTTAAAAAATTTTCTAATAAACGTTAATTTTGTATAAGTATCAATTATTTCAGGTATTTTTTCAAATCCTAAAGCTTCATATTCTTGTCAAATTACTTTAAAACAAAAACCATGGTATGTTGAAATGAATGTTTCTTGTCCATTGTCAACTAAAGCTTTAACTCTTTCCTTCATTTCATTAGTTGCTTTGTTTGTAAAAGTTAAAGCAAAAATACGTCATGGTTTTATATTTAAATTTTCAATTAAATTAGCAATCTTTAATGTAATTACTCTTGTTTTCCCAGAACCAGCTCCTGCAATAATTTTTACAGGTTGGTTTACCTCTAAAACAGCTTCTTTTTGTTGTTTATTTAAAGTATTAATTGCTTGGTCTAAATTCATTCTTATTTTTCCTTTATCTTATCTATTTCTCTTTCATCTATATTACCCGGTTGATTGTCTCCCAAGTGAATATGATGATAATCTTTGTTGATTATATCATTGTTATTTATTGTTTGTTGGTGTTCAACTGGTTTTATATAAACATTAAATACTTTTAGCTTTTTATCAAAAATATATTGATTTTTTTTACTTATAAAAAGTGAAGTATAAATGACAAATGTTCAAAGTGAAATGAAAGTAATAATAGATTGAATCAAAATTTTAGTTAACAAAAAGACATCATCTCCATTTATAGCTGACAACATGTCTTCTTGATAATAATTCAATAAAAAAATGTTTAACGAAGTAATAACTAAATAAGGAAGTGTGAAATAAAATTCCCTTAAAAAATAAATATATCATTTTGTCACTTTGTTGTAACTATATAATCTAAAACGGAAAATTCACTTAAATAATGTTTTTCCTTTTCAAAAAATTGGTATAACAGAAAAATAAAAGATAACAAATACTAAATTAATAACAAAAAAAGTAATAGCAACTCACAAACTTGCTAAACTACTTTCTAAAGCAACAGAAATAATAATTGAGGGAATACTAACAAAAATCATATCAAAAATTCTTGCTAAAAATATTAGCAAGCTATGAGCAATTTTGTATTCTAGATTATTTATAGGATTTTTTTTTCATTAAATTCAATTTCTAATTTATTTACAATTATTTTCTTTTCAAATTTTCAAATATTTACTTATATCATTAGCAACAGTTGCAAAGTACTTGTCCCCGACAATGTTTTTAGCATACTTATTTTGACGATAGTTTCTAAAACGTTTTTTATATTTATTGAAAACAGTTGAATACGCTTTGTGTGATAAATTATTATTATTTTGATTTGTTATTATATCTAAGAAAGTTACTAAACAAAACCTTACATAAGCATACTCAATTTCATTTCTAAAATTATTATAAATATTGCGATCACGATAGTAGTTAAAAATATGTGATCATTGTTTTAGTAAATCAAAAACACTATAAGAAATTATTGCTGAATCAAAAATAGCTATTTTATCGTGAATTGTTAAATAAGAATTAGCTTTAGCAATCGCTTTATAAAAGAATAAAGAATCAAATCTTTTGTAGCGTTTAAAAAATAACTTATTTTTATTTAAAAATTCCACACTATACATTTTGTTTCCAATTGAAGAGTTAGCAAAAGCCACAACTTCTTTATTAACTTGCGGATTTTTAGTTTTTAAATTTTCATTTATGAATACATTATGAGATACATTAGAGTTATTTTCATATCCAAATTCAAGAATATCTACGTCTTTTTTTCCAACAGATTTTTTNNTTAGAACCTCAATAGCTGTTGGTTCTAATAATTCTCCCTCTTCTAAAATCATACAATATTTACCTTCGGCTGCATGAATACCTTCATTTATTGCATAGCTAAATCCTTGTGATCTTGAAAAACTTATAATTTTAACATTCTCTTTTTCATGCTCATGAAAAACACTATCAAATAAATCCATAATAGGATGTTTTGGTGTGTAACCAGTATCATTTATAAAAATAACTTCATAATCACGCAAAGTTTGCTTTCTTATTGACACGATAGTTTTTAAAATTTTACTTGGGTGGTTTTGAGAATGAACTATTATTGACAAAAACATAAATACCCTCTTTCTTCTAAAATTATTATCTTTTTATAATTATACCTTGTTTATTTAATAAACATATTAATTAATTTCCAATTATTTTTAGATATATTCTGTTAAAACTTCACACCCATCTTTTGTAATTAAAATAGTGTGCTCGAAGTGGGCACTATTTTGACCATTAACAGAAACCGGTGTTCAGTTATCTTCTAAAAAATCTATGTGTTTAGTACCAATTTGAACCATTGGTTCAATACAAATTGTCATACCCTCTTTTAATCTTAATCCAGTCCCTGGTGTTCCAACATTAGGAATACTTGGATCTTCATGTAACTTTGTTCCAATTCCATGACCAGCAAAGTCTGTTGGTAAATGAAAGCCAGCTTTTTCTATATGATTTTGAACAGCATGACCTATGTCGCCAATTCTAACTCCCGGTTTTAAAACCTCAATTGCTTTATATAAAGATTCTTTAGTAACTTTTACTAATTTTTCATCTATTTCATTGTTTGCTGTACCAACAATTACCGTAAAAGCAGCATCACTATTCATGTTGTTATAAACACAACCTACATCAACTGAAACAACATCGCCATTTTTAAATTTATAGTTATTTGGTATTCCATGTACCAATACATTGTTTAATGAAACACAAGCTGTGTTTGGAAAGTCATATAAACCTTTAAAATTAGGTTTACATCCATTATTAATAATGATTTTNNTTTCAGCAGCTTGGTCTAAATCTAACCCCGTAACCCCTGGTTTTATCATTTTTTTTAACTCATAATGTACTTTTTTAATGACATCACAAGCAATTTTCATATCTTTAATTTCTTGTTCATTTCTAATTGTAATCATAATATCCCCTTATTAAGTTAATTATAAAATAAAAAATAGCCTTTTCAGACTATTTTTTTATTTAATTATTTAAATATTATACTAAAGCAATAATTACAACAGGTGCATTATCACCACGTCTATTATCTAACTTTAATATTCTTGTATATCCACCGTTACGCTTACTATATTGTTTAGCTAATGGTCCAAATAATTTTTGTAAAGCTGCTGCTTTTTCATTTTTAACAGTAATGTTTCTTAAAAAAGATGCTGCTCTTCTTCTTGCGTGTAAATCACCTCTTTTACCTAATGTAATTAGTTTTTCGACATGACGACGTAATTCTTTTGCTCTAGTTTCAGTGATTTGTAATTTTTCATGAATAATTAACTCAGTTGCTAAGTTTCTCATAAGTCCATTACGTCACGAAGTATTTTTACCTCTTTTTTGTTGGTATGACATATAAACCCCCTAGTCTTTCTTAAACTCAAGTCCTAATGACTTAACTTTTTCTTTGATTTCTGTTAATGATTTTTTTCCTAAGTTTCTAATAGTTTCAATTTCATCTTCAGTTTTTGTAATTAAATCACGAACAGTGTTAATTTGTTCACGTTTTAAACAATTTTGAGATCTTTGTGTAAATTCTAATTCTTCAATTGCACGATCCAATTCATCTTCTTGTTCTTCTGTTGCAGTTGCTATAACATTTGTTTCACTTAATTCCTCTTTTAAGTTAACAAAGAATTCCATGTGATCGTTGATCACTTTACCAGCAATAGCTACAGCGTCCATTGGTTCAATTGAGCCGTTTGTTTTAACAATAATTTCTAATTTTTCTAAATCTACACTTTTACCAACTTTTGTATCTTTGGCGTGATATGAAACTTTTTCAATTGGAGAAAAGTTTGCATCAATAACGATTAAATCAGTATATTTTTTATCTTTTTTATTTTCTTCAACAGTTTTATAACCACGAGAGTTTTTAGCATATAGTTCAACTTCAAAGTTTCCCCCATCAGCTACTGTTGCGATTACTAAATCTTTGTTAATGATTTCTACACCTTCAGGAACTTCTAAATCTCCTGAAAGCAATTCACCTTCTTCTCTTCTGATTCCTTTAATTAAAACAGATTCGTTTTCTGGGTAAATTTCTGGGTTAATTTTAATAACTAAGTCTTTAATATTTAACACAATTTGTGTCATGTGTTCTAAAACACCTTCAAGAGCTGTAAATTCATGTGAAGCTCCCTTTACTTTTAAAGCATAAACTGCCGCACCTGGTGTTGCGAATAATAATGTTCTTCTAATTGCGTTACCTAGTGTATCTCCAAACCCTTTTTCTAGTGGTTCTGCTACAATAACAGCTGAATTATTAACTTTATCTTCTGAGTTTATACTAAATTCTGGTCTAATAAATGGTTTCATATNTGTCGCATACTCCTATTTTCTTGGTTTTTTAGGTGGTCTTGCACCGTTGTGTGGAATTGGTGTTACATCTTTAATTGATGTAATTTCCAACCCTGCAGCTTGTAAACTACGAACTGCAGCATCACGTCCAGGTCCTGGACCTTTTACTTCAACAGCAATACTTACCATTCCGTTTTCTTGCCCTGATTTAGCAGCAGCTTCTGCTACCATTTGCGCTGCATAAGGTGTTGATTTTTTTCCACCTTTAAAACCAACTGCTCCAGCTGATGATCATGAAATAACATTTCCGTTTAAATCACTAATTGTAACAATTGTATTATTAAAAGTAGAATGAATGTGTGCAATACCTTTGTTAATATTTTTTTTGACTTTTTTCTTTGTAACTTTTCTTGTTGCCATTTTGAAATTACACTCCTATTCTATCTTTTGTTCTTATTGGCAATAGCTTTNTGTTCCACGTGGCCCTTTTTGAGTACGTGCATTTTGTTTTGATGATTGCCCTCTAACTGGTAAACTACGACGATGTCTCATACCGCGGTAACTTCCAATTTCCATTAATAATTTGATGTTTAAACTAACTTCACGGCGTAAATCACCTTCAGTTTTTTGTTTTGAAACTTCATTTCTAATTTTTGTTAATTGTTCTTCAGATAAATCTTTTACTCTAATATCTTCTGAAATTTTTAATTTTGCTAATATATCTTGTGATAAAGACTTACCGATTCCATAAACATATGTTAATGAAATAACAACTCTTTTATCATTTGGAATATCTACTCCACCAATACGTGCCATATTCTATATGCTCCTCTCAATTATCCTTGTCTTTGTTTATGTTTTGGTGTTATACAAATTGCCATAACACGGTTTTTTCTTTTGATAATTTGACATTTATCACAAATCTTTTTAACAGATGATCTTACTTTCATAATATTCTCCTTTATTTATGTCTAAATATAATACGCCCACGTTCTAAATCGTAAGGTGATATTTCGACAGTTACTTTATCGCCCGGTAAAATGCGGATGTAGTGCATACGGATTTTACCAGAGACGTGTGCGTGTATAACTGCTTTGTTTTCAAGCTCTACAACAAACTTAGTGTTTGGTAAAACTTCTATCACCGTTCCTTTTACTTCAATTAAATCTGATTTCGCCAAATTTAAATTCCTCCTAATTAAATATTTTCAATCAAACTTTTCATTTCATTTCAAATTAAATGAAATTCTTTATTTGCATCAATATTTATTAATTTGTTTTGAAGTGAATAATAATCAACTAAAGGTTTTGTTCCTTTTATAAATTCTTGATATCTAACTTCAAATTTTTCTTCTGTATCATCTTTACGATGAGTTAGTGTTGTTTGATCTTTATCACAAACATTATCAACTTTTGGTTTAGCAAAGTTTACATGATAAGAAGTTCCGCATGTTAAACACACTCTTCTTCCAATAATTCTTTGCTTTAATAAATCTTTATCAATATCTAAATTAATTACTAGATCTATTTGAGTTGATAAATTTGCTAATAAATCATCCAATTTTTTTGCTTGAATAACAGTTCTTGGAAAACCATCCCAAACAACATTGTTAGAAACCTTTGAAAGATAGTCTTTAACAATTTCAATCATAATATCATCTGGTACCAGCTGTCCTTTTTCAGAGTAAGCTTGGCATATTTTTCCCAGATGGGTTTTGTTTACAATATTTGTACGAATTAAATCACCAGTTGATAAGTGAATATAATTAAAATTCTCTAAAATATTTGCTGATTGTGTTCCTTTTCCAGCGCCCGGAGGTCCTAATAAAATAATATTTTTCAAAACATTTCTCCTATCACAAATATGAATCTGTGCTGCCAGATTTTCGTTTTTGGTTAATAAATTCTTGTTGCGTTATACGCCCTTGTACTTGTCGCACTGTTTCCAATGCTACAGACACCATAATAATTAATCCTGTTCCCCCAATTGCTAACGCACTTGGTAAACTAGTTAATTTTGAAATGACATAAGGTAATACCGCAATTCCTGCTAAGAATATTGAACCTAAAATACTTAATCGGTTAATAACCCCTTTTAAATATTTTTCTGTTTTTTTACCCGGGTTTACTCCCGGAATGAATGTTCCAGATTTCTGGAAATTATCTGCAATTTTTTCTGGATTCATTTGTACTTGTGAATACATGAAAGTAAAAATGATTGTTAAAATTGCATATATTGATATTCCCCATCACGTACTAAATGACAAATAATTGTTACTAAATTGAACAAAACCATTAAGTGGATTGTCAACTTCAATAATCTGTGCGATAGTTACTGGTGCTGAAATTAATGCTGTGGCAAAAATAACCGGGATTACACCAGCGGAGTTTATTTTGAGCGGCAAATATGGGCCGGTCGTGTCACTCGCGTTAGCAAGCCCACTTCCGGTTTGTTGAATTGGCACTTTACGTTCAGATTCATTTAACAATACTACGAATAATATAACTAAAATAAACATAATAAAGTAAACTGCAAAACGCAATATTCCATCAAACAAGAAGTTCATATCTTCTTGTCCTGAAACTCAAAATTTAAATGTTGTATCTAAATTGTTAGGCAATTGTGAAACAATACCAGCAAATATAATTAATGATACCCCATTCCCAATTCCTTTAATTGTCATTTGGTCAGCGACCCACAACATTAACATTGTTCCGGCAATTAAAATAGTTGGAATTAATAAGTAGTAAAAGATTGGTGCTCCAACTCCAAATTCAGTTGAATCTCATTTAGCTGAAATTACCCCTTCATTTATCATTGTAAAAATAATGGCAATTCCTTGCATAACTGCAAAAGGAATTGTTAGGTACTTAGTTAGACGATCTAACTTTTTCTTCCCTCTTTCTCCACCTTTAGCTCAACGAGCTAATGGCGGTACAACTTCTGTTGACAATAACTGTACAATAATTGACGCTGTAATATAGGGAGAAACACCTAGTGCTAAAATGGAAAAACTTCCAAGAGTTCCGCCACCAAGCATAGAAATAAGCCCAAAAAATTGGTCTTGTTCAACTAAGCTTTGAAACCCTTCATTTAATTGAACGCCAGGAACAGTAATATAAGTTCCTAGGCGAATTAATACTAAAATAAATAAAGTAATTAATACTCTTTTAACTAAATCCTTGTTTTTAACAAAAAAATTACTTTTATCAAAAGTATTTTTTTTCGTAGTAGATTTATTTTTAATTTTAGCAGTTTTTTTTGCCATTATTATAGTACCTCTACTTTTCCTCCGGCTTTAGTAATAGCTTCTTGAGCTGAGTTTGATATTTTATTAACTTTTACATTAACTTTCTTAGTAATTTTACCATTTCCAAGAATTTTAACTAATGTTTTTTCTGATTTTATTAATTTTTTTTCTACAAGAGTTTTATGATCAACTGTTGTAAGATTTAATCTTTCTAAATCATCTAAGTTAAATATTGTATAATGTTTTTTTATAAATATTTGTGAATCCAAATTTTGGAATTCTTCTAAATAAAGGAGTTTGTCCCCCCTCGAATCCAGGTCTTACCCCAGTTCCACGAGCGTTTTGTCCTTTTTGACCACGTCCAGATGTTTTACCATGCCCTGAACCAGTTCCTCTTCCGACACGTTTTCTTGTGTGGCGTGAATTTTCAGTTGATTTTAATTCATGTAATTTCATTATCCACTCACCTCTTCAATACTTACATCTCTTAATTTAGCAACTTGTTCTGGTAATCTTAATGATTTTAAACCATTGATTGTTGAACGAATCATGTTGATTGGTGTGCTTGAACCAATTGATTTAGCGTATACATCATGTACTCCTGATAATTCAAGAACAATACGTGCTGGCCCCCCAGCAATAACTCCTGTCCCTTTTTTAGCAGGTTTAATTAATACACGTGATCCACCGTATTTAACTTCAACTTGATGAGGAATAGTTGTTCCAATTATTGGTACAGTCACAAGTTCTTTTCTTGCTTCCTTAATTGCTTTTTTGATTGCATCAGGTACTTCGTTTGCTTTACCTGTTCCAAATCCAACTTTTCCTTTACGATCACCGATTACAACAACAGCTGCAAATCTAAAGTGACGTCCACCTTTTGTTACTTTTGTAACACGGTTAATTGTTACAACTTTTTCTTCATAAGGAGAGATTTCTTTTTTAAATTTCCCTCTATCTTTAAAGTTTTTATTAGAAAATTTTGCAGAATTATTTTTGTTAGCAAAATTTGTTTTATTTTCACTATCAGTTTTAACTGATGGCGTTTGTTGTTCATTCTTTATAATTTCTGACATTTGCTAACCTCCCTTAAAATTCTAATCCAGCTTTTCGCGCTGAATCTGCAAAAGCTTTCACTTTACCGTGATATAAATATCCACCACGATCGAATACTACATTTTTAATTTTTTTACTAATAGCTTTTTTAGCTATGTCTTCACCAACTTTAGCAGCAGCTTCAACATTACCAGTTGATTTTAAATCAGTCATTTTCAATGTTGATGATGCTAATAATGTAACACCTTCTACATCGTTAATGATTTGTGCGTAAAAGTTACCATTTGATTTAAAAACACATAATCTTGGGCGCTCAGCTGTTCCGCTGATTTTATTTCTAACACGAGCGTGTCTAATTTTTCTAATATAATTACGAGATTGTTTCATATTTGTTTACCTCTATTTACCAGCTGATTTCCCTTCTTTTCTAATAACACGTTCTCCAGCATATCTGATCCCTTTACCTTTGTAAGGTTCTGGTTTACGATAACTTCTAATATCTGCTGCGACCTGCCCAACAAGTTGTTTTGAAATTCCTTCCACAACAACGCTTGTTGTTTTTGGTACTGTTATTACAACACCTTGCGGTGGTGTAAATAATACTGGATGTGAATATCCAACATTTAATGATAAGTTAGTTCCTTGCATTGCTGCACGGTACCCAACTCCGATAATTTCTAATTCTTTTTTATATCCGTTAGTTACACCTTCGATCATTCCTTTAATTAAAGAATTGATTGTTCCATGTAATTGTTTTGTATGTTTAATTTCGTTTTTTCTAATTGTTTTAATATTGTTTTCTTCAACAGTTACACTAATTACTGATGGTAATGATTGACTTAACTCACCCTTAGGTCCTTTAATAGTGATAATTTTATTATTTTCAACATTTGCAGTTACTCCTGCAGGAATTATTAATTCACGATTTCCAATTCTAGACATATTTACCTCTTTGAACTATCACACGTATGCGACAACTTCTCCACCTAAGTTGTCTTTACGAGCTTTCTTATCTGTCATTATACCTTTGTTTGTTGAAATAATTGCTATCCCCATTCCGTTTAAAACCTTTGGAAGTTTATCACAAGAAGCGTATACACGTAGTCCTGGTTTAGAAATTCTTTTTAAACCAGAAATTGCTCTTTCTTTGTTTTTATATTTTAAATTTATGCTTAATTCTTTTTTCTTGTCATTTTCTTCAATTTTGAATTCTTCAATATAACCTTCTTCTTTTAAGATTTTAGCTATTTCGACTTTCAAATTACTTGAAGGCATTGATACTGATTTATGTATTCTTTGATTAGCATTTCTAATTCTAGTTAGCATATCTGCTATTATATCTATCATCANTATATTAGTACCTCTTTCCTATCATGACGCTTTTTTAACACCAGGGATTTGTCCCATGTGTGCTAATTCTCTAAAGCATATTCTGCATAAATTATATTTTCTTAAAACTGAGTGCGGACGTCCACAACGTCCACAACGTGTATATGAGCGTGTGCTAAATTTGGGATGACGTTGTTGTTTTATTTTTAATGATCTTTTTGCCATAACTCTCCCTATTTCTTGAATGGCATTCCTATTTTTTTCAATAGNGGCCATTGCTTCTTCATTAGTGCTTGCTGTTGTTACGATTGTTACATCCATTCCACGAATTTTTTTGATTTTATCATAATCAATTTCTGGAAAGATAATTTGTTCTTTGATTCCTAATGAGTAATTACCATGACCATCAAATGATTTTGTACTTACCCCTCTGAAATCTCTAACACGTGGTAAAGAGATATTAATTAATTTATCTAAAAATTCAAACATTTTTTTACCGCGCAATGTTACTTTAGCTCCAATAGGCATTCCTTCACGTAATTTGAAAGAAGCAATTGAACTTCTTGCTTTTGTTACAACTGGTCTTTGTCCAGTAATTAATGATAATTCACTTGTAATATCATCGATTACTTTGTTGTTATGAACAGCATCTCCAGCTCCGATGTTAATCATAATTTTTTCTATTTTTGGTACTTGCATAACTGATGTGTAAGAAANACTCTTTTTGAAGTTCTGAAACGATTGTATCTTTATATTTTTTCTCTAAACGATTCATATTTCTCCTTAAGTTATTTGCGCTTTTGATTTTTTAGCGATTCTTACTTTTTTACCATTTTCAGTTATTTTGTATCCAATTTTTGTTACTTGTTTTTTGTTTTTAGGATCGATCAATGCCACATTAGAAATGTGGATTGATGAAGGAATTTCTTGAATTCCTCCTTCTGTATTATCCTGTGAAGGTTTAACATGCTTTAATGCATTAATCCCTTCGATTTGAACACGGTTTTTTTCTTTAATAATTTTGTTGATTGGTCCTTCTAATCCTTTGTGTTTACCAGAAATTACTTTAACAACATCACCTTTTTTTAGTTTAAATCCTGCCATAATTCCTCCTATAACACTTCTGGAGCTAAAGAAGCGATTTTTGCNATATCCGCGTTCTTTAACTTCTCTTGCGATTGGCCCAAATATACGTGTTCCTCTTGGGTTTTTATCATCTTTAATAATTACTACTGCATTTTCTGAGAATTTAATATAACTACCATCTGGGCGGTTAACCCCTTTAACAGTTCTAACAATAACCCCTTTAACAACTTGTCCTTTTTTGACAGTTCCACCAGGAGTTGCTTTTTTAACTGTACAAACAACTACATCACCAATGTTAGTAAATTTTCTTCATGACCCACCTAAGTTTTTAATAACCAATACTTCTTTTGCTCCGGTATTATCAGCAACTTTTAATCTAGTTTCTTGTTGTATCATAATTTACCTTAAGCAATCGCTTTTTCTACCACTTTAATTAAGCGGAAGTTTTTGTTTTTAGATAAAGGTCTAGTTTCCATGATTTGAACTTTATCTCCTTTTTTAGCTTGGTTACTTTCATCGTGAACTAAATATCTTTTAGAATACTTAACACGTTTCTTGTATAGGGGGTGGTTTTTGTATGTTTCAACTAATACTGAAATTGTTTTATCAGCAGCATCAGTAACAACTTTACCTTGTAATACTTTACGACTATTACGTTCCATTATTATTTACCTTCCTTGTTTATTTTAGATGTTTTTTTGATTGTAGCTTTTTCGATTTTATCTCTATTTTCTTCTCAGTTTGTACCGTAAGTATATGTTGTAGCATCTTTGGGTTTTTCTTTTCCTTCGATGTTAATATCTTCAATATTTGAAGGTGTTTTACCTACGGGTTTAATTGTCTTTTTTAAGCTATTTAGACGATCAATTGCTGTTTCTTCTTTAATAGCTTTTGGTGTTTTAGGTTTTGCAACCACTCCACCAATAGTTTTACCTGTTGTAGCTGTTTTAGCAGCAACTGGTTTTTTAACTACTTCTTTTTTAGCAGCAGCTGGTTTAGCAGCTGTTGTTTTAGTTGTTGTAGCTTTTTTAGCAGCTGTTGTTTTAGCAGCAGCTGGTTTTGCTTCAACTTCTTTTTTAGCAGCAGCTGGTTTAGCAGCTGTTGTTTTAGTTGTTGTAGCTTTTTTAGCAGCTGTTGTTTTAGCAGCAGCTGGTTTTGCTTCAACTTCTTTTTTAGCAGCAGCTGGTTTAGCAGCTGTTGTTTTATTTGTTGCAGTTTTTTTAGCAGCAGCTGGTTTAGCAGCTGTTGTTTTAGTTGTTGCAGTTTTTTTAGCAGCAGCTGGTTTAGCAGCTGTTGTTTTAGTTGTTGCAGTTTTTTTAGCAGCTGTTGTTTTAGCAGCAGCTGGTTTTTTAGTAGTTGTAGTTGTTTTAACATCTACAACTTCATCAACTGTTAAATCTTTGTTAACAGTGATTTCATCAAAGTTTGGAAGATCAGTATTGTTTGCTCCACCGTTTTGTTCTGCCATCATTTTTTCAACTTCGGCACGGCGTTTTTTAGCAAATTTTTGTGATTCTTTTTCCACAGCTTCATATGTTTTGTTAAAGTCAACTTTAACTTTAACGTTTGTGTTTTCACCTTTTGATTTACGACTATTTAAAACAGTTAGAATACGTGCAATGTCTTTTCTTAGAACTTTAATTCTATCTGATTTTTCTACGTTTCCCATTGATGATTGGAAACGTAAAGCCATTAACTCAGCACGAGATTCTTCTTCGATTTGTTTTAATTCTGGTGTTGTCTTTTTAATTATTTCTGAAATTAACATTATTCATCACCTCTTTTAACAATTTTGCATCTAACTGGCAATTTATGCATTGCTAACCTTAAAGCTTCACGTGCAATTTCCTCTGATACTCCAGCGATTTCAAACATAACTGTTCCTTCTTTTACAACAGCTACTCATGATTCTGGAGATCCTTTACCAGACCCCATACGTACTTCTAGTGGTTTTTTTGTTAGCGCCATGTGAGGGAATATTCTAATTCAAACTTTCCCTCAACGTTTCATATAACGAGTCATCGCAATACGAGCCGCTTCGATTTGACGGTTTGTAATTCAAGCTCCGTCTAGAGATTTTAAACCAAATTCACCAAAGTCAACACTTGTGTTACCTTTAGCTTTTCCTTCGTATTTAACACGGTGAGGACGGCGGTATTTTGTTCTTTTTGGTATTAACATTCTTACTTCCCTCCTCTTGGGCTAAACTCTCTTGGTTTACGATCATTGTTTTTAAAATCTCTTGGTTTATAATTTTTGTTTCTAAAATCTTTACGATCATTGTTGTTATTTTGGTTTTTCTTTACATAGCTTATATCTAAAGGACTTTGTCCTGGTAAAACTTCACCTTTGTAAATTCACACTTTAACACCGATGATTCCATAAGTTGTGTGTGCATTTGCAGTAGCGTAATCAATATCACTTCTTAAAGTAGCTAATGGAACATTACCTTCTGAGTAACCTTCTTTTCTAGCCATTTCAACTCCACCAAGTCTCCCTGATACGCGAGTTTTGATTCCTTTTGCTCCTGCTTTTAAAGCTTTTTTAATTGCAATTTTTTGCACTGTTCTAAATGAAGCTCTATTCACAATTTGTTCTGCGATGCTGTTTGCAACTAATTGTGCATCAACATCAGCGTTGCGAATTTCAACAACATTGATTTTAATTTCAATTTTACGATCTTTAATCGCTTTTTTAATATCTTTTATAATAACAGGAATGTTTTTTCCTTCTTGACCTAGAACCACACCAACACGTGCTGTTTTAATGAAGATAACAATTTCACTTTTTGTTCTTTCGATTTCAATTCTAGATATTGAAGCACTTTTTAGCTTTGTAAATAAGTGTTTACGAATAACAATATCTTGATGTAATCATTTTGCATAGTCTTGTTTATCAGCATATCAACGAGATTCTCAGTTTTTAACAATCCCGACTCTAAAACCATTAGGACTTACTTTTTGACCCATATCGTTACCTTCCCTTTCTTACTTCATCACTTACAGTAACTGTAATGTGACTTGTTCTTTTTAAAATTTCATATGCACGACCGTGTGCTCTTGGTCTAAATCTTTTTAATGTTGGTCCTTCTGATGCGAAGATTTCTTTAATGTATAAAGTATCTGCATCCAAACCGTTGTTGTTAACAGCATTTGCAATAGCTGAGCTTACCAATTTTTTTACAGGTAATGCTGCTCTTTTGTTAATGTTATCTAACATAATTACAGCTTCTCCTGCTTTTTTATCGCGAACCATGTCTAAGACAAGACGTACTTTTCTTGCAGAAATTCTAATTGTTTTTAAATGTGCTTTAACTTCCATATTAAACTCCTACTTTTTCTTCTTATCTTTATCTTTACCATGTCCACCAAAAGTTCTAGTTGGTGAAAACTCTCCAAGTTTGTATCCAACCATATCTTCTGTTACGTAAACTGGTATATGTTCTTTACCATTATGTACTGCAAATGTGTGCCCAATAAATTCTGGGAAAATTGTACTACGACGTGATCAAGTTTTAATAACTTCTTTTTTGCTTGCTTGGTTTAATTTTTCTACTTTTTTCATTAGATGGCTATCGACGAAAGGCCCTTTTTTCAATGAACGTGACATATATAAATCCTCCTACCTAAGTAAATAAATTTACTTAGTTCTCCTTCTAATGATAAGCTTACTTGAAGCTTTTTTCTTGTTTCTAGTTTTAACACCAAGCGTTTTTTTACCTCACGGAGTAACTGGAGCTTTACGTCCAATTGGAGCTTTACCTTCTCCCCCTCCGTGTGGGTGATCATTAGGGTTCATAACAGAACCCCTAACTGTTGGTCTAATTCCACGTCAGCGATTACGACCAGCTTTACCTCAATTAACAAGTCCGTAATCTTCATTACCAACTTCACCAATTGTTGCAAAACATTCAGCTAATATTTTTCTAACTTCTCCTGAAGTTAAACGAATTGTTACATATTTTTCATCATCATCTTTTCCTAAGATTTGAGCTGATGACCCTGCACTACGTGCAATTTGTCCACCTTTGTTTGGACGCATTTCAATGTTATGAATTGTTGTTCCGTCAGGAATATTTTTTAACTTCATAGCATTTCCAACTTTAATATCAGCGCTTTCGCTACTAATAATTTGTTGACCGATTTTCATCCCTTTTGGAGATAAAATATATCTTTTTTCTCCATCAACATAATTAATTAAGTTAATGAAAGCGTTTCTATTTGGATCGTATTCTAATGTAGCAACAACCCCAATAATATCAAGTTTGTTACGTTTGAAATCGATAATACGATATTTTACTTTGTGCCCTCCACCTTTATGGCGAGTTGTAATAACACCACGATTGTTACGACCAGCTTTTCTTACTTTAATTTTAAGCAATGATTTCTCAGGCTTATCCTTTGAAAGAACAGAATAGTCAAGTGTCGTCATATGACGACGACCGTTCGTAGTGGGCTTATAAGATTTAATTGGCATATAACCCTCCTATTGCCAAATCCAGATAGTATTTCCTGGATCTTTCTATTTTTTGTTTTCTCCAAGAAGATCTAATGTTTCACCTTCTTTTAGTTTAATAATTGCTTTTTTTACATGAGATGTTTTACCTAAGTATTTACCCACTTTTTTATCTTTTGGTTTTGAGTTAATGATATTAACATTAGCTACTTTAACTTCAAAGATTGTTTCAAAAGCTTTTTTTTACGTGTGTTCTATTAGCACGACGATCTACTTCGAAAGTAAATACATTGTTTGACATAGCACGATATGATTTTTCAGTTAAGATTGGTTTTCTTAAGACATTAGTTATATGCATTATGAATATACCTCCTCTAAAGCTTTAACAGCATCTTCTGTAATTAATAACTTGTTAGCATTCATTACATCATATGCGTTTGTTACACGTCCCGCAATAATATTTACACGTTCAACGTTTCTTGAAGACTTGTATGTTACTATGTCTTCTTCGTTTGTAATTACTAAGATTTTTTCATCTTTAATTTTTAAATTTGTTAAAGCGTTAATAAAATCTTTTGTTGATGGCGCTTCAAATCCAAATTTATCAATAATGATTAAGTCGTTTGTTAGCACTTTATCAGATAAAACTGATTTGATTGCTAATTGTCTTACTTTTTTGTTAACATGTTTTTTATAATTTCTATCAGTGTTTGGACCAAAAACAACTCCACCACCTCTTCATTGAGGTGATCTAATTGAACCATGTCGCGCACGACCAGTTCCTTTTTGTCTTCATGGTTTACGTCCCCCACCAGAAACGTCACCTTTGCTTTTTACTTTGTGTGTACCTTGACGCATAGCAGCTTGTTGAGCAATAACTGTATCAAACATTGCTTGATTGTGAGGTTTAATATTTCAAATATTGTCATCTAACGTAATGTCTTTAACGGCATTACCAGTGATATCATGTACTTTAAATTTCATATCTTATCCCCTTATTTTGCATTGCTTTCTTCTGTTGCTTTGTTGTAGTTCACAAGTATAGCTGGTGTTTTAGCTTTAGGATTTTTAATCGCTTGCTTAATAACAACTAATTGTTTTTTAGGACCTGGTACTGATCCTCTTATTAAAATTACATTTTTTTCAACATCGATGCTAACGATTTCTAAGTTTTGAACCGTTCTTTTTAAAGCTCCGTGTTGACCTGGCATTTTTTTACCTTTAACAATTCTATTATTGGTAATAACTCCCATAGAACCAATTTGTCTATGGAATCCAGAACCATGCCCCATAGGTCCGATTGAGTAGTTGTGTCTTTTAACCACACCTGCAAAACCTTTCCCTTTTGATGTTCCAGTAATATCTACTAATTCTCCGGCGCTAAACAAATCAGCTTTTACAACATCACCGGCATTATAGCCAGTCATGTTTCTGATTTCTTTAATGAAGCGCTTAGGGTTAGTATTTGCTTTTTTGAATTGACCTTGATCAGCTTTGTTTACAAGGTTAACTCTTTTATCTTCTGACGCAATTTTTGTCGCTACATATCCATTTTTTTCGGCTGTTAAGCTTTCTAAAACAACATTAGGCAAAACTTCAATTGCTGTAACTGGTAATAACATTCCTTCTTCAGTAAAGACTTGTGTCATACCAATTTTTCTTCCTAAGATTCCTTTCATGATTTTCTCCTTTAAAATTTTGTCATGTATTTAATAATGCCGGTTTGTAGATAATTAATAATGTTTTATTTTATTGAAATAAGAACACCACTTGGTAATTGAACTCTTGATAGCGAATCAATAACTTTTGCATCCGGACTATATAATTCAATAATACGGCTGTGGTCTTTTTTTATGAATTGCTCACGAGAATCTTTATATTTATGTGTAGGCTTAATAACAGTTGTTATTTCCTTCTTAGTTGGCAATGGAATCGGACCAGATGATTTACCGTTAGATTCTTTTATTGTTAATAAAAGTTTCTTAACTACAAAATCAACTACTCTGTGATCGTGTCCAACAATTTTTACTCTCATGTTAGTTCCCTTTTTCATAAAACCTCCCTTTAACACACTTTCCCGTGTGTCAAATAATTTACATTAACATTGTTAATATACATGCTTTATTATTGTATTACACTATGATGGTATAATGCAAGTATATTTAATATTATTTTTAAATAATTTTTTTGTTGTTTTAAATGATATTTACTCTAAAATTAGATAATAAAGAAATAAATAAGGGGGATAAATGACATCAAAAGAATATGAAGATATGTTAAAAAATTTAGAACCCAAAGAACGAATTAAGGTTATAAGACAAGGTCTTGGGTCTTATTATAAGAAAAGAATTGAAACAATAACATCTAGAAAACACGAATTAAAATCATTGGCTAATAAAAAAAATAATGTCAAAAAACAAAAAAAAGATATTGATGATAATCATCCTTTGAGCTCTTTTTTAAAAAGAGCAAAAGCTAAAAATGAACAAATAGCCAAAAATGCTTATAAAACAAAGGGAGACATTTTTTATCTAAAAGATTTAACTGTAGAACAAAGAGTTAAGTTAAATAAATTAGCGTCTAAAAAGGATCCAGTATATTTACAATTATTAAGAGAAAAAATATCAACAAATTTATCAGCATCAGCTATGCAAAGAAAAAAAGAGTTTTACAAAAAAAATATCGTTAAGAAAGACAAAAAGAATTCTTAACGATATTTTTTATTTGTGATAAGTTTGATTATTTATAATTTTAAAACTTCTAAAAATTTGTTCGTAAAGAACTGTTTTGGCCAACATGTGAGGTAAGGTTAATTTACTCAACGATCATCTAAAATTACAAATTTTACGAACATCATCATTAACCCCGTTACTTCCACCTATTATAAAAACAATGTTCGCTTTTCCAATGTTTTTTTGTTCGTTTATTATAGAACTTAATTTAATGCTGTCTAATTCTTGACCTTGTAAATCTAACAAGATTTTATAGCTATCTTTTCTTTGATTTAAAATTTCAATTATTTTATCACTTTCTGATTTAATTGTTTTTTTGATATCACTAAAGTTTTGTTCTTTAATAATAGTCTCTTTAACATTAGCAAAATAAGAAATTTTTTTATTATAGTCAAAACACGCCTCTTTGTAATAAGGCGTGTTTGTTGTTCCGATGTTAATTATTTCAATTTTCATTTATTATTTTATTTTGCGTATTCAATAATTGAATCAGGATTAATTGTTCAAGCTAAATCACGGTTTGTGTATTTGCTATCTTCAAAGAAAATGCTCCNTGGAGTTTTATCATTTGCAATTGCTGTTTCATCTTCAATTCTTGTAAATTGATCAGCACCATTTCAACCAAATGCTAATTTTAAATCTTTTGATAATCCTGGGATTTGTCAATCGTTTGCATCACCATTGTTAAACTTCATATTTTCATTATCTTTATAATAATCAGCATATTGATCTAAATCATAATGTCAGTATCCGTTAAAGAATCATTGGTGAGCAAATGTTTTTTCATCATCTTCACTATTTGCTTTTTCAGGATTAACATATGCTAAATAAATAAAACGAGCAACTAAGTTTGTAATAGTTACATCAAAAGTATAAAAACTATCTTTATCTGGGTTATCAAAACTTAAAGTCATTGTAATTGGTGGCAATTCTGCTAATACATATTGAATTGATTGTTTACCTGTTGCAACATCTGATTCATATTTTTGACCATTAAAATATACTGGTTTTCCGTCAGGTGTTTCTGCAGTATCATCTCCATAACTATCATTAAGAGATGTCACTATTTCTTGTACAGGGTTAAAAGTATATAAAGACTCTTTATCCATTTGAACAACAGTTTTTGTTTCCCCTTCAACTTCTTCTTCTTTTTCATTAACATAATTTGTGTCAACTATTCTTTCGTAATTAAAAGTTTTTCTTATAATATTATTTTTTGTTTCTCCATCATTTGGAGTATCAGTAATTTCGCTATTTTTGTCAGTTAAAAATGCTACTTGTTTATAATATGAGTCAGCACTTGAAATATATGAATCAAAAAAGTTGTTTCATTCTTTTCCAGCAGCTTCTGAAGCTTCTAAGTTAGTTCTTTGACCTTCTAATGCAGCTTTTTTTTGCTCGTCTGTTCAAACACCTTCATTGTGTCCCCCACCACTACTTTGTTCTTTTAAATTTACTCCATATAGTGTATTTAAAACGATTTCTTGTAAACCGTTTGAAATAACTACCGGGTTTAAAAAATTAAATTCATGTTGGTCATCTCCGCTATCTAATGTTTGAACTTTTAAAGCTCCATTTCCACTTGGGTTATGTTTAACGTCTTCAGGGTATATAAACATTGGTATAGATGGACCAACGTCCCCAGAACAAGCAATAACTGTTGCAGCTGTTGTTGCAGTTACTGTTAAAGCTGTCAATAATGATAATATTTTACGCATTTTTATCTCCTTTTATACATATCAAATTTTATAATACCTTATTTATATTATTATATCAAGGCAGTAATTATTTACTATTAGCAAATGAACCAAACTCTTTTATAAAGACTAATTTTAAATCTCCGGTTGGACCATTTCTATGTTTTGAAACTATTAAATCAGCTAACTCAGTTGATTTAAAATTGTTCGGTTGATAATCTTCTCCAGCCTCATCATTATTTTTTTCATAATAAGTATTACGATATAAAAACATAATAATATCAGCATCTTGCTCAATTGCTCCAGAATCACGTAAATCAGACATAATTGGTCTTTTGTCTTCTCTTTTTTCTACAGCACGCGAAAGTTGTGATAAACAAATAATTGGTACGTTTGTTTCTCTAGCTACAGCTTTTAACTGGCGAGAAATAGCTGAAACTTCTTGCTCACGACTTCAACCAGTATTAACACCTGAACTGATTAGCTGTAAGTAATCAATTACCACTAATCCCAAATCATGTTCTCGACTTAATTTTCTTAATTTAGATTGTAGATCCAATATTTTTAAACCAGAAGTATCATCAACATAAATTTTAGCTTTACTTAAACTATCTCCAGCTTTAGTAATTTTTGATCAATCACTTTTCGTTAATTGTTTACCGGTTCTAATTTTTGTTGATTCTACAGTTGATTCAGTTCCTAACATTCTTTGAAAAAGTTGTTCTGATGGCATCTCAAGTGAAAAGAAAGCTACAACTTTTTTAGATACTTTTGCAGCATTAACAGCAAAGTTTAAAGCTAAAGCTGTTTTCCCCATTGAGGGTCTAGCTGCCAAAATAATTAAATCGCCCTTTTGAAAACCTGATGTCATATTATCTAAATCATGAAACCCTGATGTAATTCCCGTTAAATTTTCTTCTGAGTTTTGTAAGACTTCAATTTTTTGAATTACAGTTTGCACTTCTTTATCAGCTGTTTTAAAAACAACACTATTACGAGCTTTTCTAATGTCTAAAACATCTTTTTCAGCCAAACTAACAATTTCATCAATGTCCATGTTTTTGTTAATCTTTTGGCCAATATCACTAACAAATTCTTGTAAGGCAATTTTAGTTGTGTTTTTAAATAAAATTTCAATATATTCTTCAGTATTAGCGTCTGTTGTATAAAATTCAAATATTTCAACAACAAATTCTTCACCACCAATTTTTTCTAAATTATTTTCTTTTAGTAAAGCATCACAAACAGTTGTAATATCTAACTTCTTACGATTTGAAATTAAATCTTTAACTACATTAAAAAANNAGATTCTGAAATTTAAATATGTAAAATCATTTTCACCTATCTCTAATAAAATGTTCTCAGCTTTAATTGGGGAATTAACTAAAATTGATAAAATATTTTTTTGTGTATTTAATATTACTGTTTTATTATTATCCATTTTCTACCCTATCAATTTGCACTTTTAAAGTTGCTTCTACATTTTTATATAAATTAATTTTTAAATAGTTTAAACCAATATCTTTTAAATTTTTGTGTTCCACAAATTTTCTTTTATCAATTGTGATCTTATATTTATCGTGTAACATTTTAGCTATTTGAACTAAACTAACAGAACCTGACACTTGTTTATTGTGTATTTGTAATTTAAATTTTAATGTTATATTTTCAATTTCTTTTTTTAATTCAAGATTTTTTTCATACTCTATTTTTTGCAATGCTTCTTTTTCATCTAATTTTTTNNTTTGTAAAACATTTAAGTTTGAATTATTAGCAACATCTGCTAAGCCTTTTTTTAATAAAAAGTTTTTGGCATAACCATCAGAAACTTCAATAATTTCATCTTTTTTACCAACTTTTAATACATCTTTTTTCAATATTACTTTCATAAAAACATCCACCTTAGTCTTTATAATGTTATCAAAAATAAGTAAATAAAAAAATAAATTATTATAAATCTATTTAGAATAAACTTATAATAATTTATTTTTAATGGTGGACTCGAACGGGATCGAACCGTCGACCTCCTGCGTGCAAGGCAGATGCTCTCCCAGCTGAGCTACGAGCCCATAAAATAAAAATGGTCGGGCTAAGTGGACTCGAACCACCGACCTCACCCTTATCAGGGGTGCGCTCTAACCAGCTGAGCTATAGCCCGGAAACCTTTTTTATTATAACATTATAGATTAATAAAATGCAACGCTTAAATAAAAAAATTACCTACATTTCTTGCGGTAATTCTTCTATATAATCTGGGTTCTTGCTTTTTTTATTTTTTTTATTTTTTAATGATTTTTTAGCTAATTTTTCATCTTTTATTTTTTGTTCTTTATCTAATTTTTCTTGTCTTTTTAACATTAGCTCTATAGCTTTTTGTTCTTTTTTTAATTTTTTTTGTTCTTTTTTTAGATAACTTACCTTCAACATGTTCTTCATTTGTAGCAGAAATTTTATTAATTTCACTTAAAGAAGCTTCTTGATTATCAACAGGGAAAAAATTGCTTTCAACAGTTTCATCGATGTTGTTTTCTATTGTTTTAACATCATTAAATAGAATATCTTTAGGTTCTGACAGAACTTCATCTTCAAATTGTTCATTTTGAAGATGATTTTGTTCATATCCATTTTCTATAGAATTATCTTCTTTAACTTCATTTTGAATTAATTCTTGATCAACCATATAGTTTTGTTGTTGATTTTTGTTGTTGATTTTGTTCCATGTTTTGTTGTTGATTTTGTTCCATGTTTTGTTGTGAAATATTTTGGTTATATGCCATATCTTGTTGATGGTTTTGATTTTGTTCCATGTTTTGTTGTGGAACATTTTGGTTATACGCCATATCTTGTTGATGGTTTTGATTTTGTTCCATGTTTTGTTGTGGAACATTTTGGTTATATGCCATATCTTGTTGTTGAAGATTTTGGTTTTGTAAATTGTTCATATTTCTATTATGATTATGCCCCATTTGATGTGGACCATGTGGTTTTGGTGCGTGACGATGAACATTACCCACAAAGTGATGAGAGCGTCCAGCTGGTGCATGCACATTTCTTTTTAATGAATGATTACGAACAACATTATTATAAACACTGTGCTTATTATTTTTTTCTAACTGTAAATATCCATTTTTTAAATTTTGAATATCTTCTTTTCTTTTATCTTCAAGATTTCTATAATTATCTTTTAATTGTTGAATTTCATATTCTTTTTTTAACTCAAGACTTTTATAGTCATTCTTTAAATCGTTAATTTCATTTTTAAAAGAACTAATTTCTTCTAAAATAGCATTGTTGTTAAATGGATTTTGTTGAACCGGTTGTTGTGGTTGATAAATTGGTTGTTGTGGTTGATATATTGGTTGTTGTGGTTGTTGATAAACCGGTTGTTGTGGTTGATAAATTGGTTGTTGTGGTTGTTGTTGATAGATTGGTTGTTGTGCTAGAACTGGTTGAACTTGATTATGCCCAAAATCATTGCTTGGGTTTACCAAATATATTTTTGGTTGCGTTTGTTTATGTTCATTTTCTCCATTACAACAAGATTTATCATTAAAATTATTATAACGTTCCATATGAAGCTTAAAACTTTGAGAGCGAGGATTATTTAAATACTTAAAGTCATCGTCCTCATATAATCTTTCAATAAACAGTTCCGCGTCTCTTCTACTTCTAAATAGTGCAATTTGATGGTTATCAGAACTTTTAACTAAATAACCTTCATCACTTGGTGAAATATAATAATTTTTCATGTGTTACCTCTTTTTTTAATTAACTAATACATAATTATTATAACATAAAAAGAGGAAAAAAAGTGCAGTATTATTTGACATTGATTTAACAATTAGGTATTATATATTGCTTTTAATAATGAATTTTTTTAAGAGTTAAACCATATGGTTTAGCACAATATATTGTTTTATCGTACTCTGCTCCAATTTGGATTTGTTGTTTAATTTTTTCAATAGTTATTTTATCGTTATAACACTCTAAGATATTTTGCATAATCATTCTTACTTGATAACGAATAAATCCCTTACCAAAGAAATGCACATTTATCTTGTCGTTATTAAGGCGTTTAACTACAATATCATCTATTTTTCGAACTGTTTCTTTGTTCTCGCTGCGCTTAACACCTGATAGGTTAAAAAAATCATGCTTACCAATGAAAATGTTAGCAATCTCTTGAAGCTTTGTTACATCTAATTTTTTATCCACTTTTAATTCATAGCGAGCCATTTTTAAATCAAAAGTTCCATCATTTATTTTATAAATATATTCTTTCTGTTTACATCCACGAACTGAGAATTTTCGATCAACTATTTTATGTTCCTTAATATTAATATCTAAAGGTAAGATTTTATTCAAAGTAAAAATAAAGTAATCTAAATTTACTGGATGAAATGGTAATTTAACTAAAATTTTTTGATCTTCAGCATGAACTCCGGCATCTGTTTTACTGGCACCAATTGTTCACAACTTTTGATTGCAAATGCTAAAAAAGGCGCTTTCGACTTCGCCTTGAATTGTTTTAACATCATTTTGTTTAATAAAACCATGATAATTAAAACCATCATATTCTAATGTTAATAATAAATATAAATAACTTGTTTTTGGCATAATGTTAACCTAGTAAAAAATCATCCATTCTTGGAATTCTAATTTGTAAAATTCCTGTTTTAAAATAATCATAAACATATTGTCCGTTTTGGAATCCACCAATTTGATAAAATGTTGTGTATTCTCCAAATGTAATGCTTTGAGCAAAAATTGCTGAAGCAAAAGTTATTCCAACTAAAAATATTAGTCAGTCTGTAAAACGAAAACTATATTTACGATATCGAGTTCTTTTAGCATGTGGATCATAACCACGAGCATCCATTGCATAAGCTAAATCTTCTGCTTTTTGAAAAGATGACACTAATAATGGAATAATTAAAGATGTTGTAGATTTTACCTTATCTTTTAGTTTTCCATTTTTAAAGTCTACACCCCTTGATGCTTGAGCTTTCATAATTCTTCCAGCTTCATCAATCAATGTTGGAATCATTCTTAAAGCGATTGAAATTATTGTAGAAAAAATATGTACAGGGAATTTAATTAGTTTTAAAGGAGTTAATAAATCTTCTAAACCAATTGTTAAATCTAATGGTTGTGTTGTTGAAGTTAAAATTGTTGTAATAGTAATCATTAAAAATATTCTAACCGCCATATAAAGTGAGCTGTATAGTGATTTTTCTGATACAGAAAATCATTCAGGGCCCCCAAGAGATTCTCCAACAGCCGTTGGTTTACCACCTCAATGTCAACCTAATGTTCCATCTGTTAATAGAAAGGAGTTTATTATAAATAAAATAATAAACATAAAAATTAATGGTTTTAACAATGAAATAATTGTTCTAAAACCTAAACGAGCAATAAAATATATTGAAAAAATAAATGTTCCAATAATTGCATAACCAGTAAATCCAGTTTGTAAAAAGATTGTAACCATTAAAGTTATAAACATAAATAGTTTTAATCTTGGATCCATCTTATGAATTGGTGAATTGTGATCAATATATCTTCCTAATGATAGTCTCATTGTTATTCTCCTTTCTTAGCTGCAATAATTTGTGAAGCTAAATCTTTTATTGTTCTAATTTTATCAGTTTGTAAATTTAAACCTTTTTCTTGTAATTGGTAAACCACTTTATAAATTTTTGGTGGTTCAATTTCTAACTCTTCTAATAAAGATTTATCGCTAAAAATTTCACTTGGTGTTCCTTGTTTAATAAGTTTTCCTTTTTTTAGAGCAATAACTTCATCAGCTATTTCTAAAACGTGATCCATATTATGTGTTACTAAAACGATTCTTCTTTTTTCTTCTTTGTTAATTTTGTTAAATAAATGAATGAAATCCACTTCTCCTTCTGGATCTAATCCAGCAGTTGGTTCATCTAAAATTAAGGTATTTCCTTCCATAGCTAATATACCGGCAACAGCAACACGACGTTTTTGTCCTCCAGATAAATTAAATGGTGATCGATTTAAATACTCTTCTCCAAGCCCCACTAAAGAAATATATTTTTTTGCATTTATTTTAGCTTCTTCTTTATTTTCTCCTAAATGAACAGGCCCAAAAATAATATCTTTTTCCACCGTCTCTTCAAATAATTGATATTCAGGAAATTGAAAAACAAGCCCAACAGATTTTCTTAATTGTTTAATGTTTTTAATTCTTTTTTGTTTACCTTTAATTTCAAATCCATTAACTTCAACAGTTCCTTTTGACGGAATGATTAATCCATTAATATGTTGAACTAAAGTTGATTTACCAGAACCAGTTGAACCAATAACAGCTGTTATGATATTAGGTTTAATTTCTAATGTAATATCATCAATCGCTTTAAACTCATAAGGAGTTTTTGGTGAGTAAGTATAGTGAATGTTTGTTAGCTTAATTGGTGTTTGAATATTTTTATAATCAAAGCTATTTTTATTTTTCTTTATATTTTTCTTTATTTTTGACATATTTCNTTCCACCAACTTTTCCAAACTTAATGTTTCTTCAAGTTTTAATCCTTGTTTAGATATTTCATCATGTAAGTTTACAACAAAAGGAACATCTAAATGAATACTTTTAATAAATTCTTTATTCTTTAAGATTTCTTCTGGTGTTCCCGCTTTAACAAGTTCTCCTTTATTCATAACAAGAACTTTATCAGCATTGATAATTTCGTCCATATCATGTGTAATTGAGATAATTGTTTTTTTACGTGTTTCTTTTAGTTCCAACATAATTTTTTTAACTTCTTTTTTACCTTTTGGATCAAGCATACTTGTTGCTTCATCAAAAATAATAATTTCTGGCGATAAAGCCAAAACAGATGCAATAGCAACACGTTGTTTTTGTCCTCCAGAAAGCATTAATGGTTCATGGTCAAGAAAATCTTGCATTCCCACTTTTTTAGCTGCCGAATCAATAATTGGTTGCATATCCTCTTGTTTTAAACAACGATTTTCCAAACCAAAAGCTATGTCATCTTTAACAGTTGAACCAATAAATTGATTATCTGGATTTTGAAATACAATCCCCAAATATTGTCTAATGCTTGTGATGTTTTTATTTGTCATTTCATTACCAAATATTTTAATGTGACCTTCTTTTGGTTTTAAAACCCCAATGATAATTTTTGACAAAGTTGATTTACCCGAACCATTATGTCCTACAATTGTCACATACTCACCATGATTAATTTTATAAGAAACATTACTTAAAGCTTTGGGTAAATTTTCGCGATAACGAAAAGAGACATCACTAATTTCTAGTGAAATATCATCAACTTTTTTTATCAGCACTTCTATTGATTTTATTTTTTTTATTCTTACTCATAATTTTACCCTTCATTTTATATTATTATATATTAAAAACATTATTTATAAAAATTATAATATACAAAAAAACTAAACATTTTTTTGATATTATAATTTATTTTAAAAGTATTCGATATCATCGTCGTAATCATTAAAACTGTTTTGCATACTAACATCCACATTTTTAATAAACACTTCTCTTGGCTTAGAACCGTTTTGAGGTCCAATAATTTTTTCCTCTTCTAAATAATCTATTATTCTACTTGCTCTATTATAACCAATAGAAAACTTTCTTTGTAATAAAGATGTTGATGCTTTTTGTGATGAAATAATAAATTCTTGAATTTCATCTATTAAAGGATCATCAAACCCACCACCATCTCTTGGATTACCATTATGATCATTTTCTTCGTTTAAATTTAGAAAATCATGTTCATATGAATGTGGCTGTTCTTTTTTACAAAAGTTAACAATACTTTCAATTTCTTCATCTGAAATATAAGCTCCTTGAGCTCTTGTTGGTATTCCTTGACCAGCTGGTGAATAAAGCATATCTCCATAACCAATTAATTTTTCTGCTCCACCTTGATCCAAGATTGTTCTTGAATCAATGTTTGAAGTAACAGAAAAAGCAATTCTTGAAGGAATATTTGTTTTAATTACTCCTGTAATAACATCTGTTGATGGTCTTTGTGTAGCAATAATCATATGTATTCCAGCAGCTCTTGCTAACTGAGTAATACGCATAATTGAATCTTCAATTTCTTTTCCTGCTGTCATCATTAAATCAGCTAACTCATCAATAACAACAACAATGTATGGTAATTTAAATTCTTTACTTACTTTCTTATTATAATCCTTAACATTACGAACACTATTTTGACTTAGTAATGCATAACGTCTTTCCATTTCCAAGATAATTCTTTTCAATGCTGTGTTTGCTAATTTAGTATCTGTTATAACTGGACCAATTAAATGTGGTAATTCATTATAAACAGCTAACTCCACATGTTTTGGATCAATTAATAATAATTTTACTTCATGTGGTTTTGATCTAAATAAAAGTGAACACAAAATAGTGTTAATTGAAACTGATTTACCAGAACCAGTTGACCCCGCAATTAATAAATGGGGCATTTTTTCAAGTTCAACAAAAATAATTTCTCCATTTACAGATCTACCAATTCCAACTAACAATTTTTGATCTTGTTTTTCAATAGGAATACGCTCCAGTAACTCTTTCAATGAAACTTTGTTACTTTCAGCATTTGGCACTTCAATCCCAACAGCTGACTTACCTTGAACAGGCGCCTCAATTCTAACGTTTTGAGTTGCTAAAGCATATTTTAAGTTATCGTTTAAACTTGTAATCTTACTTATTTTTGTTCCGGGAGCCATTGAAACTTCAAACTTAGTTACCGTTGGACCAATATTAACGTTATCAACTTTTGCATTTACATTAAACTCATCAAATACTTGATTAATTTTTAATGCTTTTTCACGAGCTGCATGTTCATTTGCTTGTTTACTTTCTAGATTTACTTCATTATTTTTTAGTAAACCTAAATTTGGTAAGCGATAATTGTCATTAACTATTTGTTTTTGTTGAGCTTTTTCAATTGTATTTTTGTGTATATTAATTGTTTGAGATTTTTCATTATCTGAAAAACCATTATTACGATAGTTGTTATTGTAAGAATTATTTCTAAATGAAGATTGTGTATTTTGCCCTGATGGCAATTCTTTTGACTTATCAAAAGAAGATTTTTTATAAATATTATCTTCTGACTTAGAATTAAAATCTTGTGTATTTTTCTTTTGAATTAAATCACTTGATCCTGTTTCAAAACGAGCAAATCCCCTATTTTGAGCTAAAGTAACATTTTCTTCAAAATTTACATTGTTAACCTTTTCTTCAACAGATTTAACACTTTCATTTTGTTTGTAACTTGGCAATTTCCCAAATGGAGTTATATTTACTTCTGTTGCAAATTCACTTCTTTTTGAATTTGTTTTTTTACCACTCAATTGATTTCGAGGCAAGATGTATCCGCTTTTATCATATACCGTTTGGTTATCTAAGATATCTTTTGTATCTTGAACTCCTCTATTTTGAGGTAAGATGTAGCCGTTTTTGTTTAAAGATACNNATTTTCTTTTTTTTTCAAAATGTACTTTGTTTTGATTAAACAATTCTTTACGCGGTTCATTATCTTGTAAAAGATCATCAATTAAAGATTGTTCTCTATCCATAGCGCTCTCACTATTTAATTGCATTGTAACTTCTGATTCTTCTACATCATGAATAACTTGACGAGAATTTAAGAAAAATTCTTCTTCAACAAGAGCATTTTTTTTATTTTTATTTTTAAATGCTTTTTTTTTCAAATCNNCTACTTTAACAATTTGTAATTTTTTATTTTTATTACGCTTTTTATTAAGGAAAAAGCCGAAAATTGAACCAGTTAAGGCTGAACTTAAAAGCAAAATAAACGCTATTATATTAAAAATTAAAGATCCAAAAATTGATGTGTAAGAGAAAATTGAAGCAATTAAAGCTCCAATTAATCCCCCACCAGCAAGCGGGTTAAATCATTCACCATTAAAACTTGTGAAACTTGTAATACCATTGAATACTGATGATTGTTTTCAATTTTCAAAATAATTAATAAAAACTATATTAAAGATATTTGAATCAAAGGCGATTAAATCATTATTAAAATATTGAACCATCATCATAATGTTTGTTGCTAACCAACATAAAATTAAAACTAAAAAGATAAATAAAAATAAAACTCGTTTTTTTATTTTTATATGTAATGAAAAGAACAACGCAATAGCTAAAACTATTAAAATAGCATAAGCTAAATATTTAAATCATCCGAAAAGCAATGTCATTAAAACATCATCTAAAAATTGTCCAATAACAGTTAATCTAAACAAAGAAAAAATGATAAAAAATGATATTAAGATTCCCCCTATGAAACCTCCAACTGAATCGCTTTTTTTATCGCTTTTATTTATTTTTATAATAGCTGTTTTTTCACCTTCAAAATTTGATGGTGCGTTATCGTTTGTTTGTTGCCCTGTCATTTAACCCCCGTAGAACTAATAAATGAATTATTTCTAATTAATATTATAGTTCATTTATTGTAACTAGTATAATCGGTGTTTTTCCCGTTTCGTTTTTTATAATATCGGCCATAGCTTTTCTAATTTCGCCTTTAATTCCGTTTAAATCATATACTTGTTCTGACTCATGTTTTTTACGATTTTTTTCTAAGATATCAGTAACAATGCTTTGCATTTTTTTGAAAATACTGCTGCTTTCTTGAATAAAAATTACACCCCTTAATTGTGTGTCAATTAAACTCAAAATCTTTTTAGATTTAGCATCAACAGAAGCGCCAATTATAGCAACTCCATCCGTTGCTAATTGGTTTCTTTCTTTTAAAACAACACTTCCAATATCACCAACTCCAATACCATCAACATAAGTATCAGATACTTTAATATTTTTATTTGTTTTAGTTAACTTTCCGTTTTCAAAATTAACAACTTGACCATTATCAATTATAATAACGTTTTCTTCTTTAACACCAGCTTCTACTGCAGCATCCCGAGCTTTAACAAATTCTTTATATAATCCTCTTAATGGAATAAAATATTTTGGTTTACATATTGATGTCATTAATTTAATATCTTCATAACTTGCTGACATTGTTCAAACTTTTTTATCTGAAAGTGGAACCACTTTAGCAATTGTTCTTGCTAATTCATCCAACACATTGGCATGGTTAAGTTCACTACCAGGATCTGGTGGCGTTGCTAATACAATAGTATCAGTTTCATTAATTTCTAAGTTTTCATCATTGCTTGTCGCAATTTTAATTAATCTACTATATAGTCTTTCACCACTACCGCTAACTAAAATAATTGAATTATCCATTTTAGCAGCTTCTTTTAAGCTAACAATTTTTATTCCTTTTAAATTAATTTGTTTCTTTTCAATCATCATTTTTAATAATTCATATAATGTTTGACCATATATTCCAACAAATCTTTTTTCACCATCTAAAAGTTGTAATAATTCTTTAATTTTTTGTATGTCTTGTTCATAACAAGCTAATATAATTCTTCCTTTTGATTCTTGAACTGCTCTTTCAATATATGGTGTTATTTTATGATTAGGAGCAGTGTAACCCTTACGAGAAGCAGTTGCTGAATCTGATAATAATAATAGTATTTCATTATTTTTAGTAATGCTGTTTAAATGTTGCATATCAAACTCAAAACCTCTATCCGCTTTGGCATCAAAAATATAATCTCCTGTATAAATTATTACTCCAGCTTTTGTTTTTACAGCAAATCCAAAACTATTTGGAATATTTGAAGTTGTTGAAAATACCTCAACTGAAACATCACCAAAATCTAAAACGTCTTTTGATTTAATTTGTTTTAATAGATTTGATTTATTTTTAATTTTAAATAAGTTCAAACTAATTTCGATAGCTTTTATTGAAAGATCTGATGCATAAACATTTATTGGTAAATCTTTTAATAAATAAGAAACACCACCAGATGAAAAATCTGCTGCCTTTGAAATAAATATACCTTTTATACGGTTTTTGTTTTCTTTTAAATAGTCATAACTTGCTACAACTACATCAATTCCCAAAATACCTTTTCCTGGTTTTTTAACTCCAGCATCAAATAAAAATATATTATTGTCTACTTCTAAACAATATAGATTTTTACCTCTTTCATCTAACCCTCCAAGGGCGAAAAATTTAATATTACTCATTATATAAAACTCCTTTTTATTTAAAATATGTTTTTCCATGTTTTAAATACAATCATTACAATTTATTTTAATTCATTATTATTATAGTAATATAAATTGAAATGAAATGCTAAATTAAAATTTTTAATTAAATTATGTGTATTTAAAATATATACGAACTACTTATGTTATTTATATAATACCTTAAAAATGATATAATTTATATATATTTGGAGACATTATATTTATGATAGATAGTAATGAAAATAATAGAGATCTTAACAATATTAATTGTGAAGAATGTATAAATAATGAATATGAGTGTAAATGCGAGTTTATTGAAGGAACATTTTTTTGTTGTGATATAACTGACATAAATTATGATGGTAGTTGTTGTCACCAAGTTAATAATTACTTTGTAGAAGAAAAAAACGATAATGTTTTAGAAAAAAAAGATTACAACGTTAAAAAACTTGATGTAATTGATTTAGAAAACCAAAGACTTGTCTTGATGAAAGAAATTGAAATTTTAAACAAAATTAAATTAAGTACATTAACAGCTATAAGAAACATTAAAAAAGAAATTAATAATTTTTACCAAGAAAATAATGAAATTAATAACAACTTTAAAACATTAGACTCAAAAGCAAAAGATATTGCAGATAACTTAGAAAAAATTAGAAAAGAAGTAACAAGAGATTTTTCTAATAATAACTTAGTTAGCGATAATGAAATAAATAGTATTAAAGTTGAAAAACAAACAACATACAATGATCAAGACGAAATAAATAGTATAAAAAAAGAATCTATTAACACTGATTATGCGGACTCTAATTATAAAAATTTAGAAGAAAACAAAGAAGATTATCAAGATGACTATGTACCTCTTAAAAGAAGCAATATAATAAAAGCTGTACCAGTTGAAGAAGACATTATGGATACTGTCCCTGCTAAATCTACTTACAATAACTATAAAATATATTCAAAAAAAGGTACTTTTTATGCCTCTGAAATATATAATGATTTATTTGATATGTATGGTGCGCAAAAATTAGGACAGTTTGAAATAATGGATAAGTATGGTTTAAATAAAAAACAATACAAAAAAGTTTATAATAATTTTTATGGAAATAAGAAATAGCATAATTAACCATTATTGTTAATTGTGTTTTTTATTTTTGAGTGTATAATCTATTTTAGTTCAAAAACAAACGAATTAAGGGGGTTTTGTGACTAAATTAGTAATTTTAGAGTCGCCTACCAAGACAAAAGCTGTTGAAAAATATTTGGGTCCTGGTTATACAGTTGTTTCTTCTGAGGGTCATGTAAGAAATTTATCAACTAAAGGTGAACATGGGTTAGGAGTAGATTTAAATAATTTTACTCCATTGTATAAAGTTATTCATGGTAAAGGGAAAAAAGTTAAAGAATTACAAAAGATAGCTAAAAAAGCTGAAGTTGTTTATTTGGCGACTGACCCGGACCGTGAGGGAGAAGCTATTGCTTACCACTTAAACGAAGTTTTAAATTGTGATGACAGATCTGTTCGTGTAAGATTTAATGAGATTACCAAAGAGGCAATTTTAGATGCTTTTAAAAAACCAACAGAGATAGATATGGATTTGGTTGAATCACAAACAGCCAGAAGAATATTAGATAGATTTATCGGTTTTAGATTAAGTAAATTAATACAACAAAAAATAAAGTCTAAATCAGCTGGAAGAGTGCAATCTGTTGCATTAAAGATAATTGTGGAACGTGAAAAAGAATATTCAAATTTTGTTCCTAAAGAATATTGAGTTGTTGAAGGGAAATATAAGAGAACTTCAGTAAAACTTACAAAATATTTAGGAAATAAAATTGAGTTAGAAAACGAACAACAAGTATTAGATATTAAAAATAATACAAAAAATTCATATATTGTTGAAGATATTAAAGAAGTGGAGAAAAAGCGTAATTCGCCCTATCCTCACACAACATCAACTTTATTACAAGAATCAAGTAGTAAATTGGGATTTGCTTCTAATAAAACTTCAATGATTGCTCAGCAGTTATACGAAGGTATTAAAATTGATAAAGAATTGACTGGATTTATTACTTATCCAAGAACAGACTCAACAAGATTAAGTGATAACTTTTTAGAAGATGCTTTTACATTTATTAGAGTGGCATATGGTCCAGACTATATTGGAGAAGTAAAACCGCCTAAAGGTAAAAAGAAAAATGTTCAAGATGCTCATGAGGCAATTCGTCCAACAAATTTAAGCATTACACCAGAAAAGGCTAAAGAATATTTATCAAGAGATCAATTAAGGGTTTACAAAATAATTTATAATAAAACATTAGCAAGTTTAATGCCCCCAGCAAAACTGTTAGGAAAATCAATTATTTTAAATAATAATGGATATGAATTTCGTATGACTGGAAGCACAGTATTATTTGATGGATTTTTAAAATGCCAAGATTTAGATGATGAAGATAAAGTAGTACGATTACCAAAAATTAAAGTTGGTGATGAAATTGTAGTTGATGAAATGCTAGGATTAAAAAGATTTACTAAACCTCGCAACAGATACTCTGAAGCTCGTATTATAAAGGAATTAGAAGACATTGGTGTTGGAAGACCATCAACTTATGCCCCTATTTTGCGTACATTGAAGGAAAGAGGCTATATTGTTGTCGAAAATAAAGCAATTAAGGCAACAGAAAAAGGAATTTTAACTTCTGACAAGCTACAAGAATATTTTAATGATATAATAAATGAGTCTTATACTTCAATTGTAGAAGAGGAATTAGATGAGATTGCCGATGGTAATGTTCGTTCATTCCCTTTATTAAAAGATTTTTGAGATTTATTTGAACCCAGAATTCAAAACGCAATGGTTAATATGGAAGAAATTCCTATCGAAAAGGCAAATATTATTTGTCCTGAATGTGGTTTTGACTTAGTTTACAGATATGGTAAATATGGTAAATTTATAGCTTGTAGTACATTCCCAAAATGTCGCTATATACATCAAACCGGCCCTAAATTTGGCCCCTGCACCGAATGCGGAGTTGGTGAAATATTGCTTAAATTTAACAAAAGAGGACAAAAGTTTAAAGCTTGTTCTCGCTATCCTGATTGTAACTTTACAGACACATACAGACCAGAGAAACCAGATGAGGCTTCTGATGAAACAGAAGTTAAAATTAAACAAATTATTATTCACAGTAATAATAAATAGTTAAAAATTTTTTATAAACATTATCAATTAAAAATAAGATAAAATAACAACAGAAAATAAATAAAGAGTTAATATTAACAAATATTAAAAGGAGATATAAAATAATGTATGAAAAAGGACAAGTAGTAAACGTATCAATTACAAGTATCGCACCGTACGGAGCATTCTGTACATTTAAAGGTGGAACTGGATTAATCCACATTAGTGAGTTTTCAGATTATTTCGTAAAAAACATTGAAGAGTATGTTGCTGTAGGTGATGAAATTGATGTTGAAATATTATCATTTGATGAAAATAGAAAACAAGCAAAATTAAGTTTTAAAAATATCAGAAAAGAGCTTTTAAAATCTAATAGTGAAATCCAAGAAACTGGCGATGGGTTCAAAAATTTAAAAGACAAAGTTGAAGAATTTACTAAATAAAACAAATAAAAAACACAAAAGTGTTTTTTTTTTATATAAAATAGACTTATAAGGAAAATATAGGAGACAAAAATGATCAAAACAATTTTAAAAAATACCTTAAAAAAAATAGATCTAAATAAATATGAATCTAAAGTAAAAAATATTCATAATATGATTCACAATAAAACTGGAGCTGGTAATGAATTTTTAGGATGAACTGATTGACCAACAAATTACGATAAATCAGAATATGCAAAAATGAAAACAATTAGTACAGAAATCAAAGGAATGGTTAAAGATATTGTTGTTATTGGTATTGGAGGGAGTTATCTAGGTTCAAGAGCCGCTATTGAAATGGTTAATGGTTTGCACGCTGAAGAAACTCATAATATTTACTATGCTGGTCACACTTTATCATCAACTTATACATATCAGTTGTTGAAAAAGTTAGAAAATAAAAAGTTTGCAATTGTAGTTATTTCAAAATCTGGAACAACAACAGAACCAGCAATTGCTTTTAGACTATTTAAGGATTTATTATCAAAAAACTTAGGTAAAGATAAAGTAAATTTAAATAAATATATTGTGGCTATTACAGATAAAAGTAAAGGTGCTTTAAAGAAACAAGCAGTTGAAAACAATTATCAAACATTCACAATAAATGACGATATTGGTGGAAGATACTCAGTTTTAACACCAGTAGGAATTTTTATTATGATGTTAGCTAACATTAATACAGACCTAGTACTTGAAGGTGCTCAATTAGCAATGAAAGATACAAATAATGATGATGTAATGAAAAATGAAGCGTATAAGTATGCTGTAGCTAGAGATTCATTATTAAAAGATTATAACTTTAAAAGTGAAATGTTTGTTGCTTATGAAATTCAAATGCAATTAATAGCAGAATGATGAAAACAACTTTTTGGAGAATCAGAAGGAAAAAATGGTCAAGGTTTACTACCAACTTCAGCAATATTTTCAACAGATTTACATTCATTAGGTCAATTCATTCAAGATGGAACTAAAAATGTTATGTTTGAAACAATTGTTAAAATTAAAAAAACCCCTCACGATCTAAGCATCGCTAAAGATGAGTTAGACTTAGAAGGATTAAATTATTTAACTAAATTTTCATTACATGAAATAAATAACGTTGCTCTTGAAGGGGTTTTAGAAGCTCATACAAAAGACGGTTTAGTTCCAAATATTGTACTAGAAATGGACACAATGGATAGCAAAATGTTTGGTTATTTATCTTACTGATTTATGAAATCATGTGCTATGAGTTCATACTTATTAGAAATCAACCCTTTTAACCAACCAGGTGTTGAGGTTTATAAACAAAGAATGTTTAAGCTTCTTGGAAAAAAATAATACTATTTTTTATATAACTCAATTTCTCTCATCATAGAAGAGGAAATTGAGTTATTTTCATAATCGGATAGTAAAAATACTGTCTCTAACCCTTTTCCTAAAATATTGTTAGCATAAGCTAATTCTTTTTCAAAATTGAAATCACTTTGATTTCTCAATCCCCTTATAATGTATTTGATTTTAAGTTCACAAGCCACATCAGCTGTCAACTTATCAACATTTTTAATTACAACTACATTACTATTATCTTTAAAATGATTTTTGATAAAATCAATGTTTTTATCAGTATCATTTTTTTCTTTAGCTTTATTTTGAGTTACAACAACATAAACTTTTGTAAACAATTTTAAAGCTTTTTTTAANNTTATATCGATGTGTCCTTGATGTATAGGGTTAAAACTTCCCGGAAAAATACAATTCATTTATTTTAAATCTCTTTCTTTATTATTAGATTAAAAAATAAAAGGCGTCCCTTTTATTTTAAGATGTTTTATTAGCTACATTTGTATGTTGTAATATGTGCATTAATAACTTTTGTAAGTTATCAATTACTTCAACCATTGGCATTACTTTCATTTTAAAGTCTCTTGAATGAGTGATTAATTTTTNTCTATCTTCTTCTTTCATTGAAAGAATTCCTTTATTATATTTTTTAACTTCTTCTATTACTTTTGCTTTATCAAATCCGTTACCATTTAATTTTCCATCTTTAATATCTTTTTCAATTCTATCAATATTTTCTAATTGTAGTTTTTCTTGATCCTGAACTCATTTTTCTGAAAAATTTTCTAAAGCTACATTTCTAGAAACATAAACACCTAATTCATTCATACCATGTCATATTTCTGAATGATCTTTTGAATTTGATATTTTTTCAATAGTTTGATCTATTGTTTTATCAATATTCTTAATTGTTTTTTCATAAACCTTAAGAATTTCTTCTTTTTCAGGTTTCATCATATCTGTAAATAACTCTCTTAAGTCTACAGGTTTTTTCACAGATGCTTTTTGAGAAAAACCATCTAAAAATCTCGTTACTGGTATAAAGAAATTAAATACTGAACTAATTCTCATTAATGTTACTATTTTTTTCTGAGGTAATTTTGCAATATCGTTTTCTTCCCCTAAGTATTCTTGTCTTTTATTATCAAATAACTTTTTAATTTCGATTCTTAAAAAATTATATGTATTTTCAAAATCTTTTTTTTCTTTATAATCGGCTATAAATTTATCAATATCTTTGTCTTCTTGATATTCGTTTTTATTTTCATAACTTTTTTCAAATAAATTAAAGTTAAAATCTAAATAAGATTTCATTGCTTGTTCAACTTTTTTTCAAAATTCTTGTTTTTTGTTTTCCATAATTTCTCCATCTATTTATATGCTTTTACTATTCTAACATATATAACCAATATTTTTAAATTGTGATAATTAAGAATGTGATTTAACACCTTCAATATAAGTAATTCTTTTTCAAACAAAGTAATTAACAGTTGAATATAAAAATATTAAAGCTGGTAAATAAAAGACCCAGTTAATAACAATATTATAATCAAAGAAAAAATAAGGTTGATAATAAGTGTCTGATACACTTGTGTAATTATACAAACTTGCATTTATTAAAGTTGTTCTTAATATTGCTTGTCTTACCATTACATAACCAACATAAAGAAAAACTAAGTATATTGGATACAAATAGTCTTTCTTTGTGGGTTTAGCTGTTTTTTTTACAACAAATATCATAAAAATCATAAAAATTGGAGTTATTAAATGCGGAAATAGTGTGTACATTCAAAAAATAACGGTATTAAACTCTGGAGATAATTGTGTGTTGGCTATTAAGGACATAAAAATAGATATTAAAAAGAAAGAAATAGCTCAAATGTTGGTTACAAATATTAGTTGATTAACAATTAATTTAAAGGTTTTTTTCTTAATAAAAAAAGAAAAGCAAAGAACCAAAAAAAAGTTATGTGTGTAACTCAGGTAGTTCATCATGAATAAGAATATGTAAAAAAAGATCAAAAGCTTATTTTATTTTGTAACATAAGGAATAAAAAAGAAAATAAAAAAGATAAAATGTTCGCAATACCAAACAATAAAAATATTAAGTTATTTTTTTGTCTTAATAATTTGATCATAAATTTCTTTCTTGCTAACATTAAATACATCACTTAATTTTTCTGCAACATCTTTAGTGGAAAGTGATTTTTCTTTAATTAAAAAATGCGCGTAATCTATAATGTCTGAAGATATATCTTTTGAATGTGTGTGCTTAAGGTTGTTGTCAATAATAATAACATATTCCCCTTTTGAAACATTTGGATAATAATCACCATTAAAATAATTTATAACTTCACTAACTAACCCTCTAAAAAATTGTTCATTAATTTTTGTTATTTCTTTAGCTACACAAACATCAACATCCCCAATTTCTTCTTTAATTTTTATAAGAGTTTTAATAATTCTGTTGGGAGATTCATAAATAATAATTGTATTTTTTTTAGTTTTAAGCATGTCATATTCAGAGTTTTTATTGTTTTTATCAATAAAGCCATGAAAATAAAATTTATCACTAGGTAACCCAGAAGCTATAAGTGCACTAACAAATGCTGTTGGACCACTAATTGGAACTAAATTAAAATTACACACTTTTAATAAATTTTTAATTAAAACATAACCGGGATCACTTATTAGTGGTGTACCTTTATCACTCACAATTCCCACGTTTTTGTAAATAGTTAAATCATTTTTAAATTCTTCAACCTTTTGTAGTTCATTATGTTTAAATAATGATTTAAGCTTTTTATTTATGTTTAAAAAATTTAATAACTTTTTTGTCTCTCTTGTGTCTTCACAATAAATAACATCACATTCATTTAAAGTGTTTATAATCCTTGTTGATATTTCTTCTAAATTACCGATGGGTGTTGGGATTAAAAAAACATTTGGTAAGTGATTATTTTTAGAAAAACTATACTGATGCATTTCCACTGTGTTTATTTGTAAGTTCTAAATAATTATTCCCATCAATAAAATCATTTACAACTAATTGTACCTTTGGCAATATATCACTAATTAAAAGTGATAAATCTTTTTTGGCAAAGTTTTTTAGCACTCATTCTTTAATTGGATATTTATTGTTATAACCAATACCTACCTTGATTCTCATTCAATTTTTTTCTCCTAAAACTTGTATAATGTGTTTTACACCATTATGACCAGCTGCGCTACCATTGTTTTTGATTTTAAACTTACCTACTGGTAAATCTTTATCATCATAAATAACTAAAACATCTTCTGTTTTTATATTATAAAAATTTTTAACAGCTTGAATTGAATTTGCGCTTAAATTCATAAAAGTGTGTGGTTTTAAATAAATTATTTTTTCTCCGCTTATGTTTGTTTCAAAAACTTCCCCAATAAAATTTTTTTGTAAGAAAANGTTATTTTCACCAACCATTTCATCTAAAAAAATAAACCCAATATTGTGATGGGTTTTTTTATACTCTTTAGGGTAGTTTCCTAGACCAACAATTAACTTCATGCTCTCGCCCTTTTAAATATTAACTCCACATTTTCTAAAAATGTTTCTGGTTTAAAGCATAAATCTAAATCCTTTAAATTCACATATTTTTCAATACCATTTTTAATTAATGCAATTTTAAAATCACTGTGTTTATTGCTTTGTAACTCTAAAGTCGTTTTTTGAATGAAATCATATATTTCTTCACGAGAATTTTTAGAATTTTTTATTAACAAATTCATAACAGCTTGACTAAAAATCAACCCATTATTTTTATTAATCCTTAAATTTATTTGTTCTGTATTTACATAAAGATTTTCAATTGTATCATTCATACGATCTAAAATATAAACACAAGTATGAAATGCATCAGGAATGATTAATCTTTCATTACTACTGTGAGAAATATCTCTTTCATGTCATAAATTATTATTTTCAAAACCAACATTAACAAAAGTTCTCAAATATCTTGCTAACCCATTAATATTTTCTGAACTAATAGGATTTTTTTTATGTGGCATTGAAGATGAACCTTTTTGTTTTTTGCTAAAACCTTCACTAATTTCATTTACTTCACTTCTTTGTAAATGCCTAATTTCTGTAGCAATTTTTTCTAATAGGTTTCCGATTGTCGCTAAAGCAAAATATAATTTTACATGGCGATCTCTTGAGTTAACTTGTGAAGTAACTGGATCAATATTTAATTCCATTTTTTTAGCAACATGCTCTTCAATACGTAATGGCATGTGTGCAAAATTACCCATTGAACCAGATATTTTAGCGACTTCAATTTCTTTTTTTGCATTTAAAAAAGTGTTTTTAGCTCTTTTTAATTCCATTTCTCAATTTAAAAATTTTAACCCTAAAGATGTGATTTCTCCATTCATCCCGTGAGTTCTTCCGATTATAGGTTGATTTTTTCATTTATCAGCTTGAATTGAAATACTTTTAATCAAAATATTTAAACTATCTAAAACAACATCATTTGATTGTTTAATTAAGTAATTTTGTGCTGTATCAACAATATCAGTTGATGTTAAACCAAAATGAATAAAACGCTTTTCTGGTCCTAAAAAAGTTGATAACATTCTTGTAAATGCTACAACATCGTGTTTTGTTTCCGCTTCAATTGTTTTCATTAATTTAACATCAACTTTAATATTTTTTTTAATTAAAGTTAACTCTTTATCAGATATTAGACCTTCTTTATTTCAAGCTTCACAAACAAAAACTTCCACGTCTTTTCATATTTTTATTTTATTTTCTTCGTTTCAAATTTTTTGAATTTTATTATTTTCATATCGAGAAATCATGGCAACTCCTTAAAATATTTCTTCCATTTTAATTGTTTGTAATCTATCACGACCAACAGAGAACATAACTATTTTAACTTTAAGAATATCTTCAATTTTTTTCAAGTAATTTTGTGCATTTTTTGGTAATTGATCAAAAGATGTTACTTTTGAAATATCTTCAGTTCAACCCGGCATTTCAATATATTCAACTTCACATTTTTCATATTCTTTTATTGTTGAAGGAATATAAGATATCTTTTTACCATTTAATTTATATGAAGTACAAATTTTTATTGTCTTAACACCTGTTAAAACATCTAAAAGCATAATAGATAATTTATTGATTCCAGATACTAAAAGCGTATGTTGAATTAAGACACTATCAAATCACCCAATTCTTCTTGGTCTTTTAGAAACAGTCCCAAATTCATTCCCTCTAATTCTAATATCTTGCGAAACACTATCGTCAAACTCTGTTGGAAAAGGTCCTTCTCCAACTCTTGTGCTATAAGCTTTTACAACCCCTAATATATTATTAACAAAAGCAGGGCTTATTCCTGTATTTGTAGGAATTGAGCTAGCTGTTGGGTTAGATGATGTTACAAAAGGATAAGTTCCGTGATCTAAATCCAACATAACTCCTTGAGCCCCTTCAAACAATACTTTTTTATTTGTTTTAATATAATCATTTAACTTAAGTGATGTATTTGTAACAAATTGTTTTATTTTATCAAATGCTTTTAATGTTTCTTGATAAATTTTATCAAAACTAACTTGTTCGATATTATAAATTTTATCAAACAACATATTTTTAAAGTTTACATTTCTTTCTAGTTTTTCTCTAAACAACTCTTTATCAAGTAAATCACCAATTCTAATACCAATACGTTGTGCTTTATCTTCATAACAAGGACCAATTCCTTTTTTAGTTGTTCCAATTTTTTCATTACCCCTAAACATTTCTTGGGCTTCATCTAATTTGCTGTGGTATTCAAAAATAACATGTGCACGATCAGAAATTAATAAGTTTTTACAATCAAAACCTTGTTTTTGTAAGTTTTCAATTTCACTCACTAATTTTTGTAAATTAACAACACAACCATTTGCTATAATATTTGTTGTTTTAGAATTAAAAATTCCAGAAGGAACAATGTTTAATTTATACTTTTTATCATTAAAAATAATTGTATGACCAGCGTTATCACCACCCGATCACCTAACAACAACATCTGCTTTTTGCGCAAAAAAATCTGTTAGTTTTCCTTTTCCTTCATCTCCTCATTGAGTTCCTACAATAGCTAATGTATTATTTTTCATTTTTCTCCTTTTTGATAATATATGAATTATTTTATAGCTTTTACAAATCCTAAAAATAATGGGTTTGGTTTATTTAACCTACTTGTAAATTCTGGATGATATTGTGTTGCTATAAAGAATTTATGTTTTGGTAATTCAATAATTTCTACCAAATCTTTCTCTGCATATATTCCACTAAAACTTATGCCGTTTTTTTCAAACATACTGCGGTACTTATTACTAAATTCATAGCGATGACGATGTCTTTCAATTGCAAAGTTAGCATTATATAGTTTTTGAGCTAAAGAGTTTTCTGATAAAGTTGTTTTATAATTTCCTAACCTTAACGTTCCACCTAAATCTACAAGGTTTTTTTGTTCGGCCATAATATCAATAATATTATCTTTATTATCACCAAATTCTAATGAACCAGCATTTTTTAATCCACAAACATTACGTGCAAATTCAACAGCCGCTGCTTGCATTCCAAAACAAATCCCGAAAAATGGTATATTATTTTCTCTAGCAAATTTAATGGCTAAAATTTTACCTTCAAATCCTCTTTCACCAAATCCCCCAGGAATTAAAATACCTTTAGAGTTTTTTAAAATATCATTATAATTATCTTTATTGATATTTTCAGCTTTAATTCAATTAATTTTAATATTTTTACCAATTTCATATCCAGCAATTTTTAAAGACTCAATAATTGAAAGATATGCATCTGGTAATTCCACATATTTTCCAATAATATCTACAACAATTTCTTCTTTGCTGTTTTTTCTTTTATTATTAAATTCAATAATATGTTCAATGTTTGTTTTTTTAATTTTTAAATCTAAAATATTAGCCACAATTTTATGAGCGTTTTGCTTATATAAAATTTCTGGAATGTAATAAATTGATTTCTCTGTTTTCGCAACTAAAATATTTTCATTATTTACATTACAAAACATAGCAATTTTTTCTTTAATATCTTTGCTTAAATCCTCTTCACATCTAGCAACTATTATATCTGGTTGAATTCCTAAAGAAAGTAATTCTTTAACTGAGTGTTGAGTTGGTTTAGTTTTTACTTCAGCTGTAGCTCCTAAAATAGGAACTAGTGATACGTGCATAAATAAAGTATTGTTTTTACCTTGTTCTCTTCGCACTTGACGTGCTGCTTCTAAAAACGGTAATGATTCAATATCACCAATTGTTCCACCAATTTCAGTTATTACAATATCAGCATTTGCTGATTTACCAGCATCATAAACTTTTTGTTTTATTTCATTTGTGATATGTGGAATAACTTGAACAGTTTTTCCACCATAAAGACCTGCACGTTCATTTCTAATAACTTTTTGATAGATTTTACCTGATGTAATATTCGAAAACTTGTTTAAATTTTCATTAATAAAACGCTCATAATGACCTAAATCTAAGTCAGTTTCAGCACCATCTTCTGTTACAAAAACTTCTCCATGTTGATATGGACTTAATGTCCCTGGGTCAATATTTAAATATGGATCAAATTTTTGCATAAAAACTTTATACCCACTAGCTTTTAATAATGCTCCAATAGATGCTGATGTTATCCCTTTACCAAGACCTGAAACAACTCCGCCTGAAACAAATATATATTTTGTCATGTCTACCTCACTAAAATTTTAATATCTCTAAAAATTAAAAGAATGAAAAAACTTCATTCTTGATTTTTATAAAATTATTTTAATTATTTTCGTCAAATTGATCTTCAACGTCTTTTCAGTTAATTTCAGAAGTAATTCCTAAACTTTCAGCATAACTTTCATCTTCATCATCACTTAAGTTAAATTCTTCGTCAATTATATCTTCTTTATCTACTTTGTCGTCTTCAATAATATCATCCGATAAATCATCTTCAAAAATTTCATCGTCAACGTCACTATCTGAAACTAAAACAGTTTTAGTTTCTTCTTCCTCGTCAACGTCATTTACAACATCACTATCAAGAATTTCTTCATCGTCGTCTTCATCGTCGTCGTCTTCATCGTCGTCCATACTAATTTCATCAAATTCTTTTGTTGTTTCAAATTGATCTGAATAATCATATTGTTTTTTTATCTCATCAAATGGTAAAATTTCACGTAAAGTTCATTTACCATCGCTTGTTAATACAAATCGACTATCTAAAACCATTTCAGCATATAAATCTGCAATTATTTCATCTTTATCTTTTTTTGGTAATTTTATTTTTGTTTCTTTAATAATTTCGTTTCAAATATTTTCAAATGATTCTGGCTTTTCTTCTTTTTTTAAATACTCTTCCATTAAATCTAATAAATTTTCTATGCTATCCATAACGACTCCTTTTTTGTTTAATCACTAATAACGAAATACTCGTTAGCAATATTCCCTGCATTTTTTTGATTATCAAAGTTTAAAACTTGTGAATTTGCAGATAGTTCTTCTAATTCCCTACTTTTTTCATTATATATATAAATAGGTTTTTCATTCCTACTATATATTATATAACTTTTTTTCTTACAATGTAATATAAAATAATTATTATCAGTATGATATTCTCTTTGGAAGTTGATTAATAATTTACCAGCTTCCATAGTTGTTAGTTTTTTTCATTTATGAAATTTTCTATGAATTAAGTTATATGATAATTTTTTTAATATCTTATCATTTTCATTCATCATAATTTTTACATAAGTTATAAATGCATAGTTATCCATGTGTAAATAAACATTTATTGGTGTTTCATCTTTTAAAAAGTGGTGTAATGTATTAACAATTTTTACGTTTTCAAAAGGAAATTTCTTTTCAATCAGCTCTTTCAATCTTTTTCATCAAGCCAAATAAAGTGTATCAAAACCATTACTTATTTTGTGGTTATACATTTGCATATACATATGATATCTACTAATTAAATAATGCTCAATCGAATGCCTTGCTTTTGAACTAACACATAATTTTCCATCAACAATTAGCGAGTTTCTAATTATATATGAAGAATCCACATTACTATAATTAACTCCAGAAAAATAACTATCTCTTTTTAAATAATCTAAACGATCAGCGTCCAACTGTGAGCTAACAAATGAATTTAAAACATCATTTTTATGCTCACCTTGAATTAACTGACAAATTTCATCGATTTCTTCATCTTCTAAATATCTATTCAAGACCTTATATACTTCCCCATTTGGGTCTTTAATAATCTTTGATGAATACTCTTCGTGAGAAATAGGTTTATTTCTTATTTCATTAATAATCTCAAAAGTATGAGAATATGGTCCATGACCAATATCATGTAAAAGCCCAGCAATTTTCACAAGTAACATTTGTTTTTTAGTTAACTTGCTTGAAATAGCTTCATTTGTAAAAAACTTATCGACTAAACAATAAACTCCAATTGAATGTGAAAATCTTGTATGTGTAGCAGATGGAAAAACAAATTCTCCTCCACCTAACTGATTGATTCTTCTCATTCTTTGAAATTCTTTTGTATTAACAAGTTCTATAACAACATCTTCTTTTAAATAAATGTCTCCGTGAATTGCATCTCTTATAATTAATGGTTTTTTTGACAACATAACTATTTAAGCTCCTTTTTGATATTGTTTAAAACAAAATCTTTACCTAATAGATAAATAACTTTTGCAAGTTCTGGTCCTTGAAAACTATTTGTTGTAAAAATTCTTGTTGTCATAAATAAATTTTTACCTTTTAAACTATAATCTTTTCCAAGTTTAACAATAACAGCTTTAATATCCACGGGACTTCACTCACAATTTGAAAGTTCTTTATGTAATGAAGATATAAAATCTTTTGAATATTCTAAATCTTTTAAATGATCTTGAGTTTCTTGATTTTTTGTATTTGCTGGATTTAAAATTATTTGTGCCAATTCATTAATTTGACTCCCAAATTCTAACTCTTTTTTAAATAAACTTATTATTTCTAAGATAAATTCATTTGGTTTTTCTGATAAATCTTTATCTAAAAACTGTTTTACAAAGTTTACATAAGTTGTATCATCCATTTTTTTCATATATTGAAAGTTAATTCATACTAACTTTTTAATATCAAAAAAACTAGGTGATTTACTTAATCTACTTTCATCAAAAATACTTATTAAAGTTTTTTTATCAAAGATTTCTTCTTCCCCTTTAGGACTTCATCCTAATAAAGAAATAAAGTTAAACATAGCTTCTGGTAAAAACCCTTTTTCTTTATATTGAGAAATAAATTGATCTAAATTTCCATCTCTTTTTGACAATTTTTTATTGTTCTCATTTACGATAAGAGTTAAATGGGCAAAAATTGGTGGTTGTTGTTTAATAGCTTCAAACACCATTAATTGTTTAGGAGTGTTTGAAATATGTTCCTCACCTCTAATAACATGAGAAATTTTCATTTCAAAATCATCAATTGCTGCTGCAAAGTTATATGTTGGAATTTTATTATTTTTTTGAATTACTCAATCTCCAATATCTGAACTTTCAAAACTAACATTCCCACGAACAATATCGTCAAAGTTATAAGTTTTGCTATTTGGAACAGCAAACCTTACACTAAATGGCACTTTTTGGGTAATTTTTTCATTAACTTGTTCTAAAGTTAAATGTTTACATTTTTGTGAATATTTAGTTGCGATAATTTTTTGTGCTAATTGTAATTCTTTTTCTGTTAAAAGTTCCTCTTCTGTACAAAAACAACGATAAGCGTGTTTTTCAGCTAAAAGTTTATCAACATATTTTTGATATATATCTAATCTTTCAAGTTGGCGATAAGGACCATAATTTTTAGGATTGTATATTGATTCATCAATTTCAAAACCTAATCATTTTAAATTATCAAATTGTGATTCAATTGCTCCTTCTTGGTTTCTAGCTATATCTGTATCTTCAATTCTAACAATAAAAGATCCTTGATAATGTTTAGCAAACAAAAAGTTGAAAAGTGCAGTTCTTGTGTTCCCGATATGTAAATTTCCGGTTGGAGACGGGGCATATCTTACTCTAACGTTTTTCATTATATCCTCCTAATAATACGGTTGTTAATGCTCATATTTTTTTGCTACGTTTTTTTTCAAAAGTTGTTGCTTTGATATTAATGCAATCTAATTTAATATCACAAATTTCTGCAATCTTTTCTTTTATTAATGCTTTATACTCTTTTAAATATGGTTTTTGAACAACTATTGTTGTATCTATATTTATAATACAATAATTTTTTTCTTGCATAATACTTAGTGCTTTTTTTAAAATGACAACAGATGAAATATTTTTGTGTTTTGCACTAAAATATTCTCCTAAATCACCAGCACCACAAGCGCCTATAATAGCTTCACTAATAGTGTGAAGCAATATATCACCATCCGACACAGCTTCAACCTTGAAGGGTGATGGAATATTAATGCCCCCAAGCACTATCATTTTGCCTTTTTTTAAATTATGTATATCAAAAGATGAACCAACTCTCATATCTAAACGTTAAACTTGAAAAAGCATATATCGCCATCTTTTACAATATATGTTTTTCCTTCACTCCTTAATTTCCCTGATTCCTGTACTTTCTTTTCAGAACCACATTCTATTAAGTCATTATAGTTATAAATATCAGCTTTAATAAAGCCTTTTTGAAAATCTGTATGAATTACTCCAGCACACTCAGGAGCTGTCATATTTTTTTTATAAGTTCAACCTCTTAATTCTTGTTTTCCGGCTGTAAAAAATGTTTGAAGCCCAAGAGTTTTGTAACTTGATAAAACTAATTTATCTAAACCAGATTCTTGAATATTGTATTCTTCCATGAAAATTTCACGATCCTCTTCACTCATTACAGATAACTCTTGTTCAATTTGCGCACAAACAGTAATTACTTCTGTTTTTTGTTGTTTTGCATAATCTTTTAAAACTTTTACGTGTTTGTTATCACCTTGTTTTAAATCATCTTCGTGAACATTAGCTGCGAATAGCATTGGTTTTAGTGTTAATAAATTTAAATGTTTAATGTATTCAACATCTTCATCAATAAAAGTAAAATCTCTTATCATGTTACCTTCTTTGATAAACTCTTGAATGCTTTTTAAAACTTCAACTTCTTTAATTTCTAAAACATTTTTTTGTGCATATGCTTTTTTTTCAATTTTATCTAAACGTTTTTTAATTTGTTCTTCATCTGATAATAAAAGCTCTAAGTTAATAATTTCCACATCTCTAATTGGATCAACAGTTCCTTCAACATGAGAAATGTCTTTATCTTCAAAACAACGCACAACCATACAAATAGCTGCTGTATCTCTAATATTTGCTAAGAAAGCGTTTCCAAGACCCTCTCCTTTGCTAGCTCCACTGATTAATCCAGCAATATCATAAAATTCTATTGTTGGATAAATTGTTTTATTTGGTGTAAAAATTTCTTGCATTTTTTTCATACGAAAATCTTTTACTTCAACTGTCCCCACGTTTGGAGTAATTGTTGCAAAAGGGTAATTTGCGGCTTCTACTTGGGAATTTGTTATAGCGTTAAAAAGTGTTGATTTACCGATATTTGGTAATCCCACGATTCCAATTTTTAATGACATGATAATCTCCTATTTTTCTAATAAATTCAAAATTGCTAAAATACGATTTAAATCATGTAATCCTTTATATTCAATAACAATTTTCTTAGAATCTAACTTAACTTTAGCTCCTAATTTTTTTATAATTTGATTTTCTAGATGAGCAGTAACAACATTTGATTTTGTTGTGTTTTCATCAATACTGCTTTCACTAGTTTTAATAGTTGCTGGTTTTGTAATTTCTTTAATCATCTCTTCAACTTGTCGAGAAGTAAGTTTATCTTCAATTATTTTATTAACAACTTTAATTAAGTCAGCTTTTTTAAGATCGGCATTTATTAAAGGTTTAACTTGCCCCATTGTTAACAGTTTTTTACTTAACATTTCCAAAACTTCTTCTGGCAATGTTAAAAGACGTAAAATATTTGTAACATGACTTCGTGATTTTCCGATTTTTTTCGCTAATTTTTCTTGAGTTAAATTTAAGACTTCTCCAAGTTCTTTATAAGCTACAGCTTCTTCAACAATGTTTAAATCTACTCTTTGAATATTTTCAATCAAAGCTAATTCTTTCATTTTATTATCATCAATATCTAAAACTATTACTGGAACTTCTTTTAAATCAGCTAATTTTGCTGCTTTAGTTCTTCTTTCTCCTGCAATAATATAGTATTTATCATTGTCAATTTTTTTAACAACAATTGGTTGTAATAATCCATGCTCTTTTAACGAAACTGCAAGTTCATCTAACTCAACTTGATTAAACGACTTACGTGGTTGGTGTGGGTTTGAAACTAATTTATCCAAACTAACAACATTTTCTGTAACAACTGTTTTTTTGTCTTCTTTAATGTCATTTATTACATCATTTAAATCTGCACCAAATATTTTATCTAATCCTTTTGGATTTAATCTACTTTTATTGTTAGCCATNNTATTTTTTAACACCTCTTTCACTAATTCCTCATAAGCTTTTGCTCCAGCTCCTGATCCATCATAGTCAAAAATACTTAAACCATGTGATGGAGCTTCGGTAATCTTGATGTTTCGAGGAATATATGTTTTATATAATTTTTCTTCAAAATATCTTTTAACTTCCGCTAAAACTTCAAATGCTAATTTAGTTCTAGCATCAAACATTGTTAGTAAAATTCCTTCAATACTTAAGTTTTTGTTATACATTTTTTTCACAAAATTAATTGTGTTTAATAATTGTGTTAATCCTTCTAACGCATAATATTCTGCTTGTATTGGAATAATAACTGAATCAGAACTCGCTAAAGCGTTTCTATTGATTAATCCTAAGAATGGTGGACAATCTATAATAATAAAATCATAATTACTTTTAACTTCATCAAGCTTTTCTTTTAAAATAATGTGTTTGTCATCAGATTGTTCCATAAGGTGAATATCAACACCAGCTAAAGCAAGTGATGCTGGTGCTAAATCAACATTTTTGATTATATCTGGAATAATAATATCTTTTAAACTAGCTTCTCCGATTAAAACATCGTATGTGCTGTTTGTAATATCATCCTTATTAGCACCAATTCCGGTTGTTGAATTACCTTGGGGATCAATATCCATTAACAAGATTTTTTTACCTACTTTGGCTAACCCTGCCGCTAAATTAATTGATGTTGTTGTTTTACCAACACCACCTTTTTGGTTTGTAATAGCAATTATTTTACTCATTATTTCTCCTTAAAGTTTTACATATCAAGTAAATTATATCAAATTATAAAATATTTACTTGATAGATATTTTAGAGCGGTTGTTTTTTTATTTTATTATAACTACGAGGATATATATTTGGTGTTTGTTTCATTTTTTTAAAAATCATGAAGGCTCTTACTCCAAAATCTTGCTCATTTTCTAAAAATGTATCGATATGTCTTAAAAATAAATGCTGAATTGCACCTTTAGATAAAGATAGCTCTTCTTCATGTTTTTGTGATTTATAAGCAATAATATCACCTTTTATCTTTAAGTATCTTGTTGAAAGTTCTAAAATAACTGGCAGTGTACTAACAGCTCTCGATAACACGCAATCATAAACTTCTGTTTGTTTTGTGGCAAATACTTCTGCTCTTTCATTTACAATTTTTACAAAACTTAAATCAAGCAAAACGATTAATTCATCAAGAAAATTACATCTTTTTAATAAAGATTCTACAATAGTAACCTTTAAACTAGGAACTAATATTTTTAAAACAATCGATGGAAAACCAGCACCAGCACCAATATCTAAAATATTTTTATCATTTAAATCATAGTATTTAATTAATAAAGCACAATCTAAAAAATGCTTGTTTAAAACATCTTCTCACTTAGTAATTGCTGTTAAATTTATTTCTTGATTTTTTTTAACTAAAAATTCATAGTAAGTAATAAATTGTTTAATTTGAGTTTCACTTAAATCAATTTCTAAATTTTGCAAGAAAAGATCTTTAATCTGGTTCTTCATTGTTTTCCTTTAAATATTTTGCTAAGTTTTTTATACGATATATTCTTTCTCCATTTGGTAAAAGACCAATTCTTTTTTTATTTTCAGCAATTCACTTTAATTGAAAGTAACGAATTTTCTTTTCGTGTAATATTTTTAATATTTCAATTCAGTTATATCTTTTGTCATTGTAAACTCAATGTCTTTCTTCATGAGCTTTTATCAAATCTTTATTGTAAAAGCTATTAGGGTTTGATCACGTTCTAATTTGGCGAACATTATTTTCCCTTTTAGACACAATTTCTAAATTACTTGCTCTGTTGTCTCGTGGATTATTATTAACATGATCAATTGTCATGTTTTTGGGAATTTCACCAATAAATGTTTCGACCATAATTTTGTGAAATGGAAATGACTTTGTTTTGCCATCAATTTTTTTGCGCAAAATATAGTAATTTGAAGCCTTTGGCTTTTTTAACTCTTTTTTATGTTTAGAATCAAAATAACGAACTTCACCTTCAGAACTTAATTCTAAATGCATAAAATCAGGGTGTCTTTTTCAAACAACCTTATCTGAAGTTGGTTCATACTTGATAATAAATGGTTTCTTTTTAAAACTCTTTGGTTTGTTATTTTTTTGTGTATTTTCCATAATAATTCCTAAAATCTAAAAACTTTTGCAAGTGCAAAAGTTAGTGTGATTGACAAGCAGAAAATTCAACTTCAGCCGGTGTTAAACGACCAAACATTTCTACATTTACTGTCGCCAATCCTTTTGTTGTATCTATACTTACAACTTTACCGTCTTTTCCAGCTAGTGGTCCATCAATTAATGTAACAACATCGCCAACTTTAAAGTGTGCAACATAAACTTTTTTCTCTTTTTTCTCAGTATTTTTGTTAATGTTTAATGCTTTCCCTAACATTCTTTCAACTTCTTTATCAGTTAATGGAAATGGTTTTGTACCTTTTCCAGAAGAACCAATAAATCCAGTTACACCTGTTGTGTTTCTTACAACATATCAAGCGTCATCATGCATTTTCATGTTGATGAAAATATAACCAGGATAAACATTTTTTTCACGTGGTTTTTGACCTTTTTTAACAACGATTTTTTCTTTAACGACACGAATATCAAAAACTTTATCTGTTAAATTTAAAGATTCAACTCTTTGTTTTAAATCTTCTAAAACGCGATCCTCTTGCCCAGAGTAACTGTTGATAACATATCATTTACCTTTTTTATTATTTGGTGTTATGTTTAATTCATTATTTATAGTGTTCATTTTTATACCTTTCATAATTAAAAAATTATTATTACATTATTTTTAATGCTCGCAAGAGATTGAATAATCCTAAATCTAATGCGAAATAGAATAAAGCAAAAGCTGCTACAAAACATAGCACAATTAAGAACTTTTTACCTAAGTTATTTTTAGGCGATCACTTAATTCTTCTAATTTCTTTTGAAAATTTTATTGGAAATTCTTTAAAAGCTAGTTTAATATTTCTTTTTTCACGCGGTTTTTTTTTCTGTAACTTTAACACGTGCAAAACGAGATTTTTTGCCTTCAGCAATTCTATCCCCATCAAAAATTTCGGGATTAACTGCTTTAACATTTATTGGTTTTGCTTTTGCTTGCTTTTTCAATTTTTTTTCAGCTTTATCTTTGCCCATTATCTTGTTTCCTTATAAATTGTGTGTTTGTTACATTTTGCACAAAACTTTTTTATTTGAAATCTTTCATTTGCTAGTTTATTACTTTTGTATATAGAATGACTTTTTGATAAACATTCTGTACAAACTATTAAAATTTTTTGTGCCATATTTTCACCTTACAATTATATTTATTATACCAAAATATATTTAGTTATTTAATAAGTTAATATAAAAAAGCTCTTGTGAGCTTTCTTTTTTTAGTATTCGTTGATTTTAGCATCAATTCCTTCTTGGATAATATCTCTTGGATCTCTTAACCCTGTTCCTGCTGGAATTAAGTTACCAATCATAATATTTTCTTTTAATCCTTCTAATCTATCTGTTTTCCCTTTAACAATAGCTTTTACTAAAACTCTTGTTGTATCTTGGAAAGATGCAGATGATAAGAATGATTCTGATTCTAATGGTGCTTTTTTAATACCAAATAATACATGTTTTGCAATTGGTGGTTTTTGCTGTTCTAAAATAGCTTTTTTAGTAACTGCTTTATATTTCTTAATAGAAACAATTTCACCTTGTAACAACTCAGTATCACCTGAATCAATGATTTTTACTTTGTTTAACATTTGTTTTACAATAATTTCAATATGCTTATCAGAAATTTCAATCCCTTGTAAACGATAAACGTTTTGTACTTCTTTAATTATATAGTTTTGAACATCTTCAATTTTTGCAATATCTAATAAATCTTTAATATTAATTGAACCTTCAGTTAATTTTTGCCCACGAACAACACGGTCTCCAACTTTTACAGTTAATGCCGCATTATGTTGTGAGCGATATTTCTTCTCATCATTTTTAGAAGCAACAGTTATATGATAAACTCCCGATTCTTCAATAATTTCAGAAACTTCTCCGTCAATAACAGAAATAATTGCTGTAGCTCCTTTTGGAGTCGTTACGTCTAACAACTCTTTAATTCTTGGAAGCCCTTGAGTGATGTCAACACCACCAGCAACCCCTCCTGTATGGAAAGTACGCATTGTCAACTGTGTTCCTGGTTCCCCAATTGATTGAGCTGCGATAACACCAACAGCTTCTCCAACTTTAACTGGTTCTCCAGTTGCAAGGTTTTTACCATAACATTTTTGACAAATACCTTTTGCAGATTCACAAGTTAATACTGAACGAATTGATATTCTTTCAATTCCTGAATTTGCAATAATTTTTGCATCATCTTCTGTTAATAATTTTTCTTTACTAATAGTTAAACTATCATTAATTTCTAAATCAGATAATAAGAATCTACCAACAAGACGATCTTGAATTGGAACAATAATGTTACCATGACGATCATCTACGATGTTGAAAATTCAGAACCCTTTACGAGTTTTACAATCATCTTCTGTTACTATAACTTCTTGAGAAACATCAACAAGTCTTCTTGTTAAATAACCAGAGTCAGCTGTTTTAAGCGCAACATCGGCCATCCCTTTTCTCGCCCCATGGGTTGAAATAAAGAACTCAGAAACTGTTAATCCTTCACGGAAAGAAGATTTAATTGGTAATTCAATAATATCCCCTTTAGGGTTATTCATAAGTCCACGCATACCTACTAATTGGGTAAAGTTGGACACATTACTACGCGCTCCAGAATCTGTCATCATAAAGATAGAGTTTTTTGGATCTTCTTTAATAATTTCTTCTAATTGTGTTTGAATATTATCTTTTACTTTTGTTCAAACATCAACAACTTTTCGTTTTTTCTCACGTAAAGTTAGTAACCCTTCGTTATAAAATTCATTAATTTCATGGACACGGTTGTCTGCTGCTTCAAAAGATTCTTTTTTCTGATCAAATACTTTAACATCACCAGCTGAAATTGTAACTCCAGATTTTCCAGAGAACTTAAATCCAACATTTTTCATGTTATCAAGCATTTCAGCTGTTTTATTAGCTCCAAATAACTTAAAGTAACGATCAATGATTGATGATAAGTCTTTTTTTCTAAATGGTAAATTAATATCTAATGTTTCAATATATTCTTGAATGTTTGTATCGAAACTAACTAAAAATTTATCTTTAATTTCAAAATTTGAACTTTGAATTGGTTCATTTAAATATGGGAAATTTTCTTTAAAAATTTGGTTAAAGATAATTTTTCCTGGAGTTGTGATTAATAATTTATTTTCAAATCCATTTGGTAAATTTTTGTTAATTAAAGCTGATGCTTTAATTGCAATAATTGCATGTAAAGCAACACTATTTGTTTCATAAGCAATAACAGCTTCGTTAATGCTTCCAAAAATAGTTCCTTGACCTTTAAGTCCTTTTTCTTCATAAGTTAAGTAATAGTTTCCTAAAACCATATCTTGTGTCGGTGTAACTATTGGTCGTCCATCTTTAGGACCTAGAATATTTCTACTTCCTAACATTAAACTTCTAGCTTCAGCAACAGCTTCTCTAGTAATTGGTACGTGAACAGCCATTTGGTCTCCATCAAAATCGGCATTAAATGCTGTTGTTACCAATGGGTGTAATCTAATAGCTTTACCTTTAATTAAAACAGGTTCAAAAGCTTGAATTCCTAAACGGTGTAATGTTGGCGCTCTATTTAAAAGTACTGGACGGTCTTTAATAACCTCTTCTAATACTTCTCACACTACATCTTCTCGCTCTGAAATCATTTTTTCAGCAACTTTAATGTTTGTTGCAATATCTAATTTAATTAAACGTTGAATAATAAATGGTTTAAATAAAATAATTGCCATATTACGTGGTAATCCACATTGATACATTTTTAAGTCTGGTCCAATTGCAATAACTGAACGCCCAGAGTAATCTACCCTTTTTCCTAGTAAGTTTTGTCTAAAACGTCCTTGTTTTCCTTTTAAAATACTTGTTAAAGATTTTAAAGGACGTTTATCTTTACCAGTAACTGGTCTTACTTTACGTTCATTATCCATTAAAGCATCAACAGCTTCTTGTAACATTCTTTTTTCGTTGTTAACAATAACACTTGGTGCTCCCATGGCTTTAACTTTACGTAAACGTTCATTTCTAATGATAATACGACGATATAAATCATTAATTTCTGAAGTTGTAAATCTTCCACCATCCAATTGAATAATTGGTCTTATGTCTGGGGGAATTACAGGAATTGCATCCAAAATCATTCATTCTGCTTTGCTTCCAGATTTTAATAATGAATCTAAAACTTCTAGTCTTTTAATTAATTTTGTTTGTTCTGTTTGTGTTTTTTTAACTCTTAAATCTTCTTTTACTTGATCGATTTCTTTTTGTAAATCTAATCCTTGTAATAAAGTTTTAATTGCTGCAGCACCAATTCCAAATTCAGCATTTGTATAACGATTAATGAATTGTGCACATTCATCCATTGAAAATGGAATTGAGTTATCACTTAATTCTTCAATAATATTTTCACCGATTTCATATGTTGCTTCATTTTTGTCACGATCAATTGTTGCCAAAATTTCTTTAACAGTTTTAATTAATTTTGTACGTGTTTGTACTGAAGTTTTAGCATTACCTAAATCTAAAACCATTTTTTTCTTTAGTTGTGTTGCTGTTCCTGGATCTAAAACGATGTAAGAAACAAAGTAAGCAACTTCATCTAATTCTTTTGATTTCATATCTAGTAATGTTGCAATTCTTGAAGGAGTCGCTTTTAACATTCAAATATGTGTTACCGGTTCTTCTAACTCGATGTGACCCATTCTTTGTCTTCTAACGATTGCTTCTGTGATTTCAACTCCACATTTTTCACAAGTTTTACCTTTGTTTTTAGATTTTTTATATTTACCACAAGCACATTCGAAATTTTTAGTCGGTCCAAAAATTCTTTCATCGAAAAGTCCTTCTTTTTCTGGTTTTAAAGTTTTATAGTTTATTGTTTCTGGCTTTTTAACTTCCCCACGAGATCATGAGCGAATAGTTTCTGGGTCAGCTAAACCAATTTTTATCATTCTTTTTTGTTTGTCTAAAATCATNNTATTAACCCCTTTTATTTTACAAAATTAAAAATCTTCTTCTGAAATTTCTTTGTTTATATCAACACCTTCAGCTCAATCTTCTTTGCTTTCGTTTTCTTCACGTTCTAACAAGTCTAATTGTTCATAGTATTCTTCATTATCATCGTATGAGTCAATAGTTTTAATGTTTCCATCTTTATCAACTGTATTAATAGCAAATCCAAGACCTTGTATTTCTCTTGTTAAAACATTGAATGATTCTGGAACACCTGGTTCTGGAATCCTTTTATCTTTAACAATTGCTTCATATGCTCTTGTTCTTCCTTTAATATCATCAGATTTAATAGTTAAGATTTCTCTCAGAATATGAGCAGCTCCATAAGCTTCTAAGGCTCAAACTTCCATTTCTCCAAATCTTTGTCCACCATTTTGTGCTTTACCACCTAATGGTTGTTGTGTAATTAATGAGTATGGTCCAACATTTCTTGCATGTAATTTATCATCAACCATGTGAGAAAGTTTTAGCATATACATAACTCCAACAGAAATTAGGTTATCAAAAGCTTCACCTGTTTTACCATCGATTAGTTTTTCTTTACCAAAGTTTTTCATGTTGGCTTGATCCATGATTTCAATTAATTCATCATTTGTCATTCCATCAAAAACTGGTGTTGCAACTTTTAAACCAAGTTTTTTAGCAGCCATCCCTAAGTGGATTTCTAAAACTTGCCCAATGTTCATCCTTGAAGGTACCCCAAGTGGGTTTAACATAATATCAACTGGAGTTCCATCTTCTAGGTGAGGCATATCAGCTAAAGGTAATATTTTTGAAATAACACCTTTGTTACCATGACGCCCAGCCATTTTATCTCCTTCTTGAATTTTACGTTTTTGAACAACATAAATTTTAATAATTTCAATAACATCTGCTGCCAATTCATATTTATCACGAGAAAATCTTTTAATAGATTGAACAATTCCTTCACCACCATTTGGTGCTCTTAATGAACTATCTTTAACATTTTTTGATTTTTCTCCAAAGATTGATTGTAATAAACGATCTTCTGGTGACAATTGGATTTGTCCTTTTGGTGTTACTTTACCAACTAAGATATCCCCAGGTTTTACTTCTGTTCCAATAATAACTAGTCCATCTTCATCTAAGAATTTTCTAGCATTCTCTGAAATATTTGGTATTTCACGAGTTATTTCTTCCGCCCCTTGTTTAGTTTGTCTTCTTTCAATTGTATATTCTTCAATATGAATTGATGTAAAGACATCTTCAACAACTAATCTTTCAGATACAATAATCGCATCCTCATAGTTGTAACCATTTCAAGTACTAAATGCTACTGTAACATTTTGCCCTAAAGCTAATTCTCCTTTTTCAATTGAAGGACCATCAGCTATAATTTGACCTTTTTTAAGAGTGTCACCTTTTTTAACTAATGGAGTATGTAAAAGAGATGTTCCTTGATTACTTCTTTCAAAAGTATCTAGTGTATATGTTTTAATACCATCTTTTGTTTCAACTTCAATTTTTTTAGAATCAACATAGTTAACAACTCCAGTATCTTCAGCAATAATAGCTAACCCAGAATCTCTAGCAGCTACATGTTCAATCCCAGTTCCAACATATGGTGAATCTGGTCTAATTAAAGGAATTGCTTGACGTTGCATGTTGGCACCCATTAAGGCACGGTTGGCATCATCATTTTCTAAAAATGGAATACAACTTGTAGCCACAGAAACAATTTGTTTTGGTGACACATCAATATAATCAACTTGTGATCGATCAACAATAATATTATCTCCTTGGAAACGTGCAATAACTTCGTCTTCTTTAATTGAACGATCATCATTTAAAGCAATGTTTGCCTGAGCTATAACATAATCTTTTTCTTCATCTGCTGTTAAATATTCATTTTCTTCTGAAATTTTACAATCTTTTACAACACGATATGGAGTTGTAATAAATCCATACTTATTGATTTTTGCATATGTTGCTAAGTTATTAATTAAACCAATATTTGGTCCTTCTGGTGTTTCAATTGGACAAATTCTTCCATAGTGAGAGTAGTGAACGTCACGAACTTCTAATCCAGCACGTTCTCTTGTTAACCCACCTGGTCCCAAAGCTGTTAAACGACGTTTGTTTGTCAACTCTGATAAAGGATTTGTTTGGTCCATAAATTGTGATAATTGAGATAAGTTGAAAAACTCACCAATTACAGATGATAAAGGTTTGTTGTTAATTAAATTAGATGGTTTCATTTTGAAAATATTTGAAGTAGAAATTTTTTCTTTAACGTTTTTTTCAATACGTAACATTCCAATTCTAAATTGGTTTTGTAAAAGCTCTCCAACAGTTCTTACACGACGGTTTCCTAAGTGATCAATATCATCAACTTCCCCAATATCATGTCTTAAGTTTAGTAAATATGAAAAAGTTGCAACAATATCTGGTACAGTCACAAAAGTTTCTTTTCCATTTGGGTCAATCCCAATTATTGAAATTACTTTTTCACGACGATCACTTTCAGCATAAACATTAATTTTTTGAATTACGTTTGTTCCTGGAATTTCTTCGTCAAATTTAATTGTTGTTTGCATTGCTCCATTACGAAGTGCTTTTCTAATTACTTTTAATTCATTTTTAGTAATTAAAGTTTCCGCAGGGAATAAAACATTTCCGTTTTCATCTAAAAAGTCTTGAGCAATAACTCTTTTTAGTAATCTTTTTTCAATTGATAATTTTTGAATCAATTTAAAACGACCAGCTCTTGTTAAATCATGTTTTCTTGGATCAAATAAAAGTCCATATAAAAACTTAACCGCTCCATCTGGTGTAGCTGTTTCTCCCGAACGAATTTTTTTATAAATTTCTTGTGCTGCACTTTTCTTTTTATCTTCAATATTTTCGAATGGTGAACCATCAAAATCGTATGTATTTTGAATGTAGTTATTGTTTTCATATAAATCTAAAACAACATCTTGCTCTAAACCAAATGCATCAAATAAATGATTAACAGCTATTTTTCTTGATTTATCAATTTTTACAAAAAATACGTTTCTTAAAACATCTTCTTTTTCTTTCTTAATTTTTTTTAATTCTGATTCAAATTCTAATCATGTTCCACGAGAAGGAATTAAATCAACATAGTAAACAACTTCTCCGTTTTTTATATTAATATCTTTTTTAAAGTATGTTCCAGGAGAACGAACAAGTTGTGATACTACAACTTTTTCTGAACCATTAACAATAAATGTTCCTTTTTGAGTCATTAAAGGGAAATCACCGAAAAACACTTCCCCTGTTCTTTCAATTGAAAAGTCCACAATAATTTCATCTTCATTTGAACTTTTTATAATTACAAGGCAAGTTGCTTTGTGTTCACCATTATCAATAGTAAAGTTAAGCATATTATCTTTTTGTTTTTCAAGTGTAATATCATGACCAACATTTTCCTTAATGTGTTCTTTGATATAAATAAAGTCATCTCAATCAGCATTACTTTCGTAATCTTTTCTAATAACAGAGTCTTGTGTATTAATTGATAACTTTAAATTAGCATAAATTGGTGCTTCAAAAATTTTACCTTGCTCTTTAGCACGATAAACGCTTCTACGCTCTTTTTTAAAGCTTCAATCTAACATTTGTAAATGAATTTTTCCTTCACCGTCTGAAACCGGAAAAATTTCTCCGAAAATTTCATTAATTCCTTCATTTAAAAATCATTTAAAATTTTCTGTTTGTACTTCAATTAAATTTGGTAGTTCTAAGTCACCACTAACTTTGGTATAGTCTAATCTTTTAGCAAATTCACCGAACGATTTTTGTTTTCTCATTAATTACCCCTTAATAGTTTGATTTTTTACATAATAAACGCTTTTATATTATAAACATTAATTATATCTATTGTCAATACTTTGTTCATAAATTGTTATTATAACAAAAATAAAAATAAAAACTTTTGTTTTTATTTTTATTTTTTATTTATTTGTGTTTTTCGCAAACAAATATGTCATCTAAAGATCCACTAGCCATTGCTTGTCTAGCTTTGTTAACTAATATTGGATTTGCTGGTGTGCCTTTTTTTTCTAGTTCTTGTAAACATTTAAAGCATCTAATATCAAAATCTTGTTTCATAATTTAAACTCTTTTCTTTTGGTGTTCACAAATATCACAACCTTTTAAATATGGTGTTTTAACTTTTGTAAACTTTTCAACGTTATGTTCCGCAATATGGTTAGCAATTCTATGGCTTAGAATTAAACTATCTTGCTCTTGATAATTTTCATAATTATGTTTTTCGTTGTTATGGTTTGTTTCAACTACATGTTTTGTTCTTTTGATATGGTTTGTTTTTCTACTTTGTTGATTTAATTGTTCTTTAATTGATGATATTTCTTCTACTTTTAAACTTATAGTGTGCATGTTAGATTTTAAATCTAAAATAGCTTCTTCAAAATTATTGTGTTGTGAAAAAATTTCTTTTTCATTATTTTTTATACTTTGAATTTCTCCACCAAGTGAGTTTACATCAGCACTTACTGTATCAATTTTTGTGTTAATTTTTTCTATTAAATCACCATTGCTTTTTAATAGTTTATTTCCAAAATTATTTAAAACTGCTTCAAAATCAAAGTTGCTTTCTTTAACATTGTTAATAGTGTGTGTTGTATTTATAGTATTAGCATTTTCATCAATTGATGTTGTTGTTTTATTGTTTTCTACGTTGTTGTTTAATATTTGTGTTTCGTTGTTTGTTACATTTGTAATTGTTTTGTTTAATAGTGTTGTTTCATTTTTACTTATATTTGTTTCATTGTTATTTGATATTATTGTTTCGTTGTTTGTTACATTATTGTTAAATGTTTGTTGTTCATTTTCATCTTCATAAATAACTTTTACTTCTTTATCTAATTGGTTATTTTCATTAATTTCTCTGATTAAATCTCTTTGTTCAATTAGATCATTTTTAACTTTTGTTCTAAAAGGTTTTGATGATGGGAAATCGCTTTTACTACGATTGTTTTTAAAGATATTATCTTTATTTAAAATTTCAATAACTCCATCTTCATCGGCGTTATTTTCAATAATGTCATCTTCAAGTTTAAAATTGTCATTTGATTTTTTAATACTCATATTGATATTACCTTCATCTTGTATTTGTTTATTATTATCGTTTGTTTTTTCTTCAATAACTTCGTGTTTAATATTATCATTAATTGAACTATCTTCAAAAAATACAGTCATATTTTTAGTTTCAGGAACTACATTGTCTACAGTTTTTTTAATTTCATCAAAATTAAGATTGGTTTCTGATTGATCACTAATATATGATTTTTCAATTTTAAGTTCTTTTTCTTCAAGTTCAATTCTTCTTTGATTGTTTTTATTAATTAAACGACGTTTTTCCTCATTGTTTATTAATGCTAAAACTTTTGGTTTGTTAAAGTTTTGCTCCATAACAATTTTGTTAGCTTTTTTAGCTAAAATATTATATTTAAATATAATTTTGTTAAGTTCATTATTTGAAATAACATTTTTTGAATATATTGTTGAATGTAAGCATGTTGCTTTTTGGTGTAAAAAACCTCATTGTTCTAACTTTTGAATTGTATTATCATTTTCTTTATTTAATTCTAAAGATGTTGTTTGTGACTCTTCTTTTACATTTGTTAATGCTTTTTCTGTTACTGCACTGTCATTTTCAACTAAAATGAATTTATCAATATTATTATTTGAAATAACATTTGTGTTACTTTCTATTGTTTGAGTTTCAACTTCTTCAATAACTTCTTCTGGTTCTTCAACTTTTAAAACTTCTGAAACAGATTTAGACTTATTGAAAGTGTCTTCTTCTTCTTGTATTTGTTCATTCATATTTTGAATATCTAAACTTAAAGCACTTTGCTTAGTTATTAAATTTTCATTTATTTCGTTGTTGAAAACATTTTCTTCTGAAACATCTTGTTTTTCTTCTTCAAAACTTGAATTTATTGCAGGCGCACTCATGTTAATTTGTAAATCAGTTTGTTTTTCTTCACTAAAGAAATCATCGTACTCATTACTTGTTTTAGCTTCAGAAAACTTGATTTTTTTTCTTAATTTATCTTTTGCTTTCTTTAATACTAGTTTTCTATCCAAAACTTTATCTAAATTATCATTAGCCTGTGGCAACGCCATTGGTTTTTGAATGTTTGGTAATTTTATTTGTTTTGGAGTTTTTTCTTTTTTAACCTTAGGTTTTTTAATTTTCATAGTTTTTTCTTTAGATTTTTTAGTTTTTCCAAGACTTTTGTAAACTCTTTCGCTAATTTCTAAAGCTATTAATAAAAATCCTATAGCTCCTGTTAATGGACCAATTAAACTAGACCCGGCTGCAATTTGTAACCCAATTATAAATACCAATAATATTTTGATATAAATATTTAAATATAAATTACTATCATTACCTTTTTTAAATAATAATCTCAAATAAGTTATACTGAATCCTATCATTCCTAACGGGATAGCAATAATAGCTGCAGTATAAACAAACCCTCAAATAGGTCCTGACGTTAAAATAGCATATTGTTCTGGCCCTCAAAATGTTCAAGAAGCTTCTCTTAAAATTTCAAAAAGAGCTGTTGGTAAACTAATCTCTAAAACATATATTAAAAGTAATGACCCCAAGAAAATTTGAAATAACGCTAATAAAATTATTAAAGATAATGAAAAGGTAAATAACCCTAAATGTGTTTTTTTCATATAAGTACCTCTATCTTGATCTTCTTATTTTATTGCGCGCTTGATCAGAAATACGCAAATCACCCATTTTTTCTTCTTCTTTTTCGTTATTCATTAAACTTACTTTTTCAGAAGTTTTAAGATTACGGTTTATATTTACGTTTCTTAAAATACGGTCTGTATTTGACATATAATAACGTGATTTTTGTGGAAATGCTGAAGGCACATCTTCAAAACTTTTATCATCATAGTTGTCTTGATATTCAATCTCATTTACAATTCCATTGTTTTTATTAGGTTCTTGATTGTATTGAGTGCTTTGTGTAATTTGATTTACGTTATTAGCACTTAAAATATAATCAAAGTTATATAGTTCGTTATTTGCACTAAGTGTAAATTTGTTAAAGTAGTTTATAAAGATTGTTTCTTTAACTTCAAATAGAACATTAAAATTGTTTAAATCTTTAAAAATAATTTTTAATAGTTTATATAAGTCATAAGCATATTCAAAATTGTTTGAACTAATTTCATTTATAACAATTAAGAAATCTTCTTTTATTTCATAAGCTTGTGTTATTTCTTTAAACTCTTTGGCGATGTATTCTAATGGATCATCAAATTCTAAATCGTTTAAAATAATATCAGCTTTTTGGTTGTCTAATTCTTTGCTATTTTTTAACAAGTTTGAGAATAATTTAACTCTGTCTCACAAGATTTTTTTNNTGTCTTTTGCTGAAACAACAGTTAATCCTTTAATAATTTTTTTCATAGCAAATAAGAAAGACTCTCCATACATAGATAGTTTGTTGATTGAAAGCTCAATATTGAATTTAGCAATAATACTATAATTTAAATCTTTAATTATAGTATTTGAAAAATCAGGTAAAAAAACTATACAAAATCTGTTTTCTTTATATTTACTAATAAGTTTTTTCACAACTCCAAATTCATCAAATAAATCTACATCTTCCACTAAGTTAGAAATGTCATTGTTGTAACTTTTTGTTGAGATATTTTTTGTTAAGTCTTTTTCCATTAATTTAATTTTGTCGTAAGTATTCGTTTTCATATTCTCTCCTATACAATCTAATTATACCATATTTTTTTAAAAAATTGCTTGTAATTAATTTGCCATAGTGTTATTATATTATGATTTTTTTTTCTAATATTTACATAGAGTTTATAAGGAGTTTTGACATAAAAAAAGAAAAGCCTAAGCTTTTCCTTTTGAACCGAATCATGTTGTTAATTCATTAAATGTATCTTTAATTGCTACAAAACCTGGGTTAAGTAGTTTTCTAGGATCAAATCCTTTACCGTTTTCAGGTAAATCTTTTTTAGCTTCAATATATTTTCTTGTTGCACTAGCAAAAGCTAATTGTAATTCTGTATTAACATTAATTTTACTAATTCCTAATGTAATAGCTTTTTTAACTTGGTCTTGTGGTATTCCACTTCCGCCATGTAAAACTAAACCTTTGTTTGCTGCAGTATTAATGTTTTTTAAAACATCAAAGTTTAAACTTTTTCAGTTTTCTGGGTATTGTCCATGGATATTTCCGATACCAGCTGCTAAAAAGTCAATTCCTAAAGCAACAATTTCTTTAGCTTCTTTTGGATCTCCGAATTCACCGTTACCGATTACTCCATCTTCTTCTCCACCAATTGAACCAATTTCAGCTTCAACAGAAACATTGTGTTTCTTAGCATATGCTACAACTTCTTTTGTTTTTACTATGTTGTCTTCAAAACTTAAATGACTTCCGTCAAACATTACTGATGAAAAACCAGCATCAATAGCGTTCTTACAGCTTTCCACACTTTGTCCGTGATCTAAATGTAATACAACAGGAATTGTAATTTTTAAATCTTCTAATAATCCATTAATCATTCCTGCCACAGTTTTAAATCCACCCATGTATTTATTCGCACCTTCAGAAACTCCTAAAATAAGTGGTGTGTTTGAAGCTTGACCTGCTTCTAAAAGAGCTTTAGCTCATTCTAAATTATTAATATTGAAATGCCCTACAGCATATTTACCTTTATATGCTTTCGCAATAATTTCTTTAGCATTTACTAATTGTTTATGATATTTCATCCTAATAATCTCCTTATGTTAATTTTCTACCTTTATTTTAACTACTTTTAAATAAAATAAAAGGAATCTATATAAAAGACTTTTTATAATTATTAAAAAACTTATAATTATATTGATAAATGAAATGAGAAATAAAATATGAAAACTATTGTAATTGTTGAGGGAAGTTCTGATACAAATAAATTACGAACTATATGACCAGACATTGTTACTGTTGAAACATCAGGGCATGGGCTTAGTCAAAAAATAATTAATTTAATTGTATTATTGTCTAAAACGCACAAAATGATTGTTTTTACAGATCCAGATAAACCAGGATTAGATATTAGAAAGAAAATTAATGAAATTTTATCTAATAATTGTTTTAATGTTTTTTTACCCCAAAGACCTTTAAATCACAAAGGAAAATGAGGTGTTGCAGAAGCACCCGCAAAAGAAATAATGGCAGCATTTAAGGAACAAAAAAAAATTTTCCTCAGCTAATAGCAGTTTAAGTTTACAAGACTACTTATCAATAGTTGAAACAAAAAATATTCGAGAAACAATTTGTGAAAAATTAAATATTAATTTTTTTAATAATAAAACATTATTTAAGGTTTTAAACTCTTTAAACTATAATAAAGATAGTTTATTAAAACTTTTAAAGGAAGATAATGAAATTTAAAGCAAAGAAAAAGTTTGGACAAAATTTTTTAATAGATAATAATATAATAAATAAAATTATAGAAGCAACAACAAATAATGGTGTTGATAACATTATTGAGGTTGGCCCTGGTTTAGGAGCTTTAACTAAATACCTTTTAGATAAAAACTTATATGCGTATGAAATAGACACAGAAGCTTATGATTACTTATTAAAAAACTTTCCCGAAAAAAGTAAAAACATATTAAACAAAGATTTCCTGGAAGTTGATATTGTTGATGATACTCATAAATTCTTTGGCAATGAACCATTTAATGTAGTTTCCAATGTTCCCTATTATATAACTTCTCCTATAATATTTAAATTTCTTGAAAGTGATTTAAAAAATCTTAAAACAATGACATTTATGGTGCAAAAAGAAGTTGGCGATCGAATAATAGCAAAGCCTAACAATAAACAGTATGGTAATTTAAGTGTTATTTGTCAATTTTTTTGTGACATAGAAAAAGTTACTAATGTTAGTCGAAATTGCTTTAGACCAGCCCCTGACGTTGATAGTATTGTTATAAAAATGACTATGAATAAGAAGTTTGATGTAAAAGATGTAAAAAATTTACAAAAATTTGTTAGAGGCTGTTTTGCAATGAAAAGAAAGACTTTATACAATAATTTAAGAAGTTTTGGAATTCAACAAGAAAAAATTAAAGATATGTTCGCAGCTTTAAATATCAATCCACAAATTAGAGGAGAACAACTTGAATTAGATTATTTTTGAAAAATATATAGGTTTTTTTATGAAAATAATTAGCAACGGAAAAATAAATTTGTATATTAAGTTATATAAAAAAACAAAAAATAATATTCATGATTTAAAAACGCTAATTATCCCCTACTATGATGCTTTTGACACAATTGAAATTATTAAAAATGAAAATTTTGAATATTGTTCAAACAATAATGATTTGTTAAATAATAGCACTGTGCTTGATGCAATAAAGTTATTTCGTGATACATTTACAGATTTAGATTGAAATATTAGGTTGTTTTTAAATAAACAACAACCAATTGGTTCTGGTTTGGGGTTATCTGCAAGTAATAGTGTTTTTACAATTAAACTTTTATGTCAATATTTTAATATAGATTATTATAGTAAAAAAGTTTTAAAGATAATTAATCAACTAGGAAATGATGCTTTGTTTTTTTTACTATAATAAACCAGCAATTGTTTATAAATTTGGAAAAAAAAATAAAGTTTATTAAAAAAAGAAAGTTAAATAAATATATTCCAAAAAATTATAAAGTAATTACACCAAAAATAAGTTCTAACACAAAAGATGTTTTTATAAATATAGTTTCAAACAATTTATATTATAAAAATTCTTTTAACTATTTAACGAAATATAATTTTAATGATTTGCAACACTCTGCTATTTCTATAAACCAAAAATTAAAAACAATATATAATGAATATAATAAAATATATAGATACACCATGATTATTGGAAGCGGAAGTTCATTATTGTGTTGAAATTAGGAGTTTAATGAAAAAAATATTGTTAGTTGATGGTAATGCGTTAATTTTTAGAGCTTACTTTGCAACAGCTTATAGTAATAATAGTATTCAATTAAAAACGAAAGATGGTATTCCAACAAATGCTGTTTTTTCTTTTGCTAAAATGTTAAAAAACTTAATTCATAGTAGTGAATACTACAATGTTATTGTTGCATTTGATAAAGGTAAAAAAACATTTAGACACGAGAAGCTTGAATCTTATAAAGCCGGAAGAAGTAAAACTCCAGATGATTTGATTCAACAATTTAAAATTGTTAGAGAATTTTTAGATGCTGCAAATATTGTCTATTATGAAAAAGATAATTATGAAGCTGACGACATTATCGCTGTATTAACACAAAAATTAAAGGCAGAATATCATATTGATATTTTATCGAGCGATAAAGATCTGTTCCAATTAATAGACAAAAACGTACATGTTTTAACATCAAAGTCTGGAACTTCAAATTTAATAGTTTATGACATCGAGACTTTAAAAGAAAATATGGAAATAACACCAGAACAAGTAGTTGACTATAAGGGATTAAGTGGTGATCCCTCTGATAACCTTCCAGGTGTTCGTGGGATTGGGCCAAAAACAGCTAAGACTCTTTTGGCAAAGTATGGGCATTTAGATAATATCTATGAAAATATTGAAGAAATTTCTAAGTCTCAAAAAGAAAAGCTTTTAACATATAAAGATGATGCTTATTTATCAAAAGAAATGGCAGTTTTAAACTATGATTTTGACATTAGTGATTATCAAGAACAAACAGAACTTGTAGTTAATTATGAGGGTTTAAATGACTTTTATGAAAAATACGAGATGGCATCTTTAATGAGTGGGACTGTTAAAAAAACGGCGGAAGTTAAGTATCAAATAATTGATAAATGAACTTTGGATATGAATCATGATAGTGCAATATATCTACAAACATTAGATGAAAATTATCATAAAAGTGAAATCATTGGATTTGGAATTTCAAACAGTTCTGGTAATTATTATTATGATTTTAGTGTGGCTAAAAATGATATTTTATTTAAAGAATTTTTAGCATCTACAAAATTTCAAAAAAGTGTTTTTGATTTAAAAAAAATCATTTGCGCCTTAAATAGATACGAAATAAAAGTAGAAAATATAGCATATGATATGATGCTTGCTTCATATATTTTTAACGAAAAAACAAACAATGATATTCAATCTTATATTTCTAGTTTTTTAAAGGTAAATATTTTAGAAGACGAAGAAGTATTTGGAAAAGGTGTTAAAAAAACAAGTGATGTTGAGAAGGAAAAAATAGCTAAACTTTTAACAAACAAAAGTTACTATATGTTTAATTTAAAAGATAAAATAATAAACTTGTTAATTCAAAGTAATCAACATGACTTGTATGAAAACTTAGAAATGCCTGTAGCATTTGCTTTAACAAGCATGGAAATAAATGGAATTTTTGTGGATAGAAAAGAACTAACAAAACAGCAAAAAGAAACCGTTATAAAAGTAGAACAAATTGCTGAAGAAATTCAAAAAATAGCTAAGAACAAAATAAATCCTAATTCTCCAAAACAAATACAAGAACTACTATACGATGAGCTAAATTTAAAAACAAGTGATGAAAAGGTCAATAAAAAAAGATCAACATCTGTTGATGTATTAGAGTTTATGAAAAAGTATCAAGAACACCCTGTTATTGATTTAATTTTAGAATATAGAAAATTTAATAAGATTCTTACTAGTTTTTTAAATGTTTTTGAAAGTAGTGTTCATGAAGATAATAAGATTCATACAATTTATCGTCAAGCAGATACAACAACCGGGAGAATATCTTCAAAAGATCCTAATATGCAGGTTGTAGGTTCAAAAGGTCCTGAACAAAGGAAAATGCGTAAAATTTTTACAACTTCAACCAAAGATTCAGTTTTATTATCTTTTGATTATTCTCAAATAGAACTAAGGGTTTTAGCTCATTTTTCACAAGATGAAAATCTGATTGAGGCTTTCGCTAATAATCAAGATGTGCACATTCAAACAGCTTCTAAAATATTTGATGTAGATATTAAGGATGTCGATGAAAATATGCGTAGAAATGCAAAAACAATCAATTTTGCAATTATTTATGGAATGGATGATTGAACATTATCAAATGTGCTTAATATAACTGTGAAAAGTGCTAAAGCATTTAAAGAAAGTTATTTTGAACGCTTTAGTGGTGTTAAAACCTTTATTGAAAAAATGCAATTATTTGCAGAAGAAAACGGTTATGTTAAAACCTTATTTGAAAGGAAAAGATATATCCCAGAAATGAAATCTAATAATCATCATTTAAGAAGTTTTGGTAAAAGAGCGGCTGTAAACTCTCCAATACAAGGGACTGCTGCTGATATTATTAAATTTGCCATTAAAAACGTAGATTTTAATTTAAAAGAATTTATGCCAAGTGCTAAAATAATAGCTCAAATACATGATGAGCTTATCTTTGAAGTACCAAAAGATTTGGAAGAAAAAGCTATTGAAATTATTAAAGATGGAATGGAGAAAGCCGTTGTACTTGATGTGCCCTTATCTGTTTCATATAAAAGTGGTTTAAATTGATTAGAAATTAAATAAGGAGAACTATGCCAGAATTACCAGAAGTTGAGACGGTTTGTCGTACATTAAGAAAGTTTGTAATAAATAAGAAAATTACAGATTTGTTTATTTATTACAATAAAATAATAAAACAACCACATATTGAAGAATTTAAATCAATATTATTGAATAAAACAATACAAAATGTTTCTAGACGTGGAAAATACATTCTTTTTGATTTGGATGATTATGTATTAATAAGTCATTTAAGGATGGAAGGAAAATGATTTTATAATAATAAAAAAGACCCCTATGATCCTAAACATGTTTTATTTGTTTTAGAACTTGATCAAGATTTTGAACTAAGATATCATGACACAAGACGCTTTGGAACATTAGACTTAGTAAAAAAAGAAGAATTGTTTACGATTAGACCTTTAAGTAACTTAGGATTAGAACCTTTTAATGAAAATTTTACAGCAGATTACTTAGAAGAAAAATGAAAAAATCGTAATAAGGCAATAAAAACGCTGTTATTGGAACAAAATGTAGTTACCGGAATTGGAAATATATACGTAAACGAAATATTATTTTTATCTAAGATATATCCAGAAAGAAATGTAAAAAATATAACAAGAAATGACTTAGAAAACATAGTAAAACACACAAAAGAAGTTCTACAAAAATCAATTGATGTTGGAGGAACAACTATTTCATCATTTCATTCTGGTAATATTGATGGTAAATTTCAAAACTATTTATATGTTCATGGAAAAGCAAAGCAACCATGCGCTGTTTGCTCGACAATTATAGAAAAAACTGTTGTTGGTGGTCGTGGAACTTATTATTGTCCTGAATGCCAAAAAAGTAACTTATAGATGTTTTTTTGAGCATTGAGATAAAACGTCTGATATAATGTTGCATTGTTTTTCTTTTTTTTCATAACAATTACAATATATATTTTTTGTCATTGCTTTAAAAATTTCAACAGCTTTTTCGTCGTAGTTATTTTTGTCCCCATTTAAAAATCTGCAGAAAGACGAAACTGCACCAACTATAAAATCAGCGTATCTTATTAATGGTTTTTGAGATGATATATGTTCATTTACTTTTAAATTATCTGTTTTTAATTTTGCTTTTAAATATTTTTCAATGCCTTTGTTTTCTGAATTCTTGTCTTTATTGCTTGTTTTTGTAATACCTGTTCTTTGATCAATAGATATTTTAATTTCTATATCCTCACCTATATTTTTATCAACTTTTTTTTAAAGTTTCTTCTAACAAAATAAAAACCATTTTATTATAGATTGAATTTAAGTTTTTTTTTACTACTTTCTTTATATTTCTTTAAATTTAAAATAACAAAAATATTTTCTTGCTGATGATTTTTTAAATTTTTAAATAAAAAATTCTTTATTATTATGATTTAGACATTTAAATTTTAGCTCTGTATTATATCTCTTTTTTCTATGTAATTCTGAAAAATTATTGATATTTTTACTTTTAATATTATAGTCTAAAATAGCTTTTTCAGTTTTTTTTTATATTTCTATGTATCTTGTTTTCCACACTTTTCATATCTGCTTTGTCTTTTGTAATTATAAAAAAAGCCTCCAACAACAAAAAAAGTCGATGTATCTCCACCACTTTCATCCAGAAAAAAATTAACATATGTTTTGCCCATAAAATAACCTTACAATAAAAAAGGGAAGAAACTTCCCTTTAGCGACAAAAAGTCCGTACTTAAAATTACGGTTAAGATTTCTACTAGATTGTCGTCTTACTTTATTAAGTATAACAGGATTGATGAAAAATGCAAATAAAATAATTTTCTTATTAATTTGCCTTAAAATTTATTAAAAAGTATAAATATTTTTCAATTTTAATATATGGTATAATTATTTTTAGTTACAGCAGATGAATTATAGGCCGGTGAGGAAAATATGTTTAAAAAATCAGAAAAAATAATTAATAAAAAAGCTATTATACAAACAGATATATTAATGTCTTTATTAATATTATCGGGTGTTTTACTATCTATTGCATATTTAACAGTGGTTGGTTTACAAGGAAAATTTGATGTATTAAGTATAGGTCTTTTTGTAAGAGTTTCTCTTATATTTCCGGCTATAATTTTAAATTTAGTTAAATTGTTTTCTAACAAAAAAAGTAAAACTTTAAAAAATATAACTATCTTTTGATCAGTTATATCAGGATTTTTCATTATTTCAGCTTTGGTGGAATTATTTAAAAAATCTAAATAAATATTTTAAATAAAAAAACAACGATTTCGTTGTTTTTTTTATTTTAATTCAAGAATTTTTTGTGCTCAATTAGTTGAGAAGTTAATATCATGGGTTGTCATAATAACAGTTCCTTCAAAAGCTTCAATAGCTTCTAAAAGTGCTTCTTTTGCTAAAACATCAATGTTATTTGTTGGCTCATCAAGCAATAAAAGCCCACAAGGTTGTACATTTAAATTGGCTAACCTAACTTTTGTTTGTTCTCCCCCAGATAATGTAGTCATTGGTTGAGACATTAATTTACCTTTAATAGCAAATTTAGCTAATAATGATCTAGCTTCATTATCTCCTAAATTAGGGTTGTGAGATCTAATGTAACTAACAGCTGAAATTGGTTCTATTTTTTCTAATTGTTTAAAGTACATAATAGAAACACCTTCGCCAATTTCAAAGTTTCCTCCAAGTTTATCTAAAGCTCCAGAAATTGTGTTTAAAAATGTAGTTTTACCAACTCCATTTTTACCACTAATTAACATTTTTTCACCATCTCTGATTTTAATGTTTAGTTTTTCAACAAGTCTTTTGTCATACCCTATTTCTAAATCATTACAATTTAAAATAATTGTTGAAGCTGGCCTTTTATATTTAAAAGCAAAGTTGGGTTTTTGCAATTCTTTTCGGTCCTCTAATTTGTCCATTTTTGTTAATTGTTTAGCACGAGATTGCGCACTTTTAGCAGTACTTGCTCTTGCTGAATTTTTAGCAATATATGTTTCTAATTTTTTAATTTGTTGTTTTTGTTGTTTTACTTGTCGATCATAATTTTCATTCATTACTTCTTCGTATTCAACAAATTCATCATAGTTCCCTACAAATCTAATTAAATTTGTGTTTTTTAAAGAATAAATAATGTTACATGTCTTGTTTATAAAATCAATATCATGTGAAACCAAAATATATGTAATATTTGAATTCTTTAAAAAATCTGACAATCAATTTACTTGAGAAATATCTAAAAAGTTTGTTGGTTCATCCAAAATTAAGAAATCTTTTTTAGTTAAAAGCAATTTGGCTAAAATAATTTTAGCTTTTTGCCCTCCAGATAGATCATCAATTTTTAAATCTAACTTATCAAGACCAATGCCAAGTCCATTAACTAATTGACCAACTTTTTTTTCGATTGAATCAAAATCTTGGGCATCCAACATATCTTGAATACTTAATGCTCTTAAAAGTTTTTTCTCGCTATATTCCGCTTCCATATCTGCGTATATTTTTGTCATTTCAGCTTCTAATTCATATAAATCTGCATAAGCTTCCTTTAAGAACTTTCCTACTATAATATCTTTATCAATAACTAAGTGTTGATCTAAATATCCGTATTTAATTCTTTCATGCATGTCTATAATCCCGTTGTCGGGAGCTATTTTTCCAGAAATAATGTTTAAAAGTGTTGTTTTACCAGCTCCATTCGGACCTAATAAAGCTATTTTTTCTCCTGGATTTATTTTTAATTCAATGCCAGAATATAATTTTTTACCAGCTATTGAGTATTCAATGTTTTTTAAATGTGCTAAACTCATAAGTTCCTTTCTCAAAATATAGTGTTACAATATAAAAGGTCAAAAGTTTATTTAAAAAATAAACAGTTTGACGTTTTAAAAGTAAAATTTTATTTTTGTAACAATAAATTATAAAAATAGTAATAATAAAAAATTTTTATATCTATTAACTTTACTATCATACCATATTAATTTTAATGATATAATCACAATAAAGAAAGGTTTTTTCAATAAGAATGGCAAGAAAAAATAAAGAAACTAAATACTTAGCTATGGACTTTGGTACAAGTAAAACCATTGCCTATGTTTCTGGTTTGGGGGTAATTTTTAATGGGCCCTCTGTTTTAGCGTACGATAATAGCAAAAAAAAGATAATTGCCGTTGGTGAAGAAGCCTTAAATATGATGGATAAAACACCACCACATATTTCAATTTTAGAACCATTACAAAATGGAGCAATAACAGATCGTGGATTAGCAGAAGCTTATTTAAAAAGAGTCTTTGAAAGCGTGGAAATAAAAGATGTTTGAAAAGATGCAAATGTTGTTATTTCATCAGCTTCAAATATTTCTGTTTTAGAAAAACAAGCTTTTGAAAAGATGTTCATTAATTTGGGAGTTAAAACAATTAGAATAGTTCCTTCTGCTTTAATGGCAGCTTTGGGTTCTGGAATGAAAATATTAGAACCTAAAGGTCATTTATTATTGGAATTAGGGGCTGGCCTTATTAGTTGTTCAATTATTTCAAACAATAATGTTTTAGTTAATAAAGTATATAAAAAAGCTGGTAATTTTTTTAATGAAGAAATTGAAAAATACATTAGAGCAAAATATTCTTTAGAAATTGGAAGAAATACAGCAGAACAAATTAAAAAAGAGTTTGGTGGATTTGCAGCTAAAAGTAATCGTAAGTTAAAAATTTCCGGTCGTAGTCTATTGGGTGGCGGACCTAAAAACGAACTTATTGATTCTAATGAAATAAAAAATATTGTTGTTGGATTGTTTAGACCTGTTTTAAATTTATTAATGGAAGTCTTAGAACAAACACCACCAGAATTAACAGGTGATATTTTAGATGAAGGTATTACAATTACCGGTGGTTCTTCAGCCTTTCAAGGGTTAAAAGAATACTTAAGTAATAACTTTCAAATTACTGTTAACAAATTTTCAAATATCAAAACATCAGTAATTGATGGTTTAATAAAATATGAAGAAATATATGAAAATGACTTGCTTGACTAGTCATTTTTTTATTTATTGTTACCATTTTGTTTAATTAATAGTATAATATTCTTTAAAAATAATGGTATAATCAATGTGTATTGTAAATCTTTTTATGCAACATCATATAAAGAGGACAATTCATTTAAAAGACAAATAGTTATTCTATTTTGGAGGAATTAAAATGGCTTTAAACGGAGGCAGAAAATACAATTTTGTGTCATTAGATTTAGGTACAGCAAATACACTAGTTTTTATAGCTGGTCAAGGGATCGTTTATAACGAACCTTCAATCGTTGCATACCACATTAAATCAAACAAAATTGTTGCAGTTGGTAATGAGGCTGCAAAAATGGTTGGAAAAGGAAACAAAACTATCAGAGTTGTAAGACCCATGGTAGATGGTGTTATTACAGACATTAGAGCTACACAAGCTCAGTTAACTTACATTTTCCAAAAATTAAGAATTACAGCTCACTTAAAAAATGCTGTAATGTTAATGGCAACACCTTCTGTATGTACAGAATTAGAAAAAGATGCACTTAAAAAGATTGCATATCAATTAGGAGCACACTATGTGTGAATCGAAGAAGAAGTAAAAATGGCTGCTTTAGGTGGTGGATTAGACATCACTAAACCATATGGTAACTTAGTAGTTGATATGGGTGGAGGAACAACTGATATTGCAGTTATTGCTTCAGGAGATATTGTTATTTCAAAATCAGTTAAAGTTGCTGGAAACTACTTAAATAACGAATTAGTTAAATATGTACGTTCACAGTATGGATTAGAAATCGGAATCAAAACAGCTGAACAATTAAAAGTTGAAATTGGTTCATTAGCAAAATACCCAGATGAAAGAAAAATGAGCATTTACGGACGTGATGTTGTTTCTGGATTACCAAGAGAAATTATTATTACACCAGAAGAAGTTAGGGAAGTATTAAAAGTTCCTGTTTCAAGAATTGTTGAATTAATCGTACGTGTATTAGAAGAAACACCACCTGAATTGGCTGGAGATATCTTCAAGTACGGAATCACAATTTGTGGTGGTGGTGCTTTAATAAAAGGAATTGATCGTTACATCGAACAAACTTTACAACTACCAACTTCAATTGGAGAACAACCTTTACTATCAGTTATTAATGGTACTAAAAAATATGAAGATGATGTTTTCGACATTATGCGTCATGAAAAAGATAACAAAGATGTTAGTTATTAATTAACTAAAAAAAAAGATATTAGGAGGCATTTATTGTGAAACCAAATACAATAAAATTTATCGGTCTAGACTTAGGAACTAAAAATACTTTATGTTATGTTTCTGGTCACGGAATAGTATATAATGAACCATCATTTATGGCCTACGACACAATTACTAACGCTTTAATCGCTTTAGGTACTGATGCGTATGAAATGATCGGAAAAACTCACAGCAACATTAGAATGGTTACACCATTAGTTGATGGAGTTATTGCTGACTTAGATGCAGCGAAAGACTTACTAAAACATATTTTCAGTAAAATGAAAATGCTTAACATTTGAAAAAACTCAATCGTAGTTCTTGCATGTCCAAGTGGAGTTACAGAACTTGAAAGAGAAGCTTTAAAATTAGTTGCTAAAGAAATGGGTGCAACACACGTTGTAATCGAAGAAGAAGCTAAAATGGCTGCTTTAGGAGCTGGAATTAACATTGATCGTGCTCAAGGACACTTATTAATTGATATTGGTGGAGGAACAACAGATATGGCGATTATTTCTGCTGGATCAATTGTTGTTTCAATGAGTACAAAAACAGCTGGAAACCACTTTGATGATGAAATTGCAAAATACATTCGTTCAGAATATAACATTGCAATTGGAGCAAAAACTTCTGAAAACATCAAAAAACAAATTGGTTCATTAGTTAAGTATCACAACGAAAGAGCAATGCAAGTTTACGGACGTGATATTGTTTCTGGATTACCAAAAGAAGCTAAAATTACATCAGAAGAAATTAGAAATGTGTTATTAAACTCATTCTCAAAAATTACTGATATGTTAATTGAATTATTAGAACACACACCACCAGAATTATCTGGAGACATCATGAAAAATGGTATCACAATTACAGGTGGAGGAGCATTAATTAGAAATATTGAAAAATACTTCTCAGATATCTTCTTACTAAAATGTAAAATTGCTGACGAACCATTAGACTGTGTTATTGAAGGATTACGTTTATACGAAAAAGTTGTACGTAAGAGAATCATGGACGGATACTACGAGAAAGAAAACCAATTAAGAGGAGCTTTCGGTAGAAAATAAGTATTAACCTTATATCAACAATATTAAAATATAAATTAAGCTTAATTAAAAAGAGAATCTGACGAGATTCTCTTTTTTTATTTTTTATAATTAGGGAGTAATAATGGATAAAAAAATAAAATACATAAAAATGTCTATTCTAATTTCTATCATATTGGTGGCTGTTTTTACCTTAGTTGTTAGGACTATTTACGATGCGGCNAAAAATGATTTTCCCTTCTATTATCCTAAAGGACTAGATAAATTTTCTTTTACTTATTCTTTCTTTTATCAGTTTATTTATTATAGTAATTGAACTGTTTTATTAACAATTATTNNATGACTTTTTTTACTAATAATTAATTTAAAAAATAATAAATATATTGAAGACAAACATGATCGTATAACTTTAGTGGCGGTTTCAAATTTATTTATTATGGTTTTATATTTTTCTGGATTTATTCCTTCAAAAATAGACCCTAAAATTGATTCAGCTAACCCTTTAACGAGTTGATCTGATTGAGCTAAATCTGTTCCCCCGCATTTAGTTATCCCTGTGTTATATATTTTTTATTATTTTATGTTTTGCAGTATTGAAACAAATGCTAAAAAACATTTTAAAAACAAATGATGGTATTACACTATTTTTATTGGTGTTTATGTAGGTGTAGTATTCTTTAGATATGTTTTACTTAAGATAAATGACATTGATAATCCAAAATTAAACTTTCCTTATTGATTTTTAAGTCCTGACGCATTNACTTGGTTTGGTTTTATTCCCCTTTTATCCTTAATTTTATTTGGTCATTCTCTTGCCGGTTGGGGTTTTAAATACTTAGCAAATAAAATTAATTTAAAATATTTTTAAAATTATATTTTGCATTAAAAATAATGTAATATGTGAGGGACTATTGAATAAGTCAAAATATACGGAGGTAATAATATGGGAAACCAAAAAGCTAATCAAACTAATCACAATAATACAAATCAATCTCATAATAATACAGACTATAATCACACTAACAATAATAGAGCTAATCAAAAAAACCCAAATAGCAAGTAAATAAAAAGCAGAATGTTTAAAAATTCTGCTTTTTATTTACTTTTTTATTTATATATTCAATTATTATTCAAAAAATAGAACAGCCAAATAATAATGCTACACCAATTATCATAGTAATAATTCCTGGTTGAAGCAAATCTTTGCTAAATATTATTGCTCCAGTTGCCACTAACATTATTCCTAAAATCATTGTGGTACATATAGTAATTTTTTGTCATGTTTCTAAATTTGAATATGAACCCATTTATTGAAGTGCTCCCCTTAGTACTTGTTGACTATTATCCAACATTTTTTGTGCTACATCTAGTGTAACTTTCTTTAATAAACATATTATAGTTAATTTTACATTCATATTGCAATCTTTTAATTTTGAAAAAATTAATTTTTCATCATTTATTTTTGTTATTTCTTTAACGATATTAATTGCTCTACTAACTAGTTTTTCATTTGTTGTTTGCACATCAACCATTAAATTATCGTACACTTTTCCTAATTTAATCATTGTTGTTGTAGAAATCATATTTAGAACCATTTTAGTAGCTGTTCCTGATTTCATACGTGTTGATCCCGTAACAACTTCAGGACCTACTAAAACTTCAATACAAATGTCTGCAACTTGTTTAAATTCTGAATTACTTGTCATGCATAAAGCTATGGATTTTGCCTCAATGCTTTTTGCGTATTCCATAGCTCCAATACAATAAGGCGTTCTACCAGAAGCTCCAATAACAAAAATAATATCGTTTTTAGTAAAATTTACATTTTTTAAATCTTCGATTGCTAATTCTTTTGAATCTTCAGCCCCTTCAACAGGAACCCTTAAAGCTATGTCTCCCCCAGCAATTATTCCGTAAAACATATCACCAATTCCATATGTTGGTAGCATTTCACTAGCATCAAGAACCCCTATTCTACCAGAAGATCCTGCTCCTAAATAAAATATTCTTCCTTTATTTTTAACACTCTCAAAGATAGTGTCTGTAGCTTCTATTATTTTGGGCATTGCTGCATTAATTGCGTTTGTTATTTTAGCATCTTCTTTATTTATTACTTCTAAAATTTCTTTTGTATTTTTAGTATCTAAATTATTACTATTACTGTTCCTTTGCTCGGTAGCAATATTTTTTAATTCAATTTTTTTCATATATTTACTTTCCCTTAAACTAACTGAAATTTATTATATTCTTGTCTTACACTTACATCTAATTTTTTGTATTTTACACTTCAAAATATTACTAAACCAAAGAATGTTAAATACATTAAAGATAAACTAATTATTTTTAATGTACCTAAAATAATTCCTTGAAAGTTTTTTTGTTTTATTTCGTTTGTTCATTTACTATATAAGTCTTTTGATAGTATTGTTCCATATCTTGAGACTCTTGAATAAGCAAAGAAACAAATAAGAATTCCTGTAACATATGTAATAATTACTGCTAATAAATACATTAATATACCTAAAACAACATTATTTGTTGTTGTTGTCATCATAATTGCGGCAACTAAACCACCAGGACCTGTTGCAGCATTCATAGAAATTGTTATTCCACCTCATGTTGATAAGGCCCCAATAAAGAACCCTCCAAATGTTGCAGAAATACAAGATAAAATAAATGGTTTAACTCTTGGTAAAGAAATTCCATAAATTAATGGTTCTCCAATTCCCATAAATCCAGGAATTATTGCTCCAGATATTTGACGTCTTAATGTAGAACCTTTACCAGCTAAAAATCACATCCCGATACAAACTCCAACTTGAGCAACACCAGCCATAGCCATTATTGGAAACAATGGATTAGTATGACCAGTATCTCCAAGATCTATTAAAGCAAAATATATTGGTAAAAATCCTTGATGAACTCCAAAAGCAATAGCAAATAAGAAAATACCCGCTAAAACAGCTGCTCCAAATGGATTTGAATATAAGTTATTCATTAATCAAGTTATACCTGTAAATAAATATCCAGCAGCCGGAATAATGAATACAAAATTAGCTGCTAGCATTACTAAAATAACCAATATTGGAGTAACTATTGTATCGGCTACTCCTGGCATAAATTTTCTAAATTGTTTTTCTACAAAAATAGTTATGGCTCCAGCGATCATAGCTCCAATAAGCCCAGCATGTGGAGCCCCTAATGTAGCAATTCCTGTTGTTCCTAAGTTAACAAATCCAACTGTAAATCAATTTGATTCTATATTGGCACTGTTAATTACCATTCCTAAGAAGTTATACCCAGAAATAATACCTTCCGCGTTTTCAATGGGAATAAATATCCCAGAAATGATCGATCCGGCAAATGGTGTATAAATAGCTGTCATTAAAGCTACTAATCCGGGATTAGCACCTCATTCTTCAGCCATTCTTCAGCCCACAGCTATTATAAATACATTTGTTAACACCGCTAACATAATTGTTAATACAGAAATTCAAGAACTTAAACTAGCACTTGGTTCAATTGTTGCGGTTAAAATACCTGAAATTCCAGATAATAAACCAGCTCCAATAAAGGCTGGTATAAGTGGAGTGAACACTTTAGAGATTTTAGATAAAAATCCTTTTACTTTTCCTCCGTCACTTTTTCTTTTTGCTTTTTCTATTTTTGCTAAATCAGCAGCTGATAAATCACTGTTATTTGTATTATTAGTTTCAGACTTTAATGTAACAATTTTATCAAACTCTGTAGCTACTTTATTAACAAAACCAGGACCTAATATAATTTGATATTCATCCCCGGCCATTACTAACCCTAAAACACCATCAATTTTCTTTAAATCATCTGTATTAAAATTAGGTTTAGCTTTAACTCTTAAGCGCGTCATACAATTAGTAAAAGAAATAATATTTTCATTCTTTATTACTTTTAAAATATTTTCAGCAACTTTATTTGGTTTAGCCATAACTAGTAAATTCCTTTCTTTTATAAATTCATTTATATTTTAAAGTTATTGAAAATATTTTCTATAAATAAAACAAAATATGAAACTAGTTTCATATTTTGGAAAAATTTTTAATATACGCTGTTTAACAATAGTTCTTCATATTTTGAAGGGTTTTTCTTGTAAATATATCAAGCCATTTTATACACAATATATGTCATAGCTGTTCTTGATTTTAAAGAAAGAATTCTAATTAAGTTTTCTGAATTATCAATTTTAAACACTAAATCAGCAAGATCTTTTAATGGACTTTCGTCATCTCTTGTAATGGCAATAACTTTACATTTTCTTTCTTTAGCTTTTTTAACTAATTTTAATATTTCTTCACTTTCTCCAGTATATGAAAAGGCTCAAACTAAATCTGTTTCTTTAGCATTAGACACAGAAACAAACATTCCGTGTTGATCAAAATTATGTTCTGCTTTAAAACCAAATCTTTCTAACCTTGTTTTCATTTCATAACAAACAGAATGATTTCCTCCTAAACCAAATAAAAAATTATTTGTGGAATTAATTAGCATTTTATAAGCTGTCTCAAAGATATTGTCACTATTTAACTTAGCCGTTATTTCAATAGGATCCAACATTACTTCTTTATCAAACTCTGTTAGCATGTTTTCGTTTTCATGTTGGTTGTGTCTGTTTTCATTTAATAATAAATATTTAAACTCTTTAAACCCATCAAATCCATATGACTTAAAAAATCGGGTTACACCCGATTTAGACATATAAGCATTTTTAGCTATATCATCTATATTTAATTCTTTATTTTCTTCTAATAATTCATGAATATAAGAAAGTAATTTATTTGCTTTTTCATTGTTAAGTAAAAATTTAAATGCTGATTTTTTCATTATTTCCTTATTTAATATCAAAATAATCGTCAGTAAAGTTTTCTAAACTTCTATATTTATCATCAATACTGATATCTCTATTTTTTGCGTATTTTATATGACTTAAATATTGTTTATAAACACTATCTAATCTTTTTTCAATGTAATCTTTTATCAATAGAATCGTTTGTACTATAAGCATAACCATCATATTTTCCGTTTATTAGCATCTTTATTTTCTGCTTTTATAATTGGATTACCAAGAGTTTCACCGGAAATTATATACCCAACATTGATTGAAAAATTTCTCTTTTTGTCTAATATATTAACCTCATATTCAGCAATTATGCCTTTGAAAAATTGTCTTAATAATCTACTGTCATCATAATCGTTGATTCCCTTCAATTCGTGTAATTTAAAAACTACCGGAAAATTTTTTCATAATATATTTTTAATATCAGAACTTCTATATCATCAATTATCATGTTTTTGAAATAAATCAAAAAAATAATCAAATATTTTAAATTTAATATTTTTTGCGAACTTCTTTTTTTATATATTCTTTATAAGAAAAATTAAAAATATCTTTTTGAATATGCATCAAAACTGCCGCTCTTTATTAATTTTGAAACTTTATTTTATCATTATCTGTTCAATTATTGATGCAACAATATATTTATTAAAATATTCTTTTGAAAATAGTCTTCACTCTCTAAAGTTTTAATAATTTCTAAATATTTATCCTTCATATCTTTTGACTAAAAAACTCATAATAAAATGCTTTTTGAATGAAGGGTACAAAATATAGCATTTAAGTTTTTTTATTTCTTTTTTTTCCATAAATTATTAAATCTTATCAATTATTAATTCAATTTCAACTTCTGCATCTAATGGAAGTTTTCCAACTTGAAATGCTACTCTAGCTGGTTTGTGATCTTGAAAGAATTCTTGATAAACATCATTTACAGCTTTAAAACTTGCTAAATCTTTTAAATAAACTGTAGCTTTTAATACATCTTCTTTTGTTGTATTTGTTTCTTTTAAAATTGTTGCAATGTTTTCAAAGATTTTTTTNNTAGTTTGATTTAAAATTCCATCTTCTAAAACAGTTTTATCTTTATCAATTCCTAATTGTCCTGATACAAAAACTAATCCTGTTTTTGATACTGCATAATGTGAATAGTGCCCTAATGGTTTTGGTAAGTTACTTGTGTTTTACTCATAATATAATCTCCTTTAAATACTTGATTTATCTTTTTATTTTATGTTATAGAAGCAAAAATGTTTTTGCAAGCATTGTAAAATTTTTAATAATTCTTTTCTTTGGACAACCAATGTTAATTCTAACTCAACCTGGTTCTCCTCCAAAAAAGTTATCAGAAAAGTTTGGAATAAAATTATGTTCAATACACAAATCCCTAAACTGATCTGTTGTTAAATTGCTATCAAATTTGACTCATAGTAAATAAGATGAGTCTGAATCAAAGATTGAAATATTTAAATCTTTTAATTCTCTTTTTGCAATTTCCATGTTTTCNNACTGAATTCTATCTAAAAATTTTTTTAATCATTTTCTTGGTCTTGGATCATTATAAGCTGTTTGTAAAATAGGTTGAACAAATATATTTGGTGTAGTAACATAGTTTTTTACATATATATCATCAATTATTTTTCTTAACTCTTGATTATAAGTAACAATGTAACTACCTTTCATTCCTCCTAAATTGAATAATTTATTTGGAGAATTTCCAACAATTAAATTTTTTATTTTATCTTTATATTTCAAAAGACTAATAAAAGTTCCTTTTAAATCTAAATCTCCATGAACTTCATCAGAAAATAAAATAACATTGTGTTTATTACAAATTTCTACAATTTTATCTAAATCGCTTGATGTTCAGTTTTTACCACTAGGATTGTGTGGGTTACAAAACATAAATAATTTAACATTGTCTTTTATTATCTTGTTTTCAAAATCTTCAAAATCTATTTCATACGTGTTATTTTTATAAACTAATTTGTTATCCGCAACTTTTCTATTATTATTTATAATAGCTTGTCCAAAAGGTTCATAAACTGGAGTTTGAACCAAAACACCTTCACCTTCTTTTGTTGTTGCTTGAATAATTTGATGCATAAAATTAACTGTCCCTTGTATTAATTTTATGTCTTGTCTTTTCATAGAAATGCTATATCTACTGTCATATCAATTAATAACAGCATCTAATGATGCATCATTTACATAAGAATAACTATAACTTCTAATTTTTGCTCTTTTAATTATAGTTTTAAATATTGTTTTTTCTGTAGCAAAATCTGAATCTGCAATGTGGGCGTTTAAAATGTGCCCTTCTTTTAAGTTTGGGAATTTGCTTCTAAGAAATTCTAAGTCAGCTTTTCGTTCATAGCTGTGTTCTTTGTTGATAGCTTTTTTTAAACCATTAAACATAAAGTACCTTCTTTTCTAAAAATTATCACATAATTATTAAAACAAAATATAATAAAAATTTCCATTGTATTTTATAAAAAAAATATTTTTTTCTATATATTTATTGCTTATTTAAATGTATTATACTCTTATTTATAAGATTTTTAAATAAGTAATTAATTTTTTAAGTTTTTTTCAATCTGTGCTTATGTTTAAGCGAATCCACCCAACTTCACACCCATAAAAGTTGTGAGAGTGATTTAAAACAATATTTTTTTGAATCATTTCACTTTCTAAATTTTTTGAGTTTTTATATTTAAGTCACGGAAGATATGAAGAATCTGAATTAAATAATTCAAAATTTGTTTCTTTAAGCTCGTCTTCTAAGTAATTATAATTTTTAATCATTTTTTTATTAAAAGAATTTAATCACAAAATGGTTTTTTTATTTGTGTATGCAGCTTGAATAGCTGGTTGTAAAAACACATTTGGTGATGTTAAAGAATTTTNTTTATACACATTATTAATTTGTTCTAGCAATTCCATGTTATATGAAATAATATACGATCCCTTTAAACCTCCCAAATTAAATGGTTTGTTGGGTGAGTTTGCGATTATTAAATTATTTATTTTATCTTTAAAATTAAGCAAACTAATAAAAGTGTTTTTTAAATCTAAATCACAATGAACTTCATCAGAAAATAAAACAACATTATATTTATTACATAAATCAATAATTTTTAGTATTTCATTTTTGTTTCAATTTTTACCCCCAGGATTGTGAGGATTGCAAAACATAAACAATTTAACATTGTTATTTTTAAATTTATTTTCTAAATCTTTAAAATCAATTTTATAAGTTTGATTTGTATATAATAACTTATTTTCTATAACTTTTCGTTCATTATTAATAATGGATCTACCAAACGGCTCGTAAATTGGTGTTTGGATTAAAACACCATCTTTTTTACTAGTTACAGCTTGAATAATTTGGTGCATAAAACTAACTGTTCCATGTACAATTTTTATGTTTTCTTTTTCAATTGAAATATTGTGTTTATTTTCATATCAAGTTTTAATAGCTTTTAATGTTGCATCATTTGTATATGAATAACTAAAACTGTTTAAATTAACACGCTTTTTAAGAGCTTTTACAATATGCTTGGGAGTTGAAAAATCTATGTCTGCGATTGACATATTTATTATTTTTTTTGTTGGATCTAATTTGGGAAATTCTTTTAATAAAAATTCTGTATCAGCTTTTCTTTCATAACTTTTAGTTTTATTTTTACTTTTTTTTTAAAGGGCTAAACATTTTTATTAACAACTTCTTTTTTCTTATCTAAATTCACAAGTCCCATTGTTAAAACTTTAACAACATTAACACGAATTTTTCTTTCTAATTCAGGTTTTTTAGCTAATAATTTTAATCCCAATATAGTTAATGTAGAAATAAGAGATCCAATTAAAGCAATAATTAAGAATAATACAATAGCAAATCAAACAGGTAGTGCTCCGGTTGTTGAAGAAATACCAGCCATTGTAATAAATCCTCCCCCAGTTATTGTTGATCCTAAATTAAAGGCATATGTTAATCCTCCAGCTGTAGCTCCACCAAGAATAAATCCAGGAATTACTCTAAACGGATCTGATAGCATTAACGGAATTGAACCTTCTGTAATACCTAAAGAAGACATTAATCAAGAAATTTTTCCAGCGTCTTGTTCTTGTTTATTACATCATTTTTTACCAATTGTTGTTACTAAAGTTGTAGTTCAACCAGTTCCAATTCCAGCTGCTCAAAATGCAGTATAAGGAACTAATAATGCTGGATCTCCTCCAACAGACATTGCTTGTGTATATGAAGCAAAACTAAATGCTCAAGCAACTTTATTAAATGGTCCACCAAGATCAAATACACATAAAAATCCAATAACTATACCAGCTAAAAATGATACATTAGAATACTGTAGTTGTGTTAATCCATCAAATATCACACTAACAAATAAAGCTAATGGTTGTCCAATTACAAATAAAATGACAACAATAATAATTAATGATGATAAAACAGGATATACAAATCATGTAAGAACAGATTGCATTCTTTTACTTTTTACATATTTTTTAGCACCAATCATCATATAACCAACAATGATCCCAGTAATTAAGCCCCCTAAGAAACCAAGCCCGGCAACAACAGTTGTTGGGTTACCATCAACCATTTTTTCATATGTTACAGCATTACAAGCTAGACCTCCTAAGAAACCTGGAAATAATCCGGGTTTATCAGCTAAAGCATAAGCAATGTAAGCTGCTAACACAGGCGCTAATAAAACACTTAAAGCTTGTCCTCCAACACTTGATATTTGGTTTAATCAGTTGGCATTTTCCTTAATTGTATCTGCTCCAAATATTTGATTAATAATTGTAATTAAAGCCACAATTGTTGTTCCAGCAACAATTACCGGTACTACATAACTAATTCCAGTTAAAATAGCATCTTTTAAATTTTTAGTTTCTTTTTTAAACCTAACTTTAAAACTTTTATTTGTTACTTCAGATTTTTTTTGATTTGGATCTAATTTTGAAACAACTTTATTTTTTATGTTTAATATGTCATTTCATATGTTATCCATATTTTTTAAAGGTTCTGCAACCCCAGTTTTAATTTGAGGAATATTTTCAAAACGTTCCATATCTCTGGGATTAATGTCAGCTGATATTAATAAGGCATTAGCATTTGCAACATCATCTTCAGTGATTTTGTCTTCAATTCCATTTGCTCCTTGTTTTTCAACTTTTACATCTCACCCTTTTTCTTTGGCAAAATCTTCAATTTTTTTAGCTGCCATATATGTATGAGCGACACCAGCTGGACATCCAGTTATTGCTAATAAATATCCTTTGCTTTTTTTATTAGGACTTTTTTCTAAAACACTTACTTCTTCTTTAAAAATTAAATTTATTATATTTTCAAGATTTGTATCTTTTTTTAAAGTATCTCTAATATTTTTATCAAGAAGTTTCTTTGCAACAGAACTCATGATGTTTAGGTGTTTAGCCGGATCATTTTCTGGAATCATTAAAGCTATTGCAACTTTAACTTTGCTATTGTCGAAAGTTCCTCATTCTATTTCTTGTGAAAATCTAATGAAAGCTATTTTCGCTTCTTTTATTTCTTGAATTCTAGCATGGGGAATGGCAAAGCCATCTTCTAGACCNNTAGTGCTTCCTTCTGTTTCTCTATCGAGAAAGCCTTTTAATAAAGTATTTTGATCATCTACAATATTGTTATCAAAACCTAATTTGGCTAACTCCAATAAAGCTTCATCTTTATTTTTTGCTTTAGAATCTAATATTATTAAATTATCATTAAAAATATTAGATCCGTATTTATATTGAGCCATATTCTCTCCTTTAAAGTAAAATAACTTACAATATAATTAAAACAAATAAATAATAATTTCTATCATATTTTTACAAAATAAAAATATATTCCAATAAATGAAATATATTTTACTTTTCCATGTATATGTAATCTCAAAATTGTTGTAAAACTTGCGATCTTATTGAAAACACATCTCAGAAATCACTTTCCGTATTGTCTATTTCAAAAACATAATCTGTTAATTTATTTAACGGTCCTTTTTGACCAGTTATGGCAATTGTTTGACACTTTTCATTTATTGAAAATGCAATGTTTTCCAAAAAGGAATTATTTCCAGATAAAGAAATGAAAATAACTAAATCTTTTTTATTTAACACCTCTACGTAAGAATCGATTAAAGAAATATCATCTTCTAAATATATGTGATAACCTTTTTTTCTCATTCTTTGCACAAATGGTTTTGTTGCAAAAAAACCAATATTAAAACAAAAAATATGAACTTTTCTTTCTTTATTAAAAAGAGGTAAAATCACATCTTTTTCTTTTTGATATTTTTGAAACATGTTTATAGAAGCTTGATTTTTTATATCTAAATATTTATTGATTGCTATATTTTTATCTTTTAATGAATTTAATTCTTTATCAGTATTATTCTTAATAATAAATTTTAGTTCATTTAAACCATCATAACCTAANNGCGCCTGGCAAAATCTAACAATAGATGAAGGACTTACATTACATTTTTCGGCTAAATCTTTTGTTTTAGCATTGGCACAAAAATTTAAATTATCTAAAATAAATTTGGCTATAATAGAATTAATTTCTTTCTTGCTTCCTAAAGTAATAAGGCTTGTTAATTTTTTTATTAAATGATCCATTTTTTACTATTTCCTCTTTTTGTTTTATTTTTATTATTTTTTTAGTTAAAATTTTTAATAAAATTTCTGTTTCTCTTTCACTAAAATCCATTACTTTATGTTTAGTGAAGCCCGCATCTTTTAGCGCTTTAATTATATTGGTATTTACAGCTTCCATTTGGTTTGATTTTTTAGACATGTCAAAAAAATTATATTTAACACCAATTTTTTTAAGAACAGATTTTTTAAACAGTAATACTTGGTTGCTTTCTTTTGTGTTTTCAAAACAATCAATAACTAGTTTTAAATTGTTATTTTTATCTTTCAAAATAAAATCTACATAATGATTTTTTATAATATTTTTTTCTTCTTCTGTATAAATTAGTTTAGTATAATTGTTACTTTCAACAATACTTTTTAGTGGTGTATTTTGGTTTATATTGTAAACATATGTTTCTTTTTGAAAATTATTATTTTTAAGAAGGCAACTGTGAATCAACATTTTCAAATTACGTTCATCGCATTTTTTACATATTTTAATGTGTTTATCAAAAACATCAGGATCTATGTTTTTATTTTTTTTAGAAAATTTTAAATCGTTTAAGTTTTTTTGAATAAACATTTTAATATCTATCTCATTACCATCAAAAAAAAATTTTTCATATGTTGGTATTCTTAACAAATCAATATTCATCTTGCTTAGAATTGAGTTTTTAATTTTATCGTTCTCTTTTGTTTTATAGTCCTTTTCATGGAAAGAACCATCACATTCAATTGCCAAAGAAATATTATTATCATTATCTGTTAAAAAGAAATCTACATGTGAATCATTTTCTATAAACGCTAATTCTTTTTCCGATAATTTATCTTTTATTTTTTTATCTTTGATATCTATAAAATTTTTTAAAAAATATTGCGTTTTATATTCAAAGTTATATAGAATTTCTGATGAATTATTAGTAATATTGCTTCTTAAACTATTTATAATATCAAAAATAATAATTTCTGAGGGATTATGAGGTTTCATATTACACTTATTTCATTTTAAAAAATGTTTTTCTTTCATTGCCTTTATACAACAATCTTCTGGACAATNCATTACAAACATGACATTTTTTACGTGATTTTTAACAATCTCTATCAATAAATCTATGTTTTCTTCAGAAAGTTTATCAAACTCGTTTATAGACTCATGTTTTTCAACATAAGGTTGTACTTTCAATATATGGTCATATAATTTTTTATAAATAGTGTCTTTGTGCATATATTTTTCAAAAATAATGTAAATTAATTTTTTCTTAGCTCTTGAAACGGAAACATTTATTAGTTCATTGTTTAACTTAAAATTTTCCTTATTATCATGCGTAAAAGGAGTGGCGAAAATTACAAGGTCTTCTTCTGTTCCTTGGCTTTGATGAACTGTTTTATTGATTGCACTTTTTTCGTTTTCTGTCTTAAGAGCTATATCCCGGGTTGGATATACAAATAATGTTTTATTATCTTTATATTTTTTAAAATATTTCTTTTTNNTTTCAATTGTAATTTTGTCACTATAAAATTCACTTTCATTTGTTCCAATATTTTTTTCTCTAAATGATTTTAAAATGCTAATTTCAAATGGATGAGTGTCTTCTTTAGACAACATTTTCATATTAATAAGTTTATTATTGTAAAAGTTAACATTGCAAAATTGCATAATTAACGGATGACACCTATAATGTTCTAATAACATTTGACTATTTTCACTATTAGAAGAAAGTTTCATAAAACTAACATCATGCAATGTTTCGGTAAAATTTTTTGGTTTTGGTATTTTGTTTAACTCTGTTTTTAATTCTGAATCATATTTATTAAAGGACTGAATTTGTTTTAAATCTCCTAAAATTATTATGTTTTTTCCTAAACTTAAAGTAGGTATACCTATTTCTGATTCCAAAACTGAAGCTTCATCTATTATTATATAGTCATAAAGTTGTTTATTTTTTTCGTTTTTTTTGGGGAAAAATATTGTGAACAGTACTAAATNGTAACTAAATTTTTTTTAAATTTTAATTTCAAAATATTTTTTAATTTTTTTTTGAAGTAGTTTATTTGATTGAATATTAATTTGTTTATAATCTTCGTTTATTTTATTTAATTCTAACTTTTTTTCTTCAGAAAGCAGTATTACATTTTTTTGCAAAACATTATTATTGTTTTCAGCAATTAATTTTTCTTCTAATTGTTGATTATTTTCTAATGATGATATATATTTTTTAAGCAGTTTNNTCATGGTTTTTTTTGCCCTATACAAATTAATTAAGTTTTTTTTTTCATCATGTATCCGAAAAATTTTCAAACTCTTCATTTTTTCTTTTTTTAAAAATTCTTTAAAAGTTTTTTTATAATTAAANNTAAAAAATAAGGTTTTAGTTTTTTTCCCTGCTATTTCAAAATTCAATCTATCGAAAATATTAAAAACATGCTCTTTTCCTTTAGCTATAACTGCCACTGTTTTATTTTGAAATATAATGTTACTAATAATATTTAAAATTGTCTGGGTTTTGCCTGTTCCAGGAGGACCTTGAATTGAAGATATATTGTTTTTAAATACATGTTCAATAGATTGTTGTTGAGAAAAACTAACTTTAAAAGGGTAAACTAATTTATTTTTATTAAAATCATTATTTTTACTAGTTTTTTTATTTAAAAAATCATTTAACAGAACGGAATCTTTTGGTATATTTTGTTCGTTTAAGTATTCACTAACCCTATTAGTAACTCGAGCTATTTCTCTTATTTTTTCAATTTTATGGTTTTTATGATAATTATGAATACAATTTATATAGTTTTTTATGTATTCTAAAAATTCACTATTATCTATACTCAAAACAAAGGTTCTTTCATTTAAATTACTAATTATTACACATTATACAACGAACCAATGGAAATTTAAAATTTAGTAATTTTTAATTAAAACTTCTTCATGGTTTTTTCTGTTTTTTCCATTTGAGTTAACATTTCTGTTTACCAACACCTTTTCAATCTTAAAATCCTTATAAATGGTAGAAACTAAATCTGTGTTGTGATTTGAAAGCAAAAATTTAACATTTTTATTATTTAATTTTTGACAAAAATCTGCCAACTCTTTTTGTTCCTTTTGGTCAAATGATGATGAGTTGTAACTTATAAATGAGTTACTATTTAATTTATCATATGGTGGATCTAAATAAACAAAATCACCTTCTTTAACAATGTCTAGTATTTTTTCAAAACTGTGACATTCTATTTTTGTTGTTTTTAAAAATTTAGCAATTTTTATTACATTTTCTATGTCATATATTTTTGGGGCTTGTTCTTTTTTATTTCAAGGAGCATTAAATTGCCCTTTGGAATTCACTCTATATATGCCATTAAAACATGTTTTGTTTAAAAAAATTAATCTTGCAGATTTTCAATAATCACATTTATCTTTGAAGGTAGTTTTTCTGTCTTCACTTCTTAAACAGTAAAAAAAATTCTCTGGATCTTGATTGTAACTGATTCGCATTTTTTCTATATTATAAATAACTTTTTTGTAATCATCACGTATACAAATATACAAATTAATTAAATCTTCATTTAAATCTGAAAAATATGAATTACTTATAGCCAAATTAAAACCTATTGCTCCACCACCAAAAAAAGGTTCAAAATATGTATTTATCTTTTCCGGTAATAAAGAAGATATTTTATTTACTAATTGTGTTTTACCGCCCACTCATTTAACTAGAGGTTTCATTAATTTTCCTTTAAATCATTAATATTAAAATCTTGAAATGTTTTTAAATTAAACATAAAATTAATTTCATTATATGCATCACGTATTGCATTCTTACTTTTTAATCAAGCAGGGCCATCTGTTATTCAAATAAATTTAAAATTTTTAGAATTTTTTATTGTTTCATTTAATTTAGTATATGACCTTGCTGTTTCTTGTATTTTACTTCCTGTGGAATTATATGCATTTACTTCTACTAAAAAAAGATTATTGTTATATTCAAAAACAAAATCAAACCTTTTTGGAGCTCCTTCAACTTTAAAAATATCTTCTACTTCTTTTTTATTTAAACCATAATTTTTTATAAATAAATCAGAAGAAACTTCTTTTTGAAATGATATATTTTTGTTTAAAAAACTTTCTTCAACTAATCTAACCATAATGTTCCCAGTTCTATTTTTTCTAGCATTTGTGTCCATGCCCACTTCAACACCCAATAAATAATCTCTNNTGATATTAGAAATATTATTACTTTTAAAAAAATTTAATAATCCTACATCTTCAAAAATTTTTCAAGCATCTTTTTCATTCATTTCTTCTACTTCTATTATTTGTTCTAGATTTTTTATGGAATTTTTTTCTCCCCTTAAAGCAAAAAGTAAAGTTAATAAAAATCTAAATTTATAATTGTTTTTAAAAACATTAAAAAAAAACATCTTTATTCATGTTTGATTNNTTAAAAACAAATTAAATTCTTCTATTTCTTTTTCAAAAACTATTACGTTTTCACTAACTTTTTTAATATCTACATAATCTCCAAGAGTAAAAATAGATTTTTTTAAAGTTTTTAAGAAATAGTCAAAGTTTTTCTCCATAAAGTTCTCCAGTTTAATTAAATTTATTCAAGATATTTACCTTTTGAAAAAGATAAATAATTTTTAATAACGATTATAATTTGTATTAACAATGTTATACCAACTAATGAAAATGATGTAATTGCTAAGGCAAAAATATAATTCTTATATTATTTGTATCATAATTAGTAAAAAATAAAATAACAAACACAAACCCCAGGAACAAAAAGAATGTAAATGGGATATATAATAAATTTGCTATTCTTGTTAATTTTTTTGATCCAATATAACATTCATTATGCATTGGTCCAACATTTTTAGAAATAAAGAAACTTCTCTTAAAAACAGGTTTTGCTTCAACAATTTTATTATTATTATTTATTTCTGTTTTACACAAAATACAATGCATCCATTAAAATTCATCTTTGATTGAAAATAAATTTTTAGCATTTCTAGTTGTAATACGAATCATTTCTTCGTATGGAATTTGCTTAATTTCAGCTAATTTTCTTACAGTATACACAATAAAATTAGGATAGTTTAACTTTCCTCTATAAGGATGTGGAGTTAAATATGGAGCATCAGTTTCCACAAGAAGTTTTTCAAATGGAAGTTCTTTTGCAACATCTCTTAATTCTTGAGCATTATTAAAGGTAATGTTTCCAGCAAACGAAATATATAATCCTAAGTCAATGAATTTTTTTGCCATATTTAAATCACCGTTATAACAGTGCATTAAACCTTTTGTGACATTCATTTCTGCCATAATTTCATAAGCATCTTCATAGGCATCTCGACAATGAATTATAACTGGTAAATCATATTTTTGAGCTATTTCAATTTGACGTTTAAATCATTTTTTTTGTACATCTGGTTCAACATTTTTATGAAAGTAATCTAAACCAATTTCACCAATTCCAATTATTTTGTCACTAGCAGCTAGTTTATCTAATTTAACATAATCATCTTCTTGATAACGATCAACATCTGTTGGATGAAACCCAACAGTTGCATAAACATTTTCATATTTTTGTGCTTGTTGTGTTGCTAAAATACTTGTTTCTAAATCATATCCAACATTATTAATTAAAGTAACATTTGATTGTTTTGCATCTTCTACAATCTTTGTAACTAATTCTTCGCTATCTTGATATTTATGTGATGCTAAATGACAGTGTGTATCAAAAATTCCCATATATACTCCTTTATTTACCTAAACAATACTTTCTAAACATTTCATCTAGAAGTGATTCTTCATTGATGTTCCCTAATATTTCTTGTAATAAACTTCAAGCATTGTTTAAATCAATATTAATTATGTCTGGTGGCATATTATTATCAACATTTTCTAGTGCTTGTTTTATAAAAAGATGACATTGTTCTAGTTTAGCTATTTGATTAATATCAACTAAAACTGTTGTGTTATCTTTAAAAAGTTCCTCATTTAAGAATATCTCTTTTATTTTATCAACTAATGATTTAATTTTTTGATTTTTAGCAGATATTTTTAAATAACTTTCTTTTAAATCTTTTATTGTTTGTTCTAAATCTTTATTTATAGCTAAATCTTCTTTATTAACAACTAAAATTAATTTTTTATCATTAACTTTAACTAACTCTAAGATTTCTAAATCTTTTTTAGAAAGTTTCTTTGTTCCATCCAAAACATATAAAACTAAATCAGCTTTACCTATTTCATTTTTAGCTTTTTCAATCCCTAATGTTTCAATTTTATTTTTAGTTTTTCTTATACCAGCTGTATCAATAATGTTTAATGAAATATCATCTAAATTAATTTTTGTTTCAATAATATCTCTAGTTGTTCCAGCAATGTCAGAAACAATTGCACGATCTTCATTTGCTAAAGCATTTAATAATGAAGATTTTCCAACATTTGGTTGTCCTAAAATTAAAACATTAATTCCTTCGTTTAGTTGTTTACCAATTTTGCTATAAAAAATTGTTTCTTGTAATTCTTTGTTTATATCAAATAACTTATCTTTTAAATCCTCTGTTGTTATATCCCCTACTCCATCATATTCGGGATAATCGATATTAACTTCAATATTAGCAACAATATCTAAAAGGTTGTCTTTTAATTGTGAAATTTTAGATGATGATTTTTTAAAAAGGTTTTTTTGAGCTAATTTTTTAGCATTACTATTTGTGGCATGAATTAGATTATTAATAGCTTCAGCTTCTATTAAATTTATCTTTCCATTTAAAAATGCTCGCTGTGAATATTCACCATTTAAAGCTAATCTCGCTCCATGTTCAATTAACAATTGAATTATTTCTTTTGTAATTAAAATTCCCCCATGACAATTAATTTCAATAACATCCTCGCCCGTAAAGCTTTTAGGACTTGTAAAACAACTTAGTAATACTTCATCAACAACTTGTTTTTTATTCATTATTTTTCGCAAATAAACTTTAAAAGATGATTTATTTAGGGATTGATCTAAAACTTTATTAATAATTTCATAACTATTAGGTCCAGATAATCTAATAACTGATATTGCTTGGGTCGCAAAAGACGTTACCGGAGCTACAATTGTATCATTAATCATTTATTTACCTTCCTAAAGCTTGCTTAGCAAGTTTGTCTGCTAAATCGTTATATTTATTATCACTGTGTGCTTTTATTTTATAAAATTTAATTTCTACCTTAGTTTTATAATCAGAAATTTTTGCAATATAATGTTTAGCAATTTCACTGTTTGCTTTTCATTTACCTAATGCTCATTTTTCAATTCCCGTGTAGTCATAAAAAATTGTTATTTGTTTTATATTGTGATTATATGCAAAATCAATTGCTTTTAAAGCGCCAAAAATTTCCCCAGCAACATTGCGAGCATCATTAAAACGAACATCATCAATTTTTTTACTATATTCAAGTTTATGAATGTTTTGCTCAGAATCCATGTAGAACATCACAACTCCAAATCCAAAACCTTTACGTCCTTTGATAAAAGAACCATCAACAAAAGCGGCACAAGCATTGAGGCTAACATATTTATTTATTTGCATAAGTTATTCCTTTTTATTATTTTACAAAAAAAAGTAAAAAGATTTCTTTTTACTTTTAAAAATTTATTTTTTTGGTTTATCTTTTTTTGATAAAGACACTTTAACTTTCTTCTTGGGTTGAGCTGTTCGAGTTTTGTCTTTTTTAGGTTTGTTATTTTTTGATTGATAACTTGTAACATCAATTGGTTCTATGTGGTTCACATCACCAGTTCCATTTGAAGTTGCAGTTGCTTTTTTAAAGTTAAATAAATTGATAAAACGATCACGCATTGTTACTGAGTTTTTCTTACGCTTTCTTTTTTTCAAGAAATGGAAGATTAATGTTTGCGTTATTTGAATTGTCGCTGAGAAAATTCAATAAATCGCAACCCCAGAAGCAATACTTAAAGTAACAATGAAGAATACAACAATCATTACCCCTTGCATAATAAATTGTTTTTTACGTGCTTTCTTTTGTTCGGGTGTTGTTGCTTTTTTACCTTTTAAGTTAAGTAATGTTGGTAACAACATTGATGTAACTTGAATTGGTAAATAAATTACTAATAATACTAAGTAAATTCAGTATCCTGAAGTAATCATGTCTCAAGGTTGTTGAATTAACGCGATTTCTCCAACTTGTGCTACTTTTAATAAACGTACAGTTCTAACAACGGTATACATCGCAATTAGGAAAGGAATTGATAAGAAAGATGAACCAATCGCTGATAATGGTGACACCCCTTCTTTTTTATACATTGACATTAATTCCAGTTGTTGCTTTTGTTTAGCTGCCGGATCTCGCGAACCTTTGTATTTCGCTTGAATCTCTCCTTGCTTCATTTGCATTAACTGCATTTTGTCTTGGTTTCGTTGTGCTTTTCACGAAAATAATAAAGTAATTAATCTAATAATTAATGATGTTAAGAAAATAGCTGCAATAATACCAGCACCATTACTTAATCCCCCAAATCCATTAATGAAACTAACCATTAATCAAGAAACTGGGAACACAAAGAATCCATAGAATGGTGATGCTGTTTTAACAAACGCATCTCCTCATGTTTGAATCCCTAAGTAAGGATATTGGTGTAATTGACCATCAATAATACTAAAATAATGTTCTTTTCCTAAACCTGATGTTCCAATAAGGATTTCAAAGAAAACCCCTGGTTTGTAAACATCTTGCCCTGTAACATCACGAACTTGTCAAACGTTGTATTTACTTACCATCATTTGTCCGCAACCTCAAAGCATAGAAATAATTAAAAACATATAAAGACCAAGCTTTAATCATTTTCAAGTTATTGCATATCAAGGTTTTCGATTTATTTTATTTTCTGAAAAAATATAATCTCGATAATTCATTTTACCCCTTTTGTTTATTGTTATTATTGTTAATTTTGTTAAAAGAATTTTTAACTGACGTTTGTTTTTCTAAAAAAGCTGTATTCAAAAAGTTAGCTCTAATAATCAATACAAAGTCGTAAGTTTTTTGATAATCTAGTGTTAAAAAAAAACTGTTTAAAATTGCTCTTGTTTGTCTTTTATATAAATTTCGATAAACAGCATTACACAACTTTTTACCAACTGAAATTCCAACACGATTTTTATCTATATTATTTTCTTTATAATATAAAAAATGCGTTTTACTTTTGATTATGTTACCTGTTTTAATAATGTCTTGGAATTCATAATTTTTTTTTACAATATATTCTTTTTTCATTAAAAAATGCTTTTATGCTGATATAGATTTTCTACCTTTAGCTCTTCTACGAGATAAAACTTTTCTTCCACCTTCATTAGCCATTCTTGCTCTAAACCCACATTTACGTTGGTGTTTAATCTTACTTGGTTGGTATGTTCTTTTCATATTTCCTCCTATTTTACTATAAAAACGCAAAATAACATTATGATAATATAATATTTTAAAGTGTAATACAAGAAAATATTTTAAAAATTGCTAAAACATATATTACAAAATGCCCTATTATTTTAGTATAATTATAACCGAAAAGGATTGGTTAGTTAAATGAATAATAATGTTTGAGATGATGTAAAAGAAATACTAGCAAAAGATGAAACAATTGATTCAGAATTATATAACCGATATTTTAAGAATACCTATTTTGGGAACATAATTGACAATAATATAATAATCGTTTGTAAAAATAAAATAACTATTAGTATTTTAAAAGCTGGCTTAAATAATAAAATTGAAAGAATTCTTTTTAATACAAATGGAATTCAATATAAATTACATTATGAGTTAGAAGCTGAGTTTAAAAATAATAAAACAAATGAAAATTTAAATATATTAAAAGAAAAGAAGATTATTGAAGATAATCAAGAACAAGAAGATAGCGATAATAAATTAGAGGAATTTTCAAAGAAATATACTTTTGATCGATTTATTAAAGGAGATTCTAATAATATCGCTTTTCATGCTGCATTATCGGTAACAAGAGAGATTGGTAACAAATGAAATCCATTATTTATATACGGAGATTCGGGATTAGGTAAAACTCACTTATTATTTTCAATTAAAAACAAAATAGTTAATGAAGATAAAAATCACTTAGTTAAATATTTAAACGCTGATGAGTTTGGAAAATTAGCTTTAGATGTTTTAAAAGATAAAAACCATTTAATTGAAGAATTTAAAACTTCATATAATAAATATGATTGTTTATTAATTGATGATATCCAATTATTGGCGAAAAGAAGTAAAACAAATGAATTATTTTTCTATATTTTTAATTCATTTATTGAAAAAAATAAACAAATTGTTATTACATCAGATAAATATCCAGATGAATTAGATGGTTTTGAAAGTAGAATCATTTCAAGATTCTCAAATGGTTTAAGTGTTGAGTTAAAATCACCAGACTTCGAAACAGCTTTAATAATATTAAAGGAAAAAATTAAAGAATTTAATCTATCAGCTTCAATTCATAATGATGCTTTAGAATATATTGCTCTTAATTTTAAAGGTGATGTTAGAAAAATTGAAGGTGCTGTTAAAAGATTGTTATTTTTAACATTAATTAACAATAAAAAAGATTTTGTTTTTACTTTAGAAAATGTTAAATCTGAATTTGGAAAAATAGCAATGAGCGATAACGAAAAAATTACCTTTAAAAAGATTAAAAAAGTTGTTGCAAACGAATACCAAGTAACAATTAAAAGTATGGTCTCGAAATCAAGAATTAAGATGATTAGAGAAGCTCGACAATTAGCAATGTATTTTTGTCGAATATTATTAGATGAACCTTTAAATAAAATTGGAAACGAATTTGGAGGACGAGATCACACAACCGTTATTAACTCAATTAGAAAAATTGATGAAGAAATAGCAAAGGACAAAAACTTCAAAAAATACGTAAATAGCATAAAAGAAAAAATTGAAAAGTAATTCACAACTTTATTAACAATTTATTTTGGTGTTTTATTAGATGAAATAAGGGATTTTTAACTTTTTCCACTTCCTAACACTTATAATAATAATAAATAATATATATAATATAAATTAATAAGAGATATATTAAATTTCAATTAAAGGTAGGTTTATAAAATGATTGTTAAAGTAAATAGAATTTTATTTTTAGATGCATTAATCAAAGCAGGTAGAATAGCAACTTATAAAACTAATATTCCAATTCTTCAAGGGATTATGTTAGATGTTAAAAAAGATCGTATGGTATTAGTATCATCTGATGGTTCTACATCTTTTAAAATTGAATTATTAGCTTCACACAAAGTCCAAATTAACTCAATTGGAAGTTTGTTAATAAAAAATAAACAAATCATTGAAATTGTTAAAAAAATGGAAGATGAATATATTAATTTAGAATCAGTTGAAAGTAGTGTTTTAAGAATCAAAGGAGATAAGTTTGACTTAAACTTTAATACTTTAAATGCTGTGGAATTTCCCGATATTGATTTTGAAACAAAAGGGGTTGAAATTAACTTTAATTCCAAAGAATTGATTAAAGCGGTTAATCAAACAGCTTTTGCAATTGATCCTAATGAAAATAACGTGATATTTACCGGTTTAAACATCAAATCAGACATAGAAAACAACAAAGTTGTATTTTCATCAACAAACGTTAAAAGATTGGCTTATAAAGAAACTTATTCAAGTCAAAAAAATAATTTTAATATCATTGTTCCTTTAAAATTTATTAGCGATGTTGCTAAATTAATTGAAAATGTTGAAAAAGTTTCAATGTTCTTAGAAGGAACAGGCATTACTTTTGCTTTCAACAATTCAATTATCAAATCTAAATTAATCGAAGGAAGTTATCCAGATATTTCAAGTGTTATTAAAATGGATACATCAACAAACATTTTAGTAAATCGTCAAAAAATCATTAAAGTTATGGATCGTGCTAGTGTCTTTTCTGTTCAAGATGAACAAAGAACGAATGTTGTAATTTTAAATGTTTTAGAAGATAAACTAAATTTCAGTTCGTATGCTAAAGAAACTGGGCAATCAGAGGAAATTGTTGATAATGTAAAAATTAATGGTAAACCAATCAAAATTTACTTTAATTCAAAATACTTCCTAGATGCCATCAGAGCTTTTGAGTACGATAACATTATTATTAGCTTTACAGATGAAAATGGTCCAATCATTATCAGTTCGAAAGAAGAAGAAGAACTACATCAAGTTGTTCTGCCAATAAAATCGTATTAAATAAACATTCAAAATAAACTATTTTTAACCTATTTTGAGAATAAAGTACTATAAAACGAACAAAGATATATAAATATAAATAATATGCTTTAAAATGCCTTATTTTAAGATAAAAATGGTAAAATTATCTTGAAATGAGGTTTTTTAATGGCTAATAGTTATAATTCAGATTCTATTCAAATTTTAGAAGGTTTAGAAGCTGTCCGTAAAAGACCGGGTATGTATATAGGTTCAACGAATAAAAAAGGTTTACATCATTTAGTATGAGAAATTATTGATAATTCAGTTGACGAAGCATTAGCTGGTCATTGCGATAGCATTTTTATTAAAATTAACAATGATAATTCAATCACAATTAAAGATAATGGGCGTGGAATTCCTGTGGATATCCACAGCAAAACTGGTGTATCAACTGTGGAAACTGTTTTTACAGTTTTACATGCTGGAGGAAAATTTAACTCAGATTCCTATAAGATATCAGGGGGTTTGCATGGTGTTGGTGCTAGTGTTGTTAACGCTTTAAGTAAATTTGTGAATATTGTTATTAACAAAGACGGTAAAAAATATTTAATCGAATTTGTTGATGGGGGTAAAGTAAAAAGTTCTTTAAAAGAAATTGGAACAACTGATGTTTCAGGAACAGAAGTTACTTTTTTACCAGATAAAGAGATTTTTACAGAAGAAAGTGAATTTGATTTTGAAGTAATTGAAAAAAAAGCAAAACAATTAGCTTTTTTAAATAAGGGATTAAGTTTTATCATCATTGATGAAAAAAATGATCGAACAATCAATTATAAATATGAAGAAGGTATTAAAGATTATATTAAAAGTTTTAGTAAAGATTTAACTGAATCAATTACAGGAATTTTTTATACAGAAGATATTCTTGATGGGATAACTGTGGAATGTGGTTTTCAATATAACAATAGTTATAACGACAATGTTTTTTCTTTTTGTAACAACATCAACACAAGTGATGGGGGAACTCACGAAGAAGGAATGAAATTAGCTTTAGTTAAAGAAATAAATCGTCACTATAAAGCAAGTAGTAAAAGTAAAAATGTTGAAAAATTCATTTGAGATGACATCAAAGAAGGAATTGTTGCTATTTTATCAATCAAACATCCAGATCCACAATATGAAGGACAAACTAAGGGTCGATTAGGAAGTTCTGATGCTAAAAAAGCTGTTAATGACATTGTTAGTCATAAATTACAGGAATTTTTACTAGAAAATCCGCAACAAGCTAAAAAAATCATTGAAAAAATTCAATTATCTTTTAAAGCACGTGTAGCTTCACAAAATGCTCGTGAAAGTACTCGTCGTAAAACAGTTTTTGACTCTTTTACACTTCCAGGTAAATTAACTGATTGTGAAACTAAAGATAAAGAACTTTCAGAAATTTATATTGTCGAGGGAGATTCAGCCGGGGGAAGTGCAAAATCAGCTCGTCACCGTTTTTTCCAAGCAATACTACCACTACGTGGGAAAGTTTTAAACGTTGAACGTGTAAAACAAGAAAAAGTTACTGGAAATAATGAAATAAATTCAATTATTTTAGCTTTAGGAACAGGAATAAAAAACCTTTTTGATGAAAAAAAACTTCGTTATAACAAAGTTATCATTATGACTGACGCTGATGTTGATGGGGCGCATATTAAAATCTTACTTTTAACATTTTTTTATCGTTATATGAAAAAATTATTAGAAAATGGGCATGTTTACATAGCACAACCACCATTATTTAAACTTTCACATAACAATAGTCATAAATATCTATATTCAGAAAAAGATTTAGAAAAAGAAAAAGCTATTTTAGATAGCAATTCTAAAAATTATAATATCCAAAGATATAAAGGGTTAGGGGAAATGAATCCAGACCAACTTTGAGATACAACAATGAATCCAGAAAAAAGATTGTTATTAAAAGTAAATGTGGATGATGCACTTGCGGCGAACGAACTTTTTGTGAGTTTAATGGGAGATAATCCTGAACCACGTAAGAAATTTATTAAAGAAAATGCTAAGTTTGTTAAAAANCTTAGATGTGTAGGAGAAACAATGAGTACAAGTGAAAAAATAAAAGAACTTTTATCTGGTACAAAAGTTGATGATGTTGATATCACAACCGAAGTTAAGACAAGTTTTTTAGATTATGCCTTATCAGTTATTGTTTCAAGAGCGATTCCTGATGTTAGAGATGGGTTAAAACCAGTTCATCGTCGAATTATTTACGCGATGAAAGGTTTAGGAATGACGTATGAAAAACCATATAAAAAATCAGCGCGTGTAGTTGGGGAAGTTATTGGTAAGTATCACCCTCATGGAGATAGTGCCGTTTATGAATCAATGGTAAGAATGGCGCAAGATTTTTCTTATCGCCATCCTTTAATTGATGGTCATGGGAACTTTGGGTCATTAGATGGTGATTCACCAGCCGCAATGCGTTATACAGAAGTGCGTTTAAGTCGATTAGCATGTGAAATGGTCCGTGATCTTGAAAAAGAAACGGTTCCTTTTGTAAGTAACTATGATAATTCAGAAAGAGAACCACGTTTTTTACCTGCCTATTTTCCAAATTTACTAGTAAATGGAACAACAGGGATAGCTGTTGGGGTTGCCACAAATTTAGCTCCTCATAATTTAGGAGAAGTAATTGATGCAACAATCGCTTATGGTGAAAATAATGATATTACAGTTGAGGGTCTTTTAGAATACATTAAAGGTCCTGATTTTCCAACAGGAGCCCTTGTTACATCTGGGGTTAAAATGATTAATGCTTATAAAGAAGGGCATGGTTCTGTCACAATTCGTTCAAAAATTGATATTGAAACACACGGTCCTAAAAATGATCGTAAAAGAATTATTGTTAAAGAAATTCCTTATATGGTAAATAAAGCAAAATTAATTGAAAAAATTGCTGATTTAATAAAAAGTAAGACAATTACGGGAATTTCTGACATTCGTGACCTTTCTTCAAATAAAGGTGGAGTTAGAATTGCGATTGACTTAAAGAAAAATGTTGAAGAAAAAATTATTAAAAATAATTTATATAAATTAACACCATTACAGACTAATTTTTCTTTTAATGTTGTGGCATTACATGATAACCAACCAAAAGTTTTATCATTACATGACTTAATAAAGTATTATTATGAACACAACATTAATATGATTATAAAAAGAAGTCAATTTGAGCTTAAAAAGCTTAAACAACGTCATTTAATTTTAGAAGGTTTAAAAATTGCCTTAGCAAATATTGATGAAGTTATAAAAATCATTAAAAATTCTGCAACAACACAAATTGCTAATGAAAATTTAGTAAAATCTTTTAATCTTGTTCCAGAACAAGCTAAAGCTATTTTAGAAATGAGACTTCAAAGATTAACAGCGTTAGAAATTGAAAAAATTAATAATGAAATTAAAGATATTGAAAAACGTATAAGTTATTTAGAAGAAGTTTTAAGTTCAAAAGAGCTTCAAAACAAAATTTTAACTAATGAGTTATTAGAGTTAAAAAATACTTATGATAACCCAAGAAGAAGTACAATTATTAAATTTGCTAGTACAGAAATTAACCCAGAAGAATTAGTTACTAAAGAAGATATTTTAGTAATGTTAACTAAAAATAATTACATCAAACGTCTATCTGATGAAGGTTTTAAGTTGCAAAAACGTGGGGGAAAAGGGATTAAATCCTTTAATGAAAACACATCTGAAGATAAACTTTCAAAAATTATTAATATGAAGACAACAGATTTAGTTTATTTCTTTACCGATCAAGGAAAAGTATATACATTAGAGGCTTATAAAATTGAAACGTATTCAAAACAAGCGCGCGGGTTACCGATAATTAATTTAATTCATATTAATAAAGATGAAAAAATTGTTTCAATCAATGCTTTATCAAAAGAAGATATGAATAAAAACTTTGTTTTTGCAACTGAAAAAGGAATTGTAAAAAAAGTTAGTGTACAAGATTTTGTAAAAGTGCCGCAAACTGGTNNAAAAAAAGCCACATCTTTACGAGATGGGGACAGATTATTTGGAGTAACGCTTTCAAAAGAAAATGATCAAATTATTTTAGTTAACTCAAAAAATAAGTTAGTTAAATTTGATGAAAGCAATTTATCATTAATGGGACGAACTACTATTGGTGTTAAAGGAATTCAAAACGATGATAGTACACTAATTGGATTAGTTTCAGCTCAAAACTCAGAATTTCTATTATCAATTTCTGAAAAAGGTTATGCTAAAAAAACTTTTATTAGTGAGTATAAAGAAACAAATCGTGGAACAAAAGGTGTTAAGGCTATGAACTTAACAGATAAAACAGGAAACTTGAAAACTGTTAAAGCAGTATTTGGAACTGAAGATGTTATTTTAACAAGTCATAATGGGTTTATTTTAAGAATTTCTTTAGAAGAAATTCCAGAATCAAAAAGACAAACAGTTGGGGTTAAAACTATTAAAGTTAACGACGATGATAAAGTGGAAATTTTAGAAGTTTTTAATCAACATCAAAAGGAGCAATAATGTTAGATCAAAAATTAATTGTAAATAAAACTAAAGAAGTTATTGAAAACCTAACCAAAAGAAATGGTGATTTTAGTTTTATCGAGAAAATTAAAGTAGAAATATTAGAAAAAAATACTTTGTTAGAAAAATTAGAAAACCTTAACAATAAACGTAATGTTTTATCAAAAAGCATTGGACAAATGATGCAAAAAAAAGAGCTTGAAAAAGCGCAAGAAGTTAAACAAGATATTAGTAATATAAAACAAGAAATTGTTAAGTTAGAAGGTAAAATTGAATCTTTTAATGAAAAAATCCACAACAAACTAGCTGTAATTCCTAACACTTTAGATTCTTCTGTTCCGATTGGTAAAGATGAAAATGACAATAAAGAAGTTTATGTTTGAGGCGAAAAATTTTTAAATCGAAATAAAGTTACATTAGAACATGATGTTATTGCGGTTGAAAAAAACCTTGCTTCATTTGAAGCTGGTGTTAAATTATCTGGATCAAGATTTTTAATCTATAAAAATCAAGGAGCAAAATTAATTAGAGCTTTGCATAATTTCATTATGGATTTACATGAAAAAAATAATTTTGAAGAAATTATTCCACCATTAATTGTTAATGAAGACATTATGTTTGGAACAGGGCAGTTACCAAAATTCAAAGATGATGCTTATAAAATAGAAGGCAAAAATGCTTACTTAACACCAACAGCTGAAGTTTCATTAACAAATATTTATAAAGATACGATTTTAGAAGTAAAAGAGTTACCTAAGAAATTAACAGCTTTTACACCATGTTTTCGTCAAGAAGCTGGTTCAGCTGGTAAAGATACAAAAGGGTTAATTAGATTACATCAATTTTTAAAAGTTGAGTTAGTAAAAATTGTTGATCCTGAAACATCTGATAAAGCATTAGAAGAGTTAACAAGCTATGCTGAAAACATCCTAAAAGCTTTAGAATTGCCATATCGAAAAATTTTATTATGTTCTGGAGACACAGGATTTAGTGCTGCTAAAACATATGATTTAGAAGTTTGATTTCCGTCACANAAAAAATATCGTGAAATATCTTCTTGTTCAAACTGTAAAGATTTTCAAGCGAGAAGGGCAATGATTAGAATTAAAAAAGATAAAAAAAATGTATTTGCTCATACATTAAATGGTTCGGCTTTAGCAATCGATCGTTTAGTAGCGGCTATCTTAGAAAACTATTGAGATGGCGAAAATATTAATATACCAAAAGTTTTAATTCCATATTTCAAAGCAGAAAAAATATAAGGGAACTTATATTTTTTTTTATGTTTATATGTTTCACGTGAAACATTCAACATAAATTATTGTATTTATAGTTTAAAAATATCTGAACACTACATTATTTTTCTACATAAACAACCACCTTTATTTAGGTTTATTTTTCTATTCAAATTAAAATGTTTCACGTGAAACATTTACAATGACCAGTTTAAAGGGTGGGTGTTTTTTATTGTTCTTGAAAAGTATGCATACAAGCATTTATTGCAGGCTTAATTTTTGTTATATAAAATCGTTTATTTCTATTAACAATTAAAATGTTTCACGTGAAACATTTGTAAGTCACAGCCTTTTGCTTCGTATTTTTAAAGCAAATAGATAATAAAATGCTAATTTATTTTTTAGAAATATGTATACAAGTTACACAACCAGCATTTATTTTATGTATACAAGTTACACAACCAGCATTTATTTTATGTATACAAGTTACACAACCAGCATTTATTTTATGTATACAAGTTACACAACCAGCATTTATTTTATGTATACAAGTTACACAACCAGCATTTATTTTATGTATACAAGTTACACAACCAGCATTTATTTTATGTATACAAGTTACACAACCAGCATTTATTTTATGTATACAAAACTATTGATCTTAAGTTTGATTTAACATTTTAAACGACCCGCAGAAAAAAATTTATAGACAAAATAAAAAGCATACACCTTAATTACAGATAAAAAATATGTATGCAAATTTATGCTAGGGAATGTCAATAAATTGTAAAAATCATTATTTTAAAAACTTGTTTTTCTTATGTGTATAAAATGTTTCACGTGAAACATTGGTTAATATCAAAAACTATATTTCAAATAGAAAACAATTATTTTTATATATGAATAATTAAAAGGGCACTACCAAATGTATATCTTAAAACATATATAATTTCATGTTAAAAAAATTAATTTTAGTATATTTTTAGAACACTATTTTCTATATGTTTCACGTGAAACATTTTAAAACCACTTTTAATTTATTATTTTTTAGTAAAAAACCCCTTATGTTCTAACAGCTTTTTTTAAAAATTTTTAAAATTAATAAATAATTTTATTTTTTACTACTTTGTAAATGTGCTATAATTTTATTGCCGGTACAATAGTTACATTCGAACCTGGTCAGAACCGAAAGGTAGCAGCCATAAGATTAAGGACTATGTGTGTTGGCATTTTTTATATATCGCGGAGTTCAGGATGAAAAATTTTAAAAACATAAAAGATTTTTTACAACATAAAATTAATAAAACTAGCGAAAAAAAAATACCGATAATAGCAGCAGCAGTTAAAAACAATAAAATAATTACCTTTTCTAAAAATAAAAAAGGGTGAAATAATAGGTTAAAACATGCTGAAATTAATGTGATAAATAAATGTCTAAAAAAGAAAGTAAATTTTTCTGACATCACTATATATGTTAATTTAGAGCCCTGCATGATGTGCATGGGAGCCATTAAAAACGTAGGTATTTCGAAAATATATTATTATGTTGAGAACCAAAAAAAAGGTTTCATAACATCAAATTTTACACACGATATATCAAAAATGGATATAAAAAAATCAAACGATAAAAAGATAAATAATTTTTTTAAGGAAAAACTTGAAAATTATTTTAAAAAAATAAGGGGATAAACATGGCATACATTTCACTATATAGAAAATATAGACCTAAAAGTTTTAGCGAACTTGTAGGACAAAAAGAGATAAAACAATCTTTGCAAAATTCAATTATTGATAAAACATTTCAACACGCATTTATTTTTTCAGGACCACGTGGTACTGGTAAAACAACAACAGCTAAAATTTTTGCCAAAACAATTAACTGTCTAGATATAAAAAATGGTGATGCTTGTAACAAGTGTTTAAACTGTAAAGATTTAAATGAGAATCACTCAATAGATATTATTGAAATTGATGCTGCATCAAACAACGGTGTAGATGAAATTAGAACTATAAAAGAAAATGTATACACAAACCCAACTAAAACTAAATTTAAAGTTTATATAATTGATGAAGTTCATATGTTGTCTATTTCGGCATTTAATGCTTTATTAAAAACATTAGAAGAACCACCGTCACACATAGTGTTTATTTTAGCTACAACAGAGTTATTTAAAATTCCTCAAACTATAATTTCACGTTGTCAGCTTTTCCCATTCAATAAACTTTCTAACAATGATTTAAATTATAATATGCAAATAATTTTAGAAAAAGAAAATGTTAAATTTGAAAAAGAAGCTTTAAATGAAATATCAACTTTGTCTAGTGGTTCTGCAAGGGATTCACTAACAATTTTAGAACAGATAATAAATTTTTCTAAAAGTAGCGATGTCACTATGGAAAATTTAAAAAACAGTTTTATGATATTATCTTCAAAAGAAAAAATGAATATTTTACTAATGATCATTAATTACAAAGTTAGTGATTTACTTTCTTTTATTGATTACATATCTTCTAAGGGAATTAATTTAATTCAATTGTTAAATGATTTATTAGTCATAATTAAAGAATTACTACAGTTTAAATTAACTTGAAAACAAGATTTTATCTCAACAATTAATATTGATTTTGCAGAAGAAATTGCAAGCAAAATTGATTACAGTTCGCTTTTAAAGTTGTCAGATGAATTCATTTCAGCAATTTCAAATCACAACGCAAACGTTTCAGAAGAGAGCTATATTAAACTTTTATTTATCAAAAGTTTAAAAATATTTGAAAATGGACAAAACATTGTTGATAACAAAGTTCTAAATAATATAGATAATGTAGAAAATATTTCCAAAACAAAAAAAGAAGAAACATTGGAAATAAAATCTTACGACGATAAACCAAAAAGTACGGTTGTTGAAAAAAACGCAATTAACCAAAACGAAAAAGACATAGAATTAAAGATTGTTGATAATCAAGAGTTAGAGTCGACAAAAATTTCGGAAGTGGAAAAAATAGAAAGTGTAAAAGCTGACTTTGTTCAAGAAAATGAAGTTCACACAAATACAGTTTTACCAATTCATGAATTAAAAGACATCAATGTAGAAATGGATACTTTAATTCAAATTTTGTCTAATGCAAACAGTTCAAGTTTAGCAAAAGAAAGACGCGAAAAAATAGTAAATATTTTAAATAAGATTTATAGCGAAAAAACTTTAAAGCTAAATTATTTAGATGAGTTTAAAGACGCAAAAGTTGTTTGTGTTAGTGATGATGAAATTATGCTAAAGGTAGAAACAAAAGCACAAGCTAATGCTTTATTGCACGAGTTATCAAATTGAGAGACAAGAAGTAAATTATTTGTTATTTTAGAAAAAGAATATCTAATTGCTGTTGTTAGTGATCAAGAATTACAAAACTTAAAAATGGATTTTTATAAATTAAAACAAGCAAATAAATTACCACAAAATCAAAGTCAAAATATTGAAAAATATTACGAAAATTTATTTAGCAAAAAAATTGAAGATTATGAAGAACATAAAGAAGCAATTGAATTAGGAAAAGAAATTTTCAAAAATATACAGATAAAATAGGTTTTTATGGACAAATACACAGAATTAATTGAACAATTTAAATTACACTTTAATGTATCTAAAAAACAAGCTGAGAGGCTTTTGGCGATATATTTAAACAATGAAGATAAGTCTAAATCATTAATTGAATTTTTAGAAAATTTTCATTCTAAATATAAACAATGCAAAACTTGCTTTTCTCTTGTGTTAGATCAAGATTGTATGTTTTGTGAAAATGAAGAAAGAGATCAAAATATTATTTGTGTTGTTGCAAATGTTTCCGATGTATTTTCTTTTGAAAAAAGTAAATTTTACAATGGTTTATATCATGTTTTAAATGGAGAAATTAATATTCGTAATGGAATATTGCCGGAAAATTTAACATTAAATCAGTTAAATAAACGTTTAGATGTTAATATTGTTAAGGAAGTAATAATTGCTTTAAGCTCAACTTTTGAAGGTGAAGTTACATCTCAATTTATTAGAAATAATATAGTTTCAAAAGAAATAAAAGTAACAAGGTTGGCAAAAGGAATTTCAACTGGTAGTTCAATCGATTACTTAGATGAAGAAACACTAAAGCAAGCATTAAAAGGAAGAACAGATATATAGGAGGAGTTTATGCTCTTTATAACACTTGAAGGAATTGATGGTGCCGGTAAATCAACGGTAGCAAGATTTTTAAAAGAAAGATTAGTAGAAGCCGGTCACGAAGTTATTTTAACGAGAGAACCCGGGGGGCAATGAAATTGCAGAACATATTAGAAAAGTTATATTAGAAAAAAAATATGTTTCAATGGACCCTTGAACAGAGGCACTTTTATATATTGCGGCTCGTAAGCAACATTTAAATGACGTAATTATTCCTGCTTTAAAAGAAGGCAAAATCGTTATTTGTGATCGATTTATGGATTCGACATCTGTTTATCAAGGATATGCAAGAGGTTTAGGAATTAGAACTGTTGATGAAGTTCAAAGAACTGTTATTGGCTCAACACAACCAGATTTAACATTATTTTTTGATTTAACAGTTGAAGAAGCTCGTAAAAGAAAAATAAGTCGTTTTGAAGAATCAGATCGCTTAGACTTAGAAAATAGAGATTTCTTTGTAAAAGTTCATGAAGGTTACCAAGTTTTAATAGGTGACAATGTGGATCGTATTAAAGTAATTGATGCAGAAAAACCGCTAAAAAACGTGATTGAAGAAGCATTTTTACAAATTAAAGACAAAATTAAAGATATTAAAGAAAGCGTTTAAAATGAATATATTTGATAATGAAAAAGTTAATAATTTATTTTTAGATTTTAGAAAAAAAAATAATTAATGGCGATTTTCCCAATCAAATAATTTTTTATGCTCAAAACAATCAAATTTTAGAAGATTTTTCAAATTTGTTAGCAAAACAACTTTTTTGTCCAAAAGAGCAAAAAGACATTAACTGCGATTGCGCTACTTGTACCAGAATTGAGCATATTCACGATTACATTAATGTTGGTAATTTCAAGGATCAAATTAAAAAAGAAGAAATAAAAAATATTATTAAATTGTTTTCTCGTTCAGCACTAGAAAAAAGTGCAATTAAACTTTATCGTATTAAAGGAATAGAAAATTTTAATAGTTTTTCAGCAAATTCTTTATTAAAATTTTTAGAAGAACCACCAAATAATACATTTGCAATTTTGTTAACAACAAATTTAGAAAAAGTTCTTCCAACAATAAAATCTCGTTGCCAAATTTTCTTTTTAGAAGATAAAAATAATAAAAAGGATGTAAAAGATAGTAATAATATAATTGATAAATTACAACAACAATTTCTAAAAAACCTAGCGACTAATAAAGATAATAACTTTATTTTAATTAGAAGTATTATTGCTATGAAAGATTTTGATAGTAAAGATTTCTTAAATAAAATGCTTGAAACATTTATTGAATCTAATTTCAATAACTATGAAATTACGCTAAAAGCTTTAGCGGAACTTAAACGAAATCAAAATGTTAACTTAGTAATGCAAAAGTGAATTTTGGAGCTTACATAATGGAAATTCTTAATGATGTTTTAGGTTATAAAAATACTAAAATTATTCAAGATAGTGAAATGTTTAACTTCACTTTAGATTCAGTATTTTTAGCTCGTTTTGTTTCCTTTAGACAAAGAGACAAAAAAATTTTAGACATTGGAACAAACAATGGTATTATTCCGATTATATTAACAAAGTACTTTAAAGGAACAATTGATGCTATTGATATACAACAACCAGCCATTGATTTAAGTTTAAAAAATTTAAAATTAAACAACATTGAAAATCAAGTTAATTTAATTTTAAAAGATATCAATGAGTATAAAGTTGCTAACGAAAACAAATATGATGTTGTTGTGTGTAATCCTCCTTTTTATAAAAAAGGAGAAGCTAAACTCTCAAATAATGAAGCTGTAGAAATTGCTCGCCAAGAAAAGTACTTAACCTTAAAGCAATTAGTTCAAAAAGCAAAAAGCTTACTAAATAATAAGGGATATTTTTATATAGTCTTAAGAGCTTCAAGGTTGCAAGAGCTAATGGTGCTTTTCAATGAAAATAATTTTGGAGTTCAAAAACTAAAATTTATTTATCCTAAAATAACTAAACCAGCAAACAGTGTGCTTGTGGAAGCAAGATTATTATCAAATTCTAATATTGTTGTTGAAAAACCATTAATAACACATAATGAAGATAACACTTATACAAAAGAGGCGCAGAAATATTTTGAAGATTAAATTTAACAAAAAAATGTTTGATAAAAATAAACAATATATTATTGCTGTTTCGGGTGGACCTGACAGCGTTTTTTTATTGGATTATTTTGTTCAAAACATAAGTAAAAATATAATTATAGCGACAGTTGATTATTGCAAAAGAAAAGGCAGTGATTTTGATTTTAACTTAGTAAAATCATACGCCAACAAGAATAACCTTAAATTTTTAGGTTTAAAATGTACAAAGAATGTCTATGGCCAATACAAGCAATATAAAAATTTTCAAGAACAAGCACGTAAAATTAGATATGATTTTTTTAACAAGATATTAAAAGATTGCAACTTACAAACGGGTGTTATTGTTGCTCATAATTTAACAGATAATATTGAAACATTTTTAATTCAAAAAGAACGTAAAACAGTTGTAGAACACTATGGTTTGAATGAAACAAGCTATTATTATAATCATAATCTTGAAAATAATAATCAACTAAAAGTTTTTCGACCAATGTTAAACGTTAAAAGAGAAACAATAATAAAATATTTAGAAAAACATAAAATAGCTTATGCAATTGATGAATCAAATGCTGAAAGTAACTATTTGCGAAACTATATTAGGAATAATGTTTTAAAAACAAAAAATTATAAACAACTTCTAAAAAGCATTTTAAAAAGTAATGAAGAGTTAATGAAAATAAAAAATACTTATAAAAATTTGCTAGGTAAAACAAGTTTTAATATTAATTTATATAATAATTTATCTTTACTAGCTAAACCAATGTTTATTTATAGTTTTATAAAAGAAAAAAACATGGAAAAACTACTTGTAGATAAAAAAAAGAAATTTGTTTTAGAAATTGTAAAACAATTAGATCAAGAAAAGCACAATGTTTTAATAAGTCTTGGTTTAAATTATTATTTTTGTAAAAATTATAAAGATATCCATATCATTAAAATTGATGATAACGATGTATATAATAAACTTGATGAAAGTAAAATACATTATAAAACAAATGATAGAAATATTTTTACAAAATTAAATTATAAAAAAGTTAAACTAAACAAAATCATTATGAAGTCAAAGATTCCATTATTAGAAATAATAAATGGTTATGTTATTTATGATAAAAAAGGTAATGTAATTGATTTTTCAAATAATATTAAAAAAGCTATGTTGAATAAATATTTATAACAATAGTTATTTTTTAATATTGGGTTTATATATGATAAAATCATATTGTTTATATTTTGATAAAATAAAAGTTTTATAAAATACAAGAAAGAGGTACTTAAATGAATAGTAACAACAGCGGAAATAACACTGCTAGAAAAAGAATGTGATTGGGGGTTTTCAGTTTAATTCTTTTTATCGTGTTAATCGTTGCGATTGTACTTTTATGACTTAGAAGTGATGTAACTAAAATATCACAAGGAGACATGGAAAAAGTAGTAGAAAACGGCGAATATAACGATACTGAGATTGATCGCATCACAGTAACGGCCAAATCTGGTAGAAACACAGTTGCAATAGAAGGAGAAATCCAATTTCAAGGACAAGTATTAAAATACAGTTCTGAATGATCAAGAGATGCTTTTGACGCTTTTTCTTTTTACACAATTGAAAACCCTGAAGGGGTTGTTGAATATCATAACCGCTGAGAAGAAGAGTTGGGAAATAAATTATATGGTGGATTTAATGTAATCGATCGTGAATATGTACCAGCATGACAATCAATGTTAATGCAGTGAGTACCATTTGTGTTAATAATAGGTCTTGGAACATTCTTTATGTTTAGAATGATGTCAAGAGCCGGTGGTGGAGCCGGTGGTGGTAATCCATTCACAATGGGTAAAAATAAAGCAAAAGAAATTAAATCTAATGTTAAATTTACAGACATTGCTGGAATTCAAGAAGAAAAAATAGAATTATTAGAACTTGTTGATTACTTGAAAAACCCAGGAAAATACTCAGAAATGGGAGCAAGAGCACCTAAAGGGGTATTAATGGAAGGTCCGCCAGGAACTGGTAAAACATTATTAGCAAAAGCTGTAGCTGGAGAAGCTGGAGTACCATTCTTCTCAATTTCAGGTTCAGAGTTTGAAGAAATGTTCGTTGGGGTTGGAGCTTCTCGTATTAGAGAAATGTTTAACACAGCAAAAAAAGCAGCGCCATGTATTATCTTTGTGGATGAAATTGATGCTGTTGGGCGTAAACGTTCAAATTCAATCGGAACAGGAACAAGTGAACAAACACTTAACCAATTATTGGTTGAAATGGATGGATTTGGAACAAACTTAGGGGTTATTATTATGGCCGCAACTAATAGAGTTGATGTATTAGATCCTGCTTTGTTAAGACCTGGTCGTTTTGACCGTCAAATTCAAATTTCATTACCAGATATTAATGAGCGTGAAGCAATCTTAAAACTACATGCTAGAAATAAAAAAGTATCATCTGAAATTGATTTTCGCCGTATAGCAGAAAGAACACCTGGTTTTTCTGGAGCGCAATTAGAAAACGTATTAAACGAAGCATCAATTTTATGTGTTAGAAAAGATCTTAAATTAATTACTGTAAAAATAATCGATGAAGCGATTGATCGTGTAGTTGGGGGACCAGCCAAAGAATCAAGAAAATATTCTGTTATTGATAAAAAAATTGTTTCTTACCATGAAGCTGGTCATGCATTAATTGGAGTTAGATTAGATGCTGCAAGTAAAGTTCAAAAAGTTACAATTATTCCACGTGGACAAGCTGGTGGATATACAATTATGACACCAAAAGAAGAAACAATGTTTCATAGTAAAGAAAACTTGTTTGCAACAATTACTGGTTATTTAGGTGGGCGTGCATCAGAACAAATTATTTTTGGAAAAGATCGCATTACAACAGGAGCTCATGATGACTTAGAAAAAGCAACAAGAATTGCAAGAAACATGGTAACTGAATATGGAATGTCTAGTTTAGGGCTATCACAATTAGAATCTGTTAAAGATGAATATATGGGAGCACAAAAACGTTATTCTGAAGCTGTTTCTGCAAAAATAGATGCAGAAGTAAATAAGATTTTAGATGAATGTTTTGTAAAAGCTTTAAAAATTATTGAAGAAAACCGTAACTTACTAGACTTAATTGCAGAAAGTTTACGTATTTTAGAAACAATTACAGCAGAACAAATTGAGTATATAAGTGAAAACTTAGATTACCCACACGCTGTTAAAGAACAACAAGAACGTGATAAAGAATATAATGAGAAAAAATCACGTGGTGAAGTTTTAGAAATAAAACCGAAAAAAGCTAAAAAGACAGATAAAAACTAATAAATAAAAACCGTTTAGGTTTTTTATTTTTATTTAAATTATAAATTTCAAGGGAGACAAACTTATGGCAAATATAACAAAGGCAACTAGTAAAAAGTATAATATTAGATACACAGTTATTGATGGAACTGATATGGTAAATGAAATGTTAAAAACATTACAAATATCACCATTAGCTACAGTAGCTTTAAGTCGTGCAATGTTTGCTGGGACTTTAATTGCTGTTGATGAAAAATCAAAATGAAATGCTCATTCTTTTGTTTTAAATGGAAATGGAATTTTAGGTAAAATCTATGTTGATTATTTTGACAAACAAACTAGAGTAACTTGTGCAAATCCATATTATGATCATAAATTAGTTGATAATGCTAAAGGAAACTTAGTTTCACAACTTGTAGGAACGACTGGAATTTTAAAAGGAATTAGATTCAATGAACACAACAAACCTTTCGAAACAAACGTGCCAATAATTTCTGGAGATGTTGATTTAGATTTTGCTTATTATTTAAACCAAAGTGATCAAATTAAATCTGTAATTGCAAGTTCAATAAAAATAGCGCCAACACCTTTTAAAGTTGAAGGAGCCAAAGGTTTTTTAGCTCAACTATTACCAGGATTTACGGATGTTGATATAGAGTTTTTAGAAAGTAAAATTACAAATTTACAAAGCGTAGAACATAAATTACTAGAATTTAAAACTAATGAAGAAATCATTAAGTTCTTAGATGACAGTGCAAAAATTATCGGAACAGATAATGTTGTTTATAAGTGTTTTTGTGTAAAAGATAATGCTAAAAAAGCACTTTCTGCATTAACAGAAGAACAAATATTAGAAACAATTAAATCTGATGGTAACATTGAAGTTTCTTGTGAATTTTGTTCAAAAAAATATCATTTTTATAAAGAAGATTTAGAAAACTTCGACGCAAAAAAAGAATTANNAAAAATTAAAAACCACAGAATAAATAAATAACTTCATGTTAGAAGAATTTATTTATTCTTTTGTTTAATGGTATTATTTAATGGTATTATGTTATTAACATAAATTTATAGAGGTAAAAGAATGTCAAAAAAAGAAACAAACATAAAAAAAGAAGTTAAAGACAAACCAGTTAAAGGTGAAGCTTTAAAGCAATTTAAGAAGGATTTAAAAGATCAAAAAAATTTAACTAAAATTAATTCTAAAAAAATTCTAAAAGGTGAAGTTGTTACAACAGAAAACCACAAACCTAATACAGAAGATAACATTATTGAACTTGTAAACGTTCAAAAGTCATATATTACTGGAGAATTAGAAACTAAAGTTTTAAAAGGTGTTAATATAAGTTTTAAAAAGGGAGATTTCATCGTTATTTTAGGGCCATCTGGTTCTGGTAAAACTACTTTATTAAACATTATTTCAGGTTTAGATAAAACTTCTAAAGGGGATGTTTTTGTTTTAGGACATAACTTAAGTTTATTAAAAGATTCTGATTTAACTAAGTTTAGAAGAGACCATGTTGCTTTTATTTTCCAACAATATAATTTATTAACAAACTTAACAGCAAAAGAAAATGCTGAAGTTGGAGAAAACTTAGCAAAAGTTAAGAATGATAAAATGACAATTGAAGATATTTTTGAAACTATTGGGATGAAAGAACAAATGAACAAGTACCCTCACCAAATGTCTGGGGGACAACAACAACGTGTTTCAATCGCAAGAGCACTTTCAAAACAACCATCTATTTTATTTGGAGATGAACCAACAGGAGCTCTAGATGAAGAAATGGGTAGAAAAGTATTAGAAATTTTAGTTGATGTAAACAAAAAATATAAAACAACAATTATCGTAGTTACTCACAACCCTAACATTGCAGACATTGCAAACACTGTTATTCACGTACGTAACGGACTAATTGATGAAGTTAAAAATAATAAAAATCCAAAATCACCAAGTGAAATTGATTGATCATAAAATAAAAAATAAAAAACAGAGGTTTTTTATTTTTTATTAAAAATTTAAAAAGGTAAGAAATGAAAATAGGTAATATTGAAATAAAAGGAAAAGTTTTTCTAGCGCCAATGGCTGGAATTACAAATCAAGCATTTAGAATCTTGTGTCGAGAACAAGGGGCTGGTGTTGTGTATGCCGAAATGGTTAGTGATAGCGGGATTGTTCAACAAAACCAAAAATCAATTTCTATGATTAAGGTTAACAATGAAGAACACCCAATTGCCTTACAAATTTTTGGTAACAACGTAGAAACTTTTGTAAAAGCTGCTAAATATGTTGATAAACATAGTGGTTGTGACATCATTGATATAAATATGGGTTGTCCAGCACCGAAGGTTGCTAGTAGTGCACAAGCCGGTTCTGCTTTGTTAAAAGATATGGATCGTGTTTATGAAATTGTTAGTGAAGTTGTTAAAAATGTTAAAAAACCAGTAACAGCTAAAATTCGCATTGGATGAGATGAAGATAATATTAACTGTGTAGAAATAGCTAAAACAATTGAAAAAGCCGGTGCAAAAGCAATTGCGGTTCATGGGCGTACAAGATCACAATTTTTTGGTGGTAAAGCGGATTGAACCTGAATTAAAAAAGTTAAAGAAGCTGTTAGTATTCCTGTAATTGGAAACGGCGATATTTTTACCAAAGAAGACGCTAAAAAAATGTTAGATGAAACGGGCTGTGATGCTGTTATGTTGGCTCGTGGGGCCCAAGGAAACCCTTGGATATTTAAAGAAATTCAAAATTATTTGGACGGAATAGAATCAACACCAAAACCAACTATTAACGAGTGGCGAGAAACAATCTTTAGACACGCAACAATTTTGGAAGAATTAAAAGGTGAAGAAATTGCTTGTAAAGAAATGCGAAAAAACTTAGCATTTTATTTAAAAGACAAACCAAACGTTAATGTAACAAAAGTCAAAGCAGTAAAAGTTAATACTATCAAGGAAATAAAAGAAATAATAAACGATTATGTTGAAAACATATATAATTAATATTAATACAAGGAAAAGGAATAAATAATATGAGTCAAAGANCATTTTTCAGAACAAGAAATTATTAGAAGAGAAAAATTAGCAAAGTTAGAAGCTGAAAATAAATATCCGTTTTTAATTGCAAAATTTGGTAGAACACATCAAACAAATGAATTAATTAAGGAGTTTGAAAGTTTCTCAAAAGAAGAATTAAAAGAAAAAAATGTTGTTGTTAAAATTGGTGGAAGAATAAGAGCTTTTAGAGAAGCTGGTAAAGCTGTTTTTGCTTTAATTCAAGATCAATATGGAACAATTCAACTATACATTAGACAAGATGTTGTAGGTCAAGATATGTACAAGGATATTTTAGACTTAGATCTTGGAGATATAATTGGAGTTGAAGGTTCAATGATGAAAACAAACACAAATGAATTAACTATTCGTGTGGAAAAATTATCATTGTTATCAAAAGCTTTAAAACCATTACCAGATAAACACCATGGGATGACTGATGTTGAAGAAAGATATCGTCGTCGATACGTTGATTTAATTATGCGTCCAGAAACAAAAGATGTTTTCTTAAAGAGAGCTAATGTTATTAAATATATGCGTGAATTCTTAGACACAAAAGGATTTATTGAAGTTGATACACCAATTTTACAAGTTATCCATGGTGGAGCTAATGCTAAACCATTTACAACTCATCACAACGCTTTAGATATGGATTTATATTTAAGGATTGCTACAGAACTACACTTAAAAAGATTAGTTGTTGGTGGATTTGAAAAAATATATGAAATTGGACGTATTTTTAGAAATGAAGGAATGTCAACTCGTCATAATCCAGAGTTTACTTCAATTGAGTTATATGCAGCATTTGAAGATGTAGAATATGTTATGAATATTACAGAAAATGTTATTAGATATATTTCAGATAAAATAACAAAAAAAGAATCTGTGATGTACAACGACAAAGAAATATTTTTAGGTAAAAAATTTGCTAGAGTTCATATGGTAGATGCTATTAAAGAAGTTACTGGCGAAGATTTTTGAAAAGTTTACAAATTAGAAGATGCTTTAAAAATAGCAAAAAAACATAATGTTAAAGTAGATAAATTTAATCGTTCTGTTGGACAAATTATTAATATTTTCTTTGAAGAATTTTGTGAAGAAAAAATTGTTCAACCAACATTTATTTTTGGACACCCAGTTGAAGTATCTCCGTTGTCTAAGAAAAATGAAAAAGATGCAAGATTTACAGATCGTTTTGAATTATTTATTGATGGAAGAGAATATGCAAATGGTTTTTCTGAGTTAAATGATCCAATTGAACAATATGAAAGATTTGAAGAACAATTACAACAAAAAGATCATGGAAATGATGAAGCTCACGAAATGGACATAGATTTTGTTGAAGCTTTAGAATATGGCTTACCACCAACAGGTGGAGTAGGAATTGGAATTGATCGTCTAGTAATGTTGCTAACAGGACAAGATTCAATTAAAGATGTAATTTTATTCCCTCACATGAGACCAAGAGGAAAATAATAAAAAATAGTTTAAAACTATTTTTTTTATGAGATTCAAAGGAGAAATTATGAAATATTGTGTAATAATTCCGGCAGCTGGTAACTCTACGCGTTTCAGTGAAAGTGAAGACAAGCTTTTAAAGTTAATTAATAATAAAAATTTATTAGCTCATACAATTACAAATTTTTTAGAAGATACAAACTGCATAAAAATAATTTTAGTTGTCCAATCAAAAATAAAAAATTTACTATTAGTTAATGATTTATTTAAAGATAAAAAAAATTATTTGAACAGATGGCGGATCTTCAAGAACACATTCTGTATATCAAGGCTTTTTAAAAACTATTGATATAAAAGTGGATAATATATTAGTTCACGATGGGGCACGTCCTTTTGTGTCGATAAATTTAATTAATAGTTTGTTAAAAGAAATTTCAACAAAAGATTTTGCTTTACCAGCTATAAAAACTACAGACTGTATAAAAAAAGTAGAGGATAATAAATTAATAACTATTGAAAATGAAAATTTACATGCAATTCAAACACCACAAGCATTTAAAAAGGGAGTTTTAAACCAAGCTTTTATTAAATGAGACAAAAAAACTATATATAAGGATGATGCGGAACTTATAGAAAAAAACATTAATAGTTATAACTTTTCACTTGTTCTTGGTGAAGATACAAATATTAAAGTAACTTATAAAAAAGATTTGTTTAATAATACAAATGACTTTAACGGTTTTTTTTAATTACTTTTTTATCTATTTTTATGATATTATTAATACTGAGTTAATAATTTAAATATTAATTCCTTGTTCTTATAAAAGAACCAAAGACCGTAAGGAGAGGTAACATGAAAAAATACGAAATTATGTATATTCTAAATCCAGAACCAACTAAATTAGAAGCAGTTCAAAAAAAATTAGAAGATATACTAAAAAGTAACAACGGAAAAATTATTGAAGAAAACGCATGAGGGGTAATGGATGCTGCTTATGTTATTAAAAAACTTAAAAAAGTTTTTTATAAAGTGTTAATTGTTGAAACAACAACAGAAAATATTTTAGAATTTGAAAGAATTTCACGTATTGACGCAAGTGTTTTACGCACACTAGTAATTAATACAGAAAATGAAAGAAACTACATTCAATCAACACAATTTGCAAAAACAGATGTAAGCAAAGATGAGAGAGAAAAACGTGATTTTAAAAAATTCAACAGATTTAATAAAAAAGATAATTACAACAAAGATGGTTACAACAAAGATCATGCTAAAGTTGATACAAAAGTAAATAAAGAAACAGAAGTAGCAAAAAAAGAAAGCAAATAAATTAATTAAACAAATTGAGGTATACAAATGTTAAATAGAGTTTCATTGGTAGGAAGAATAACAAGAGAACTAGAAATTAGAAAAGCGGCAAATGGTAATCCGTTTGTAGCTTTTACGTTAGCTGTTAATAACATTTATTCACAAAATGCATCTTATATTGCTTGCTTTGCGTGAAATAAAACAGCTGAAAACATGGCTAAGTTTTTAAGAAAAGGTTCTTTAATTTCTGTTGATGGTAGACTTACAACAAGAAATACAGAAATTGGTGGGCAAAAAACAACTGTTATGAATGTTGTAGCTGAAAACGTATCATTTTTAGAATCAAAGAATATGGCAAATAGAGTTGATAACAACAACAATTATCAACCAGTAAATAATAATGCTTCAAATAATTATGAAGATGCATTTGATTTACCAACTATGTCAAACAATAGTACTTTTGATAATAATTCAAACAATGACAACAATTCTAACAATTTATCATTTGACGATGATGATGGCTCAATTTTGTGAGAATAGGAGATATTAAATATGCAACCAAAATACAGAAAGTTTAAAAAATTATGTTATTTTAAAAAAAATAACATTGATTACATTGATTATAAAGATGTAAATTTATTGAAAAAATTTATTTCAATAAACGGACAAATTATTCCTAAAAGAGTTACTGGAACATGTGCAAAAGCACAAAGATCACTAGCGACAGCTATTAAAAGAGCTCGTTTAATGGGATTATTACCATATATTGTGGAATAATTATAAATAAACCAAAAAATAACCAAAAAATAGTACAATTACAAGTGTACTATTTTTTTATTTTATTTAAGTGTTAATAAAAATTTGAAGGGTTAATAATAAATATATGAAAAAGTTAAATGATAAACAAATTTTTAATCTAAAGTTAGTTATGATAATTATCGTTTTTTTCTTTTTATTGGCAAGTTTTTATCAAGCTGTTTTTAACCCAAACAAAGTTTTTGAAATGTTGTCTTATGGGGAAAGGGCATCAGTATATTTTTCATATTTTACAACTCAATCCAATTATATGGTGTTAATATATTTAATATTTGCGCTTTTTAAGAAAAAGTTTTTTGGTGAAAATCCACGTTATATTTTAATGTTAGCGACAACAACATATATTTCTTTAACAATGATAGTGTTTTGGGTTGGGATTGCAGCATCTTTTGGTGTTGCAACTTATACTTGATATGAATGAGTAATTACAATTTTTTTACATTTGGTTATGCCAATAACAATGATAGTTAATTATGTTTTAACTTGTGGAAAATCATTTTATAAATATGAAGATCATCATAAAGCTAATTTATTTTTCATATCATCGTATATGCTATTTTATCTAATTTTTGTTTTAGTTAGGGGTCATTTACGATTTTTAGATGACAAACCAGTAGCAACACAGTTTCCATATGAATTTTTTAACTGATATGAATACAACGGAGAGTGAATGCTTTCTGCGGCAATTGTGATTATTTTGTCATTATCAATATCAGCACAATATTTTTATATTTGAATTAATAATGCTGTTTATCATCGAAAACAAGTAAAAATAGATGCGAGAGGTATTAATGAATTATATCGTTTGCGTGTTATTAAAAAATACAACTTAAAAAAAGAAAAGAATTCTATTTTTACTAGGAGAATTTTTATATGTTCTCTTATTTACTCTGTAATAAATTTATTTATTACAACATTATTTTTTGCTGAGGCAATTGTTAACCCAACACCAGAAGATCGCTTTATATATATTGCATCATCTTTTGCTTTTGTGTTAATATTTTTCTTCTTAAATGTTTTATTAATAAGTTTAGGATATAAAAGAAATCTATATATTAAAACTGTATTGGCAATTGTTAATTTAATTTCAATGTTTGTTGCATTATTTTGAATTATTGGGCCAGTATTTGGGATGTTAATTGGATTGGCATTAATCTTTTCTAAAAAAGACTTAGATATACCTCAAGCTAAACCTTGGCTTAATAAAATTATTTCTGCAAAAGATTTGACATAGCAACTACAAACAACTATATAATACAAGTAGGTAACAAAAAAAGAAGGAGTGAATATGACTTTTTTATCGAAATCAAATGAAGACGATAGTATATTACATGGTTTTTTCTCAATATCTCAATGAGAATCACTTGTGTCAATTTTAATCTTTTTTGGATTAATGATTGGTTTATACTTTTTGATTCGTAAAACAAAAATGCGATTTATGTTTCGTGTTTTAATAGCCTTGGGAATAGGACTTGTATTTGGGGTTGTGATTCAAGGGATCAACGGATTCCCATTTGATTCAGCAAATCCATCAAATAACTTAACAAACCCACTATACCCAGATCCAGAAAATCCTGGAGAGTTTCTAACAAATCCAATTTATAAAATGTGAGTTGAAGAACTAGCAATATGAATTGAGTTATTAAAACAAGTATTTATTAGAGGAGTTTTATTATTAACAGTACCAATAGTGTTCTTAGCTATTGCCAAAGCTGTTGCAAAACAACATACTGCAAAAGGAACTGGTAAAGGAACAGCAATTACAATAACATTCTTATTAGTAAATGTATCAATCGCCTTTATTATTGCCTTAACATTAGGTATGGTATTTAAAATCGGTAATGGTTTTGAAATAGTTGGTGAAGGTGATTACGCTCAAGAAGCATCAAAACCACTACCAGCTCTTATTTATGGATATGTTTCTGATAACTTATTTGGAACATTTGTAGCTGGAGCTATTATTCCAGTTATGGTAATTGGGGCATTGCTTGGTTATGCTGTTAAGAAATCAAGTAAACGTCACCAACAAGAAATGGATAATGTTCGTCATGGTTTTGAAAGATGATGAACAATCGTAATGTCAATATTAACTGTATTTATTAAATTAATGCCATATGCTGTTATGTCAATGATTGCAAATGCAATTATCACAAGACCAATTGGTTACTTATCACAAATCGGAATTGTAATAGGGGTTGCTTACTTAGCACTTACAATTATGTTAATGGTGTTTACAGCGCAAATGCCATTATTCGGAATCAACCCAGTAATATGATGAAAAAAAGGTTACAAAATTTTAATTCAAGGTTTTGCAACACAATCATCAAATGCAACACTACCAGTATCAATGGAAATTTTAAGAGATGAAATGAAGGTTAAAGAAGGTATTGTTGGTCTATCAACGCCACTTTCAAGCTCAATGGGATTAGCTGGTTGTGCGGGAGTACAATCCGGAATAATTGTTTCGTTTATATCAACTGCCGGTTTATATGAAATGAACCCAACTAATTTTATAATTGCGTTAATCGTAACTGTAATTGCTTCGTTAGGAATTGCTGGTGTTCCCGGAACTGCCGCTGTTGTAACAGCTGGGGTTTTAGGAGGATTAGGATTCTCTGCATTATATGGACCTGTATATTCAATCATCGGAGCTTTAGATGGAATCTTTGATATGGGTAGAACTGGTGTTAACGTAACTGGGGGAGCGCTTGCTACAACAGTTGCTGGTAAATTAACAGGTAACATCGAAGGAGATGAGTTATTCTTAAAACGAAAAGCTAAAATAGCAAAAATAAAAAAACCACAAGAAAAAATTAAAGAAAAAAATCAAAAGAAAGATAGTAAAAAAGATAATTAATTTATCTTTTTTACTATATTAAGAGAGGTTATATATGAAAATAGTTATCATCGGAGCAGCTACAGGAGGAATGACGGCAGCCGCTAAAATTAAAAGGTCGTTAAAAGAAAAAGTTAAGATAACAGCTTATCAAAAACTAGCATACCCATCACTTGGGGCATGTGGATTACCATATTTTGTTGGAGATAACTTTTCTGATTCAAATAAGTTGATTGCAAGAACTGTGGAAGAGTTTGATAAATCAGACATTAAAGTTCATGTAAATCATGAAGTTGTGAAAGTAGATTTTGTTTCAAAAAAAATTGTTGTTAAGAATTTAGAAACAAATAAAGAAATTGAAGATTACTATGATAAATTAATTATCTCTACTGGGGCGAAAGCAAGAGAATTACCTAATATAAAATATAGTTTAAAAAATGTTTATAAATTAAACCAAATTGAAGATGCTGTGGCCTTAAAAGCAGTAAATGAAAAGAAAAATCAAAACATTACTGTAATTGGTGGCGGGTTTATTGGTCTTGAAGCTGTTGAAAATATGCAAAAAAACAACAACATCACATTATTAGAAGCAACACCAAGATTATCGCAAAAAGTTTATGATGCTGAAATTGGAGATCTTTTAAAACAAGAATTAATCGATAATAAAGTTAATGTTATTACAGATGCTAGAATTAAAAATGTCGTTATTGAAAATGATGAAGTTAAAAAAATTATTTTAGAAGATGGAACAGAAGTTAAAACTGATGCTGTATTAGTGGCAATCGGGGTTGTTCCAAATACTGAATTTTTAAAAGGAACATTAGTTAAATTAAATGAATTTGGCGCTGTTATTGTTAACGAAAAGTTAGAAACAAACATTAAAGATGTTTATAGTTTAGGAGATTGTGCCTTAACATTTGATCGTGTTACAAAACAACAAGTTCATGTACCGTTAGCTACAATCGCATCTAAACAAGGTAAAGTTTTAGCAAATGTTATAATGGGCAAAAATGATGCCTTCCAAGGTTCAATTGGAACATCAATTATCCAAGTATTTGAAGGGCAAATTGCTAGAACAGGATTAACTGAAGACTATGTTGTTGCTAACAAAATACCTTATAAAAAACTATTTTTAAATGGTGTTGATCATACACACTATGTTCAAGGAGCTAAACCAATTTACGTTAAAGTAATTTATAATCCTGAAACAAAAATGATTTTAGGAGCTCAAATATATGGTTATAACAACAGCGTTTTAAGAATAAACAGTATTGTACCATTAATATGAAATCAAACTAATTATCAAACAGTTAGAGATTTAGATTTGCCATATTCGCCACCATTTGCTAAATCATTTGACATTATGAATGTATTATTTGGAATGCTTGGAGGAGAATAAAATGAGTTCTAGAAATTTAACTAATATTATTAATGAAAGAGTTTCTGTTGTTAATTACAATAAAAAACAAAATGTAAGCGAAGACAAGATTTTACAAATTATTGATGCCGGTCGTTTAGCACCAAGTTCTGTTGGTTTAGAATACATTAGAATTATTGCTGTTAGAAACCAAGAATTAAAAAATAAATTAGCAAAAACTGGATTTTTACCATCAAATTCACAAAAAGTTATCGATTGTGATACTGTGTTGCTATTTGTTAGTTCAAAAAAAGAAAACTTTTTATCAAAAGAAACTTTAACAAAAAAATTATCACAAGTTTTTAAAGGCGAAGAGTTACAACATCGCGTCGATGGTTATTTTGGATTTTTAAATACAATTAAAGATTTCGATGGATTTTGTGAATCACACGCCTATTTAACTTCATCATTTGTTGGGTTAGAAGCTGAAAATTTAGGATTGGGAGCAACTTGAATTGGAGGATTTATTCCAAGTGAGATTAACAATATTATTAAAGAAGAAAAATTAGCGATAGATAAGTTTGAAAATACAATATTTACAATGTGTATTGGAGAATATGATATTAATCAACAACCAAATAAAATTAAAAAAAGAGTTGCAATGAAAGATTTTTATAAATTAGTCAAATAAATATATGTATTTCTTAAATTTTATGGTATTATAATAAATGTTGATATTAAAATTAAAAGAGGTAATATATGGCTAAAACAGGAATACATCCAAAATACTTTGAATCAAAAGTAATTTGTACAACATGTAGCTCAGAATTTTTAAGTGGTTCTACTAAAAATGGAGAGTTAAAAGTTGATACATGTTCATCTTGTCACCCTTTCTACACAGGAAACCAAAACTACTCAAATGCAGCTGGTCGTGTTGAAAGATTTAAAAGCAAGTTTGCAAAACAAGAAGAACTTAAAAAAACAGTTGATCAAAAATCAAAAGAACAAAAAGAACTTAACAAAGCAGCAAAAGCTAAAAAAAGAAAAAAATACAAAATAATCAATAGATATTTTGTATTTTTTTTTATATAATTAAGAAACTAAATACAAACAGAAATGCAGGCAATCTTTAAGATGAGTTTTAAATTTGAAAAATTAAGTATTAATAAAAGATCTAAAACATTAATAAAAGATTTATCCTTAACAGCTGAACAAGATAAAGTTTTATCAATGCAGTTTAAAGATAAGAAAAGTTTAAAAGCTTTTTCAAAAACATTGCTAGCTAAGAGAAAACCTTCAAAAGGAAAAATTTTTATTAATGAAGAAAATTTAACAACAGCGACTTTTCGCGATCGTGGAATTGCTTATATAGCACCATTTTCACTATGAATTGGCTTCATTCCTTCACGTTTAAGAATTGTGTTTAATTGTTTGAAAAATGCGCGTTTTTTGTATGATTCATCTAAAAAATACATTCATGCTCGTTATGAGTTTTTATTGCGTGAAATGTCAGAAAACAATAAACATCGTTACGATGTTATTTCGTATTCACAAAAATTAATGAAAGAGTTTATCGAATCAACAATTCAAATAAATAAGGATTGAAGCGATGAATATTTAACACAAATAGCTGATTTTCATAAAGAACAATTACACGATATTTTTAAAGATCAAAACCCAATTTTATTTGAGACTGTTTTATCATTTATAAAAAATAAAGATGAAAGCTTAATCTTAGCGGCGCGTTTGACATTTCTACAAGCTTTATGAGACAAGATTGAGTATATAAAAAATATTGAGTATTCATGTAACTGTTTTAAAATAGTTAAGACAAAAAAGATTAAAGATAAAATTTTTAACTTTGAAGATATTAAAACATTATCGNNAAAAAAGTTTTCTAATTTATTAAATGCAGAAATTTTATATACAAGATACGCAATTTTAAAGAATAAACGCCAAGCATTACAATATAAATTAAGTTTAAAAAAAAGAATTTACAAACAACAAAAANNCAAAGAAATTAGTTATAAAAAATTTGTTAAATTTAACACTCCTGAGTTTAAACTTTGAGATGATTTAAGAAATGATCAATGATCAATTTTTACAGAAAAACAAGATCAATTAATAACAAAAATATTACCAGATGATGCTTTAACAATTAAAAGTAAAATTATTGAGCTTGCTCATAATTTGCATAACTTGTTGTTGGATAATATGGAAAACAATATAAAAAATGTTTTTGTGAATTTAGAAGCAAAAACATATAAAAAAAACATTAAAAATATTTGAACACAAGCATTAGACTATTCAAGCAACATAATGAAAAAACTTGAAATTAGAATGAACTTGTTGTCTTTAACAAAAAACTTAAGTGGTTTTGATCAAATAAAGATGAAAATTCTTTATGCTGTTCTAAAACATAAGCAATTGGTATTTTTCTATAATACATTTGATAATTTAACACAAAACGAAATATTAGAACTATCAATAATTATTGCCAATATTCAAAATGAATATAAAGACATTAACTTTGTAGTTACAACAAATAATTTTGAAAAGATTAGGTCAATTTCTAGTCAGTTTATTATTATTAACAAAGATGGAACAAATTTTGCTAATAGCTTAATGGAAAATGCTAATGCTCCAAACACTTTATCAAACTATAAATTAATAAATGGTAAGTCAGCTAATATATTTGTCACAAAAGTTAAAAAAATTCCCTTTATGTGAAATGACATTAATATTTCTTCGTTTAATACCGGTATTAAAATGGATCAAATAATTAAAGTAGCAATCAATCCACAAAATGTTTCTTTTCTTCATCAAGAAAATTACGTAAAGGCTTTAAACGGTAGAGTANNAAAAAAAGTTAAAAAACTTGGAAGTTTTAATTTGGTTTATTTTAAAGTTAACAATTTAGAAAACAAAATTATAAAAATTATTGTTTCAAATTATGTGGATGTTACAGAACAAACTACAATTTATTTGTTAAAAAATTCAGTTTATCTTTATGATGAACAAGACAAATTATTAGACGTTTTTTAGAGGTGATTTATGAAAAAAACAAATTTTAGAAAAAATTATACAATATAATAACATTTATATTTGTGGCCACAAAAACCCTGATGGGGATGCCATTGGTTCTAGTGTCGGGTTAGCCTTATGAATAAAAGATAATTTTAAAAATAAAAATGTTTTTACATTAAATGAGAGCGAAAATTACTTAGAAAAAATTGATGAAAATATTAGTAAAACTAACATTGAAAATGATGCTAAAATTGATTTTGAAAACTCATTATTAATCATTACAGATGTTGCAAACCAAGAACGCATTGCATACGATGATTGAAAAAACTTTAAGTTCATAATTAAAATTGATCACCATTTAGTTAATAAAGAAGCTGATTTATATGGAAATATAAATTGAATAGAAGATGATAAAATAGCTGCTTGTGAATTAATAGCAGATTTTGTTGTGGATATGCAAAAAGAAGGCTACAAACTTTCACAAGAAAGTGCTAGATTAATATTTTTAGGTATTGTGACTGATTCTAATAGATTTTTATTTAATAAAACAAATCATAAAACATTAAAATTAGCTGGTAAATTATTAGAAACAAATTTTGAATTAGCAAAGTTATATGACAGTTTATATTTACAACCCTTTAGTTTTTTAGTTTTTCGTACTAAATTACTAAAAAGAGTTAAAAAAGTTGGAGATTTAGCATATATTTATATTAACAAGCAATTTTTAAAAAAACATAATTTAGAACCAAACTTTGTTAAGGGTCATGTGAATATTATGTCAGGATTTAGCGATGTTAAAATATGGGCTATGTTTGTAGAAGATGAAAAGCACAATCATATTGCCGCAAGTTTTAGAAGTCGTGATTTCAACATAAATAAAGTGGCATTAAAATACCATGGTGGAGGCCACAAGTTGGCAAGTGGGTGTAAGGTTTTAAATAAAAAACAATTTAAAAATTGCCTTGAAGATTTACAAAATTTGATAGATTAAACGTAGGAGAAAGATAATGTTTTTTTTAAATAAAAATGCTAAATTTGGCTGAATGGAAATAATTGTAGGGTGTATGTTTGCGGGTAAAACAGAAGAGTTTATTCGTCGTTTAATAAGGTTGGAATATGCAAAGTTTAAAATTCAAGTATTTAAACCAAGTGTAGATAATCGTTATAAAGAAGATAGTGTTACTTCACATAATAATCGCTCTTTTGATGCTGTTGCTGTTGTGTCAGCTGAAGATTTATATAATAGTGTTGATAAAGATACAAAAGTTGTGGGAATTGATGAAGTACAATTTTTTGATGCAAATATTGTTAAAATCGCTAACAAATTAGCTGATGAAAACAAATTAGTAATTATGAATGGATTAGATAAAGATTTTAGGGGTGAAAGTTTTGACAATGTAGCACAATTAATGGCATTATCTGAAAATGTTAAAAAGCTACATGCCATATGTGTTATTTGTGGAAATTTAGCTAATAGAACACAAAGAATAATTAATGGTAAGCCTGCTAATTATAATGATAAAATAATATTAATAGGTGAAAAAGATGCTTATGAAGCTAGGTGTCGTCATTGTCATCAAATTTCAAATAAGTAGAGGGACAAAATATGTACGATAAAAAAAACATGAAAAATGAAGCAATTTTTTATAAAAAAAGAGCGCCACACAACCCTAAAAAAATTAATGGGCATTATGTAGAAAACTTACCAATAAATTCTAAACTTTTAATTTTAGAAGATGAAAGTTATCAAGAAAATGACTTTGTAGTTGTGGGGATTAATGTGTTTACAATCGCACAAGTTATTATTAAAAAACATCCATTAAGAAAAACTTTTGAAGCAAAAGAGTTTACCTTACGTTGAGTTGGTGTTGTAAATCAAATGAAAAAAGTGCAAGAAATTATTGCAAAGGTAGAATAAAATGAATAAAAAAACTATTGAAAGATTAGAAGCCATTTTAAAAAGACTTAAAGAAATTGATAAATTGGTCATCGAAGCTTCACAAAGTAATGAAATTAAAAAAGTCACAGAACTTTTAAAAGAAAAATCACAAATTGAAGACTTAGCTTTAGAGTATGGTGAATATAAAAAAATTTACGATAGCTTTCAAGATAATAAAAAATTGTTAGGAGAAGAAACTAACAAAGAAATGATTGACTTGTTAAAAGAGGAAATTAAATCAGCTGAGCACAGTTTACCTTTAGCTGAAGAAAAACTAAAAGTTATGTTGCTACCAAAAGATCCCGATGATGATAAAAATGTAATTATTGAAATTAGAGGAGCTGCTGGTGGTGATGAAGCAAACATTTTTGCAGGTGATTTATATCGTATGTATTTACGATATGCAGAAAAACAAGGGTGAAAAGTTAGTTTAATTGATTCCAATTCATCAGAATCTGGAGGATTCACAACAATTTCTTTTCTAATTAAGGGTACTTTGCTTTTTTCAAAATTAAAATTTGAATCAGGAGCTCATAGAGTGCAAAGGGTACCAAAAACTGAAAGTAAAGGAAGAGTTCACACATCTACAGCTACTGTTGCTGTTTTACCAGAAATTAAAGAAGTTGATTTTGAAGTTAAAACAGCCGATTTAAAAATTGATACTTACAGAGCATCTGGAGCTGGTGGTCAGCACGTTAATACTACAGATTCTGCTGTAAGGATAACTCACGTTCCTTCAGGAATTGTTGTTACATCACAAGATGGAAGAAGTCAGCATGATAACAAAGCATTAGCGATGCAACATTTAAGAAGTAAATTATATGAAGAACAACAACGTAAAATAAATGAAGAATTTGCGTCTATTAGAAAAACTGCTGTTGGTTCTGGAGATCGTAGTGAAAAAATCAGAACTTATAACTACCCTCAAAATAGAGTAACAGATCATAGAATTGGGTTAACTTTAAATAAATTAGACATTGTTATGCAAGGTAATTTAGATGAAATTATTTCTGCTTTAATAAATGATGAGCAAAGAAAGTTAATGGAAGGAACAGAGTAGTTTTGACATATCAAGACTGTTTATTTTGAGCTGATAATAATATACAAAAACACAATAATTTAAATATTAGCAAAAACGATATTTTTGAACTTATTTGTTTTCATGCAAAAATATCTAAACCAATTTTATTGGCAGATATAAATAGTTCTATAAATTTTAATTTTAAAAGCTTTAAAAAAAAGCTTTTATAAATTACTCAAAAATATTCCCCTACATTATGTAGTTGGAAAAAAAGAAATTGAAGACTTAACTTTATATTTAAATAAAAGCACATTAATTCCGAGGGATGAAACAATTGAATTAATTTATAAAACATTTTCTAAGATTAATAATAAAAAAAGTGTTAGAATTTTAGAAATTGGAACAGGGTCTGGTGTTATTTCTTTGCAATTAGGAATTTTATTAAAACATGCAAATATTAGTTATGAAATTGTGGCAACAGATATTTCTAATAAAGCTTTAAAAATAGCTAAAAAAAATCAAAAAGTAAACAATGTGGAAAATATATTTTTTGTTAAAAGTAATATTTTTGATAAAATAGATAATAAATTTGACGTGATTATTTCAAATCCGCCATATATTGATAAAAATGATCCACATATAAGCAAAATTGTAAAAAAATACGAACCAAAAAAAGCTTTATTTGCAAAAAATCAAGGACTTTATTTTTATCAAGAAATTTTTAAAAATGCTTTTAAGTATTTAAATAAAAATTACCTGATTTGTTTTGAGCATGGTTTTAAACAAAAAGAAGATTTATTAAAAACAATTAAAAATCAAAAATTTTTTGCTTTAAGCAATATAATTTTTGAAAAAGATCTATCAAACAAAGATAGGTTTTTGTTTGTTAACAATTTATAGTAAAATTACATTAAAGGTTTAATTTATGACAAAAATGGAAAAATTAAAAAATACAAATAGAGTTTATTTTTTTTAACGCGACAATGATAATTATTATTTTAATTATTTTAAGTCCGTCTATTTTGTTTGTTTTTGTGAAAAATGCAAGCACCACTTTAGAAAATTATATTGATTTTATTAATTATATTCCAAAAGAAGATTTAAAAGTTTTTTCTTCACTAAATATTCCAAATCATTTTGAAATTTTTGGAACCGGATATATAGGTTTAGGAATTACAATATTTGGTGTTATTTGAGTAATTTTTTGAAATTATATGAATAAATATAAGATTAACAATTTTATTGCAAGTAAAACAACTATTATCGGAGTAACGGCAATACTATTTTCTTTGTCGGTTGTATTTTCGGCAATTAGTATATTTAATTATGATATTGTTATTTCATGAGCTGATTCTTTAAGAGGACAAAAGGGTAATTGAAAAGAAAACTTATTGGATTTGATTCCGGAGGGAATGAATAATAGAGAAGACATTATTTATAAATTATCAAATATTGTTACAGGACAAGGTACAAATAATCCAAATCCAATGAAATGAATTGGGGTTGGGGAAATAGGGTTTTTTGCTACATTACAAATTGGATTCATAATTTTTGTTATAACTAGAACAAACTTAAAAATTCAAAGANNTATTTTGACGCTATTAATGAAAATTCAGATTTTATATTGAATACAAAAAGAAAAGTAAAAAAGACAAAGAGTTTATACAAAATCTGAAAAGTTTATAGCTTTTTTTGAAAAGTCACATAACTTTCAGATTTCAAAACTTGCCCTTCTAATTGGTGGGTTTGTTGTTTTACCTCAAATTTTTTACCTTATTGTTATTACTTATTTTAATTATGCAGATGGTGGTACCTTTTTTGATAATTTAATTTTAAGGATTAATTTAGTTAAACAAAATTTATTTAATAGTGATTCTGGAATTTATGATCCACTAAATATGCTTTATTATAATAAATTAGCAAGTATAAGGTTTATAGACTATTTTACAATCACAATTTTGCCATTCATTGGGCTAGCCTTTATTTTTGCACAGCTTTTAGTTTTTAGTAGAATTGTAATAAATAAAGAACAAATTTCTGTAAAAAACTTTAAAAGACTATATATAATAGCGGTAGTTGTATTGGCTTTATCTTTATCCCTGTTTTTCATTTCACAATTTAATTTATATCGTATAAATAATATTTGAAATAGGCAGACAGAGTTCTTTAGAAACAATATTATAAAAAAACTATTTGGCCAAAGTGCTATTGCACCCCTTTGGATTTCTGAAATAAAAGCGATAGCTGTATTAATTATTTCGTTTTTATCAATTGGAACATTTGGAGCAATGGGGTTATCAAAAATTCTTAAAGAAGAGTTTAAAGAAATAAATCAAAAATATACTTACCAAATAAATCAAAAAGTTATTGGGTGATTGGAGGACTAACATGGAAAAATATAGAAAAAAAGATTCTCGCAAAATTGCTAAATTGATTAAAATGGGAAATGTTTTTGTTTTACCAACAGATACAATTTATGGACTTGTTTGTTATGTTGATGATGTTTACGGTTATAACAAAATTTTTAGGATTAAGAAAAGGCCAGTTTCGCAACATCTTTCAGTTCTTGTTAAAAGTAAACGCCAAGCTTTAAAGTTTTTTGATAAAAACCAAGATAACTTTGAAAAAATAAAAAGCTATCTTTCTCATGAAACACCAGTAACAATTGTTGGTAAAATAAGTAGTAAAATTTCTAATAAATATCTTCTTCTACCAAAAAACAATGTTGGGGTAAGGGTGGCGCGTAATCGATTTATTAAAAAAATAATTCGTAAAACTGGACCATTATTTGCAACTAGCTTAAATGTAAGTAAACAACCATATGAAAAGACATTGCACAACATTAATAAATTTGATGTAAATGGTTATGTTGATGTTGGAGGATTAATTGGTCCTCCATCAAGAATATACATTGCTAAATTAGATGAGTTTGTGAGATAGATATGAAAAAACATAAAAAAATAATTTTTTTATTAACGATTTTTATTCTATTTTTATTAGGGAGTGTGCTTTTAACATTATCATTTTTTGTAGGAAAAAGTCATAAAAGTGGAATGTTAGTATCAGGAATGATAATTTTATTAATTGTTTCTTTGGTGGTTTCATTTTGATTTATTGGCTCTTCTTTATCGAGCGGTAGTTCTATTAAAGTAAAGGATAAAGATATAGAAAAAGATGATAACAAAGATATTAAAAAAGATGTTGAATCAAAACAATCTCTAGATAAAGAAGTTGTTGTAGATGATAAAATAAAACAACTAGAACAAGAAATTGAAAAATTAAAAAAAGAAAAAATAAAAATAATGAATAATTTTCTTGTTTTTCTCTTATTTAAATTTTAAAATTTTATAGTATAATAAATGAAGTAAAACCTTAATAATCGAAAGGACTATTATTAATATGAAAAACAACAAAGAATACACATATTTAGCTGTTGATTTAGGAACAAGTAATATAATTGTTTATGTTTCAGGACATGGAATTGTTTATAATGAGCCATCAATAATGGCTTATAATACTTTAACAAATGAATCTATAGCTTTAGGGGCTGAAGCTTACGACTTAGTAGGAAAAACTCACAGCGAAATAAGATTAGTTAAACCAATATCTGAAGGGGTTATTACAGATATGGATGCTGCTAATGATTTATTAAAACAAATATTTGGAAGATTAAAAATGATTGATGTTTGAAAGAACTCAGTAGTTTTAATTGCTTGTCCAAGCGGAATTACAGAATTAGAAAGAGATGCATTAAAGCAAATTGCTAAATCACTAGGAGCAAGCTTTGTATTTACAGAAGATAGTGTACTTTTAAGTGCAATTGGAGCTGGAGTAAACGTAACATTACCACAAGGTAACTTAGTTATTGATATTGGAGCTGGTACAACTGAAATGGCTATTGTTTCATCAAACTTAGTTATTGCTTCAAGAAGTGAAAAAGTTGCTGGAGATCATTTTAACGAAGAAATCGCTAAATATGTTCGTGCAGAATATAATGTTTTATTAGGTGAAAAAACAACTGAAACTGTTAAAAAAGAAATCGGAACATTAATTAAACTAACAAACGATCGTGAACTAAAAGTTTATGGACGTGACGTTGTAACTGGATTACCACGTGAAGTTATTTTAAGAGCTAACGAAATTAAAAATGTTTTATTAACACCATTCTCAAAAATTACTGATGCAGTAGTTGAGTTATTAGAACAAACACCACCAGAATTATCAGGTGATATTATAAGAAATGGAATCACATTATCAGGTGGGGGTTCATTGATTAAAGGTGTTGTAAAATATTTTGAATCAATTTTCCAATTAAAAGTAACAGCAGCACAAGATCCAACTTTATGTGTAATTGAAGGGGCAAGATCATATGAATCAAACCTTTCAAAATTTGTTGAAAGAGCACAACTTTTAGAAAAAAGAATGACACCATTCACAAAACTAAGATAAGAATTAATAATAAAGAGCAACTTAGTTGCTTTTTTTATTTTTATAATTTATTTGTTATAATAGTAAAAAGTTACAATTTTATTGACTTTATAATTACAAGAAAGTAAAGTAAAGGAAATAAAATATATGAAAAAATTATTGAATATATTAAGTTCAACAATTATTATTGCCAGTACAGCAGCAACTGTTATTGCTTGTAGTACAGAAATGGCAACTAACACTTATAAAGATTCAGAATTAGGATCAATTAAAGATAAGTCATTATTAAGGTATATTGAAGCATCATCATCTGTTGCTAAAAACTTCATTGGAGCAAGACATGAAAACGCCAACTATTCAGCGGCTACATTTTCAGGTATTTTTGGGCGTTATTCTGCTCCATTATTAGCACCAAATGGAGAAAAAATAGATTTGGATCGAGAAATGACAAGCCTACGCCAATTAAATCCAAATATTCGTAATAGAGATCCATTAAATGATGCCACAAGAGTTTCAGAATCATATTTTGAATTTACAAATAAATTTAAAGGTGAAGGTTATGATCCAAATAACACAGCTTGAGCATTATATGATACAGGGCCCGTTGCAAACACAGCAATAGCTCCCGGTAATAGCATAGCTAGAGATTGAGTCATTCATAAAGAGGATGATACAAGGTTTTCACAACGCCATGATGGAGCAAGTTATCTATCAAGTCACTTCTTACAAAAATATAATGCTGATGATTCTCCGATTTATAACAAAGATAGAGAACAATATAATTTAAATTTTAAAAAAGAATTTGAAGATAAAAGCAAAAGTTTAACTTTTGGTAAAAATATGGGAGAAGCCGAAAGAGGTTCCTATAATCTTTTAGGAACTGGTGTTTTAGATAATTTTAAAGTAGGGTTAGATGCTTTTGGTCGTGGAACAGAAGAGTTTACACTTGCAGCCCTTTCGGCTGTTTTACCAATTCTAAATGTTGGAAAAACTACTGAAAGATACGCTAGAGATTTTTACTTAATATTTTCTTTACTTTTAAATTTATCAAAAACTGATTGATTTGATGGTAAAAAATTGATTAATGATGAAGGTGTTTTAGCTAATTCTTCAATTAATTTTGATGAGACAACAGAGGATTTAGAAAGAGAATTATATGATGTGATAGAAAATTTAAATGGTAAATTGACAGATCACTTTGATGCTGATGCTAAGCTACTACCAGAAGATCAAAAAGGATTTCCATTAGATGGAACTGTTCCAGAAGTAAAAGAAGCTTTTAGAGAAATTAGAAAAATGGAATTAATTTTTACAAAATTAATTGATAATTCTCCAAATTTTTCAATTAAAAAGTTTAATCAAGTAATGTCAGCTCCATTATCAGGTCTTTTGGAAATTATTGTTCCAATAGTTGGTGATAGTGTTTCATTGCAAATTCAATCATTATTAGCAACACTAAAAGAAGTTTTTAGTGTCGGAATGTTCCCAGCTTATGAGCTTGCTAATTTTATTGGAGATATTGCTAAATTATTCACTATAAATACTTCAGATTCAACATTTGTTGTTGAAGATAATAATGAAATGTATGAAAAAATTAATAGTGTTTATAATTTTGCGGATGGCAAAACTGAAGAAGAATTAGAAAAACAAGGTTATACAACTGATATAACAGAAATAAATAAATCATGAACTTCACCCCAAGGAAAATACTATAAAACAATCATGCAAGCTTATGGTCTACAATCAGAAGAACAAGAACAATATGATGAAGATAGTATTTTTAAATGAATTTGAAATATGCAATATCCAGGAGAAGACGGTAATAATTCTGGAGGCTATGATTTAATTCAAGCCTTATTTAATGATGCTAATAATCCATTTACAAGAGTTGCTACAGAGGCTAATGAAAGCATAACAAATAACTGAATCGATAAAGTTTTTCTAGATAAAAACTGAGACATCTCAGCTGATGGTATAGGGGTAAATGGACAGAAACTTGGATGAGTTGATAAAGATAAAAAAGCTCTTGTTTATCAATTAGATTACTATGGCCCAAAGGATGGAACTGTTGATTTGGAAATGCATAAAACTAAACTTGATTACTTAAAAGATGGTGAAGAATATCCAACAGATATTCCAGAACAAATAAAAAATCTTACAATTGATGAACAATTAAAATATGACGGGTTAGGTAACAGTTATTTAAGTAATAGTAATGAAATTAAATATAGTTATATAGTTCGTTTTGAAGAAGTTGAGTATGCTGATTCAGCAATTTTACCAGCATGAAAATTCACAGACTTTAAATGATTCTATAACAACAATAGATATTACTAAATATTTTATAATTTATGCAAAAAAAAATATTTTTTGCTATAATATTTTCTATACCAAAAATAAAAGTTACATAAGTATTTATTAATGACCAAGGAAAAGGAAATTATATGAAAAAGTTATTAAATATTTTAAGTGCAACAATTGTTGTAGCTAGTTCGGCTGCAACAGTTATTGCTTGTAGTACTGAAATGACATCTAATACTTATAAAGATACAGAATTAAACAATATTAAAGATAAATCACTTATTAAATATATAGAAGCATCATCAATGGTGGCTAAAAACTTTATTGCGGGGAGACATGAAAATGCTAACTATTCTGCTAATTCTTTTTCAAGAATTTTTGGTGGATATTCATCACCACTAGTTGCTCCCGATGGGCAAAAAATTGACCTAAGTGATGCTATTAGTAATTTAAATGATTTAAACCCTGTTTTACAAAGTCGTGATCCAATAAATGACATGACAAGAGTTGCTAAAACATATTTTGAGTTTTCAAAAGATTTTGAAGGTGAAGGATATGACAGAAATAATACGATTTGATCATTGTATGACATGGGTCCTTTGATAAACAGTTATTTATCAGAGGGTAATAGCTCTACTGCTAAAAAGTTACTAACACGTAAACCAACAGATAATCCTGAAGGTCAATTTGCTGAAGCTCAAAATGGTGCTAGCTATATGGCGGGCCACTTAATTCAAGGTATTAATGAAGTTGGAGATGAAAATATTCCAATATATAATAGTAAAAACAACAATTATAATTTATTGTTTGATAAAGAACTTCCTACTGGTGGGAACATGGTTACTTTCGGTAAAAACATGGGAGAAGCAGAACATGGAATGCACGACCTTATTGGGTCTGGTATTTTAGATGCTTTCAAAGTATCAATGGAAATGTTCGGTAAGGGAACAGAAGAATCAGCACTAGCTAGTTTTTCTTCCGCATTACCATTAATTAATATCGGAAGAGATTCAGAAAAATATGCTAAAGATTTTTACATGGTTTTTGGACTTCTTTTAAAAGAAGTAGCTTACAGGTTTTCTAGGATCAAGTATTCCNNTTGGTTTAATGAAGACGGTTTAATTAATCCTGAAAGCCCAATTTGAAAATCTTCAATTAATTTTGATGAGACAACAGAGAATCAAGAAAAAAGAATTATTTGATATTATTTCAGTTATTTCTGGTGATTTGTTAGACACACTTTATGACTGAAGGAGCAACGTTTCCCATTAGACGGTTCATCAAGTGAAGTAAAACAAGCTTTTAGATTAATAAAAGAAATGTCACTTATTTTCGGAGAATTAACAAGTAATTCACCCAATTTTTCAGCAACAACTTTTAATAATACAATGTCACAAGGATTAGGTCTTTTAGTTGAACTTTTAGGAGGTNNATTAGCTGGTAATGCACTTATCNNTTTACAAGTTGAAACATTAATTGGAATTTTAGGTTCTGTTTTTTCTGCGGGTAAATTTCCAGCACATGAATTTGCAAGATTTATGGGAGATATAAGTACTTTATTTACCAATGTTGAAGAAACAGAAACTGGTGAAGTTATAATTACAGATAAAGATGAAATGTATGACAAAATTGACAGTGTTTACAATTACAAAAAAGGTAAAACAGAGCAACAATTAAAAGATGAAGGTTATACAGAAGATGTAACTAAATTAAATAAATCATGAACTGATAAGGGTGGTACTTATTATCGTCATATTATGGAAACTTATGGACAAATTACAGAAGATGCTGAAAAATATGAAAATGGAAGCATTTTAGAGTGATTGCAAAATCTACAACAACCGGGTTATGGAAGCAATTCTGGTGGATATGATTTATTCCAAGCTATGTTCCATGATGATAGCAACCCATTTTCTAAAGTATATAGTGACGCGAACAAGGTTGTTACTGAAAAATGAGTAGATAAAATATTTTTAGATCAAAATTGAAATATTACAGCTGATGGTAGCGGTGCTAATGGTGAAAGTTTAGGGTGAAATGCTGACAAAACAGCTATAACATACCAATTAGACTACTATGGTCCAAAAGACGCTAGTGTTGATTTATCAACTCACGAAGATAAAATTTCATATTTAGATGAAAGTGAAGAGTACATGCAAGATGTGCCAGAACAATTACAAGAAAGGTCTTTAGAAGACCAAATTAAATATGATGGTTTAGGAAATGAATACTTAGAAAATAGCGACCAAATTAAATATAGCTATGTTATTAAATACGAAAATGTAAATAGCAATAATGTTGAATTACAACAACATTGAAAATTTACTGATTTTGAATGATTTTACAATGGAAAAAGATACTACTAAAAGTAGTATTTTTTTTCTAAATTTACTCTTTTTTGTACTATTTTTTTTAGTTTTTATATCAAAACACCACCTTATCAAGAATTATTTACAAAAAAAATAAATAATATTTTTTATTTTTCCCAAATTGATTTTTTTTTGCTATAATTCCTTTCATATTTAAAATTCGTTTTAAATTAACAAGGGAAAAGAAATAATTTATAAAATATAAAGGAGAGTAATATGAAAAAGTTATTAAATATTTTAAGTACAACTATCATAGTATCAAGCACTGCTGCAACAGTTGTGGCATGTAGTGCTGAAATGAATTCAAATGTTTATAAAGACACAGAGTTAAATAATATTAAAGATAAATCACTTATTAAATACATTGAAGCATCTTCAATGGTAGCTAAAAATTTTATTGCTGGAAGACATGAAAATGCTAACTATTCAGCAACATCTNNTTTGCAAGAATTTTTGGAAATTACTCAGCACCACTGGTTGCCCCAGATGGTCAAAAAAATTGATTTAAGTAATGCAATAAATGATTTGCATGATTTAAATCCAGTCTTACAAAATCGTGACCCAATCAAAGATATGTCGAGAGCTGCAAAAACTTATTTTGAATTTTCAGCAGATTATGAAAGTGAAGGGTATGATCCAAATAATACAATATGATCACTTTATGATATGGGACCATTAATAAATACATCACTTACAAAAGGAAATAGTAAAACTGCTCGTGATTTGTTATTTAAAAGAGATTTTTCAGAAGAACCTGGTGGAACATTTTCTCAGTATCATAATGGTGCTGGATATATGGCAAGTCACCTTTTACAAGGGTCTAACAAAATTGATGGAAAATTAACACCAATTTATGATCGTGATAGTAAAGACTATAACTTAAAATTTGAAAAAGGTGATCAAGAAGTAATTAGTTTTGGTAAAAATATGGGAGCAACTGAAAGTGGTAATCATAATATTGTTGGGATATCAGCATTAGATGTTTTTAGAACTGGACTAGAAACTTTCGGTAAAGGAACAGAAGAATTTGCTTTAGCAAGTTTATCTTCATCATTGCCGATTATTAATATTGGAAGAACATCAGACTTATTTGCCAGAGATTTTTTTAATACATATGGAACATTATTATTTTTAAACTCTAACTTTGGAGTTTGGTTTAATGAAGATGGAACTATTAACCATGAAGGAATTTTAGCTAATTCTTCAATTAAATTTGATGATACAACACACGAACAAGAAAAAAGAGTTTTTGAAATAATAAACACTCTAACAACAGAACTTTTACCATACTATATGGAAGATGCTAAAAAACCAGTTGAAGAACAAGTTGGGTTCCCATTAGATGGTTCATCAAATGAAGTTAGAAAAGCATTTAGACTTATTAGAGAAATGGCAGCTATTTTTGGAGATTTAACAAGTAACTCTCCAGACTTTGATGGAAATATCTTCAATAGCAAAATGTCTGAAATTTCTAGTAAAATGTTAGAATTATTACTTCCAATAATTGGTAAAGATGTTTCAGTGCAAATAGAAACCTTAATGGAAATCCTGGGAGAAGTATTCATGCAAGGAAAATTTCCAGCAAGAGAATTTGCAAGATTTTTAGGAGATACTAGTGCCTTGTTTACAGATGTTACAGATAATGGCGATGGAACTTATAAAGTTGTAGATAAAGAAAAAAATTACAAAGCTATTAGTAATGTTTATAACTTTAGCAAAGGTAAAACAGAGCAACAATTAAAAGATGAAGGTTATACAACAAACATAAATAAACTAAATAAATCATGAACAGATAAGGAAGGAAAATACTTTAGAACTATTATGAATTCATTTGGTTTACAAAACCAAGAACAAGAACAATATGATGAAGGAAGTATTTTTAAATGAATTGAAAATATGCAACAACCAAGTAAAGATGGACCTAACTCTGGGGGATATGATTTAATTCAAGCGTTATTTTATGATAACAGTAATCCATTTACAAAAATATTTAAAGAGGGAAATGAAAGTATAACAAACAATTGAATTGATAAAATATTTTTAGACCAAACATGAAATATTACAGCTAACGGTATTGGAGCTAATGGTGAAAGATTAGGATGAAACAAAGATCGTAATGCAGTTACATATCAATTAGATTACTATGGCCCAAAAGACGCTAGTGTAGATTTATCAACTCATGAAAATAAAATAAACTATTTAAATAAAGATGAAAAATACTTAGAAGATGTTCCGCAACAACTACAAGATTTATCATTTGAAGACCAAGTTAAATATGATGGGTTAGGAAATGAATACTTAGAAAATAGTGACCAAGTAAAATATAGTTATGTAGTCACATATGAAAATATAAATTCTGATAGTAAAATAGAACAACAGTGAAAATTTACAGATTTTGAATGATTTTACAATAATAAAAGATATTATTAAGAAGTAACATATTGTATTGTGTGTATTTGCTCACAATCGTATAATAAGGTATTATTATATTATCGTTTTATTAAGAAAATCTAGGAGAAAAAAATGCTATTATTCTTGCAATCATTTAAAAGGGCGTTTAAAGAAAAAATACAAATAATTATTTTTTTAGCACTAGTTATATTATCAACCTTACTATTAACTTCCACTTGAGTTGTATCAAATCGTTTAAATACAGGGTATGACTTTATGGGACGTGGAGAGTTTAAATATGATTATTTATTTGAATATGATTCACGTAAATCATTAAAAGAATCAAAAAAAACTATAACACCATGAAATACTTTTGCAAATGATTTTTATTCATTAGTTGAAGAAAATGCTGATGGAACAGAAGAGGTTCTTGAAACAGCACCAATTTTAACTATTGGAGATAATCAAGCACTACAAGCACTACAAGCTGATTGAATTCAATTCGAAACAAGTGATGGGATAGTAGATTCAATTAATAGTTCTAATAAGGATAAATTACAGCAAGTAATTGTAACAAAACCGCTTGAAGAAAGTGTTGACGCTGTTGATGCTATTCTTTCAAAAGGAATTTATAATATTAATACAAATTCAGATTATTTTAAAAGCTCAACAATGGGACTTATATATAAAAGAATTAAAGATAGTAATTTAGAGTTAACAAACCCTTTAGTTAAAAATTTTATTAACTATTTTACAGAATTTCACAAAAGTGATATTGCATTAAACACTAACGGAATGTTAGTTGATTATGTTAAATATTTAGCTTCATCAAGTACAGTAACAAAAGAAATTTTTGTTAATAAAGTAAACTATAGTGAAGTTGGAAAACAGTGAAGCAAAAAAGTTATTATTGGGCAAGATACAAACATTTTACCAACAAGTATAGATAACTTTTTTAATGAAGGTATTAATGGTAGATTATCAACATATATTGAAGATAAAACAGACGAAGGGGCAGTTATTCATAAATATTTTTATGCTAAAAATGTTTATGATTTAACTTCTCCAATTGTTCCAGATCCAGAAGACCCAGAAGACCCAGAATACCCAGAAATTGATAAAATATTACACGGTTACAATTCATCATTAGATTATGCAACATTTTCATATCAAGGTTTCTATGAAGATTACACAACTGCTAGAAATTTTGATGCAAAATTATTTGCTGAAAGTTATTATGATGCAATTGCAACTCTTACAAACTACAAACTATATAATAGAGAACAATATGTTTATTTCGATTTAAAGAAAGATTTAAAATATCGAATTATTAACTATGACCCCATTTATGAAGATGGTCACATGAAGTTAATTGAACAATATTCAGAATTTGATTTTGAAATGCCGGGAGTATACGTTGTTGTTTCAGCTAACCATGCTTATAAAAATAATATTAAATTAGGGGACAACTTAGAAATTGGTGAAAACAACAATTTATATGTTGGTGGTATTGGTGGAGATTCATCTAATATTTATACAACAGTTGAAAACACTGACATTTTCCCTGATGCTAAAAAAGATGTACTAGTTTATGTTCCAACAGAATTGTATTCTTTAAAAGAAGGTGAATTTGATTACATAACAAATCCAAACGATACAGATGATTTATCAACAACATTTATGGATTATCAAGGGAGTAACCTTGATGCTGATACAAAAAAATTCCAAGAGTATGCATCAAGTAATCCTAGATCTTTACATNNAAAAAAAGAAGATAATTTTTCAATTAAATCAGAAGAAGCAACTGCTTTAATTTCAACAAGATATTCATTATTAGGTAATGCTATAAATATCTATATTTTAATTAATGTTATTCTTATTGTTTTCTTCTTTGTTGTTCTAATATTTACACTAACTGTTTTAATTAAAAAAATTATTAACAAAGAAAAAATATCATCAGGAATTTTAAAAGCTAACGGTTATGGAGCTTTCCATATTTCATCAACATATTTAGTATATGCAGCGATTGCAATTCTGTTCGCAGTACCAATTGGATGGCTACTTGGAGTTGCGGTCCAAATACCATTAATGACAATCTTTAATGATTATTTTGTAATTCCAAGACAATTAGATTTTTCATATCAACCATTCTTAATTTCATTTGGATTAATGGTAGTATTTATGTTTTCAACAATTTTAATTGTTGCTATGAAACAATTAAACCGATCACCATTAGATTTATTATCACCAGATGTACCACCAAAAGTAAGTAAGCTAGCTCAATATGCTTCACGTGCTAAATTTAAAAAGTTTACAACAAGATTTAGATTAATTCTAATATCGGTTTCAGCAAAAAAAATTGCGGCATTTTCATTTACATTCTTTATTGCAACGTTAAGTTTAACGTTAGCATCAATTGTGCCAACAGCACTATCGAGATTTAGTAATGATTATTATCGTTATTTAGAATATGAACAAGATTATAAATACAATGGCGTTGTGGGTAATTTACCATTATCAAGACAACAATTAATTGAATGAGAAGGACCTAACGCAAGTAAACCTGGTTATCCTATTCAAAACAACTTACTTTTATCAGATTACATTTTAAGTGATTATGATGGAGATGATAGTTTTAATTGATATGAACCAAAAGATTTTTCATACGGTTCTGAAGATAACCCTGTAGCTGAAAATTTAGATTTTAGAAAACATGATCAAGTAATTAAAGATATGACAACTTTAAACTTTACAACAGGTAAAGGTGCTTCGTTATCTATTAATGGATTTATGGAAATTGTTAATACATTTGAAGATGAAGAAATTAGAAAAGTTGTTGAAGGTGATATTGAACTATTATTAAGAGTATTATTACCACAAGTATTTGGGCAAGGACCGGCAAACATTTCTCAAGAAGATGATTTTGATAATCGTTTAAGTGAATATATAAATCATGCAACGAAAGATTTCTTACCGGCTAAAATTAAACAATTATGAAACACTGATCGTAAACAACGAAACGAGTTTGCATTAACATTCGGAACAGAGTTATATAACAAAGATAAAGAAAATTTATATACACGTTTTGATACAAAATTTAACGACTTAACTGAAACAACTGGAGTTTACGGAATTTCTGAAGACAGCNNTTTATTGGATTTAAGAAAAAAGGTGAAAAAGAAAAAAATCTTTAATTACAATGAAGATTTAGATGTTCATAAAGATTCAATTCCGCTTATTATAAATAAAGCGGCAGAATTAAAACATAAATGAAGTGTTGGACAAACTTTAACATCAACAGCTGAAGTACCATTATTGCACTTTGCAACATGAGACAGCAGTGACAACATCGTTTACAAAGAAGTTAAAAAAGAATGATGAAGTTATAAATGAAATGAAGACGATAGAGAAAAATTAGGTTTAGATGATGTTAATTCTAAACAAGAAACAGATCCATTTAAAATTGATTTATCTAAATTAACTGGAATGCCTATCAATAAAAATAAAACACTAGGATATTATGATAAAGAAACTAAACAAGCAGAACCATATTATAGTTTAAAAAATTTAGTGTTAACAATTCCAAAAGAAGAATTTTCAGGATCAATTCCAAAGCAATTTTTAACTCCTTTAACAGGAACAACAGCTGCTCAAAGAAAAATTCCTGGGTTGTTGGATGCTAATCCAACAGGAGAATATAATGAAGAACAGTTAAACATTGTGAACGATGATGGTGGTAATTTCATTATTAAACCGTTTAGCACTGATTATGATTCACCATTAACTTCATGAGGAAGTATGGTTACAGGATATCCAACAGATTGATATAACCTAGCTTACGAAAATAACTTCTTAAAAATTCAAGATGTTAAAAAACCATTAAATTATAAAGTTGTTGGAATTCAAGATAGTTATGATGTTCCAAAAACATTTATCGATCAAAAACTAGCAAACGATATTTTAGAATATAACAATGATCTTTCAGCATATCCAATAAGTGGAGACAATCCAAACTTATGATATAACGGAAAATTTAGTAAATATGAAGATCCAGTTGATCAAACAACTAGATATAATATCATTCAAAATAATGGTTCAAACTCATTTTTAGCCTTCACAAACGGAGATACAACAAGTGGGGTTGGAGCTACCGATTATTTAAGTATTAAACGAAGTGTTATTAACCAATTAGCAATCGTAACAATTAACTTAACAATTGTCTTTGTGTCCATCACAATTGCAGCTTCAGTTATTATTATTTATATTATGACTGAGTCATTTGTTAATGGGTTCTTAAAATTCATTGCTGTAATGAAATCAATGGGATATTCAAACCGAGAAGTTAATAGTTTAACTTTAGGGATCTTTACACCATTTGTCTTTATTACTTGGGGATTAACCTTATTAGCGACATGGTGAGCAACAAAAGGGTCTGTATTGCTAGTTGCAAAATCAGCTGGTTATGCATTACCAATTTTATTCCCATGAGCACTAATACCAATTACATTAGGAGTAATTACAATAATCTATTTCTCAACATTCTTTATTTCTTACAATAAGATTAAAAAAATGTCGATTCAAGAACAAGTAAATGCTCAAGAAGTTTAAAACAGGCAACTGTTTTTTTCTTTTTTAAATACCATGTTTGTTTTTTGGTCTTAAATAAAATATAATATTTAATAATAGATATATAAATCGGAGAAACACTATGAAGAAAATACTTACTTTATTATCATCACTAACATTAGTGGCTGCTACAACAGCAACTGTTGTGGCTTGTGGAACTTTAAATAATGCCAACACTGTTGTACGTCAAAACATTTTGGGTAACAACCATGAGTTAAGAGCAAAAGTTAAAGAAACAATTTCAGAATCATTAGTTTCTACAAAGGCTAGTAAAAGCATTTTATCTGTCGATGATTTATTAACTGATATCAACTCGGCCATTCAAAGTTATGTCGCAAGTGAAAGCGAAATTGATGAGTATATTGATGAATCAACAATTGAAGCAGAACTGTTTTGAAATTATAAAGATGATGATTTAACATTTTCACAAAATAGAGGTCAAAAAATTGAAACTATCACAAGTGATTTTATAAATTATAATTTTGCTGTGGGCTTAAAATACATTGAAGTTGAATTAGATGATAATGAACGTGAGTTAGAATATGATGCTATTTCAATGATTTATAGTGAAGTTGATTTAGCTACATTACCAACTCTTAGAAAAGATTTATATGTAGAATGAGAAAATGAGTGAGATGAAACAATTGCAGACTTTAAAAGCGAAATTGTTGAAGAATATTTTGATTCAATCAAATATGAAAAAGATTTTTGAGCAACTAATGATAATAAAATGGGAGTACCAACAGAATTTTTATATGATGATGAAGACCAAAAAGAGCTTTATTCAGATGTTAAAGTACAAATTTTAGATAAAGCTGGTAATGAAATTATTGATAAAAACGATATTATTTATGATGAAGTTTATGAAGTAAGACTTTTAGGTAATGAAAAATCAAAAACATATACAGGAGAACAAAACTTATCTGTTTATGTGCAATATGATGATTAGAATAAATTTAATATTTATAAAGGACTATAATGGCGAGCAATAAAGAAACAAAAGATGTTTTAAAACAATTAAATACTGATGATAAAACAGGACTTTCAACTATTGAAGCCAATAAAAGATTAAAAGAAAATGGACCTAATGCAATTGCGGAAGATAAACACACATCACCATTTGTGCTCTTTTTAAAAGGGTTAATAGAACCACTATCATTAATTTTGATATTTACAGCAATTATTTCTTTATCAATTGAACTATTTGTAAATCAACACGCTAATTTAATTGAGTTTTCTGTAATTATATTCATTGTTGTTGTAAACGCTTTAATTCAAACTATTGAAGAAATCAAAGCTCACAATTCAATTGATGCTTTAAAAAAAATGACTATTAGTAAGTCGACAATTATTAGAGACGGTCAAACTTTAGAAGTTGAAAACAAAGAGTTAGTAACAGGAGATATAGTTCTATTGGAAGCTGGTAAATTTGTACCGGCTGATATTAGAATTTTNAATGCTAATCACTTACAAATTGATGAATCAGCTTTAACGGGAGAATCACAATCTGTTAACAAAACAAGCGATGCTTTAAAAACAACAAAAATTTTAGGTGATCAAAAAAACATGGCTTTTATGTCAACGTTTGTAACTAATGGTAGAGGAGTAGGTGTTGTTGTTAGAACAGGTCTTCAAACTGAAATGGGTAAAATATCAACAGAAATTAAAAATGTAGACAAAAGAAAGACTCCTTTAGAAGAAAAGATTAGTCGTTTTACAAAACAACTTTCAGTTATTGCCTTAGCAATTGCTGCATTTGTTTTTGCTTATTTTTTAATTGTGGATTTAACTGGTTGAACTGAGTATATTTTAACTTCAGCAACAATCGCAATTGCATTTATTCCAGAATGTTTAATGGTTATAATTTCAGTAATTTTGTCTGTTTCTTCAAAACGTATGGCAAAACAAAATGCTATTGTTAAAAATTTAGATGCTATCGAAACTCTTGGAGCTGTAAATGTTATTTGTTCTGATAAAACAGGAACATTGACACAAAACAAAATGACAGTAGTAGATGCTATTGTTAATGGACAAAAAGTTGATCCAAGTAAAATAAATTTTGAGGATAATAAACATTTTATTAATGCGAATGTATTGTGCAATGATTCAGTAAACTTTAATGATGAAAAAATTGGGGACCCAACAGAAATTGCTTTAATAAATTTCACAAAACAATATATTGGAAGTGAACTTGAGTATCGTAATACTTTTAAAAGAATATCTGAAAAACCTTTTGATTCAGATCGTAAGTTAATGTCAACTTTGAATAATGTGGGTGATAAAAAAGTTGTTTATGCTAAAGGTGCTTTTGATAATTTAATCAAGTTATCTAACAAAATTTTAATTAATGGTAAAGTAGAAGATTTAACACAAAAACACATTGATTTATATCATAAACATAGTGAAAGTTTTTCTAATAATGCATTAAGAGTAATTGGGTTTGGATATAAAGTAGTTGAAGAAAATGAATATACAGAAGATAACTTCATCTTTCTTGGAATTATTGGTATGATTGATCCTCCACGTGAAGATATTGAAGAAACTGTAAAAATAGCTAAAGATGCAGGAATTAATATTATCATGATCACAGGGGACCACTTATTAACAGCAAAAGCTATTGCAAAAAACATCGGTATTTATAACGATGATAATTTAGCTTTTTCAGGAACCGACTTAGATAACATGAGTGATGAAGAATTATTAGATAAATTAGATAATATAAAAGTTTTAGCAAGAGTAAATCCAAATCACAAAACAAGAATTGTTAAGTTGTTACAATCACAAAATAAAGTTGTTTCGATGACAGGGGATGGAGTTAATGATGCTCCAAGTCTAGCTCAAGCTGATTTAGGAATTGCTATGGGTATTACCGGGACTGATGTATCAAAAGATGCAGCAAACATGGTGCTTCAAGATGATAATTTTGCCACAATTGTTAAAGGAATTGATGAAGGAAGAAATGTTTTTCAAACAATAAAAAGATGTTTAATGTTTGTGCTAGCTGCAAACATACCATCTGTATTAATATTTGCTATGGTCACATTTATAACTGGCACAAGTCCATTTGAGGCTGTTAATATTTTATGATTTAACTTAATTATCGAAACGATTTTAGCGGTAGCGTTAGCTTTTGCTAATAAAGATAAAACTTTAATGAAAAATAAACCGCGAGATAGAAAAGAATCTTTGTTTAAAGGTACTTATTTAGAATTAATATTTTTGGTTATTATTGTATCTATATCTGGTCTTTCTGTATACTTTATTGGAAGTGAAGTTTTTGGAAATGTTGTTTTAGCAAGAAACTCAACCATTTTAATTACAGCATCATCGCCAGCATTTTATGTATTATTAATTAGATTACCTAATTATCAAGATAAAAAATCATCAATTAAAATTAACAAAGTTTTAATTGGGGGTTCTGTTTTAGCTTTAATATTAAACTGTTTTGTAATATTTACACCATTCGTTAATAAAATATTTTTAGCGTCAGCAACTTATGAAAGTATTAGCGGATATACAAGTCCTGTAACATGACAAATGGCATTAATTGTAATGGGATTCATTATTTTAACTTCTTTATCATATTTTGTTTTACAACAAATAAGATGAAAAATAAAAAGATAACACCTCAAAGGTGTTTTTTTATTGCAAACAATGGAAAATTAATAGTTTATTTATTATTTTTATAAAAAATTATTCCATATATAAACGAATGATAGTATAATATGTATGATAATTGCATAGGGAAAGAGCAGATATTTATAAGTATCTGTGGGGGGCTTATAAATGGATTCAACAACAATAATTAGTATTGCTACTCTTTCTTTTAGTATTGTTATGATATGTATATTATCTTCTTTACATTTTTTTTGATGAAAAAAAAGAAATGACTCAGTTGAGAAACGCACTTTTAAAGTAGAAAGAGAAACTTCCATTATTACTGAAATTAAGAAAAATATATTTTTGATTATTTGTTCTATTTTTGTTATTTCAGCTGGTGTTTCATTATTTGCTTTATTTTAAAACATGAAATTACATTATAAACAATTTTTTTTATTTTAAAAAAATTAGAAAGGAAACATAAAATGTTACAGTTTTTACAAAAATTGGGAAAATCTTTACAATTCCCAATCGTAGTATTACCTATTGCAGCCATTCTTCTTAGAATTGGTAGTCTTATGGCAGATCCAACTATTAACGCGGAACTGGCTCAAGGTGGAAATTTAGAAGCTTTTTGATATATAGGTAATATTTTAGCGTCTGTTGGTAAAGCTGCTCTAGATAACCTTGCACCTTTATTTGCTGTTGGTTTAGGGTTTGGTCTTGCAAAAGACCACCGTGGAGAAGCTGCGTTAGTAGCACTTTTTGGATGATTCGCATTAACAAACTTAATGAACGTCGTACCAAAATGATTCTATGAAAAAGCTTTACTAAGTGATAGACCAATCGGAGGATGACCTGAAGAATACTTCTTTGGAAATGCCGATGGAACACAAAAATATTCATTACTTTTATATATTTTTGACTTCGGACAAAAAGCAGAAGTAGGAGATACAACATATTTTGGAGCAAGTTATTCAATTAATATGGGTGTATTTGGAGGGATACTTGCGGGGGTAAGTGTTGCTTGAATTTACAACAAATATCAAAACGTTCAATTACCAGCTGCGTTAGGATTTTTCTCAGGACGTAGATTTGTACCAATGGTAACAGCATTATACTTTTTATTAGGTTCATTTGTTGTTGCAGCTATTTGACCATGATTCCAAATAGCATTACTTTACTTAGGAATGGGATTGGGAGCAATTCCACCACTTGGAGCTTTCTTCTACGGAATTTTTAACCGTTTATTAATTCCAACAGGATTACACCAAGTATTAAATACTTACTTATGATTCCAACAACCAGTTATTGGCCACATTATGAATGACCCAGTAACAGGTGAAGCTTTATGACAAATTATTGATGGAGCTGTTGTTTGATCAAATGAAGAAACAATTATTCAAGGAGATATCAATGCTTTCTTAGACAAAATGTATGCTAATGCAGAATTTGGTTTAGCTGGAGGAAGTGGTATTTTCCAAGCTGGATTCTTTACATCAATGATGTTTGGATTACCAGGGGCTGCTTTAGCCATGATATTATGTGTTAAAGATAAACAAAAAAGAGCAGAAGTTTCAGGGATTCTTGGATCAGCTGCCGGAGTATCATTCTTAACAGGTGTTACAGAACCATTAGAATTTGCATTTATGTTCTTAGCACCAGTATTGTTAGCGTTACACGCCGTTCTGACAGGGGTATTTGCCGCTATTATCGTTGGAATGGGAATTAGATTAGGATTCGGATTTAGTGCTGGATTTATCGATTACGCTCTTTCAATTAAAACTGGATGAGATATGTCATTAATTAGTGCTGCTCAAAATGGTAGTGCATATAAATTCTTTGCTAACCCATTAATGTTATTACCGGTTGGAGTAGTGCAGTTTGCTATTTACTTCTTCTTATTCAAAATCGTTATTATGAAATTGAACTTACCTACACCAGGTAGAGAAGAAGAAGCTGCAGAAATTGCTAAAAAATTAGGTAAAACATTAGTTGGTTCTAAAAAATCTGTTAAAAAAGAAGATAAAAAATTAGCAACAATGGGAGCAGCGGTTGGTTCAACAGAAACAACAACTAGTGCACCCGCTGGTATTACTGGGGGAAGAGTTAATTTAGACAAACACCCAGAAGATGCTTTACCACTATCTAAAATTATTTTAGAAGCTGTAGGTATTGATAATTTAATTGAAACTGATAACTGTATTACTCGTTTGAGATTAGCAGTTAAAGATAATTCAAAAGTTGATATTGATGCTATTAAAGCAACAGGGGTTCCTGGGGTTTTACAAACAGGTAAAGGAAAACAATTACATGTTATTATCGGGCCAAAAGTTGAAATGGTCGCAAAAATCTTTAAAGAACTTGCAGGAAAATAACTAATATTTTAAAAAACAAACTTATTAAAGTTTGTTTTTTTTATGAAAAAAATATAATAAGTATAATAATTACAAAGAACGTGAGAAATATATGACAGAAATAATTAATTTAAAAAATATAGATAAAAACTATGGTGATAAAACAATTTTTGAAAACTTAAACTTATCGATTCAAAAAGGAGAACGTATTGGGATTGTTGGACCAAATGGAGCTGGTAAAACAACTTTATGTGAAATAATTGCCGGTGTTAGGGATATCAACAAAGGGAAAGTAACTGTTCAAGAAAGTGAAAAAATAGGATTTCAATTTCAAGAAACATTTACACCAGCTGGAATTAAACCTTGAGATTTTATAAACTATTATTTAACTGCATTTAACATAAATATTTCTCCAGAAAAATTACAAAAAATGTTTGAAAGCTTTGGTGTTTCTAATTTTATTAATAAATCTTTTCATAAATTATCTGGGGGACAAAAACAAAGAGTAAACATCGTTTTATCAATGATTTACGATCCAGACTTATTAATTTTAGACGAGCTAGGATCAGGGTTAGACCTTGAATCAGTTCAAAAAATATATGATGAAATTAAGGTGTTTTTACAACCTTCTGACAAAACATTATTAATGATAAGTCACGACATGGATGAATTAGAAATGTTTTGTAATAAAATATTGTTTATAAACGACGGAAAAATTGTATCAGAAAAAAATGTAAAAAATATCACTAATGAATTTGGATCTGTTAAAAAATATGTTCAAGAACAATTTAAAGAGTATAAAATTGGAGCTTATGAAGCCGAAAATTTAAGTGATAAAGATTTAGCAAAAAATACTAAATGAATGAAAAACCTTAATAAATTAAACAAGAAAAGAGTAAAAGATGACAAATAATGTAAATTTTAAAAAATCAGCAAATAAAGCTCTTTGAAGTATGTCTTTAAGAATTTCAAGATTTAACTGATGGTGATTTATAATTATGTTTTTATATTCAGCACCTTTATTGCCATGAGATTTATATTTTTATAATTTAAGCGAATCACCATACAATGCTCAAGCAGTTATGCAAGGTTACACAATTGGGGCCCACTTTTTAATTGGTGTTATGGTTGGGGGAAGATTTATTTCTGACCCAATCGTTAAACTAAGTGGCTCACAGCTATTTAAAAGAATGGGACTTGTAAATGCTTCGGCAAAAAAATTTACATTGCAACTAGGAATTATAGCCACTTTTTATGCAGGTTTTTACATCATTGTAAATTTATTATTTGGAACAGTCTTAATGTTAATTATTAATCCAGATGGAATGAAATATTTTTTAAATCCTTGATGAGGGTTAACGATACCTTTTGCACTATTAAGTGCATTTGTTGTTGCTGTTTTTTCTACAATTTTAATTAAAAATATTAAAACAATAAAAGGTAGATCATTCTTTTCTTCTTTAACAACATTTATATTTATTGCTCCCGCAGTTCTTATATTGGTGCTAAATATGTTTGCTGGAAGCTCGAATAACTTTCTTGCAACACCTCTTGGGGGTAGTTTATTTGCGTTAATGGCAGTTTTAATAATAGTTGCATTAATATGGTCGATAATTAAAATTTCAAAAAAATATACTTGAGACTTCTAGTCTCTCTTTTTTTTGTGAGCTATATAATAAGTGATAATTTATGATATTATATTAGAAGTAATATAAACGTAGTATTTTATATTTAAGGAAGTTATTTTAAATGAGACACATTATTAAAAGTTATTTAAAAAGTTATTTTAAAAACTGAGTTGAAGCAATAGGGTTAATAATTTTTATTACCATTGCAGTTACAATTCTTGTAGGTTCTATTTCATCTTCAGTTCAATATTTAGGGATTTATTCAAGTACACAGAAAAACTCTGGTGTTTTTGATGGATATTTAAATTTTGAATATGATTCAAGAAATGAGAAAACAAACATTAAAGAAGGGGTATTTGAAGATTATTATGTAAACAATATTGATTGAAATAATGAAGTTGTTTTAGATGAAGAATATTCAATTATAGATAAAACTTGATTTGATAATAATATTAAGAACGTTGGTAGTTCTGATGATGAATCAACAGATGCTGCTAGAATTACATCTGATATAGCGGAAAAAAGTTTATATCCTTTATTTGTTTTACAACCAACTACATGATCAGAGGCTGCAATTCAAAGTAAATATGGAATTACAGAACAAGGATTTGCATTATTACAAGCTAATAAGTTTGATTTTAAGTTTGAATTAGCAAGTCGTTTATTTAAAGATAAAAATGTTGATGTTGGTTATAATCAAGCATTTTATTCTCAAGTTATTAGTGAAGAGGGAGACGAACAAGGTTTAAAACAGTTTTATGTTACAACTGTTGATAACATTAATGTTAACGAACCAACAGAAAGTGTTAATTATAATAAACTTGTTACATATGATGGAGAACACCAAAAAGATGACCAAACAGTTGTTTTAGGTTCAAAAGGTAGCGAATACTTTGGATTAGATATTGGTAGTCAATTTAAATTTAATAATAATAAAGATTATCCAGAATACAAAGTAACTGGAATTGGTTCAACAGTTAATACAATAGTTAAAAGAAGTAAACGTGAAACACCACCTTCACAAGAATCTGGGAGCTTTTTTCAAAGCCAATCATCAAACAAAGAAAATTATTTACAAGTATATGTAAATGGTACACAGTTTGAAACAATTAAAAGTGAATTAAAAAATGTTGGTGGTTATGCTATTGCTGATCTTAACGAAATCATATTGAAAACAAGCATAAGCGATCAAGAGTTATTTGATATATTAGGAAATTTGTTTGTTCAAGATGGAACAACAGGAGTTAAATTTTGAGAAAACTCACAAGTTTATTCATTAACAAATACAACAAACATTACTTTATATATTAATATTGGGATTGGGGCAATCTTATTAATTTTAGGGTTTGTATTCATTAACTTTTCAATGAAAAAAGAAATTAATAAAACAAAAAAACAAATTGGGATTTTTAAATCTTTTGGTTATACAACAAGAGAATTATCATGAATATTTGCTACAAAATTCTTATTAACAATGTTAGTGGGAATTATCGCAGGTTTCATTTTAAGTATTCCTTTACAGTTTATTTCGGCAGATACTTTTGTTAACAGCTTAGAAATTCCGTTCCAAGTTATTTATAGTGGAGCTGGATACTTGTTAATATTATTTGTAGTAGTTCCGGGAGTATTTACATTAATCTCATATGCGTTAACATTACAAAACATTAAAATGCCTGTTCTTGAATTATTAGCAGGTTCAATTAAATCAAAAGTTACTTGATTATCAAGAACAGCTACATGAGCATTCCAAAAAACACACTTTATTTTAAGAGTGCAAGTAGCGTTTACATTTAAAGCTTTTGGTAAATGAGTGGCTGTTATGGTTATCTTCTTTATCTCATCATTATTGTTATTAATGACATTAGATATTTCAACAGTTTTAAATTCAACAACAGATAACATGTTTAAGTCATATTCTGAAAATGTTACTTATTACACAGATCCAGCACAGGCTTTAGAAACAAAACCTGATTTAACAAGTAACAATCAGTTAATGTTTAAAAATGATTTAGAAACAGATTATGAAGAATTTTCAGTTAACCCAGAAGAATTTGGGGAAATTGATTTTATTAAAGCAGAAACTTCAATCTTTGCAGCAATTGCTTTAGAAGTGAAAACTGAATATGAAGCACAAAAAAAAGCTAACAGTTATAATGTTCAAACATTATTAGATATTTTAGATCAAGAAGATGCAGCAATTTATGGTAAAACAGCAAACGCTGAAGATGTAAGACAAGTTTTAGATAGTATATTTAGAGCCAATCTATTATCTGGTGAAAACAGTGTTCAATTACCGATGTGAGCAATTATGAATATCTCAGCTTTAAAAGCTTTAGGTGATTTGGATACAGCACATGTATCATTTAATAAATATTATTATAATAATGAGTACACAATTCCAACTTTAAGTGTTAAATTATCAGTTCCAACTGGTCCACTTTCAAGAGTATCAGATTTAAAACTATCATCAATTGACAAAGAAACTTATAAAGATTTCTATAATTTAACAACAAGCGATGAAGGAATGGATGAGGTGTTTACAACTGTTGATTATAAAACAGATGCAGTTCCTGTAATAATTCCGCAAGTTGTAGCAGTAGCTGAAAACTTAGCGATTGGGGATGAATATAAGTTCCAAATTGATGGAATAAACCAAACATACAAACCAACATTCAAAGTTTCTGGAATTATTAAAGATGATGTTGGTGGAAGTTCTATTTTCATTAACTATGATAATTTAAAACAATTTTATGTTGATAAAAACGGTGATGATATTTTAGAAAACCTTTACACAGGAATTATTTCAAAAGAAAGTATTATTGACGGACAATTAAACCTACAAAACATTATGGATATAAAATTCTTAATGCCAAGAAGTACAATTGCTTTCTCAAACTTAGACACATTAGGTAACATAAGTGATAAAACTAGTTTAACAATGAGTCAATTATTAGGTCAAAGACCTATTAATGTAGATGGCGAAGATAAAGTATACGATTCTAATAAATATTCACATTCAATTTATGCGCCAAATACAGCAACGCCACTTGAGATTATTCGTCAAGCAGCAGCGCAAGGTACAGAATTATCAAACACTATCTTTACAGTGATGCAAGTATTAATAGCCTTTATAATTTTCATTATATTGGTTGTTATTGTTTCAACAATTATTGATGAAGCTTTACAAGTATTATTAACTATGAGAGCTTTAGGATATAAACCGGGACAAATAAACTTTATTGTAATTGGAAACTATATTTTAGGAATAATATTATTCTTTATTGTAGCTTACATTGTATCAATATTTGCTTGAAGTGTGATAATAGATCTAATCTTTAACACCTTTGGATTCTTATTAGCAGCACCATCAAATGCGGTAACACCATTAACTGCAGCAGCAATCGTTGTTGTAGTATTATCAGCTGCTTGATGAATATCAATGCAATTTGTAAAAAGAAGACGATTAACTGAATTAATGGAAGGTTAATATATAAAACAAAACACATATTTATATATGTGTTTTTTATTTTGCTTTATTTTAAAAATTTGCTTTATTAATATATAAAAACAATTAAACTATAATTGTAAGGATTATTTATGAAAAAAAATTGCAAAAAGTTACTTAAAAAGCTATTTTAAAAATTGAGTAGAAGCTTATNNTGGTTTAATTTTATATACAATCATTGTGGTTGCAGTTATTGTAGGTGTTATTTCTCCGTCGGTTCAATTTTTAACAAAAAGCAACCGCTTAGAAAATAACTCCGGAACTTTTGACGGAATTTTTAACATTGAATCTTCAGCTAGTAATAATAATACAAATTTCCAAGACAATGTAGTTAAAAAATATTATGTTGATAATGTTGATTGAGATAATAAAAAAATATTAAAAGATAATACTATAGTTGATAAAACATGATTTTACGAAAATATTATTGGGGATAAAATTCGTTCTGATACTTATATTACAACCAACATTATTGCAAAATCTCTATACCCATTATTTTTGTTACAACCTAAAGAATACAATAATGTTGTAAAAGGATTGGGGATTACAGAAGAAGGATTTAATTATTTTAAAGATAATAATTTTAATTTTGATTACCGTATAGAAATGTTACATAGAATTTTTAAGGATGTTAAAGGAATAGAAATAGTACAAAACAAAGCCTTCTTTTTAGAACCTCTAAGAGGAGTTAGTGATTTATATTACTACATTAATTCCACAGAAAATATAAATATAAATAATCTATCGTATAAAAACTCTTTTAATAAAATGCATTTATTTTCAGGGCAAAAAAGCAATCAAAATGAAATAATTATAAATGGTAAATGAGCTATCAATAACAACATAAAAGTTAACGAAGCATTAGATATAAATAACTACAAATATAAAGTTTCTGGATTGGGGTCAACATTAGATGCTATGATAAAAACCACAAAAAAAAGCTTCAAGTGAAAATGGAGGAAGATATTTTTCTAACAATCAAATATTTATAGAGAANNTTACCTACAAGTATTTGCGCAAGATGATTTATTTAATAAAATACTAAAAAGTTTCAGTGGTGATTATTTTTTAAATGATTTTTCAGAATTTTTTATTAAATTTGATAAGCCATCACGCATACAGGACTTTAATGAGTTATTAGAACCAATATTTACACAAAATGGAACATCTGCTTTTATAAATTACAATGATTCTGATGTTGCTAAAAGTACTTATAATTTTTTCATAAACTTTATTATTGTGTTATCAATAAGTTTAATTGTTTTGTTTTTAACTTTTATATTTATTAACTTTGCAATGAAAAAAGAAATTAATAACACANNAAAAAAACAAATAGGTATATTTAAAGCCTTTGGTTATGATAAAAAAGAATTATCATGAGTGTTTGCTTTAAAGTTTTTTGTAACCATAACACTTGGGATCATTATTGGTTATGTTGCTAGTTTGCCATTACAAGCTTATTCTTCAAGGCTATATCTACTTGTTCTAGAAATTCCATTTGAAAAAGTTTATACAGGTCCTTTATTTTTAAGTTTAGTTTTTTTAGCCTTACCAGCAATTTTTACAATTACAGCATATTTTTTAACTTTATTTTATATTAAAACAAATGTTACAACTTTATTAAAAGGCGCTACAAAAGGGAAGGCCACTATTTTATCTAGTTTTTTTGGTAAAATTTTTAGAAAAACTAATTTTGTTTTTCGTGTTCAAGTATCATTTACATTTCAAAATATTGGTAAATGATTGGCTGTAACCTCAATATTTTTTATTGCTTCTTTATTAATGGTTTTAACATATGGAGTTAATGAAACAATTGGGTCACAATCAAAAAATATTTTTAATGCTTATGATAAAGATGTTAAATACTATTTAAATAATTCAAAAGAAATAAGTGTAAGAAATTCTTTGTATGAAGATAAATTACAATTAGGTAACAAAACAAATACAATTTATGAAGAATTTAATGGTGATTTAAAAGATAACCCTCAAGTTTTAAGAGAAAAAGAAAGTTGAAATAACTTAGGGTTAGCGATGTTTTTAACAATATCTAACCATTACGATATTGATTTAGAAAAGTTAAAAATTTCTGTAAAAAAAGAATATGAAGGTAATCAAGAAGAATTAACAAAAGTTGCTACAAATTTAATTGAAGTATTAAATGGCAACGGGACAATAAATCCAAATGATGCAAATATAATTTATAAAACAGTTAGTGCAGAAAATTTAGTTTTATTTTCTTATGTAATAAACATTGTTTTACAAAATGGTTTATATGATGTACCAACATGGATTAATCAACTTTTAGCTATATCACTTTTAGAAGATTTAGAAAATACACATGTTTCATTTAATAAGTTGTACTATGACACAAATATAACAAGTCCAACTTTAAGAATTAAAACAAAGTTTATTCCCAATACAACAAAATTTTCATTTAATCATTCTTTAGTTTCTTTTGAACAACAACAAGTAGATTCGTTTTATAACTTTAAAGGAATAACTCAAACTAAACTAAATGAAATTTTTACAAAAGCAGAAAAAGATGAACCAATTCCAGCTGTTATTTCTTATAGAATAGCTAGAATGTTAAATTTAAAAGAGGGCGATATTTTTTCTATACAAGAAAGAACTGTGGAAGATATTTATAAACTTAACATAAAAGCTGTTCACATTAATAATCACGATACAACTGGTAACAGAATGTTTGCTATGTACGAAAATATATCAAGCAAGTATGTAGATAGAAGTGGAAATAATATTAAAGATAAAGAATTATATAGCGGATTAATTTCCAAGGAAAAAATTCTACAAAGTAAAGTTAATATTGAAAATTTTCAAAACATAAAATTTAAAATGAATCGTTTAATGTTTAGTTTTAGCAATCTATTTCCAAAAGATGTAGAACAAAATCTGTCGAGTGTTACATTATCCCAAGTATTAGGTTTAAAACCTCTTTATAATAAAGATGGAAAAGAATTTTACTATAACTCTAATCGAAATAGCGAGTTTGTAATAAATCCATTAAACTCAGATCCAATTGAATTGTATAAAGCAGCCATCGAACAAGGGTTAAATATAACGCTAGGGATAATGTTTGCAATGCAAATCTTAATTTCAATTGTGATTTTAATTATTTTGGTTGTAATTACAACATCGATAATTGATGAAGCAATTCAAGTTTTATTAACTATGAGAGCGATAGGATACAAGTCGGGTCAGATAAACTTTATCGTAATTGGGAATTATATTATTGGAATACTTTTATCATTTATTTTTGCTTACTTCATTTCTTTTGGGGTTTGAACAATAATTAATTCGATAATATTTAATTTATCAGGGATAGTTTTACCCTTGCCAATAAGTTGGTTAATTCCAGTTATAACTGGTGGAACAATCGCTGGAATTGTTGCAATAAGTTGAGCGATAACATTAAACATGGTTTCCCACAAAAAGCTAAGCAATTTAACGGATTTATAAACTATTAACTTTATTTTTATATATTTTTAGAGTAAAATAAGTATGTTGTAAAAGGAGATAAACAAATGAAAAAAATTGCTATTAATGGATTCGGTCGTATTGGTCGTTTAACATTTAGAACATTATTTGCTAACAAAAAATTAGATATCGTTGCTATTAACGATTTAGCTGATGCAAAAACATTAGCTACATTATTAGAATATGATAGTGCACAAGGTAAATGAATGCATGGTAAAATTTCTGTTTCAGCTGATAAAAAATCAATCACAGTAGATGGAAAAGTTATTAAAATCTTTAGTGAAAGAGAAATTAAAGATTTACCTTGAGGTAAATTAGGAATTGATGTTGTTGTTGAATCAACAGGATTATTTACTCAAAAAGAAAAAGCAGAAGAGCATGTTAAATCTGGAGCTAAAAAAGTTGTAATTTCAGCACCAGGAAAAGGTGATTTAAAAACTGTTGTTTTCAACGTAAACCACAAAGATATTACAAAAAATGATACAGTTATTTCAGCTGCTTCATGTACTACAAACTGTTTAGCACCAATGGTTAAAGTATTAGATGAAAAATTCGGGATTGTTAAAGGAAACATGACAACAATTCACGCTGTTACAAATGATCAAAGATTATTAGATTTATCACATAACGATTTACGCCGTTCACGTTCAGCGTTTCAAAATATTATTCCAACAACTACTGGAGCTGCAACAGCTGTTTCATTAGTGTTGCCACAATTAAAAAACAAATTAGATGGAATTTCATTAAGAGTTCCTACAATTACAGGTTCAATTGTTGACTTAGCAGTTGAATTGNNAAAAAAAAATACAAGTGTTGACGAAATTAACAAAGTTATGAAAGCTGCAAGTTCAGAAACATTAGCTTATAATACTGATCCAATCGTTTCAACAGATGTTATTGGTTCAACATATGGTTCAATTTTCGATGCTACTTTAACAAAAGTAATGGAAGTTGAAGGAAAACAATTAGTTAAAGTGTTTTCTTGATATGATAATGAAGCATCATATGTTAACCAATTATGTAGAGTTATTGACTACGTTGCTGGTTTATAATATAAAACTTAATTTTAAATAAAAAAAACGCATTCCACGAGCGTTTTTTTTCTTTTATCTAATAAACATGATTGGTTTTGTTATAATAAAATTAATTAGAAAAGTTACAGGTAAAAATGAAAAACATAATTAAAAGTTATTTAAAACTTTATATAAAAAACTTTATTGAGGCAATTGGTTCAATATTTTTTATTATAATTATTGTTACAACTTTTGCTGGGTCTTTAAGTGGTCCAATTCAATTTACCTATCAAAAAGAAGTTTTAAAAGCCACTTCAAAACAATGAAATAATTATTTACGTCCTGAAAATAGTGAGAAAAATTTTTTAACAAGTTTTAAAGATGGAATTTTAACGGATTATCTATTTGAGAATATAACAGCTGATGGAACACAATTTGTAGATGAACCAATTTTAACAAAAGCTTTTATGGATAAAATGAATGAGGAAATTGAATCTGAAAATGATGAAGAAAAAGCTATTCTTACTAACATTTATTTGGAAAACCATTTAGAAAATATAATTGAAGATAGAAGTTACATATTTTTGCCAGAAAATATTGAAGAATATGGGCTAACTGATTATGGGATGGATTATGTTAAAAATGTAAATTACGATGTTATGACTGAAATTTATGAAACTGTTTTTTTATCTGAAAAAAATACTATAATAGCCAACCAAAGTATTAAATTATCAAATAAAAATAGTATGACTTATGTTTCTCATTTTGAAAATACAGACTTTTTAGGAAGAAATACTGATTATAATAAAATAAAATTGTATGAAGGTGCCTTACCCGTTGAAAATAATGAAGTATTAATAACGCCAGCTCATCAATCATCTAAAAATATTAAAATTGGTGATTATATTGAATATGAGTTTGAGTCCACAGAAGATGTGCCAGCAAAATATAAAGTAACAGGAGTTGGTTTAACATTAGATAACTTAATTTATAAAGAAACCCGTGAGTGAAAAAGAGAAGACACAAATTTAAATGTATTTTTTAGTGAAGACTTTACAAGATACAGCGGTGTATATATGTCTAAAAAAGCCTTAAATAATTTTATGAATTATGTAATTTCAAAAGACAGCAAAAGTATTTATAGAACAGATGTAATATCAGATCATATATTACAAATAAACAGTCAAGAAGATTTTAAGGCAAATGCTAACAAATTATTTATAAATGATTATGACATGCTTATACCATATGAATATTCATTGGCTCCAAATGTTACAAGAACAATTTCAATGTTAATAACAATTTTTATGGGAATCACTATTGTTTTAGTATTGGTGGGATTTATATTTTTAAATTTTGTTACTAAAAAAGAAATTAACAACTCTAGAAATGAACTAGGAATTTTTAAGGCTTTTGGATATTCAAACAAACAACTTTCTTGAATATTTACAATTAAATTATTATTAACAACAATTGTGGGAAGTTTACTTGGATATTTGTTATCTTTTCCAATTCAAATGTATACAAATGTCTTGTATATTAATTCTGTTCAATTGCCAATAAGCATGTTATATACAGGACCTATATTTTTAACAATATTATTTGTAGTTCTGCCTCTTTTATTTGCTTTACTATCTTATATTTTAACAATTACACTTTTAAGAAAGAAAACAACAGAAATGTTGGCCCCTAAACATGCATTTAAAATAAATTATATGTCACGCTTTATTAGTTGAACATTTCAAAAAACACCATTCTATATAAGAATGCAAGTGGCTTTTACTTTAAAAGCCTTTTGAAAATGACTGTCTGTTATGGCTATTTTATTTATATCTACTTCTTTATTAATTTTTAGCTTTGGTATTCAAGAAGTATATAAAGGAGAATCTGAAGGAGCTGTAGCAGAATATAATTCAAATGTTAAGTATTATAGTGATTTTTCTAATGAAACGTACGAAACTGCTAAAGTAAATAATCGCGACACGAATAAGAGGGTTAATTTAAAAAATGAAAATTCCACACAATACATTGAATACACTGGTAGTTTATTAGATTATCCAGATATTTTAAAATATAATAAACAATTTGAAAAAGAAATATTACAACCATTAAAAGTTGTATCATCCAAATATACGTTTGGTTTAATAACAGTAGAACAAGCAAAAAATCAACAGGTAGAAATTTTATCTGATTCAGAAATAATGGCAAACTTTTTTGCTAACAAATCATTTACATTAGAAAACATGGCTGTACTAATATTAGTGTTGGATACGGTTTGAGAAAATAAAGATGATGAATTTTTATCATTATCATGAGCGCCTGGTTGAGCGGACAAAATTGTAAAAATGTATTTTGCAAATCTTCAAGGCAATAATGAAACTAAAATAGTTTCATTTAATAAAGAATATTATAAAAAAGATGTCAATGAATTATTCATTTCAGATTCATTTGAAGATATTTTAGAAGAACAAAATTCTAAATCAACGAGAACCTATGTAAATTTTATTAAAAAAGAACAAGCTGGTACATTTTTTAATTTAGGAGCAAGCACTAAACAGTTAGAAAAAATGTTTGCTGATATACCGAGTGATTGAGATGAATCAGAGGGAATACCTGCAGTTATTTCTCGAAAAATGTCTATGTATAAAGGTTTAGGAATAGGAGATACTTTTTCTCTTCAAAATAGAGATCGTAATAATAAGGACTATTTATTTAAAACTGTTGGAATATCAAAAAAAGCTACATTATTTCAAAAAATGTATATTAACTATGAGTATATTCCAAAGATATATAATGATTACCAAGGTAAAGAAATTAAAGTTGAGGATATTAAGTTTAATAACATAATTTCAAAAGAAGAATTAGAAGAAAAAGAAAATATTTTAATTGATTTATATAATTATGGACACATAGATAATGTGTCTAAAAAGAAATCAATAACAGACTATACATTTTCAGATATTTTAAAACTTGAAAACAAAGAAACTTCGGCTCAATTATATGAAAATGTTGCTCCAAATATATATGATATATATTATGTAGCTTCATTAAAAGGTCTTATTGAAAACGAAATGGAATTATTAAATGGAATTATCTCAATAACACAGGCATTAGTTGCAACATTAATTGTAATTGTCTTTGTTGTAATTGTTTCTGGAATTGTAGATGAAAACTCTAAAACAATTCTAGCTTTAAGAGCTCTTGGTTATCGTAAACGTGACATTAATTTCTTAGTAATTGGTAATTATATCATCGGGATTGTAATTGTCTTTGTGCTAGCGCTTTTAGCAAGCTATGCTATTTGAGGGATAATGGTAAACATTTTATTCACAAACTTAGGAATAATTATTAACATCCCAACCAACTGAACGGTTCCAGTAATTTCATTTATAACAATAATGATAACTGTGATTTTATCATGAATAGCTGCTATATCTATTATTAACAGAAAACACATTTCTGAAATTATGGAATAATATTTTGTTATTTTTAATTAACATGAATTAGTTATATAATATGTTTATTAAAAAGGTAGTAACATATAATGAAAAAAGTTTTAAAAAATCAAATTAAAAATTCATTTAAAAACTTATTTGAATTTACATTCGTTATATTATTTATAATGTTATCTTCGATAACATTTTTTGGTGTTTTAGGTAGTGCAATACAATATGAAACTAAAAAAAAATGAAATACAAAATAAATCAGGAGAATGAGATTATTATTTCAACAATGAAGTTGATGCAGTTTTTAAAGAAACTTTTTTAGAACCAGAACCATTTATGAATTACTATATTAATAATAATTATATTGTTGATGATTTCTTGTTAAAGAGTGATGATGTAAATATAAATAGTGAAAGATACTTAGACGACCAAGTGGTGGAAGTTTTATCTTTGCTAGAAAAACTAAGGTTAGACCAGCCAGAAGATTACACAGAAGACGTTAGAAATGATTATAAGATATCAGAAGTTTTTTTCAATATATTGAAAAATGAAAATTTTGAATATTGAGAAAATTATTTAAAAACATATAACAATACCAATAAGTTTAAACTATCTTTTAGTACAGCTCTTAATTATTGAAATAAGAATAAAAACACAAATTACTTTATGACTTACGAAAATGATCAAAATTATTCAAACAAAATTCTTTTGCAACATGGTTCTTTACCAACCACAAATAATGAAGTTGTCATAAATTATAAATATGCCACAAGTAATAATTTAAATATAGGGGATATGATTTTTATTGATCATATTAATGAATACTTTAAAATTTCTGGTATTGGTAACCCCTTGAACAATATAGCTCCCAAGTTATCTTTACAAACTAATTTTTCTTTGAATCTTGCAAATGTAGCAGATTATTTTTTTGCTAACAATTTATACATGTCTTTTTCTCATGATAAGTATAATGAACTTTATTTACAACATTTTAATAATGATTCATTATTACAAAATACTAAAAACATGGATGAAATTTTTATTACAAATTTAACAAACGTTGATAGTTATGAATTTGCTAAAGAAGAAGAATATTGGTCAATAATTCCTTATTCAAAATCATTTTTTGTTAACACTTTGAATACCTTTAATCTTTTAACTGTAATATATGCTGCCTTATTTTTTATATTAATCTTTCTTATAATATTTTTTATGCACTTTATTATCAAAAAAGAGCTAAATAATACTAAAAAACAAATTGCTGTGTTCAAAGCATTTGGTTACAATGAAATACTTCTTGCTTTAGCTTTTTCTATAAAGTATTTCATAATTGTCACAATAGGAACCCTTTTGGGTATGGGTTTAGGTTTGCCATTTCAAATTTTTGCAAACAATTTATATTTTAAGTTTTTAGAATTACCTATTATCCCCTTATATTTTGATTTAAGGATGATTTTAATAATATTTGTTGTTGTCCCAACCCTAGTTTTTACAGCTGGATTTTTGTATAATATTTTTTATTTTAAAAAGTCACATCATTCATTAATTATGAGCACTCAAGAAAATTTCAAACCAAAAAAGAACAATTTATACAAAAATTATAAGAAAAAAAAATTAAAACATTTTCTGTTTAAACTTAATTTTAAAAACTTTACCTTAAATAAAGGAAAATTTTTTGGCGTTTTTGCTGTGTTTTTCTTTGCTTCATTCATTTTATTGTTTACTCTATCAGCAACAAATGTAATTGATTCTATGAGTAAAACCATTAATTCTGATTACAAAAGTGATGTTAATTGATTGCAACACCACGGAGAAAAATCAGATGAAATTTTAAATGAAAAAAATGAAAACAAATTAGTGTTAAAAAATTTACAAAATACAGTTTTTTTAGAAAAAAATGCTGATTATTTAAAAGACCAAGAAAATGAAATTCAGGAATTTAAAAATATTGTAATGGAAATAAATGCAGAGTATTTAAAATGAAAAAAGGTGAAATAACAGACAATGATGTTAAATCATTTATAAATAAAAAAATTGCCGATAAAAATATTGAAAGTCAAATTATTTATAAATCTTTTAGTTTAGAAGATATAATTCTTTTATCAAACATATTATTAGAAGTTAAAACAGATTATAAAATTCCGGAATGAATTAAGCAAGCGGTTTTTTATTATAATAGTGAAATTTTATTTAATGATAATCATATTGATTATTTAGTTGATTTTAATAAACTATCTTACAACCCAAATAATGAGATATTAACTTCTGGATATAAAGCAGCATTTTCTGCAGAGTCTTTAATTAATCACAAAGTCATTGGGTTGCCCTTAAATATGCAAGTTTTTGAAAAATTTTATAACTTTAAAGGTGTTAGTAATAATGTTGTTTCTAATGTAATGGAAAGTGTAAATGAAAATAAAGTTGAAGCAATAATTACAGAAAAAATGCATGAAACTAAAAAATTAAATATTGGTTCTACATTTAAATTGCAAGATAAAATAAATTTTGCTTTTGAAAAAGAATTTATCGTTAAAGGAATAATTAAAAATGAATTGGGACATGAAAACATCTATATTTCACAACAAAATATAAATAGTTTCTTTATAGATTATAAAAAAGACCCATTAAAAGGCAATTTTTACAATGAAACACTAAGTAAAAATAATGATTTAATAACAAAACTTCCAAAAACAACAAATAAAAATTATAAAAGTTTGTCGTTAAACTTTTATAATTTAAATCGCTACGATACATCTCCAGATATTGAAAATTATACAATTGGCAATATGTTTGGATGATATAGACAAGATGTAACATTTGATATAAATGATTATGAATTTTTAAATAAAATAGAAAATAATCAATATCTCAGAGCTAACCAAAAAAGAATAGAGGACATTAATTCTTATTTAATTAGTGTTTTATTGATTTTAGAAGTAATAGTAATCTTACTAATTATCTTTGTTTTACTGATTGTTGTTGTGATTATTATAGATGATAAAAAACATATGCTATCGATCATGAAAATAAATGGGTATAAAAACAGCGAAATTGTTTTAGCAATTTCCTTTAATTATATTATTTCTATTTTTGCGGCATTTATTTTATCGTTAATATTAAATATATTTTTATGACTTTTTATAAAAAAAGTAGCTTTAAATCTTTTTTCACTATTTTTAATAAATCCAGTCACCCCAATAAATATTTTTATAGTTTTAGCTATTATTTTTGTTGTATTGTTAATAGCTTATATTGCAAATTTCAGTTTTGTAAAACAACAAAGTTATAATAAAATTTTCCAAGATTAAATATTTAAATGTTAATTTTTTCTATTGTTATCTTCTTATGATATACTATAAATGTAGAAATAGTACGTAAGGAGAAACAACTATGGGAGATACAAAGTGATTAATTAAAGATGAATTAATTAAAGAACATTATTTGAGAATTCAAAAACAACTTGCTTTAATAATTCATCAAGAAAAAATAATTTTAACGACAGATCCAATTTTAATTTTGTATAATCAATTAATTAATTTAAAACATAATAATAGAATTATTGATGTTAATGAGTTTTTAAAGGAATTAAATCTAATAATAGGGGATCTTTATAAAACTATTAACTTAAAAATAGACAGTTTGTTATATGAGATTCGTTTAGATAACCACAGATTTAGAAAAATTAATACAGTTATTCAAGATTTAAAAGCTGAACTTCATGAACAAGCGATTGCAATAGCGCGCGAAAGGTATGGCGACCAAATTGCTGACATAGACTTCTTTTATGAAGTTTACTTGTTGGGGATACTAACACAAAATTACTTAGCAGATATTCGCAAGAACGCTGTTTATTTTGCATAAAACCGAAAGGTTTTTTTTATTTTTCTAAGTTTTTAAATTATATTATATAATAAAATTAATTGAAATAAATAACTGAGGTATTAAATGAGTAATAAAAAATTTTTGGTGACAACGCCAATTTATTATCCTAGTGATAACTTGCATATTGGGCATGCATACACAACAACTTTAGCTGACATTTTTAATCGTTATAAAAAGTTTTTAGGTTACGAAACTCTTTTTGTGACCGGAAGTGATGAGCATGGAGAAAAAATTCAAAAAAAAGCTAAAGAAAAAAATATGGCACCAATTGATTTTACGAATGAAATTGTAAATAATTTTAAGTCACTGTGAAAAGAATTAGATATAAAATATGATATTTTTATTAGAACAACAGATGAAAAACATAAAGCAATGGTGAAAAAAGTGTTTAGTAAATTATTATCACAAGGTGATATATATAAAGGTCAATACCAAGGCCAATATTGTGTTAGCTGTGAAGAATTTTTAACATCTTCACAAATTGATAAAGAGGGAATTTGTTTGGTATGTTTAAATAAACCAAAAACTTTACAAGAAGAAACATATTTTTTCAAAGTTTCTAAATATACAGATTTTTTAAAAAAATACTTATCAAACCATCAAGACTTTTTGTTGCCAGTAAGTCGTCAAAATGAAATGTTAAATAATTTTATAAATCCCGGCTTAGAAGATTTATCTGTTACAAGAACATCATTTGATTGAGGTATAAAAATAAATGAAGATCCTAAACATGTTGTTTACGTTTGAATTGATGCTTTATCAAACTACATTAGTTCTTTAGGTTATCTTTCAAATGATGATGCCTTATTTCAAAAATTTTGAAATGATGATGATGTGGAAATTGTGCAATTATTAGGAAAAGAAATAACAAGGTTTCATGCAATTTATTGACCTTCTTATTTAAAGGCCTTAAATTTAAGGATGCCAAATAAATTATTATCACATGGTTGAATTTTATTTAAAGATAGCAAAATGAGTAAGTCATTAGGTAACGTTGTGAATCCTTTAAATTTAATTCAAAAATATGGTAGTGATGCTTTAAGGTTTTATTTAGCATATGAAGTTCCGTTAAACAGTGATGGAAAATTTTCGTATGAATTATTTTTAGAGTCTTACAACATTAATCTTGCAAACAACATTGGAAATTTATTTTCAAGAACAACAAATATGATTGTTAAGTATTTTGATGGTAAATTAAATAGTGGCTTTAAAAGTAAACAAGAATTTAAAACAATTATCAATGAAACTATTACAAAATATCAACAACACATGGATAGCTATAATATTAATGAGGCTTTAAAAGAGGTTATTAAACTTTCTACATTTGCGAATAAAACAATTGAGGATGCCAAACCTTGAGAGTTATTTAAAGCTAATAACATTGAAGAATTAAATAGTTTATTAGCTAATTTAAACCATGCGCTTGTGGTTATTGCCTTTTTACTATCGCCAATTTTAACTAAAAGTATTGTTCAAATAAGTGAAGCCTTGTCTATTGATATTTTAAAAATAAATATTAAAGAATTAGAAAACATANNAAAATTATTGAAAACAAAAGTGTTAACAAACCTAAAAATATTTTTGAAAGAAAAAATATTGCAGAAGAATTAAAATAAAACCAATGGAGGTCATATGGAATATGATGTAATTGTAATTGGTGCTGGTCACTCTGGAGTGGAAGCAACATTAGTGGCATCTCGTATGTCTCAAAAAACTTTATTAATAACTTTAGACAAAAATAAAATAGCTTTAATGCCTTGCAACCCATCAATTGGAGGACCTGCAAAAGGAATAGTTGTAAGAGAACTTGATGCTTTAGGTGGTGAAATGGCAAAAGCGGCTGATAAAACAGCTTTACAAATGAAACTTTTGAACAGTTCAAAAGGTCCAGCGGTGTGAGCATTACGTGCTCAGTCTGACAAAATTGAATATTCAAAGTATATGCAAGAAGTTATAAAGCAGCAAAACAATTTAGATATTAAAGAAGCTATTGTTGAAGACCTTATAATTGAAAATAAAATCTGTAAAGGTGTTATTTTGAATACTGGCGAGAAAATTTATGCTNNAAAAAAAACAATTTTGACAACCGGTACATATATGCAATCATTGGTGTTAAGAGGGAAAGACAAATTATCTGAAGGTCCTGACGGAGAAAAAACTACAAAAGGAATATCTGATCAATTATCAAAATATGGGATTGATTTATTTAGGTTAAAAACCGGAACTCCAGCTAGATTATTAAATAGTTCAATTGATTATTCTTCATATATAGTAGAGCCAGGTTCAAAAGGTAATTTTGCATTTTCTTATTCTACAAAGGATTTTACACCAGTAGAAGAACAAGATGTTTGTTGATTGCTTCATTCGACACCAGAAACACATAAAATTGTTCAACAGAATTTAAAAAAATCTCCAATGTATCAGGAAATGAAAATGGGGGCAGGTCCTAGATATTGTCCAAGTTTTGAAGATAAAATTGTTAAGTTTGCTGACAAACCACGTCATCAAATATTTTTAGAACCAGAATCAAAACATATGGACACAATTTATGTTCAAGGTTTTTCAACATCAATGCCAATTGATGTTCAAGAAAAAATGTTAAAAAGTTTACCGGGAATGGAAAATGTTAAAGTTTTAAAATGAGCTTATGCAATTGAATATGATGCTATTGTGCCAACACAACTTAAACATACATTAGAATTAAAAACAATTAAAAATTTATATACTGCAGGTCAAATAAATGGAACTAGTGGTTATGAAGAAGCTGCTTGTCAGGGATATATGGCTGGTATAAATGCAGCTTTGGCAAATAATAATAAACCAGAGTTTATTTTAAGGCGAGATGAAGCTTACATTGGTGTTTTAATTGATGACCTTGTTACAAAAGGTACTGTTGAACCATATCGTCTATTAACATCAAGAGCTGAATTTCGTTTACATTTAAGAAATGACAATGCAGAAGTTCGTTTAAAACATTACAGTAAAAAATATGGATTAATTTCAGAACAAGAATGAAATGAATTTGATGCAGATTATAAACAAGCTCTTAAAGTTGGTGAAGATTTAAAAAAAACCTTCTTTACAATGGATGCAGAAATAATTACATTACTGCAAAAACAAGGGTTTACTTTCTCTCATAATAGAATATCAGCTTATGATTTATTTAAAAGACCAGATATTGATGTAGAGTTTTTATATAAACATTTTTCAGATTATGAAAGCATGAAAATGTTTTGAAAGCAATTTTTATTAATAAACATTAGATTTGAAGGTTATATAAATCAAGAAATTAAAAAAATAGAAAAAGCCAAAAAAATGGAAGAAAAAATTATTCCCCTTAACATTAACTATGGTGAAGTTGATAATATTGCGATCGAAGCAAAAGAAAAATTTATTAAAATTAAACCAATTACCATTGGCCAAGCTTCAAGAATTTCAGGAATAAATCCTAGTGATATTCAAATGTTATTATTTCATATTAAAAAAATGGAAATGAGTAGTTAAATAATGAAAATAATCAATTCTTTAACAAAATCAAAAGAATTAATTTCAAAAAAAGAAATTAATATATATGCATGTGGGCCAACAGTTTATGACTATATCCACATTGGGAACGCAAGAGCAATATTGTTTGCAGATTTTTTAGTTCGCTATTTAGAGTTTAAAGGAGCAAAAGTAAATTTTTTACAAAATTTTACAGATATTGATGACAAAATAATTAACCGAGCAATAAAAGAAAACACTTCAGAAAAAGAAATTGCTGATAAATACATAAAAGCTTACTTTCATGACACAAAACAATTGAATTTACGCACTCCAAATGCTATCATTAGAATAAGTGAACATATAGAAGACATTATGCTTTTTATAAAAAAGCTAGTTGATAAAAACTATGCTTATATTTCTAATGGTAATGTATATTTTGCATTAAATAAATGACAACAACAATATGGTAAATTAGCTAACAAGAAGATAGATGAGCTAATTAGTGGTCAAAGAGTTGAAGTTGATTTTAATAAACAAAACTCTTTGGATTTTTCTTTATGAAAGAAAACCGATAAAGGTATTACATTTAATTCTCCTTGAGGATTAGGTAGGCCTTCATGACACACAGAGTGTGCTGTTTTAATTGATTTATATTTTAAAAGTAAGACGATAGATATTCACTTAGGAGGAATGGATTTAAAATTTCCTCACCATGAGAACGAAAGAATTCAATTTTTAGCTAAAAATAATTTAGAAATAGCTAATATTTGGGCTCACAACGGTCATTTATTAATGGATGAAATTAAAATGAGCAAGTCGCTAGGGAATATTATTTCTTTAAAAGACTTTGTAGAAAAATATGGTGTAAACACACTTAAATTTATTTTTTATAATACATCATATTCTCAACCATTAAACATAACATTAGAAACAATTAACTATGCTAATAAATATATTGCAAAAATAAATAATTTACTTAAAAAGGTAAATCTTTATTATGCTGAGAATGAAATTGTTTTTAACAAACAAAAGTCATATGGACAACATGTAAAGCAAGTTATTGAGTATTTAGACAACAATTTAAATTCTGCTAACACAATAACTGTTTTAACAACTATTTTAAAAGAAATTAATCAAGGAATCGCGAACAATAATCTATCAACAGATTTAGTTGATGATTTATTTGTAATTATTTTTGATATTTTAAATTTTAATTTTAGTTTACCGACTATTGATAAAAAAATATTACAAGATATACATTTTTGAAAAAAATGTTTAGAAGAAAAAAATTATGCAAAAGCTGATCAAGTTAGAAAGCAGCTGGAAGAAAAAGGAATACTGTAATGAGTAACGATAGAGATTACAATAACAACAAAGATAGAAATCATAGTAAAGATACATTTGAATCAAGACCTTACAAGGAAAGAGACAATAAAAGATCATCTGATAGAGGAAACGACAGACGTTCTGATAGAAAAGACGGCGACAGAAGAGATTCAAACCGTGGTGGTGGCTTCGGAAGAGGAAACGACAGAAGAGACTCAAACCGTGGTGGCTTTGGTGGCGACAGAAGAGATTCAAACCGGTGGTGGCTTTGGAAGAGACAACAACCGTTCATTCGATAGAAAAGACGGCGACAGAAGAGATTCAAACCGTGGTGGCTTTGGTGGCGACAGAAGAGACTCAAACCGTGGTGGCTTTGGAAGAGACAACAACCGTTCATTCGATAGAAAAGACGGCGACAGAAGAGATTCAAACCGTGGTGGCTTTGGTGGCGACAGAAGAGATTCAAACCGTGGTGGTGGATTCGGAAGAGGAAACGACAGAAGAGATTCAAACCGTGGTGGCTTCGGTGGCGACAGAAGAGATTCAAACCGTGGTGGCTTTGGTGGCGACAGAAGAGATTCAAACCGTGGTGGCTTTGGTGGCGACAGAAGAGATTCAAACCGTGGTGGTGGATTCGGAAGAGGAAACGACAGAAGAGATTCAAACCGTGGTGGTGGATTTAGAAGAGATAAAAATGATAAATCAAATAGAACATCAACAGATAACTTAATATTATATGGTGTTAACACAGTAAATGAAATATTAACTGTTAGACCAGAAATAGTAAAAGAATTATTTTTACAAAAAGAAAGTAAAATTTCAGAAGAAATATTTAAAGATCATGAATATACTGGGGAAATTTCTTATTGAACTAAATTTGATTTAGATAGATTTTTAAGAACTGAATCACATCAAGGAATCGCTGTTAAAATTTCACATGAAATTTTCTCAGACCTAGATACTGTAATTAAAAAATCATTAGAAAAACCACAACCATTATTATTAATAATTGACCAGATGCATGATCCACATAATTTTGGAGCTATCATCAGAAGTTGTGATAATTTTAATGTAGACGGAATTATTGTTTTAAAAGACCGTCAAGTCGATTTAAATGCAACTGTTGCAAAAACATCGGCGGGGGGATTCTTGCACGTGCCTGTTTGTGAAGTTACAAACTTAACACAAGCAATTGACGCCCTTAAGGATAATGGCTTTTGAATATATGCATCAAACTTAAACAAAGATGCTCAAGATATCTCAACATTAACTTTTGATAAACCAACTTGCTTGATAGTTGGAAACGAAAGTAAAGGTGTTAGTGAAAAAGTGACGAATAATTCAGATTTTAACGTAAGTATTCCAACAACTGGAAATATCTCTTCTTTAAATGTTTCTGTTGCTAGTGCACTTATGATTTATCAAATTCGTCAAAATGCAAAAAAAATAGTTGAATAATCAATATGAATTAATTTACCTTGCTAAAAACTTATCTAAACCTTCATTTAACAATGTTATTAAGGTTTTCATGAACAAGTATTTATTAAAAGCAAATTATATTAAAATATTTATTTTTAAAAAATATCGGATTTTACCAATAGAATTAAATGATTTAACATCTGTTTTTTACTGGTCCTTATTTTATTCCATTATATTTTATAAATATAACTCAAGAAAAAACTTTGAAAACTTTATGTGACAAAGATTTGTTTGAGATTTACATGGATATATAAGAAAATTTTTCAAAGTAGGGAACTATATCCTTAATGGGTATGCTAGATTTGAAGATTTTGAGTATGAAAAATGCGAAAAAAATTATGAAATAGATTTTAATTTATTCTATAAACAAGATTTATTGAAACAAGCTGTTCATAAACAGTGACATAATTTTACAGATATTGAAAGAATAGTTTTTAAATTATGAATAAAAGAGCATAGTATTAAACAAATTATGCTGCTTACTGATTTAAACTATAAACAAATTGATAACGCTATTCAAAGGTTCCTTAAAAAAGTTAAAAATTATGAATAAAAATTCATATTATCTCAAAATTAAATAACTTAAATTTAACCATATTAAAATATAAAAATAACTTAAAATATTTAATAACTAAAATACTTGATAAATAAAAAAGGCTTTGCAAAAAGCCTTTTTTTATTATTTAATCTACGTAGATCGAATATAAATTTTTGATTTAGACAAATAAAAATTTAGTAGTTATTTTTCTATATACTTTACATTACGTTTATAAAGTATATAATATTAAAGATGTGTGTATATGATACACCCGGATATGTGAAAGGAGAGAATATGCCAACAATTAATCAATTAGTGCGTAAACCTCGTAAAAATAAAGAGTGAAAAACTAAAGCGCCTGCTTTAAACCGTGGTTGAAACTCATTGCAAAAAGCTGCAACACTTACAACTGCACCTCAAAAAAGAGGGGTTTGTACTCGTGTTGCTACAATGACACCTAAGAAACCCAACTCAGCTTTACGTAAATACGCTCGTGTACGTTTAACTAACGGAATGGAAGTTACAGCGTATATTCCAGGAGAAGGACACAACTTACAAGAACATAGTGTTGTTTTAATCCGTGGAGGACGTGTAAAAGACTTACCAGGGGTAAGATATCACGTTATTCGTGGAACATTAGATACAGCTGGAGTTAACAAGCGTGCTCAAAGTCGTTCATTATATGGAACTAAAAAACCTAAAGCAAAAGCTAACTAATATTAAAAATATTAAATAAATTAACATTTAAAAAAGAAAGGAGTCTTAAATATGCGTAAAAGACGTGCAGAAAAACGTGATGTTTTACCAGATCCAGTCTATAATTCAAAATTAGTAACTAAAGTTGTTAATCAAATTATGGTTGATGGAAAAAAAGGATTAGCACAAACAATCCTTTATGGAGCATTCGACATTATTAAAGAAAAGACTAAAAAAGAACCGTTAGAAGTTTTTAATCAAGCATTAGAAAACATAACACCATTATTAGAATTAAAAGTTCGCCGTATTGGTGGAGCTAACTATCAAGTACCAATAGAGGTAAGTGAAACTCGTAAAGTAACATTATCATTAAGATGATTAATTAATTACTCTCGCTTACGTAATGAAAAAAATATGGTTGACAGATTGGCAAACGAAATTATCGATGCTTCTAAGTTAACTGGTGGGGCTTACAAGAAAAAAGAAGACACACACAAAATGGCAGAAGCTAATAAAGCGTTTGCTCATTATCGTTGATAATACAGAAGGGGACAAAGAGAAAATATGGCTAGAAAATTTTCTTTAGAAAAAATTAGAAATATTGGTATCATGGCTCACATCGATGCTGGTAAAACTACAACTACAGAACGTGTTTTGTTCCACACTGGTAAAATTCATAAAATTGGAGAAACTCATGATGGAGATTCTCAAATGGATTGAATGGCACAAGAGCAAGAACGTGGAATTACAATTACTTCAGCTGCTACAACAGCATTCTGAAAAGATATTTGTGTTAACATCATCGATACTCCAGGTCACGTTGACTTTACAGTAGAAGTTGAACGTTCACTTAGAGTTCTTGATGGAGCTGTTGCAGTTCTTGATGCTCAATCAGGTGTAGAACCTCAAACTGAAACAGTTTGAAGACAAGCAACAACATATAACGTACCAAGAATCGTGTTTGTAAATAAAATGGATAAAATTGGAGCAGACTTTTTATACTCTGTAAAAACTATTCATGATCGTTTACAAGCTAACGCTTATCCAATCCAATTACCAATTGGAGCAGAAGACCAATTTTCAGGAATTATTGATTTAATTGAAAGAAAAGCATACCACTTTGATGGAAAAGCTGATGAAGTAGCAAAAGAAATTGATATTCCAGCTGATATGGTTGATTTAGTTGAAGAACAACGTGGAAACTTAGTTGAAGCTGTTGTTAACTTTGATGAAGAATTAATGATGAAGTATCTTGATGGAAACGAATTATCAATTGAAGAAATTAAAAGTGTAATTAGAAAAGCAACAATTTCAGGAGATTTCTTCCCTGTAATTTGTGGTTCAGCTTTCAAAAACAAAGGTGTTAAATTAATGTTAGACGCTGTTGTTGAATACTTACCATCACCATTAGATATTCCTGCTATTAAAGGAGTATTAACAACTGGTGAGGAAGCTGAACGCCACCCTGATGATTCAGAGCCATTTTCAGCTCTATCATTTAAAATTATGACTGACCCATTTGTTGGGAAATTAACATTCTTCCGTGTATATTCAGGAGTTCTTAAAAAAGGAACAACTGTTATGAACGCTACTAAGGGTAAAACTGAGAGAATTGGACGTATTCTAAAAATGCATGCCAACACTCGTGAAGAAGTAGATGAAGTATATGCTGGAGATATTGCAGCAGCTGTTGGGTTAAAATTAACTACAACTGGTGATACAATTTGTGATACTAAAAACGAAATTGTTTTAGAATCAATGGTATTCCCAGAGCCAGTTATTAACTTAGCTCTAGAACCAAAAACAAAAGCAGATCAAGAAAAAATGAGTATTGCTTTACAAAAATTAGCAGAAGAAGATCCAACTTTCAGAACATTTACAGATGATGAAACAGGACAAACAATTATTGCTGGTATGGGTGAACTACACTTAGAAATTATTGTTGACCGTATGCGTCGTGAATTTAAAGTTGATACTAGTGTAGGAGCACCTCAAGTTTCATACCGTGAAACATTCCGTGGAACAGTTGAAAAAATTGAAGGTAAATACATTAAACAATCTGGGGGACGTGGACAATATGGACACGTTGTTATGAAATTCGAACCAAATCCAAATGAAGGATTTGAGTTTGTTGATAAAATTACTCAAGGGAGAATTCCAAAAGAATATATCGGTTCAGTAAAAGCTGGATTAGAAGATTCATTAAAAAATGGAAAACTTGCTGGGTACCCAATGATCGATATTAAAGCAACATTGTTAGATGGGTCATACCATGATGTTGACTCAAACCAAAATGCATACGAAATTGCAGCTTCATTAGCATTGAGAGATGCAGCTAAAACTGCAGCTTCAAAATGTGCAATCTTAGAACCAATTATGTCAGTTGAAGTAATTGTGCCAGAAGAATATTACGGAGATGTAATGGGTAACCTTTCATCTCGTCGTGGACAAATTGAAGGAAATGAACAACGTGGAAACGCACAAGTTGTTAAATCAAAAGTACCATTATCTGAAATGTTTGGATATGCTACAGATTTACGAAGCTTTACACAAGGTCGTGGAACTTATTCAATGACATTCTCACATTACCAAGATGCACCAAAATCAGTAACTGATGAAATTATCAAAAAATCAGGTAAAGCACCTGCATAATATTAAATAATAAAAAATAATTTATACAAAAATATTAATATTGAAAATATTAAAAAAATGATTTAAAATAATCTAGAAGTTTATCTATTAGGAGGAAAATTTAAAATGGCAAAAGCAAAATTTGACCGTAGTAAAACGCATATGAACATTGGAACAATTGGTCACGTTGACCATGGTAAAACAACTTTAACAGCGGCTATTACTACTGTATTATCAAAATCTGGAGGAGCAGAAGCAAAAGGATATGATTCTATTGATGCAGCACCAGAAGAAAAAGAGCGTGGGATTACAATTAATACAGCTCACGTAGAATATGAAACAGGAAAAAGACACTACGCACACGTTGACTGTCCAGGTCATGCCGATTATGTTAAAAACATGATTACAGGAGCTGCACAAATGGATGGAGCTATCTTAGTTGTTGCTGCAACTGATGGACCAATGCCACAAACTCGTGAGCATATCTTACTTGCTCGTCAGGTTGGAGTACCTAGAATGGTTGTTTTCTTAAACAAGTGTGATATGGTTGATGACGAAGAATTAATCGAATTAGTAGAAATGGAAGTTAGAGACTTACTATCTACTTATGAATTTGAAGGAGATGACACACCAATCGTTCGTGGATCAGCTCTTAAAGCTTTACAAGGTGAAGCAAAATGAGAAGAAAAAATTAAAGAATTAATGGAAGCTGTTGATAACTGATTTGTTGACCCAGCTCGTGAAACTGACAAACCATTTATGATGCCAGTTGAAGACGTATTCACAATTACAGGACGTGGAACTGTTGCTACAGGACGTGTTGAACGTGGAATCGTTAAAGTTAACGAAGAAGTTGAAATTTTAGGAATCAAAACAGAATCTAAAAAAGTTGTTGTTACTGGATTAGAAATGTTCCGTAAATTATTAGACCAAGCAGAAGCTGGAGATAACGTTGGAGCATTACTACGTGGTGTTGCACGTGAAGACATTGAAAGAGGACAAGTTCTTGCAAAACCTGGAACAATTAAACCTCATACTGAGTTTAAAGCTCAAACATATGTTTTATCAAAAGAAGAAGGTGGACGTCATACTCCATTCTTCCAAAACTACCGTCCACAATTCTACTTTAGAACTACAGACGTTACTGGATCAGTTAAATTACCAGAAGGTGTTGAAATGATGATGCCTGGAGATAACCAAGAGTTAACTGTGGAATTAATTGCACCAGTTGCTATCGAAGAAGGAACAAAATTCTCAATTCGTGAAGGTGGAAGAACTGTTGGAGCTGGAACTGTTGTTTCAATCGTAAAATAGTTTTTACAAATAATTAAATTATCAAACCAAAAAATAATCAGACGTGGTTATTTTTTTTATTGTAATTTTAATAAAAAATATATATTTTTACCTAAAAAAATAGTAATTTATTTCTAAAACCTATAATATCTATATGAGATAAAATCTCTAGAAAGGTTCAATGAAAAATGAACAGTGTACTAGATAACTCGCAAATAATATTTGATTCACAAGCAAAAACAAAAGATGATGCTTTGAATGAAATTGCGAAAATTGGTAGCAAGCTATTCAAAGAAGTTGATGAAAAAAGCATTTTTAAAGCTTTAAAAGAAAGAGAAAATGTATCATCGACTGGATTTGAAGATGGTTTTGCAATACCACATGCTCGTTTGTCTGGAATATCAGAACCAAAAATTATTTTTGTAAGATATAAAGATGAAGTTGAGTGAAAATCAATTGATAAAAAAGGAACTAAAATTGCAATCGCAATATTAGTGCCATTTGAAGAAAACAATTTACATTTACAAATTTTAAGTAAAATTGCCGTTTCTTTAAACAACAAAGATTTTAGAGATAAATTAAAATCTATTAATGATAAAAAAGAAGTTGTAGATTTCTTGATGTCAATTAGTAATAATGAACAAAAAGTAGAAAATGTAAAAAAAGAAGGTAAAAAATTAATTTTAGGAATGACAGCTTGTCCAACAGGAGTAGCTCACACATTTTTAGCAGCTGATAAATTAACTCAAACAGCAAAAGAGTTAGATTATAATGTTAAAGTGGAAACTCATGGTCAAGAAGGAGTTCGTAATACTTTCACAGATGAAGAATTAGAACAAGCTGAAGTTGTTATTGTAGCTTCAGATATTGGTCTGGATTTATCAAAACTAAATGGTAAAAAAGTTTATCAAACAAGAGTTGCAACTGCAATTAAAGAACCAAAAGAATTGATTGCAAGAGCAATTAAAGATGGTAAGATCTTGAACATGAAATCAGAAAAAGGTGAATTTGCTACTAAAACTGATAAAAATTCAGGACAAAAAACTGGAATTATGAAACACTTAATGTCTGGAGTTTCATACATGGTACCATTGGTTATTTTTGGTGGGATATTTATTGCCCTATCATTAGGACTTTCAAAAGCTGTTTATGGATATGATTACAATCCAGGTGATCACCCAGAAAACTTTTTCTATTATTTATTAAAATTAGGGGAAGCAGCATTCACATTGATGATTCCTATACTAGGAGCCTTTATTGCTCATTCAATCGCTGGTAGAGCTGCATTAGCACCAGCAATTATCGTATCGTTAATTGGTAATACGCCTGCAATGTTTTACCCATTACCAGGTATTGAAGCTGTTAACACACCAACAGGATTTATTGGAGCTATTTTAGTCGGAGTAGCTGTTGGGTTTACTGTTAAATGAATTAACACATGAAATGTACCAAAAAACTTACGTCCAATTATGCCTATATTCGTAATTCCTCTATTAGTAGGATTCGTATATGGAATGATTATGATGTTTGTAATCGGATCTGTTGTAGGATTCGTAATGGAAAAATTTGGAGGATGAATTCAATCAACATGAGGAGCTTCAAATAGCTTAACAAATGTTGGTATCGGATTAGGATTCGGATTATTAATCGGAGCTATGGCTGGTTTTGATATGGGTGGACCTATAAATAAAATCGCTTTCTTAGCTTCAACTGGTTTAATTGCTAGTGAAATCTACACACCAATGGGAGCTATGGCTGTTGCTATTCCTGTTGCACCATTAGGAATGGGGATTGCTACAATGTTATTTAGACCATTATTTGATAAAGACGATAGAACATTAGGAATTACTGCTTTATTAATGGGAGTAATCGGTATTTCTGAAGGAGCAATTCCATTCGCTGTTAAAGATCCTAAGCGTGTTATCCCTGCAAACCTTATAGGTTCAACAATTGCTGGTGGATTAGCTGGAGCTGTTGGAATCGCAAACTTAGCTGGACATGGTGGGCCAATTGTTGGGTTACTATCAGCTTTAGGAAGAGGTAATGGAGCAACTGGTTCATATGGTTGAGGACAAGCAGCTGGATGAACAATGTTAGCATTTGCCTTTATGTTAATCGGAGCAATAATTACTGCTTTAATTTACGGAACATTAAAAATTATAGAAAAAAGAAAAACTAACAAAGATGTTTCATTTAAAAACATTGTTTTTGCTAAAAAAGAAGCTAAAGCTACAAAGAAAGCAAAATAAAATATGAATAAAAATATAAAAACACTTTATGTGGGAGCGGGTTGCTTTTGAGGCGTTGAAAAATATTTGGGTTTATTTAAAGGCGTTATTAATACAGAAGTTGGCTATGCCAATGGAAATACTAAAAATACAAATTATGATACAGTTTGTTCTGGTGAAGATAATTTTGTGGAAGTTGTTAAAGTAACTTTTGACAACACAATAACTTCACTTTCAAATATATTAGAATATGTATTTAAAGTAATTGATCCGACATCTCTCAATAAACAAGGAAATGACACTGGTGTTCAATACAGGACAGGGTTCTATTATTCAAAAGAAGATGAAAAAGATTTTTATGAAGAAATAAATCTGTTTTTAAAAGAACAACAAACACACTTCTCAAAAAGAATAGTTGTGGAAAATTTAACTGTAAGTAATTATGTTAAAGCAGAAGAATTCCATCAAAAATATTTAAACAAAAACCCTGGTGGTTATTGTCACATAAAATTTGATTAAAATAGCAAAGCAATTTGCTATTTTTTTGTTATATAATTTGTTTAGATTTAAAAAAGGAGAATATATGAAAATATTTAAAGTAGAACCATTTTTTTCAGAAAGACTTTGAGGGGGCTCAAAATTACAAGAATGAAATTTTAATGTACCAAAAGATAAAAAAATTGGAGAAGCATGATTAATTAGTGCTTTGGAAAATGGTATGTCACACATAACACAAAATAATAAAAAAATTACCTTTAAAGAATTTTATGAAAATAATAAATCACTTTTTGGGATAAAAAATGATGTTTTTCCTCTGCTTTCTAAAATAATTACAGCAGAAGATAATTTATCAATTCAAGTACATCCAGATGATGAATACTCTCTAAAACATGAAAATATGTTAGGGAAACCGGAATGTTGATACATTCTAGATTGTCCAGAAAATGCAGAATTAATTTTAGGTCACAGCGCTAAAAACAAACAAGAATTAGAACAAATGGTACATGATGCTCAATGAGATAAATTATTTACAAAAGTTAAAATNAAAAAAGGTGATTTTGTATATGTACCACCAGGTAAAATTCATGCGATTACAAAAGGGGTAAGTGTTTTTGAACTTCAAAGATCATCTGATATTACTTATCGTTTTTATGACTATGATAGAAAAGATAAAGATGGAAATTTAAGAGAATTACATATTAAAAAATCTATCGATACAACATTAGTCCCAGATACAGACCTTAATGTTATTAATAAAGATAATGGAGAGTTAATAAGTAATGACTTTTTTAAATTATTTGTTTTTTCTCAAAATACAAAATTAGATTTAAAAGACAACAAATTCTGTCAAATAACAGTAGTTGAAGGAACTTTAGAAATAGATAATCAAACATTCAACAGTGGAGAGTCATTACTTATATGTGATATAAATAAGAAACTAATGTTAAATGTTAATGGTAAAATATTATTAAGTCACTATTAAATTACAATATTTATTAGTGAAACAAGGAAAACAAAGAAAAAGGAACAAAAAAACACAATGAAGGTTATGGTCCCAAAATATATCAATTTAAAAATTAATACAAAAAGTAAAAATAGGTTCTATAAAAAAATTACTAAATTAGCAAAAAGAAATGCCGTTATTAAAAGTAAAATTGAAATGCTAAATAACCTATGAAGCAAAGATGAAGATTCAGACTTAAAATTTATTGGGGATATGTGTATTATTGATTATGTAAATAATAATGTTAAGGATTTAGCAATTTTATATTTTAGAAATAAAAAAACAATTAATTGGGCACAAAATTCTGATTGTGAACTAAATGTTAAACATGTATTAGTTGTAATGTCTCCTCTTAAAAAGAAAATGCCAGAAATGGTTGAAAAAATAAAAAGTACATATATTGAAAAATTTAGCAATAATGAGCTATTGGAAGAAGTGTGCACTTGTGTTGATAAAAATGAGCTTGTTAAACTTTTCAAGTCTGCTGGGCATGGGAATGAATAAATAAAAAATCAGCTTTAAGTAAGCTGATTTTTTTTATTCTTTAAATACGATTGATTGGAAGGGTTGCAGGTGAGACGTAATAGTTTGATAATTATTATAAATTATTTTTTCTTTTTTAATATTATTAAAATTTTCTGATAATGAAATATTCTTATCAGAAAGATTAATTAATACAAATGTTTTAATATCTTTGTGTGCTCGATAAAAACTTAACACACAAGGGTCAAACTGAATAAAGTCAATTTTTCCCTCAATGAATTCCAAATTATTTTTTCTAATACTAATTAAATTTTGATAATTTTTAAAGATTGATCCATATTTTTTTGTAGCATCTTGTTTAAAATTAATATTTTGATAATTTTTATTTACTTTTATTCAAGGTTCAGTAGTAGAAAAGCCAGCATATTTTTTATTGCTTCATTGCATTGGTGTTCTTGCGTTATCTCTTGATCGTTGATTTAAAATCTTCAGTATTTCTTTTTTGTTTAAACCCTTTTTTATAGCTTCATGATAATAATTAATACTTTCCACATCTCTAAAATCTTTAATTGAGTTTAAAGAATTGTTTTCCATGCCAAATTCTTCTCCTTGGTAGATAAAAGGAGTTGATCTTAAAAGCAATGTTATTGAAGCTAATGCTGTGGCTGACTCGAAACGATAATTTTTTACATCACCAAACCTTGATAAAGCTCGTGGTTGGTCGTGATTATTTAAAAAATTTGCAATTCAACCACCTTTATTTTGTATTTCTGCTTGTCATTTTATTATAATGTTAACCAAATTTTTAGGATCATATTTTTCTATTTCTCATTTATTATTATTTTTATAATCAATTTTCAAGTGTAAAAAACTAAAAGCCATATCTAGTTCATTTGAATCTTTATGTGTATATTTCACCAAATTTGCTATATTTGTTGAAGATAATTCTCCAACAGTTATTAAATCATTTTTTTTACTAAAAACATTTTTATTTAAACTTTTAATTATGTTATGAACATCATTAGCATCTGTGTAAAACTTTCTGCCGTCTCCATTTAAATCATCAATAAAAATTTTGGGTTTCGATATTAAATTTATAACATCCATTCTAAAACCTTTAACCCCAAGTTTTATTCAAAAATTAAGAATTTTATGCATATCTTTTTGAAGATGCTTATCACTTCAATTTAAATCAGCTTGAGTTTTATCAAATAAATGTAAATAAAATCTATTTAATTCTGGACTGAATTCTCAAGCGCTACCCCCAAACTTACTTTTTCAGTTAGTTGGCGGTTGTTTGTTTTTGCTATTTAAAAAGAAAAATCTATTTATATATTTTTTATTTCCTTTTAAAGCTTTTTTAAATCATATATGTTCAGTTGAACAATGATTGAAAATCATATCCATCATTATTTTAATATTGTAATTTTTAGCTATTTTAATTAATTTTTTTAAATCATTTAAAGTCCCAAATCTAGGATCAATTTTTTTATAATCTTTCACATCATAACCATTATCTTTTAAAGGGCTTAAGTATATGGGATTTAATCAAATATAATTTATTCCCAGTTTTGATAAATAAGGTATTTTTTCAATAATTCCTGAGATATCACCAATACCATCATTATTCGTATCTTTAAATGATTGGGGATGAATTTCATATATAATAGCTTTCTTAAAATTTGTTTGTTTCATTTATTTTTCCACAACTTTTATTTTTTTGGGTTTTTTTACAACAGTTTTTAAAATTTCTGGTGCTTTTATTTTGAGAATTTCTTCTCTCATTTTTGTAAATTTTGGTATTTTACCAAAAATTCAAGTTAGACTCATTGAGGTACCTAAGGTAATTAAACACGCAATTATAAATCATGTATAACCAGTACCTATAAATGTATTAACACCACTAACTCCACTATATGGTTGTATTGATAAAACTCCTAATCAAGCTCCATTACCAATTCCGTTTGATGTAACTCCCGCTACAGTAATTAGTAAAGAACCAGCGGCTGATCCAATAATAGCCGCTAAAAATGGGTATAAAAATCTAATGTTTATCCCATACATAGCCGGTTCAGTAACACCCAATCAAGCTGATGTTGTTGCTGAATAACCAACTTCACGAATTTTGGAATCTTTTCGATTGTCGATTGTAAACATCAAGGAAGCGCTTCCTTGTGCAATATTTGACATACATAATAACGGGAATATAAATGAACCCCCGATTTGAGCAGTGTTTTGAATCATAACTGCATTAAACATTGTATGAACACCAGTTATTACAATTGGAGCATAAAGTAGACCTAATATTGGACCAAAGAAGTATTTGGCTACCGGATTTATTAGAGCTCAACTTAAACCAACCGATATAGCAGAACCAATTAAATAACCAATTGGTCCAATAATAGCTAAACCAACAGTAAAGGCCCCAATAATTGTCACTAATGGTACAAATATCTGTTGTAAAACAGGTGTAGTAATTCTATTCATTCATCTTTCTAAATACACTCCGAAGAAAGCAACCCCAATAGCTGGTATTACTTGTCCTGTATATTGTATTTTTCAAGGAAATTTTCATGATCCAAAGTCAAAGGCAGGAGCATCATTAAATATTCATAATGAATCAACTTTTCCTGCAATTTCATAAATATTTACCAATGGCGGTAAAAGTAAAGTAAGCCCAATGATAATTCCTAATACTTGTGATCCATCCATTTTTTTAAAAATAGATCATGATATTGTTACTGGAATATATCAAAAAACAGCTTGAGCTGGAATTCATAAAAATTCATTTAAACCAGCCGCAAATTGTGAATTTGCTACAAAAGAACTGTCGGCTCCCGATCAATTTGCTTCTAAGATATTTCTAAATCCTAAAATTAACCCCCCAGCCACTAAAGCTGGAATGATGGGAACAAATATTTCAGCAAAATGCTGCAACAATTTTTGTCACCACTTTGTTGGTGGTTTGTGTGCATTTGCTTTATTATCGTTTTTATTAAAGTTCATTTTTAAAGAAAGTGCTTTATAAAAGTTGGTGACATCCGCACCGATTACTATATGAAATTGTCCAAGAGGTTGAACAGTTCCCTTCACAGATGGCAAAGTTTCAATTTCTTCAATTTTCACGTTTTTCATATCATGCATCGTTAATCTTATTCTCGAAACACAATGAGTGACGCTTGCAATATTATCCACTCCACCAAGAAGGTCTATTAATTGTGCAACCTCTTTAGTGTAATTTTTTTTCATATTTTGCACTCCTATATATGGTATGACCATATATAATCATTATATTCCTGGTCTATAAAAATAAAAAAAAATATTTATAATATTTTAATAAATGTTTTTTTTCTTTATAAATCAACGTTTTTTAATTAATGGAGAGACTATCAAGAATGTTACACAATAGATAATAATAATCCCAATAATAAATATTAAATAAAAAGGACTTGTTCATTTTTGTATATAAAATATTTGAAATAATAGCGATACTATCACTCCAAAAACTAAAAATGATAAATGATAAAACCATGGAATTGGTTTAAATATCTTATTAATAAATGTTTCTTCTTTTTTAATTTCAAATCCGCTCATAATTTACCTTTATATTTGTATTTTACATCAAGTTTTAAAACTATTTAATTTTTATTTTGATATAATTAGTGTTGAGAGGTAATAATGAAACAACAAGAAGTATTTAAAATCGATGAGCATAAGTCCGGTTTAAAAGTCGGGTTGTTTTTGTATTCTTTTATATAACTACTCGACTTCATCAAATAACATTGAAGGAGGTATTTTTATATGAAAACTGTTAAAAATAATAAGAAAAATAAAGAAAGAAGAAATATTGGATTTCTACATTCGGACGAAATAAAAAAAGTATCAAAAATGGAACAACCAGAATTATTGAACCATTTTAAGATAAATAAATTTGGTTTAGATTATGCTCAAGCTGAAGAAAAGATCAAAAAGCATGGAGATAATATTAGCAAAAGAAAAACATTTAATCCATTCTTAAAAATATTAAGAATATTATTCAATCCTTTTAATTTAGTCTTAATTGGGATTGCCATTTATAATGTTATTAGTTATTTTTTCATTAACGTTGATGATAATTTTTCATTAATTGGAGCAGGTATTATTGCTGTAATGATTATAATAAGTGGAAGCATTTCATTTATACAAGATTTTAGAAGTTATCTTGTTTTAAAAAAGTTAACAGAAACAGTAAGTAACAGAGTTACTATTTTAAGGTTGACTGAAAATGAAAAAGTAAATTCAGTTACTGATGAAAATTATATTAAAATTTTAAAAGAAGCTAAAGATATTGAATCTCATCAATTGGTAAAAGGAGATTTAATTCATATTTCAAGTGGGGATATGTTACCAGCTGATGTTAGAATTTTATGAAGCAATGAATTATTTATTAACCAATCAAGTTTAACCGGAGAATCAATGCCTGTTGAAAAACATGCCAAATATAACCCAGAAAAAGAAAATTTATTAGAATTAGAAAATGTTTGTTTTACAGGAACAAATGTTATTTCTGGTAGTGCTATTGCTATATGTGTCGGTGTAGGTTCAAGAACTTATAACTCTGCAATACAAGCAAGTATTAGTAACAATAAATCATTAAATAATTTTGATCAAGGAATNAAAAAAATAACACGTTTAATTATAATGTTTATGCTTGTTATGGCGCCGCTTGTTTTTATAATTAATGGAATTACTAATAATGATTGAGTGTCAGCCTTATTATTTGCAATTGCTGTAGCTGTTGGATTAACACCTGAAATGTTTCCGCTTATAATCAACACTAATTTAATGCGTGGAGCAAAAGTCATGAGCAAGGAAAAGGTTGTTGTGAAAAAACTAAATGCAATTCAAAGTTTAGGAGCGATTGATATTTTATGTACTGATAAAACAGGAACTTTAACAAATGATAACATTGAACTTGTTAATTATTTCACTTTAGATAATTCACAAGATGCTAAATTAATGCAGTACTTTTACTTAAATAGTTTATATCAAACAGGTTTAAAAAACCCGATAGATAAAGCAATCATAAATTATGTCGATAAAAACCGTCATGGGATAACAACTGATAATTTTATAAAAGTTGATGAAATACCGTTTGATTTTAATCGTAGAAGATTAACTGTTGTATTTAATTATAAGGATCGTGATAACGATCAAGACCTATTAATTTCAAAAGGTGCTGTTGAAGAAGTAATTTCTGCTTGTAAATACATTTACTATCAAGGTAAAGTAGTAGAAATTAATGATTCTCATATTAGAATGTTGATGGCGCAAAATGAAAAGTTAAATAAAGAAGGTTTAAGATTAATAGCATTAGCTTATAAAAAAGTGGACAATGAAAACGACTATTATAGTGTAAAAGATGAAAAAGATTTAATCTTTTATGGGTTCTCATCATTTTTAGATAAACCAAAATCATCCGCAAAAAGAATTATTAAAGCTTTAGATAAATATGGAGTTAGTTTAAAAATCTTAACAGGGGATAATGCAGAAATTACAAAGGCAATTTGTTCTCGTGTAGATTTAAAAATAACTGGAATCATTTCTGGCCCAGAACTTGAAAGATTAAGTGAATTTGAGTTAAGTAAGGTTGTTGAAAAAAATAATGTATTTGTAAAATTAAATCCTTTACAAAAAACAATGATTATTGAAGCTTTACAACAAAATCAACACGTTGTTGGTTTTATGGGAGATGGAATCAATGATGCTCCTGTATTAAAACAAAGTGATGTTGCAATATCAGTTGATAATGCAACTGATATTGCTAAAGAAGCTAGTGATATTATTCTATTACAAAAATCACTTTTAGTTTTAGAAAGAGGAGTTGTTGAGGGTCGAAGAATATTTAGTAATATTTTAAAATATATTAACATTACAATTTCTTCAGCCTTTGGTAATGTTTTATCTATTCTAATTGCCTCAGCGTGACTACCGTTTGAACCGGTTTCACCAATACAAATTTTAACGTTAATACTGTTATATGACTTTATGCAATTATTTATTGCTTTTGATCCGGTCGATGAACAATATTTGAAAAAACCTAAAAAATGAAATGTTTCACATATTTTACCTTTTACATTAATATTAGGTCCTATTTCTACAATTTTTGATATCTTATCATTTGTTATATTTATTTATGTGTTTGATACTTTAGGCGATAACAATAACCCGCAATTATTTCAAACAGGATGATTTATCCTATCACTATTTGCACAAACCTTAGTTGTTTTAGCATTCCGTTCAGCTAGCTTGAATCCATTTAAAAAAGGAATGAAAATTCCATATCAGTGATTACTTACAATAATAGTGGGATTAGCTATCGGTTTATCCTTACCGTTTACACCTATTGGTGGAGGATTAAATTTAGTAAAACCACCACTAGCAATGCTCGGATATATAGCTTTATTGATTGTTGGTTACGTTATATTTTCTCAAATTGGTAAATATCTGTATATAAAAATATTTAAAAGATGATATTAAAACAAAACAAAAAGTTTTGTTTTTTTTATATTTTTTTTGCCTTTTTTGGTAGAAAAGTGTATAATATATATCTTTTTAAAAAATATATGGATTTATGGTATAATAGTTATATAGATACTTATGTAAAAAGGGTTATACAATGAAAAAGATAAAAGCACTAAATTTAAAAGAAAAAGGTTTTTTGGAACAAATTCTTTATACAGATGACTTTGTTAAAACAGGTGATCCTCTATTTTCTATAAGTACAAAAAGTAAAAAGTATTTAATTAAAAGCCCTTACGAAGGTATTGTTATGGAAACAATTCCAGTAGATACTAAGGTTAAAAATGGTTCAACTTTAGCTAAAATTGATACATCAAATGCAGCTATTGAAGAACACTTAAATAATAATAAAAATAAAAGCAACATTGGTCACTTAGATTTAGTTAATGGATTTGATGATGATACTTCTTTTTCTTCAATAAAAGAATATAAAGGGAATGATCATATTGAAATGTCTGATAAAGCAAAACAAATTGCTGAGAAAAATCAAAAATTTCAAAATAACTTATTGAAAAAAATGAATTCATTAAAGACTAATAATTCAAATTTTGATGGAACAATAGACGATACACCAATCAATAATTTACCAAAAAAACAAGTTATCCAACAACAAAGACCAGTTAGTCAACAATCACAGGTTAATGTAAACCCAAACTACAGACCAACTTACAATGAACAACAAAAAATGAAACCAGAAAAACCATTAGCTAGTTCAACTTATAATTTGGAAAATAACATAATTAAAAATAACTATAAAAAAATTGAATCCGTAATTAACAATGAACAACCAGAAATTAAGGCTTTTAATAAGAGTTCAAAATTAGAAAAAAGACGTATATTANNTAGTGAAAAAAACTTAAAGTTTCCTGGTTTTGGAAAAAGTTTAAGTAACGAAAATATTTCAAACGAAAAATTTGATAATTCATTTGAAGAAGCTCAAAAAGATCTTCAAAAAAATATTGAAATTAAAGAATATTTAAGAGACAAAGATACGTATGAAAAAAGTCAAATTGATAAACCTAAATACAGTAAATATTATCGTGGTAATTTAGAAGAAGATGTACTAAATAATAGCGATGAAAAAGAAATTGATTTTAATAATAATTTTAATGAAATTAATATAGAAAATGATAATGAGTATAATTTCCTAAATGAAGAGGATGATACAAACTACAATAATGATTATTCTAATGAAGAATCAGAACAAACAGAAGACTTAGATGTTGACAGTGTTTCTTTAGATGATATTGATTTCAAAGAAAAAATTTTACAAAGAAAACAAAATCTACAAAAAAAANNTAATAATTTTAAAAAAGTTGATATTAAACAAGAAGATCCTTCAGCTATGGACTTTTTAGGAGAAGATGGTAAACCTAAAATATTGCGAAATATTATAAATGGTCGTATGAATGATTTAATAAATAATAATAACGATTATGAAGATTATGATGAACCTTTATATGGAAGTAACAATACAGAAGAAATTAATGGGGTAGAAGAAGTGAATAAGCGAAACGAAGTTCAAGAGTATATAACAGCTGATGGAAAAGTTAAGAAATTAAATCAAGAAGATTTATCTCCAAAACCATCAAGAAGATTAACTATTGAAGAAAAAATTAAAGCAAAAATTAATAACACAGCTTCAAGAGTTAATATGTTGCGTGCGACAAACCCAATTGAACTTATTAGAGAACGTCAAAACCTAATTGAATCTGGAGAAGTTATGGCAGATGATGTAACTGGTGGAGTTAGAGTTGGTCTGGGATTTTCAGAAGATGAAGAAAGAAAAATTCGACAACGTGTAAAAAATCGTTATTTAAATAATGATGACACAGAATCTAATAACCATCAAGAGTTTGAATCTGCCAATAATTCAATGAATAACAATCAAGAAGTTAATCATAGTGAGTTAAATGATTCAAAACCACAAAGTAATAATATGTCACATTATAATCAAACTCCAACAAACACAGTTGAAAATAAATACCAAAACCAACAACCAAACAATATAAATCATGCACAAAATGTTCAACCACAACAAAGTGTTGTGCAACCACAAATAACTCCAATTTATAACCAACAACCATCAGTTTCACAAGATTATACTTATCAAAATGCACCAGTAAATAATAATATGCAAACAGAACTTGCAATTATTAAGGAAAAATTATCAATGCAAGAAAGCAACTCTAAACATAATGAAGTATTAAAAGAAATTAGAGATGCTCGCATAAACACTTTAGAAAATGGTTCTAAAAATAACAACGGTAGTGATAGTATGCAACAAATGATGCAAACAATGATGATGCAACAAATGATGCAAACAATGCAAAACAATAATTTAGCTAATAATCAAATGGCTACACCAATAAACCAACAACAATTACCAACTTCTAGCTCAGATGTTAAACCAACACCTTCAACAGAAAGCATANNGAAAACATTATTAAAAATGTTTTAAAAAGTGAATTAGAAGAAAAAAAGCAAGAAAAAAAGTAGCACAAGCAACNNAAATGATAATTTAGTTGTTAAAAAAACTGATTTAAACAACATATATAATAATGATTCAATCAATTATCCAAACAGTGATTTAGTTAATGGGAGCGGATTTATAACTCCTAAAGGAGATGAATATCGTGAGAATTTTAAAGAATCAAGACACAGCGCTGTAAAATCAATGATTCTTTCACAAAAATTTATTCCACCTTTAACTTTAAATGTTGATATTGATATGTCAGAAATTTTAAAAACTCAAAGAAAATTAAAAACACTAGAAAAAGGGTCAGAAAATTCATTTTCATCAACAAGTTTTATAATTAAAGCTATTTCGTTAGCTTTAAAAGATTATCCAAAATTAAATTCATACTATGATCCAAAATCACATCAATTAGTTGTAAAAGCAGCTCATCACATGGGTGTTGCTCGTGAAACTAGTGAAGGGGTTGTTGTTCCTGTTATGTATAATGTTAATAAAATGTCTCTAAAAGGTATTTCTAACAGTATGCAAGAAATGATTGATAGATTAAGAAATGGACTTGTAAAAGAACAAGATTTACAAGGAAGTACAATTACTGTTTCAAACTTTGGTACAATTGGAGCAACAAATTCAACACCAATAATTATGTATCCAAATACAGCAGCAATTGGTTTTAACAAAATAATTAGAAAACCAATAGCGATTAAAGGTGATAACATTCGTGTTAGATCAATTATGAACTTTGCAATTACAGTTGATCAAAGAGTTATTGATGCAGCAGATGCTGGTATGTTCTTAACACGTATAAAAGATTTATTAGAAAAACCAGAATTAATTACACTTAGCTAAGTGTAATTTTTTTTTAAATTAACTTTTATTTTTCTAAATATTTAGTATAATTAAAAAGGTTCAAAAATACCAAATATTGGCGATTGTGGCGAAGTGGTTAACGCACTCGGTTGTGGTCCGAGCATTCGTGGGTTCAATTCCCATCAGTCGCCCCATTTATTTAATACTATTTTAAGATTTAATTTTTTAAAAAATTTAATGTTAAAATAGTATTTTTTTATAAAATTATAATTTTAATAATAAGCAAATTTAGACTAACATTTGATAAAAATATTGCTATAATTATATAGATAAGATATTATAATAATTAAAATTTTATAAAGAATGTAGGTATGAATATGCAAGAGTATAAGATTGGACAGCAAGTCTTAATCCACGCCTATAAACATGATGGAACGTTATATCGTAGCTGAGAATATGCAGAAGTTTATGATATAACAGACACACATTTAATTTTAGTAAATAAAAATGTAACAATTACTGAAATTAATGGAAGAAAATGACAAGCAGTAGAACCAGCACTATGAATATTTAGCCGCGGAGGATGACATAACATCATTTGCATGTTAAAAGGTAACGGCGTGCAATATTACTGCAACATTGCGTCACCATATGTTATAGAGCAAAATACATTAAAATATATTGATTATGATTTAGATATTAAAGTTTTTAGTAATGGCAGTTATAAAATATTAGATTTAAAAGAATTTAATCGCAACCGTTTAAAAATGAAATATACACAAGAAATTACAGAAATTGTGTGAAATGAGATCGATAGTCTAAAAAACCGTATTAAAAATAAATCTGATTTTTTTGATACAAAATATATTGAAAAGTTATATAAAAAATACAATGACAAACTATTACAATTTAAGAAAAACAAAAAATGAGTAGAGAAGAATAAATAATTCAAAAACTATCATTTTTATTTTTTTTTGTATAAAATATATTTACAAATTAATAAATAATTTTTTGATAAATTTGTAACAAGTATTTAGTATCAAAATTAAGTTAATTTGAAAATTTATATAAATTTGGCATTATATTAAATTAATTAATAAAATGGTATAATTAAACCATAATTTTTATAAATAATAAGAGGAGATTTTATGAAAAAATTATTAAGTATTTTAGGTTCTCTAGGTATCGTTGGAATGGCTGCAGCAACTGTTGTAGCTTGTTCAACAATCGCTGATGAAGCAGTATCAGAACCACCAAGAGATGAACAAGTAGTAAGAGTTTCTGACTTAGCGAAAGAAATTCAACAAGAAACAGCAGTATTAATGCAACAAAAAGCAGAAAAATATGAACCATCTACAGCTATATTAAATATGTTAGCAGATGAGTATAATAAAGGGGAAAATTCAGGATTTCCACATAAAATTGATGCATCATTATTAGAAGCTTTTGAAAGAGACATTAACACTTCTTTAAGAAATGATTTTACAGAAATGGGAGCTAAATTCCAAGCAATGGGAAAATATGCTAACATTTTAAATGGTTTTGCGTCAAGTGATATCATTAAAGGGTTATCATTAGCAGTTGTTGATTTAAATGAATTAGATTTAGAAGCTCTTGTTTTGGCAAAAGACTTTTCCTGATCAAGATAAATATCTTGAAAAAGCAAAAGAATTGGGGCAACCATTTTATTTAAACCTAGATTTTAAAGTTAATTTCCAATTTAAATCACCAGAAGGTTTAATTCAAGATTATTCAAGTCAAAACACAGTTGTTAACTCATACTTTGTAAAAGATATTGTTTTATTTGAAGATATAATTGATTGAATTCAACAAGACTTACCAAATTATCAAGATAAATTAGCTAACTTTGCAATAACTGAAGATGATTTTACAGGTGTTTCAGCATTTTCAGACACAAGTAGATTACATGATTCTGCAAGTGATTTAGTTAATAGATTAAAAGAAGCTTTTGGAGAAAATGTAGATAAATTAGAATTTACAAACATGACTTATAATTCAAATATTTTTGATAATAAAGATATGTTTTCACCAACAAACGGTATGATTTATAGAACTCACAGTTACTTATTAAGTTATAATGATCCATTAGAAAATGCTATGTCAACACCAATATTTACAAATGAAACAACAATGGCAAATGTAGCAGCATATAACGATATGAATGCAACAGATAACTATGACTGATTCTGAACTGGTGAAAATGATTATGGGGATAAAGATGAATTTGTTAAAAACTTCTTATATGGAACAGCTCAAGACGTTCAAACTATAGTTGATCAAGAAGATAACAATGGTGTTCTAGGGATGGCACAACCAGGTGTTTTATCATATGATAGAAACTATAATACAGGTTATACATTCAAATATGAAGGTAAAGCAATGGAAACAGGTGCTGGATTAGATGTAAAATACCATGAACCTTTAAAAGAATTTTATTCAAAAAACATTGATAAAAATTTCTTAAACGAAGAAACTAAAAATCAAATTAAAGTACAAGATGATTATGTTATTACTAGTGGTGCAAATCCAGGAATCTTTACTGATACAACAGTAGTTGATGCAGGAACATCTGGAATTCTTTCTTGAACTTATGAAGGATTACCATTACCAAAAATTGATAATATTTCAACATTTATATTAACAAACGAAGCAAAAACTTTAAATGATAACTATAAAGAAGTCGGAGCATTAGCTTATGATTTATTTATTCAAGGAGTTGAAGGTGGTAAAGCAACAAGTATACTTTCAAATATGTTTGATAACTCATTTGCGCAAGTAAATGTAGATCAATCATACGCTGGAACATCACACAGAGGTGCTTCATACTTGAAACTTTCAGAAGAAGATTTTGATATAATTGCTGGAGACACAAGTAAAAATGGTAATATCAACAAAGTTATACCTGCATTTGTTGAAAAACAATTAGAAAATGTTGATAATCCATTAAAGGGTGAATTAAATGTTTCTTATGATTACAACACTTTACAAGAAGTTAATCTAACAGATATTCAATCAGCAGATTCTAATTCAAGCATTATTGCAGCAAATCTAGAGAATTTAGAAAATAACGATTCAAACTACATTCAAAGAATGGGATCATTCTTCCACAACCCAGTTGTTTACATTGGTCAATTTGGATTTGCTTTAAATAGTTTCAATTATTTCTTAGAAGATGAACAAGCTGCTAAAGACTCAATGAGATTTAACTTAGGAACAAATGAAATTATATTAGCTAAAAATACAAAAACATCTGCATATCACGGATATACAGGATCATTATTTAGCTAATAATAATTTAAATAATTAATAAAAAATACTCTTAAGAGTATTTTTTTTATTTTATAGACTATTTGATAGTTAAATATAGCTTAATTATTATATTTATATATAGTCAATTTTGCTTAGTAATGCTACCATGTTATAATAAAGCGAAAATTAAATATCTTTATAAAAGTATTATGTCTATTAACGCATGAGGTTTTTATGAAAAAGTTACTAAGCATACTAAGTTCAATTACTATAATAATTTCCACAGCGGCAACTGTAATCGCTTGTGCTCCTTCAAACAATGAAATTTTAGAAAAAACAGAAAGCCATAAAAATTTTTTACTCTTAAGAGATATTTCAAAAATTATAAATAAAAAAATTATACAATGAATGAAGCAAAACGCAGAATATATTAAAGGTGATAATTTAGAGTTAGATTTTCTTAAAAATATTTTTGATAAAACTGAAAAAGAAGATTTTCCAATAGAAATTAAGCCAGTTGATTTTAAAAAAAACAATTGAGAGTATAAATTTAAAAGCTAAAGATGTTTTATTTGAAATTTCTAAAGAAATTTCAAAATATGATCAATTTAGTCACTTGTTTATAAATTTAGATCCAGAACAAATTATTAAAAAAATTAACTTTAAAAATTTTTATATGCAAAACTTTAATTTAGCTCAAAGTGTTTTAGAAAGAAAACACATAGAAGGCTGAGAAGATATGTTAATAAAGGCAGAAACTATTGATAAAAGTTTTAATTTATTTGTTAATTTTAATATCACTTTTTCATATATGGAAAACAATACTTTATATGAATATTCAACACAAGATTCAATGGCTAATTTATATTTAACTGAAGATGTAGAACTTTTTGAGGAAGTTATGATATGACTGCAACAAGATTTGCCAGATGTTTGAGAAATAATTAAAAATTATGGATTAACATTTGAAGGACATAAAGGGATAGAATCTTTTTCATCTGTTGAAAAATTGTATGATGAAAATGGAGATATTATCAAAATAGCTAAAATTTCTTCTATGGAAGATGGTTCAAACCCTGACATTGAAAAGTTTAATATAATTAATGTTGATTATAGTTCAACTATATTTAGTTATAGTGATCCTGTTAAATCTCAAACAAATTCATTTTTATATGATGAAAGTTTTATCAAGGCTAATCTCCCATATGATTCTCCTGATGATGATCTTAGATATAAACCAATCCTAAACAACAGTTCCCTAATGTCTAATCTAGTTAATTATAATAATTTTAAAGGAGAAAACGCTTATTGATTAGAAGGAAGTGATGGAGATATTTCGTTTGATTTTGGAACAAAAGAAAGTTTTATTGAAGTTGGACTATATGGAAACATTTTAAATGCTCAAGACTTAGTTGATTCAAGAAACGGAGACGGAGTTCTGTGAGGAAAAATTCCAGGAATATTGTCGTATGATAGAGAATATAATATAAATTATCAATATAAGTGAGAGGACAAAACCTATTCTACTGGTAATGGTTTGCAAGAAAAATACCATCAACCTCTATTAGAATTTTATGAAAATAAAAATGATTTTAAATTTATAAATGAAAATGTAAAAGATCGTTTAAATGTTCAGAAAAATTATAAAATTGAATCTGGAAGTGATGAGGGTGTGTTTACTCAAACAAATCTTGTAGATGGGGGACAAACTTCAATTAATTTTTGAACGTATGACAACCTTCCATTACCAAATGTTGATAACATAGCAACATTTATAATGACAGAAAAAAACAAAACTTTAAATGACAGTTATCGTGATGTTTTAAGTTATGCTTATGACATTATTATTGAAAAACAAAATGAAAATGGATTTGCTACAAGTATTATGTCTAATGTCTTTAGAAATTCAACAATTTATTATTCATTATTTTATAGAATGGGTTTATATTTAGATAAAAATTTTAGACAAGGTACAAATTCAATTATTCTTAAAGATAAAGACTTTCAAGTAGCCTCTGAAAATCCTAAAAAACCATCAAAAGTTATTGATGCTATTTTTACACAACAAAAAAATAAAATTGATAAAATGCATTCTTGAATCCCAAAAACTTACATGGTTTCCTTCGGTAGTGACAGTTATTTAGATATAAAAGGAATTACTAAGTTTCAATCCGAATATAATAATGTATTATATATGAAAAACAATAGCTTAGATCGGGTAAACCCTAATTGATATGAAAAGGCTTCAAATCCTTTAGAAAATATTATTATTTATATTGGTGGAATAGGCTTTCCAATTCACAATTACAATACATATAAGAACAACAAACAAGAACTTGCACGTTGAAATTATGGAACAACAAACTTTACGTTTGTAAATGAAACAAAAAATGCAAAAGCTAAGTATTCCGGATATATTTTTTAAAACACCACAAACACACAAAAGTAATGCGTCTTTTATAAGGAAATATTTTCTATGTTATAATTAAATTATAGTAAATATTATCATAATTAATATCTTTCTTCAAGATAAATAAAGAGGTTTTAATGAAAAAATTATTAAGCATATTAGGTTCGATCACCATTGTTTCCAGTGCTGCAGCAACTGTTATTGCCTGTGCACCAATAAATCAAGATTCTAGAGAAGAATTGGAAGATAGTGATACACCACTTCTTTTAAGAGATATTTCAAAAATAATAAATAGTAATATTAATAAGTGGATGAAGAACAACGTGGAATTTTTTGAAGGTCAAGATTTAGAGTTGTTTTTACTTAAGAATATATTCAATAAAGCTAATAAAGATGATTTTCCCATAAATATAAAACCAGAAACTTTACACAATACAATTGATGACATAAATTTTACAGCGGTAGATGTATTGTTAGATATTTCTAAGGAAATTTCAAGCTATGATCGTTTTAGTCATTTATTCCTAAACTTAGAACCAGAACAAATAATTCAAAATATTAATTTTAAAAATTTTTATATGCAAAATTTTGATTTAGTTGAAATTGTTTTAGAAAGAAAGCACATTGATGGATGGGAAGAGGCTTTAGCAAAAGCAGAATCTATTTCTAATACATTCAACCTTTTTACAAATTTTAATGTCGTTTTTTCATATGTAGAAAATCGTGAATTAAAACAATACAGCACTAAAGATTCAATGTCGAGTTTATACTTAACTGAAAATAAAGAAATTCTTAAAGAAGTTATTTTTTGACTACAAAAAGACATACCTAATGTTTGAGAAATAATTAAAAATTATGGACTAACATATGAAGGACACAAAGGTGTTGAAGCTTTTTCTTCTGTTGAAAAGCTATATGAAGATGATGGTGATATTGTTGATATAGCTAGACTTTCTACAATGGAAGATGGGTCTGCTCCAGATATTAGTAAATTTAATGTACTTAATGCAAATTATGAAACAACAGTTTTTAATTATAGTGACGTTATAAAATCTCAAACAAATTCAATGTTGTATGATGATAGATTTACTAAAAATGGTTTGCCTTGAGATGATCCTGATAGTGATTTTAGAAAAAAGCCAGTTGTTAGCAATCATTCTTTAATTTCAAATATGGTGAACTATAATACTTTTAAAAAAGATGAAGAGTACTGATTAGAAGGAAGTGATGGAGATATTTCGTTTGATTTTGGAACCAAAGAAAACTTTATTGAAGTTGGGCTATATGGAAACATTATGAATGTTCAGGATTTAGTTGATTCAAGAAATGGAGATGGAGTTTTATGAGGAAAAATTCCAGGAATTTTGTCTTATGATAGATCATACAATACTTATTATGAATATATATGAGATAAAAAAACTTATACAACTGATTATGGTTTACAAGATAAATATTATTATCCTTTATCAGAATTTTATAAAAAGAAAGAAGATTTAAAATTTGTAGATGAAGAAACAAAAAATCGTTTAACAGTTCAAGATAATTACAGAATAGAGTCGGGAAGCAATGAGGGAGTATTTACTCAAACGAACCTTGTAGATGGTGGTGACACATCTATTATATTTTGAACATATGACAATATTCCTTTACCCATGGTTGAAAATATAACAACATTTATAATGACAGAAAAAAACAAAACTTTAAATGACAGTTATCGCGATGTTTTAAGTTACGCTTACGATATTTTAATTGAAAAACAAGATGGTTCTGGATTAGCTACAAGTCCTATGTCAAATATTTTTAGAAATTCAGTGACACATAGATTAATGGCTTATAGAGCAGGTTTAATTTTAGACGGTAATTATAGGTTGGGGACTAATTCAATTATTCTTAAAAGTGAAGATTTTGATAAAGCATATGAAACACCTAGAAAACCATCAGAAGTTATTGAAACTATTTTTAATCAACAAAAAACTAAAATAGATGAAAAATATTCTTGAATTCCTGAAAGTTATATTTATTCTTATAAAAGTGATAATTACTTAAACAAAAAAGGAATAACAGATTTTGTAAATAAACCTATGGATGTGTTATACATGGATGATGATTATTTAGATTTTTCTAATCCAAATTGAAAACAAAAATCATCTAATCCCTTAGAAAATGTTGTAATTTATATTGGTGGAATTGGCTTTCCTATTCATAATTACAATACATATAAAGGAAGCAAAAAAGCGATAGCGCGTTGAAATTTAGGTACTACAAACTTTACTTTTGTAAAAGAAACAAATGAATTTAAAGCAAAATATCTAGGATATATTTTCAATTAAAATAATCATTATTTAGCGAAGAATATCACCATTTATTAAATTTATCTATATATGTTAAAATTAGTAAAATTAAATATTATTTTAACAATTTTTGAAGAGGTGCTTTATGAAAAAACTATTAAGTGTATTAGGATCTTTAGCAATTTCCGCTATGACTGTTGCCACAGTAATAGCTTGTTCCACGTTATCGTATGATACAGAAGAACCTGAAAACCTTCAACAATTGTTAGATGAAATATCTATTAAGATAAATAATGACATGCAATATTGATTTAAGCAAAACGGTGAAGTTTTTTTTGCTAATCAAAAGGACCTAGACTTTTTGCGTACAAAATATAATAATGCAGAAGGGGAATTTCCGGTTTATATTTTAAGTACCGATTTACCAGAAACATTTAATAAGTTTATGCAAGCGGCAAAAAATAAATTTTATGACCTTGGTAAAGAGCTATTATATTCAGCTAAATTTGGGCACTTGTTTACTGGATTAGAACCAAGTCAAATAATTGATGTTTTAGAGTGAAAAGAGTTAAAACTAAATGATTTTGATATTGTTAAAAAAGTAAATGAGCATTCATCTCAAGAGGGATATTCAGAAATGGCTTTAAAAGCTGATAGCATAGCTGACAGTTTCCAAATTTCTGGTAAATTTAAAGTTATTTTCAATTTTGTAATCGGTGATCAAAAGAATACTCATGTAACACCATCAAATTTTTTTAATACTTATTTGACAAATGATGTAATAACATTTCATGAAGTTTCAAATTGAATAAAAAAAAGACTTCCCTAATCTTGAATACATATTAAAAGAGCATGTTTTAACTTATAAAGGACATGACAAAGTTGATGATTTTGATAAAGTGGAAGAACTTTATCAAGAAAACGGAGATATTTTAAATGTCTTAAGTACAAATCCAAAATTTGATAAAAGTAAACTTAAAGTAGAAACATTGAAGTATATATCATCTTCAAAGGGTATAGGTACTGCCACAACTTATTTGGACAGAATAGGAGTTAAGGGTGATACACCCTTAAGTGATGAAAGAGAAAACCCCGTACCCAATATTGGAGACGGGAGTATTGTTCCATATTTAGCTGGATTTAATTCTATGCTTAATGAAAAAGCAACAGGTATTGATAATCCTGTTTCATTCATTGAAGATTTAGGCAAAAAAGAGTCATTTGTTAATACTGTATTGTATGGTTCATCTGCAAAAATCAATGATTCTGACAAACGAGACCCAATTTTTTGAGACGAAATGCCAGGAATTTTGGCTTTTGATAAAGAATATAAACAATCTTTTATAGGAAAGAATTTAGAAAAAGAAGATTCAGAAGGTATTCGATATAATACAAATTTAAAAGAAAATTATCTTACTCCAATTAAAAATTTTGTAGAAGATGTTCAAACATATAAATTTTCAGGCAATATACCTAAAGAAGAAATTATTGTGCAAGATGAAGTTGTTATTTTAGCTGGAGAACCAAATGAAGGTGTTTTAACCGAAACAAATGTATCTGATGTTGGGCACATTAATTTAGTGCAATGATTTTATGATGGATTACCCTTAGACTTAGTAGAAAATGTGCCTTTTATTGCCACACCTACAAACAACAAACCTATTGAAAAACTATATAGAGATATTTTAACTTACGCCTATGATTTATTTATTGAAGAATGAAATGGTGGTTCAGAAGACAGAGCAACAAGTTTATTAAACAATATGTGAGCTGACTCAAATAACACTTGAAATAATAATCCTAATACATTTACCTTAAGTTCAGGCGCAGGGGAAAGAGTGCGATATGATGGTTTAAACTTCTTTATACTTAACAATGATGATTATGATAAGTATAACCGTTTTGGAAATGCTGGCCCCCCAATTATTGATGCAGTTGATTATGTTGTTAAACAACAACATAATTCAATAAAAGATAGCCATACATTAAAACCAGAATTGTTAGTTTCTCAAAATAGAAATATGGAAGCTCATAATCCAAGTATTGAAAGCAATGTTGTTTATTTAAAAGATCCAGAAATTAAATATACAGGTTTATACGCTTTAGAAAGTAAAATTAATTCTAAAACACCTAATTGAAGAAATTATTTAAGTAATATTGCTAACAACATTACTTTGAATATTAATGGTATAGACTTTGCATTGAATAATTATAATTTATGACAAAATAATTCAGAATCTACATTAGAAATAGCCCGTTGAAACCTAGGGATGTCAGCATTAGGTGGTATAAAAGCTAGTGCAACTGTAACTCCAAAATATACAGGAAATATCTGATAATTTTTAATATTATAACAATTTAGCTTTTGTGTATTAAAATCCTCATCAAAATATATTTATTTATTATATGTTATAATAAATAAATATACATTAAATTTTTATTTAATAATATGAGGTTTTATGAAAAAATTATTAAGTTTATTAGGTTCAATGGCAATAACTGGTGTGACTGTAGGGACAGTTATTGCTTGTTCAAACTTAATTGCCCCAACTGAAGCTCCTGAAAATTTAGATAAACTGTTAGAAGAAATATCAATAAAAGTTAACAATGAAATGCAATATTGGTTTAAAGAAAATACGGAACTTTTTTTATCTAATGAAAAAGATTTAGAACTTTTACGTAAAAAATATGATGAAGCTGAAAAAGGGGGAGGATTCCCGGCGCCTATTGAATATACAGATGTACCAGATACATTTAACCAATTTATAAATTCAGCAAAAGAAAAATTTACAGAAGTTGGAAAAGAATTAATATTATCTGCTCAATTTTCTCATTTATTTACAGGTCTTGAAGACCATGAAGTGATTGAAAATTTAGATTGAGAAGATTTAGTTTTAAATGATTTTGATATTGTGGAAAAAGTTAATGAAAATTCTGAAGCACCTGGTTATAAGGACATGGCTGCTAAGGCTGAAACTATAGCTAATACTTTTCAAATTTCAGGTACTTTTAAAGTAAATTTTAATTTTGTTGTTGGTGATCAAAAAAGTTTATATACAACACCTTCAAACTTTTTTAATACTTATTTAACAAAAGATATTGATATACTATATGAAATTTTTACTTGACTTAAACTAGAAATCCCAAACATTGAAGAAATGTTAAATAGTCATGTTCTAACTTATAAGGGTTATGACGCAGTAAATCATTTTAATAGAGTGGAGGAGCTTTATCAAGACGGTGGAGATATTTTAAAAATTTTAGAAAAAGATCCAAGTTTTGATCCTGCAAAATTGGACATTAAATTTTTAGAATATAATAATAAAGATTGATATGGTATTGGTACAGCGACAACTTACAATGATGTCACGTTGGAAAAGCGCGACACCCCAGAAGCTGATTGAAGACAAAATCCGTTTAATTGAACAATTTCAGGAAGTGTTGTTCCCTTTTTAGCTGGTTTTAATGGTATGGCATCAGAAAAAGAAGTTTGAGGTTCTTCATCAGTTAATTTTAGTCACCTTTTAGAAAAAAAAGAAAATTTTATTGAAACAATATTATATGGTTCATTAGATGATATTCCAGAAGCTCTAGATCCAATTTTTTCAAGTGACATGACGGGAATTTTATCTTTTGATAAACAATATAGCCAAACATTTTTAGGTAAAGATCTATCTAGGGACGGCAAAACAATTACTTATAAAACTAAGTTAGATGAACATTACTTATCACCTCTAAAAGAATTTATGAATGATATTGATAAGTATTCATTTTCAGGTAATGTACCAAAAGAAGATATTGATGTGCAAGAAAATATTGTTATTCCAGAGGAGGGTGTGTTAACACAAACAAATGTATCATCTTTTGGTTATGTCAATTTTGTACAATATTTTTATGATGGATTACCATTAAATTTAGTTGAAAACGTTCCTTTGATAGCGGTTCCAACAAATAATAAATCTTTAGAAGCGTTATACAGAGATATTTTAGATTATGCATATGATTTATTTTTAGAAGAAATAGATGAAAATGGTAAAGCAACAAGTTTATTAAATAATATGTGAGCGCCTGCAAACAATAGTTATGAAAGTGAATCATATTCATTTTCACCTTTGGGAGATAGAAGAGATGGTACAAATATTTTTATATTGGACCCAGAAGATTTTGAAAAATTTATAAATGATAAAAATAAAAGAACAAATTTTGTAGAAATTATAGATCATGTTATAAGAGAACAACATGAAAAAATTTATAATGCACGTCCTTTAGAAATAGATTTATCAACTTCAGTTGATAGTAAACTTCCCCCAATTAATGAAGCTAATGGCTTAGTCACTTCTACTAAACTTGTAGACAAAGATGAGTCATACGAAATTTGAGTTGAGACTTTGGAAGATTTAGAAGAAAAAAACAAGTCATGAAGTACACAACTAACTAATATTTCTAATAATATTATCTTAGATATCAATGGATTAAAATTTGCTATTAATAATTATAATTTATGAAAACCTAATTTTATGGATCTTCAAGGTATACCTCGTTGAAATCTAGGGACCTCAACTTTAGCTGCAATGAAAGCCACAGATTCAATACCTAAAAAATATTCAGGCACAATATGAAGTTAAAGGTAATTATTCAAAGGTAATACATCCTTTTTTAACTATTTCCACAAAAGGAAATAGTTTTTTATGTGTGTTATAATAAATTAACTACATAAACAATTGTAAGAACAAATATATAAGAGGTTAGAATGAAAAAATTATTAAGTTTGTTGGGGTCGATGGTAATAACTGGTGTGACTGTAGGAACAGTTATTGCTTGTGCATCTTTAGTTACTAAAGCTGAAGCTCCAGAAAATTTAAATGAATTGTTAGAAGAAATATCTACTAAAATTAAAAATGACATGGAATATTGGTTCAAAGAAGAAGCTGAATATTTTATAGGCGATAAAGAAAATTTAAAATATTTAACGTCAAAAGTAGAAAAAGCGGACGGTAAATTTCCAATTTCTATTCCTGATACATCTTTAAATGAAACAATTACAGAATTGAATATTGCTGCTAGGGATATAATGAACAAAATTGGGAAAGAATTATTATTTTCTTCAACTTACGCTCATTTATTTACAGGTTTAGAAGAAGATCAAATAATTGAAACAATTGAATTAACTGATTTAGCAATTCAAGACTTTGATATTGTAAAAAAAGTAGAAGATTATGCAGGGCCAGGGTATGAAGATATTTTGGATGATGCTAACGCTATAAAAGACACTTTCCAAATTTCTGGTAATTTTAAAATTCATTTTAATTTTGTAATAGGGGACTCAAAAAATACTCATATAACTTCAAATGGTTTTTATAACACTTACTTAACAAGCAATCTTGTAAAATTAACAAGGGTTATGGAATGACTAAAAACTTCATTTCCAAATATTGAAGAAGAACTTAATAAACATGTATTAACATATAAAGGGCATAATTCAATTGAAGCTTTTGATAGTATAGAAAAACTTTATGCTGAAGATGGTGATATACTGAAAATCCTTAATAAACTTACTGATTTTGAACCTGAAAAACTTGAAATAAAAAGTATGATATACGAAACTGAATCAAATGAAATTGGAACAGCAACATCTTATAAAGATAACTTAAGTAGAAAAGCATTTGATCCAAAAGCTGATATTAGAGGTAATCCAATGCCAACAACGGGTAGTATAATACCATATGTTGCTGGTTATAATGGTTTAGTGGCGGAATCAAAGTTCCCGTTCTTTTCGGATCATGAAGATTCAACACTTATAGATGACTTAAAAGATAGAACATCATTTGTTGATACTTTATTATATGGTTCAATTGATGATGTACAAACATGAAGTGGTAAAAATGATAGAAATAATGATCCTATTTTAACAGCAGCTATTCCGGGAATTTTGTCTTTTGATAAAAAATTTAGTCAAAGCTTTATAGCTAAAAGTTTAGAGGATGAATCACCATTTATTTTACAAACAAATTTAGAAACTAATGTTTTAAAACCAATTCAAGAATTTTATGATTCAATTAAAGATTATAGTTTTTCTGACAATATTCCAAAAGACCAAATTATGGTTCAAGAAGATTTAGTAATTTTAGGTGGAGCAGACGCCGGGGTATTAACAAAAACAAATATATCAGATTTTGGTAAAGCTAATATATTTCAATGATTCTATGATGGTGTGCCATTATCAATGATGGAAAATCTAAATTTTTTAGCAACACCAACTAATAATATAAGTCTTGAAAAATTATATGGAGAAATTTTAGATTATGCTTATGACATGTTTATTCAAAAGATTGATGAAGAAGGCATGGCTACAAGTTTATTAAACAATATGTTTACGCCTGGTAATTATGCTCATTCATCATTACCACACACATTTTACATTGGTGGTGGTGGTTCAAACTATTCAGGAGCTAATGTTTTTATTCTAAATCCTGAAGACTTTGATAATTTACGTGAAAATCGAGATAGTAAAAGTATTATGGACGCAGTAAATTATGTTTTAAAACAACAAAATGAAGCAGTTAAAGAAAACCATGAAATAGTTGCAGACCTTTCTTTATCTATATCATCTGAATTATATGTTAAAAATGATTATTCATATAATACCGCTAAACTTTATGATGGGACTGGGGACCAAGAAGTTTTACACACCGAAGAAGATACCTTGCTAAAATTTAATCGTGATTGAATAGAGGGAATAAGTAATATTGAAAATAATATTATTTTAAACTTTAATGGTATTAAATTTGCAATTAATAATTATAACTTATGACAAACGGGGGATGCAGTTACAAAGAGAGTACCTCGTTGAAATTTAGGAACAACAAATTTTATGTTTATGAAAAGTGATGATGAAACATTTGCAAAAGCAAAATACACAGGAAATATATGAGAAGAATAAAAAATGACTAGTGATTAGTCATTTTTTATATTTATAATAGGCCTGATAATTTTTTATTTATGATAAAATTAATATGGTATATAAAGGAGTTATATGGGATTTAAAGAAATTAAACATCCGTTAATTAAAGATAAATTAACAAGGATGCGTAAAAATGAAAGTAATACAAAGGTATTTAAAGAAAATTTAGATGAAATTACTCATTTAATGGCCTATGAAGTTTTTAAAGATGTGGAATTAAAAGAATTTGAAATAGAAACACCTGTTGGTAAAACTACAGGTTATAAATTAGAAAAACAAATTGTTTTAGTTCCGATCTTAAGAGCGGGCCTAGGAATGGTTGATGGTTTTTGAAAACTTATTCCTAATGCTAAAATTGGTCATGTTGGTTTATATCGTGATGAAGAAACAATGCAGCCACATGAATATTTTGCTAAAAAACCTAAAGGATCTTTAAAAGATAAATGTGTTATCATACTTGATCCAATGTTAGCTACTGGAGGAAGTGCTGTTTTAACAATTAACATTGTTAAAAATTGGGGGGCCAACAACATTAAGTTAGTGTCTATTGTAGCTGCTCCTGAAGGAAGAGATCGTGTATTAGAAGAACATCCTGATGTAGACATTTTCGTAGCATCACTTGATGATAAATTAAATGATGATGGTTACATTGTTCCAGGCCTAGGTGATGCTGGGGATAGAATTTTTGGAACAAAATAATTTTGTTAAAAAAGTTAATAAAAAACAACCTTTAAAAATAGAGTGAAGAATATTATTATGTAGTTTAACAATATTTTTTATAACAATCCCAATAACAATTATTATTCCGTTTTTTACAAAGTTAAGTCATTTAACACTACCTCTTGGGTATGTGTTAGGTTATGCAGGGTCTGTAACTGCTTTCTTTGTACTATTATTTAGTACAAATTATACAACACTTACGTTAAATAAATATGCACCAATAACATTCTTTATTTTAAGAATATTAATTTATACATTATTTATTATTATAAGTGTTTTGTTTGAAAACGTATTTAACATTTTTGCTACACTTTTAGGTTTAATCTTAAATGCAATAGCAACATATCTTATAACGATAATTAATAAAAAAACATAAAGGAGATAAAGTAGTTGAAAATGAGTATTCTTGAAACAAAAACTACATTTTTTGGTTTAGTCCCAGATCCAAGCGCTGAGGGTATCGGTTCTTGGTCTTTTACGATGCTTATGCCTCAATTGATAACCTTATTATTAACTACTTTTATCATTATGATGTTATCAATTTGTTATTACAAAAGAGTAACTAAGTTAAAACCGCATGAAGCTCCAACAGGATTAGTTTTAATGGCAGAATTAATAATTAAATGGGTGGAACAACAAGTTATTGATTTAATGGGTGTTAAATACAAAAAGTTAACAATTTACTTTTTATACATTCTTTTATATTTTGGAATTAGTAATTTAATGGGAATTATTGGTTTTCCACCAATTGCAACATCATATACAGTTCCATTATCAATGGCAATTGTTACTTTTTTTGGAATTTATTATTTCGGTTTTAAATATCAAAAAATTGGTTATTTAAAAAGATATATTAATCCTTTAGAGTTACTTACACAGTTTGTTCCGGTTATTTCATTATCATTTCGTATATTCGGAAATATTTTGGGTGGTTCAATTATTTTAGCTTTATTAGGTTCTTTACTTGGTTCAATTTGAGCTAATGTTCCTTATATTGGTTCTGTTGATTTACTATCAGCAATGATTTTCCCATTTTTAAACTTATATTTTGATATTTTTAGTGGACTAATTCAAGCATATATTTTTGCAATTTTAACCATTGCTTATTGAAGTTTAGAATTAAGGCCAACAAAAAACGATGATGAGCGGATTTTAAAAGTAACAAAACATCAAAAAACAGAGGACATATCAAAAATAAGTATTGAAAGCGAGGTAATCTAATATGTTAATGTTATTAAACAAAGGTGTAGAATCATCAGAAATAATTAATCAATTATTTCCCAATTTATGAATGTTTATTTCGCATATAATTGCGACGGTTATTTTGCTACTATTATTAGCAAAACTTGTTTATCGTCCATTTAGAAAATCAATGCATGATCGAAGAGAGTATATTCGTTCATTAATAGAAAGCGCAGTTGAAAAACAAGCAACAGCTAATATTAATGAGAAAAAATCAAAAGATAAAATTGTTGATGCAAAATCACAAGCAAGTCAAATTGTCTTAGATGCACAAAGTAAAGCTTTAAAAACAGAAGAAGAAATTTTAAAAGAAGCTAAAAATAAATATCAACAAATGCTTGATGATGCAAAGTTTAATATTGAAAAAGAACAAAAGCAATTAGAAACAAAAATTAAACAAGAAATTGTTGATGTAGCATTTTCAACAGCTGAAAAAATCTTAGAAAAAGAAATAAGCGCCGATAAACATAAAAAATTAATTGATGAAAGTATTAATGAAATTTAATGTTTTATTCTAAAAAGTTTATTAATAATTTCGGCACAGCAATTAAAAATATCGCAATTGAAACTAACAAAACAAATGAATATTTAAAAGAAAGTAATGAATTAATTGCTTTATTTTCAGATAATCCTAGTTTGATAAAAGTTTTATCAAATAGATTAGTTTTAAAAGAAGAACGAAAAGTCTTATTAGAAAATATTTTTAAAAAAGAAAAAGACTTTACTTACTGGATAAACTCATTTAAGTTACTAGTTGATCGCGAATCATTTAACAAGGTTTTACCAATCCTAAAAGATGCAAGATACAAACTAAACTTAGTAAATGATCGAGTATTTGGAGAAGTGTTTTCTGTTGTGAAACTTTCACCATCCCAAATAAGTAATTTAGAGAAAAAGTTAAGTAAAAGGTTTAATTTTAAAATTACATTAGTTAACAAAATAGATTTAGAACTTGTGGGTGGATTACTCATAAAAGTAAAAAACGAAATTATTGACACATCAATTAAAGGCAAATTACAAAACATGAAAGAGAAAGTAATCTAAAGGAGAAATTATGGCATTAAATATAAATGAATTATCAGAAATTATTAAAAAGCAAATTAAAAATTATGAGCAAGTAATTGATTCGCATGAAGAGGGTGTTGTTATTTCTGTTGGGGATGGAATTGCCTTAATTGATGGGTTAGAACAAGCTCATGTTGCTGAATTGTTAAAATTCTCTAACGATGTTTATGGAATGGTTTTAAACTTAGAAGAAGGTTCTGTTGGGGCTGTTATTATGGGGGATGATACAAATATCGGTGAAGGTGACAAAGTTACACTAACTGGTAAAATTGTTGAAACTAAAGTTGGAGACGCTCTTTTAGGTCGTGTTGTAAATGCTTTAGGACAACCAATTGATGGTATGGGACCAATTAATAGTAATAAAACACGTCAAGTGGAAAGAATTGCTCCTGGTGTTATGACAAGACAATCAGTTGACCAACCTTTACAAACAGGGATTACAACAATTGATGCAATGATTCCAATTGGTAAAGGTCAAAGAGAACTTATAATTGGTGATCGTCAAACCGGAAAAACAACTTTAACATTAGATGCAATTATTAACCAAAAAGGAAAAAATGTTAACTGTGTTTATGTTGCGATTGGACAAAAAGCATCAACCGTAGCAAAAGTTGTTGAAAAGTTACGTCAAACTGGAGCAATTGAATATACAACAATTGTTTCTGCAAGTGCTAGTGATGCTGCACCATTACAATATTTAGCTCCATATACTGGAATTACAATTGCTGAAGAGTGAATGGAAGATAATAAAGATGTTTTAATTGTTTACGATGATTTATCAAAACACGCTGTAGCATATCGTACAATGGCATTACTTCTAAGAAGACCACCAGGTAGAGAAGCTTATCCTGGGGATGTATTTTACTTACATAGTCGTTTATTAGAAAGAGCTGCTAAATTAAATAAAGAGTCTGGTGGAGGAAGTATTACTGCTTTACCAATTGTTGAAACACAAGCTGGAGATATTTCAGCTTATATTCCAACAAACGTTATTTCTATTACAGATGGACAGCTATTTTTAAATACAGATAGTTTTTATGCTGGTGTTCGTCCAGCCGTTGATGCTGGGTTTTCAGTATCGCGTGTAGGATCAGCGGCCCAAACAAAAGCTATGAAACAAGTTGGTTCAAAATTAAAATTAGAATTAGCGCAGTTTAGAAGTTTACAATCATTTGCTAAATTTGGATCAGACTTAGATGAAGCTACAAAAAGTGTTTTAGAACATGGAAAAAGAGTAGTTCAAGTTTTGATTCAACCGCAATATTCACCAATTAATCAAACAAATCAAGTTATTATTTTATATATGGTAAGAGAAAAATTAGTTAAGTGAATTCCTTTAAAACAAATTCAAGAATTCAAAAAGAAATTATTCGAGTATTTTGCAAATGATAAACAAGCAAATAAAGTTTGAAATGAAATTGAAAAAAACCAAGCAATTTCAAAAGAAATAGAAGAATCACTTTCAGTATATTGTCGTAAGTTTTTAAAACAATTTATTAGTNNGAAATTGAGAATTACAATATTAAAGAGTTTGGATCAGAAGCTGATTTCAAAAAAATATAATTTTTTATAAAAAATATTTATAACACACAAAGGAGTTCAAATGGCTGTTGGAATTAAATTAAAAAAAGAGCTAGAGTCAATTAAGGGCATTGGTAAAATTACTAATGCAATGCAATTGGTGGCAATGGCAAAACTAAAAAAATCTAGTGGTTTGATTTTAAATTCAAAAAACTATTTTACAGAAGTTTATAAAGTTTTTAATGACATTATTCAATCAGCTGAACGCTCTAAATATCAAGCACAAAATAATTTTGAGCCTAAAAAAACTGCTTGATTAATTATTAACTCAAGTATCGGTCTTTGTGGAGCTTATAATATCAATATTAATAAACTAGTTTCAAAAGATATTAAAGAACATGACTTGGTAATTCCGGTTGGTCAAAAAGCTGTTAAAAAGTATAAAAAATTTACTCATTTAACATCATTGGAAAATGTTCCACATGATTTTAATTACACTATGGCTTCAAGTATAAGTTTACAATTGTTAGAAGCTTATAATGATAACAAAATTGATTGTATTAAAGTTGCATATACTAAATTTATCAATAATGCGACATTTGAACCAACGGTTTTACAATTATTGCCAATTGTAAAATTACCAAAAGCAAAAAATCAAAACCCATCAAGCGCTGTTATGGAGTTTGAACCATCAGCTGAAGAAGTGTTAACAAATACAGTACCAATGTATTTAAATTCATTAGTGTTATCAACAATATTAGAATCACAAGTTTCAGAGCATGCATCTAGGCGGATGGCAATGGATAATGCGACAAAAAATGCTGATGATTTAACAGAAAAATTATCATTAGAATATAACAGAAAACGCCAAGCAGCAATTACACAAGAAATATCAGAAATTATTGCTGGTTCAAGTGGGCAAGATAAATAACGGAGGAAAATATGGAAAAAACAGTAAAGAATATTAAAAATAATCAAGGANAAAGTAATTCAAATCCTAGGGCCAGTTATTGATTTAGCTTTTAGTCCAGAATTTCTTCCGAAATTATATAACGCAATTGAAGTTAAAGATGGTGAAAAAGTTATTATTTGTGAAGTTTTACATCATATTGGCGATGATGTTGTAAGAACAATTGCTATGGGGCCAACTGAAGGGTTAATGCGTGGTCTAATTGGAACTGATTTAGGAAGACCAATTTCAATTCCGGTTGGAGAAGAAGTTTTAGGGCGTATGCTAAACGTTCTAGGAGAACCAATTGATAACAAACCGGCTCCTAAAACAAAACAAATTATGTCAATTCATCGTCAAGCACCAACATATGAAGAGCAAAAAACATCTGCAGAAATTTTAGAAACAGGGATAAAAGTTATTGATTTATTAGTGCCTTTTTCAAAAGGTGGTAAGATTGGATTATTTGGAGGAGCTGGTGTTGGTAAAACAGTTATTGTTCAAGAATTAATTAATAATGTTGCAACATCTCATGGAGGGATTTCTGTATTTGCGGGAGTTGGTGAGAGAACTCGTGAAGGAAACGATTTATACTATGAAATGATTGAAGCTGGTGTTTTAAGTAAAACAGCTTTAGTGTTTGGGCAAATGAATGAAACGCCAGGTGCTAGAATGCGTGTTGCTTTAACTGGTTTAACAATTGCGGAATATTTTAGAGATCAAAAAAATCAAGATGTTTTACTATTTGTAGATAATATCTTTAGATTTACTCAAGCTGGATCAGAAGTTTCAGCTTTATTAGGAAGAATGCCTTCTGCTGTAGGATATCAACCAACTTTAGCAACAGAGATGGGAGCTTTACAAGAAAGAATTACATCAACAAAAAAAGGTTCAATTACATCAGTGCAAGCAGTATTTATTCCAGCCGATGATTTAACTGACCCAGCGCCAGCAACAACTTTTACACACTTAGATGCTAAGGTTGTTTTAGACCGTGAAATCGCAGCTTTAGGAATTTATCCGGCTGTTGATCCGCTTGGTTCAACTTCAAGAATGATGGACGCACTAGTTATTGGAGAAGAGCACGCAACAACAGCGTTAGAAGTACAACAAGTTTTACAAAAATACCGTGAATTGCAATCAATTATTGCTATTTTAGGATTAGATGAACTTTCAGAAGAGGATAAAACAATCATTTATCGTGCGCGTAAAATTCAAGCTTTCTTATCTCAACCATTCCACGTAGCTGAAAAATTTGTAGGAATTAAAGGAACTTATGTTTCGTTAGCTGAAACAATTCGTGGATTTAAAGAAATTTTAGCTGGAAAGCACGATGATTTACCAGAACAAGCATTTATGTTTGTAGGAACAATTGATGAAGCTATTAAAAAAGCTAAGGAAATNGAAATAATGAATAAGCTAAAGTTAAAAATAGTTTCACCAGACAAAGTAGAGTTTGATGGGGAAGTTGATATTTTAACTGTTAAGTTAACAACAGGATATGTTGGGATTTTACACAATCATATTCCTTTAGTTGGAACAATTGTTTCTTCAATTTTAAAATTAAAAATTGATAATAAAGAAACAAGTTATAAAATTGATGGAGGAATTTTAAAAGTCCAAAAAAGTTCAACAATTATTTTAACTAATGGAATCAAAGAAGAAAAAAATTAAGACTTTTTTAACTAATATGTGATATTAGTTTTTTTTTATCTTATTAAAATATATAATTAAAGTAACATTGTATATAAAAGGTAGGTAAATATGGCTATAAAAATGATTATTACAGATATTGATGGAACGTTAATTAACTCAGATAGAAAAATTCCACAAATCAATATTGAAGCGATTAAAAAAGCGCAAGATTTAGGAATAATAGTAACGGTAGCAACAGGGAGAGTTGCTGCAAGTTTAAATTACTTTGCAAATGAAATAAATATTAATTGTAAATATGTAATCGGTGGTAACGGAGGTTCTGTTTTAAACTTTAAAACAAATGAATATTTACTAAATGAAATTTCAACACTTGAAGACACAAGAAAGGTTGTAAAGTTTTTAAAAGAATATAAAAGACCATTCTACTTTGCACCAGAAGAGGAAAATATTGCTTATTTATCAAGTCAACAACAAATCGATAGAGACACTTTCATGTTTAAAGATTTTAAAGGTGAAGTTAAAGTTTTTGATTATACAAAAGATATATTAATGCGCAAAGTTGTAATTGACTGTGAAAGTGAAGAAGAACACAATGATGTGAGAAGATTTGTTTCAACAATACCAACTTTAAGAGCTGAAGTTTCAGGTTATGGATATATTGAAATATTGCCTAAAAACGTTAATAAATGAAATGGAATTATGCATACCCTTACTGCATTAAAATTAAACGACAATATTCATATTGATCCAGAAGAAGTTTTATGTTTTGGAGATCAAATGAATGATTATGAAATGATTAAAGAATCATCTCATGGGTATGCTATGAAAAACGGAAATAAAGATTTATTAAAAGTGGCTAATGGAGTTACAAAGTATACAAATGATGAAGGTGGTGTTGGGCGACATATTCTAGAAATGATTGAAAAGGGAGAACTTAAAAATGTTTAAAATCAATAATGATGAAATTAAATTAATAGTTTGTGATGTTGATGGAACATTGATTACTGATAATCAAGATTTACAAGATGAAGTAAAAGAAATTTTACAAAAAGCGACTAAAAACAATATTTATGTTTCAATAGCTTCTGGAAGAATGCCTAAAGGTTTCGCTAAATTTTCAGAAATTCTTGATATTAAAAATCATGCTAAATACGTTATTGGAGCAAATGGAGCTATTGTAGATAACTTAATTGAACCTTCAAAACAATACAAGCATTTAATCCCGAAAGATGATGCGATAAAAGTATTCCAACTATTAGACGCGCAAAATTTTGATTATTCAGCAATTTTCTATAATGATCCATATTTTTATGCAAAAGGTCATGATTTATTTTTAAGAAAAATTGAAGAAGATGCCTATATTGATGGACAAATAGATGTTCGGGCTTTTGATTACAGCAAAATTAATGATACTTATAAAATTATTGCCAGAGCAAAAGATCAAGAAACATACGATATTGTTGGTAAAGCACTAAAAGATATTTGAGGTGTGCATGTTGAAGTTATCACAAATCGCGCATATGATATTGTAGCTGGAGGAGTTAATAAAGGAACAGGAGTTATTCACTTGATTCATAATTTAAACAAAGAGTTCAATGCGGATATTAAACTAGAAAATGTTTTATATTTTGGTGATGGTCACAATGATATTTCAGCACTTAAACTTCTTAAATATGGAGTTGCTATGGGTAATGCTTATGATGAAGTAAAAAAACATGCTTTTGAAGTTACAACATCTAACAATGATTATGGGATTAGAAGATTTATCGATAAATATTGAAAATAATCTATTTATTATTTTTTCCAAATATAGTAATATAATATGGTAAGAGGTTTTATTATGGACGCAACTTTAGCGAATCAAATTATATATGGTTTTGAAATAGTTATTTTAATTGTGACTTTAATAATGTTAACTGTTGGATTATTGCAAAACAAAAAGTCGCAAAGTGGATTAAGCTCATTAAGTGGTGGTAATGATGAATTATTTGCTGTCTTAAAAGAAAGAGGTCTAGACCGCTTTTTATCAATTGTGATGTTGGTATTGGGAATATTGTTATTTTCGTTAGCAATTCTTGTAGCGATATTAAACAACACTTTATTTTAATAATTAATTAAAAGAGGTAAATAAATCTCTTTTTTATTTATTTATTAAAAAAAATTGTCTTAGGGAGAAAAATGAAAAAAGAAATATTTAAAATAATTGAAAATAAAGATTTCATTAACAAAAAAAATATTGCATTAAAATTAGGGTGTGAATTAAAAGAATGTGACAAAATAGACACTGCATTAGAAGAATTGTTAATAAGTAAAGAAGTAGCCACAAATTTTGCGGGTGATTTTTTCATTAATAACGATAAAGATTTCGTAGAAGGTGTTATTAGTTTAAATAAAAAGGGATTTGGATTTGTTTCAATAGAAGATGAAGAAGAAGATATTTTTGTTGATCGATATAATATCAACACAGCATTGCATAATGATGTTGTATTAATTAAAAGATTAAAACCTAAAGACAAAGAAAAAAGTGAAGCATTAGATAAAAAAGCTGAAGGGGTTGTTGTTAAAGTTATAAAACGTAAAACAGAATTTGTATTAGCTGTTGTTAAGCAAAATCGTTTTAAAAAATCTTATTTAGCTAATTTAAATAATAAATTACAAAATTACTTTTTAGAAAGTAAAACAATAAATGAGTTTACTCAAAATCATTTAGTTAAATGTAAAATTGAAACAATTGATCCAAAAAAACAAATTATTTGAGTGTCTTTACTTGAAGATTTTGGTGATTACAGTAAGCCTGGAAACGATGTTTACGCTGTTTTAACTGAAGCCAATGTTCCATTAAATTTTAGTGACGAAACATTAGCGCAAGTTGAAGCGATAACAAAAGATGATGTTACTGGATTTGACCCAAGTAAATCAACAAGAAAAGATTATCGCGATCATAATTTTGTAACAATTGATGGAGATGACTCAAAAGATTTTGACGATGCAATTTGTGTTGAAAAATTAAAAAATAACAACTATAAACTTTATGTGGCAATTGCAGATGTGGCGCACTATGTAAAAGAAGATAGTCCATTAGATGTTGATGCTATTAAAAGAGGAACTTCGATATATTTGATTAATAAAGTTGTTCCAATGTTACCAGAAAAAATTAGTAATGATGTTTGTTCGCTTGTACCACATGAAAATAGATTTGTTATGTGTTGTGAAATGGAAATTAATCGAAAGGGTGAAACAGTTAATTATGAAATTTTTGAAGGAGTTATAAATTCAAAAGCTAGATTAACTTATAATCAAGTTAATACTTATTTCAAAAAAAATGAACTAAATCAAGACAATAACATTAAAAGTTTATTAGATGAAGCAAAAGTGTTACACAAGATTTTATTTGATTATAAACAAAAAGAAGGATCAATTGATTTTGATTTACCAGAACCAAAATTTGTACTTGATGAAAGAGGGAAGATTTCTGAAATTTTAATTCGTGAAAGAGGAGTTTCAGAGCAGCTGATTGAAGCTTTCATGGTTAGAGCAAATGAAACGGTCGCTCATTTTGCTACAAAAAATAAGTTACCATTTTTATATCGTGTTCACGAACAACCAAAAACAGAAAAGCTGCAAGCTTTATATCAAACATTAAGTTTAATGGGATTGAATATTCAAGGACAAGTTAATGATGTTACTTCAAGAGATATTCAGCAATCATTATATAAACTAAAAGAAAATCCTAATTTTAATATATTAGCACCATTATTTTTAAGAAGTATGGAAAAAGCAATTTATTCTGATGAAAATTTAGGACATTTTGGATTAGCATCAAAACATTATAGTCACTTTACATCTCCAATTAGGCGTTATCCAGATTTAGCGATTCATCGTTGATTAAAAACATATGTANNATTGAAAAAAAATACATCACCAAAAGTAATTGAAAAGTATAAAAAATTAGCGATAGCTTATGGAGAAAATTCATCAAAAACAGAACAAAGAGCTGTGGAATGTGAACGTGATGTAATAAAAATGAAACAAACAGAATATATGGAAAAAAATGTTCACAAACATTTTAATGGAGTAATTTCTGGTGTAACATCATTTGGAATGTTTGTATCACTAAGCAACTTAATTGAAGGGTTAATTCGTTTAACCGATATTCCAGGAGATTATTATATTTTTGATTCTAAAAGCTTTGAACTAAGGGGCGAAAACACTAATAATCGTTACCGTTTAGGACAAAAAGTTAGAATTAAAGTAAAAGCCGCGAGCAAAATATTGAAACAAATTGATTTCTTAATTGCAACAAAGCGTAACGTTGAGGATAATTATGGCGACAGTAAAAAACAGTTCAATAAAAATAATCGCTACAAACCGAAAAGCAAGATATAATTACGAAATTATATCAACTTATGAAGCAGGAATGGTTCTAAAGGGTAGTGAAATTAAATCTATTTTGTTTAACAATGTAAACATTAAAGATTCTTTTGTGTTAATCCGTAAACAAGAAGCGTTTATTATTAACATGAATATTCCAAAATATAAATTTTCAACAATGTTTGAAGAAGACCCTTTACGTCAAAGAAAACTTTTATTGCACAAAGCAGAAATAAAAAAAATAACTCATAAACTAAAAACTGATAGTTTGACATTGGTTCCTTTGAAGATTTATTTTAAAAACGGTTATGTTAAATTAGAGTTTGGTTTAGGAAAAGGTAAAAAAGTTCATGATAAAAGACAAGCGATCAAAGAACGTGATGAAAAACGTTACGCTTTAAGAAGGAGATAACTTATGAAAATATTATTTGGAAACGATCATACAGCTGTAGAGTTAAAGACTTTTTTAGCTGAAAATATTAAAAACCACTTTAATTTTGAAATATCAGATATTGGAGCTCAAAATAACAACAGTGTTGATTATTCTAGTTTTGGTAAAAAAGTTGCAAAAGCTGTAGCAAATAATGAATATGACTTTGGAATAATTATTTGTGGATCTGGAATTGGTATTTCTATTGCTGCTAATAGAGTAAAAAAAGCTAGAGCAAGTTTATGTTATGAACCATATACAGCAAAATTAGCTCGTGAGCACAACAATGCAAACATTTTAGCTTTGGGAGCAAGAATTACTGCCAAAGAACATGCATGAGAAATTGTTAAAACCTTTTTATCAACAAAATTTGAAGGTGGAAGACACCAAGAACGTATTGATAATTTAGATAAATAAAAAAACCCGCAAGGGTTTTTTTATTTTACATAATTACTTCAACACTATCAATTTCGGGAACTTCTGATTTTACAATTTGTTCAACTCCCATTTTAATTGTGTTATCAACAAGGCCACATGAAATACAAGCTCCACCTAAACGAACATATACAATGTTATCTTTTAACTCTACAAATTCTATATCTCCACCATCTTGATTAATAAAAGGGCGTAAATCTGTAATAATTTTTTTTGCTTTAGCTTCTAAACTCATTATTTACCTCTATTTTATTTATAATATCAAATAATATGTTATTTATTTACTATTTTAAGTTTTAATTTTTAAGTTTTAATTGAATAATGAAAATTATTTATTTAAAATAATATTATAAGTTAATAGAAAAAAGGGAAAGAACATGTCTAGTTATAACAAAAATTTAGTAAGTATTTATGGATTATCAGCAAGTGAAAAATTAACAAATGATATCTGTCGTTTATTAAACGTAGATAGAGATCCGATGAAAATTATTCGTTTTGCGGATGGAGAAATTTTAGCAAGAGCAATGCGTTCTGTTAGGGGTAAGGATGTTTATTTAATTCAATCAACATCAAATCCGGTTAATGAAATGTTAATGGAATTACTAATCGCTATTGATGCTTTAAAAAGAGGAAGTGCAAGAAGCATAAATGTTGTTGTACCATATTTTGGGTATGCAAGACAAGATAGAAAAGCAAAAGGGCGCCAACCAATAACATGTAAATTAGTGGCAAATATGCTAACTGGAGCTGGAGCTACAAGAATTATGACAATTGATTTACACTCACCTCAATCAATGGGATTTTTTGATGTACCGGTTGATGATTTACATACATCACAACAAATGTCTAAATGTATTTTAAATATTATTAAAAATGAAAAAATTAATGAAGAAGTAACTGTTGTTTCACCAGACCATGGTGGATTGATAAGAGCAAGAGAAATTTCAGATCAATTAGGTCATGCAGCACCGAATATTGCTGTTATCGATAAAAGAAGACCAAAACCAAATGTAGCTGAAATTGAATTTGTTTTGGGAGATGTTAAAGATAAAATTTGTTTTATAGTTGATGATATGATTGATACTGGTGGAACAATTACACAAGCTGCTAAAGCTTTAAAAAAACATGGAGCAAAAAAAGTTTATATTATTGCAACACACGGAGTTCTTTCAGATCCTGCATGTTCTAGATTATCAGAAGTTATTGAAGCTGGTGTTGTGGAAAGGGTTATTCTTACAAACACAATTGATATTCCAAAAGAAAAAATATTTAAAGGTTTAGAAATTATTAACATAGCACCAATGGTTGTTGATATGATAAAAGCAATCGTGGAAAGCAGAAGTTTATCTGACGTTTATACAGCTTATAATGATGAATTAAGTTTAGCTGTTAAAAAGGACTTTAAAAAAATCAAATAATTTTAGAAGGCAAGTTAACTTGCTTTTTCTTTTATAAGTGAGGTGTACACATGATATATACAATAACAATGAATCCAGCTATTGATTATATAATTGAAACTAATAATTTTGAAATTAATAAAACAAATTATTTTGAAAATGGTTATGAAAATATTGGTGGAAAAGGAATAAATGTAGCTTTTGTATTAAAAGAGTTAAACTGCGATGTTACTGCTATGGGATTTTTAGGAAAAGTGAATTCTAAAATTTTTTATAGAGAATTTGCAAAGCAAGAATTATTGTCAGATTTTATTGAACATAAATCACTTACAAGAATAAATTTTAAAATAAAAAATCTATCTCTAAAACAAGAGACAGAATTAAATAATACAGGAACAAAAATAGATCCAAATTTAGTTGATAAATTTCTCTTAAAATTAGATAATATTTTAAAACCTAATGATATTGTTGTTTTATCAGGTAGTACACCACCACAAATGCAAAATAATATATATGAAGTTATTGGTAACATATGTAATAAAAAACAAGCGCTTTTTATAATGGATGCTAGTAAAATAAATTTATTATCCGGAATAAAAGCAAAACCGTTTTTAATTAAACCAAATATTAACGAGTTATGTGAGATATTAAATGTTAAAGTTCAAGATTTTTCTTTTGCAGAAATTTCTAGCATGGTTGATAAATTAAAAACCTATGGAGCTCAAAATGTTTTGTTAAGCATGGGTGAAAAAGGTGGATATTATTTTGGAAATAATAATTCTGTTTATAAAATAAATGCAGCAACAGGCAATTTAATAAACTCTGTTGGGGCTGGGGACAGTATGTTAGGTGGATTTATTTTTGGTTTAGTTAATAATTTACCATTAGATGAAACATTAAAATACTGTTCTGCTTGTGGAGCTGCTACAGCTTTTTCAAAAGGTTTAGCAAAAATAGATAAAATTGATTATTATATAAACAAAATTAACGTAGAAAGAATTAAGTAGGTATAAAATGTTAATCGCACACAGAGGTTTTAAAACACAATTAAGTGAAAATACTTTAAAAGATTTTGAAAAAGCACTAGCTAAAACAGTTGGAGTAGAATTTGATATAAGGTTAACTAAAGATAAAAAAGTTATTATTTTTCATGATAAAAATTTTAAAAGAATTGCTGGGCAAAATATTCTTGTTAGTGCTTTGACATATGATGAAATACTTGAACTTAATTATTTTAAAAACAACATTTCAAAAAATCCCCCACTACTAGTTGAGGATTTTGGAAAAACATTGGCAAAAGAGTTTAAAGTTATTAATGTGGAAATCAAAGAAGACTATTATTCAAATGAAGACTTTGAAGTTATTCATAAAAGTTTAAAAGATCTTAAAACATTAACAACGGCTGAAATAATAGTTTCTTCTTTTGGGAAGGCCGAGTTAAATTTTATTAGTAAACTTGAAAATGAATTTAGTAAGGGGTTTTTANNGTTAAAAAAAATTAAAAATATAAATACAAATATTTTGGATGATTTTGATTATCTTCATATGGATTTCAAATTAATATTAAACAAAAAAATTAGTAGATTGTTAAGAATTATAAACAAAAAAATTAATGTTTGGACTGTAAATAGCCAACAAAGTGTAGAAAAAATAAAGCAAGCATCTTGTGCATTTTTAGTAAAACATTATATTAGTGATAATGAAAAATTAATTGTATAAAAAAAATAGTTTTTCAACTATTTTTTTATTGGATGAATTTTTGCTCTTCTTAATTGATAAAAATTACGACCTGTACTTGGGTCGAATGATGGTTCAAATCCGTCTTCTGTTAAACCATATTTTTTATCATTAACAATTTCAATAACACTTGAAGTATCTGAATTTTTAGGAGTAAATTGAACTCTTTGTTCTGCAGATTTAACCTCAATAGTTGTATTTACTTCATCATCATTGTTTAATAAATTTGGTTTTGCATTCACATTAGGTTTTACATTCATGTTAGACGCAACAACTCTTTCTGATTGAATATTTCTTTTAATTTGAGCTTTTTCAGCTTCACGTTCTTTTTCATCTCTTGCAAATGTGTCATAAATATCAATTACACCAGCTTTAGATGTTTCTAAAGCTGTTTCTTCATAATTTGCATTTTCTTCCGATAAATCAAGTTCTTGACCATCTAAAATTGCATCATAGTTAGTACCTTCAATATTTTTGTTGGTACGCACAACATTTGATAATTTACTTAAATTTTTGTTTTCCTCTTTACTGTTAAATGCACTACTATCAATATCTAATTCAAGTTCTGAATCTTCACTAGCCATCGCTTGACTATAAGCCTGACTAATTTTTAAAATAACATCTTTTTGTGCGATAGTAAGATCAGTTTTGAATCTAATTAATTTTTCAATTGTTCCATATGATAACTTTAATTGAACCAATTCTTTTAAAATAGCTTCAGCCTTAGGATTATCCAATGACTTTGCTAATTCTAAAATCTTTTGGTCAACAGAGCTTTGAGTATTTTTCATTTTTTTATGCCCCTTTATATATATTTTTATATCATGTTAATTATATAGATAATATAAGTTATTATCAAACTATTATTTTGTTATGTTCATATATTTAGGTTAAAATTAATTTAAGTGAGGTGTATATGTTTAAATTAAATACTGAGTTTACACCCTCAGGTGATCAACCAAAAGCAATTAAAAAAATAATTAAAAACTTAGAGAACAACGTAAAGGATCAAGTTCTTTTAGGGGCGACAGGAACTGGTAAAACATTTACTATTGCAAATGTAATTGAAAAACTAAATCAACCAACATTAGTGATGGCCCACAATAAGACATTAGCTATGCAACTATATTCAGAATTAAAAGAGTTATTTCCTGAAAACAGAGTAGAATATTTTGTTTCTAACTTTGACTTTTATCAACCAGAAGCATATTTACCAGGAAAAGATATGTATATTGATAAAGATGCTAAACAAAACATGGAATTAGATATGATGCGCCTAAGTGCTTATAATGCACTTTCAACAAGAAAAGATGTCATTGTTGTGGCTTCAGTTGCAGCAATTTATGGTTCACAAGATCCTAGCGAATATCAAAAATCATTTTTTGAGGTGAAGGTTGGAGAAAGCTTTAAAGTTAAAGACTTTAATCGTTATTTAGTTAAATCAGGATATGTTTATAATGATATTGAAATGAAACCAGGAACTTTTAGTTTTAAAGGGGATGTGATAAATGTAGTACCATCATGAAGTACAAAAAGTCATATTAGAATCGATTTATTTGATGAAGAAGTTTCGGGGATTGCCTTTGTAGAAACCGTTTCTCAAAATGTAAAAGAAAGATTATCTCAAACAACAATTTATCCAGCTCAAGACTATATCACTTCTCCCGAAAGACTAAAAGAAGGTATAAAAAGAATTAAAGAAGAATTAATTCAAAGATTAGATTTTTATGAAAAAGAAAATCGCACATTAGAATTTCAAAGATTAAAACAAAGAACAGAATATGATTTAGAAATGTTAGAGGAACATGGTCATTGTTCAGGAATTGAAAACTATTCACGTCATATGGATTTAAGAAAAGAGGGAGAACCACCATTTACTGTTATTGATTTTTTTAAAGGGGATTTTATAACTGTAGTTGATGAATCTCATATGACAATGCCTCAGATTAGAGCAATGTATAAAACAGATCGCAGTCGAAAAGAATCATTAGTTGAATATGGGTTTAGGTTACCTAGTGCAAAAGATAATCGCCCCTTAACGTTTGAAGAATTTAAAGCCAAAATTAAAAGAACAATTTATGTTTCTGCAACACCAGGGGACTATGAGTCAGAACTGGTTAATAATAATTTTGTCCAACAAGTTATTAGACCAACTGGATTGATTGATCCAACGGTTGAAGTAAAACCAAAAGAAGGACAAGTAGAAACAATAATTTCAGAAATTAATATACGTAAAGAAAAAAATGAACGTGTTTTTATAACAACATTAACAATTAAAATGTCGGAAGATTTAACAGACTATTTACAAAATCATGACATTAAGGTCGCTTATTTACACAGCGAGTTAAAAACACTTGAAAGGTCACAAATTTTATTAGATCTTCGTCGAGGAGTGTATGACTGTGTTGTGGGAGTTAACTTAATTAGAGAAGGAATAGATATCCCGGAAGTTTCATTAATTTGTATTTTAGACGCTGATAAACAAGGATTTTTACGTAATGCTAGATCATTAATTCAAACTATTGGGAGAGCTGCTCGTAATCAAAACGGGCATGTTATTTTATTTGCTGATAAAATATCACCGGCCATGGAAGAAGCTATGGGTGAAACAGAAAGACGTAGAAATATTCAAATTGCTCATAATGAAAAAAATAATATTACACCAACAACTATTAAAAAAGCCATAAGAGACTTCTCAAACATTAAAATCTCTTATGAAAGACTTATTAAATCAAAAGCAAAAAAATCAGTCGAGTATAAAGCTAACAAAGAACATATAATAGATGATTTAAGAAAAATGATGGAAGCTGCAAGTAAAGAATTAGATTTTGAAAAAGCAGCAGAAATTAGAGATATCATTCTTGAAATACAAGCAGATTAGAGGTAACTATGGAAAAATTAACAGCTAGAAACATTATTAAACGTTTTGAAAGCATTGAAATTTTATGTGGAGAAAAAAATTTAGATAATGAAATTAATGTCTATGGATTAAATCGCGCAGGATTAGAGTTAGCAGGTTTTTTTGAAAATCATGATTTAGAAAGAAGGGTTGTGCTTTTTTCTAGAAAAGAAAATAATTATGTTAAAACATTAGAGCGAGATGTTAAACTTAAAAGATATGAATCGTTAATTAAAAGAAACATTCCTTTAATTTTAATTACTTCAAGATTTAAAGATGACGATTTAATAACGGTTGCTAACAAGTTAAAATGTCCTGTTGTTAAAATAAATAATTTAACAACAGGAAAAATATTACAATTTTCACTTGATGTGTTTGATGAGTATTTTTCACCAACTGAAGAAGTTCATGCTTCACTTGTTAATATTTTTGGTAAAGGAGTATTAATAAAAGGTAAAAGTGGAATTGGTAAATCAGAAACAACTTTAGAGTTAGTTAAAAAAAATCATTTATTTGTTGGAGATGATCGTATCATTTTAAAATCTAAAAACAATAAATTATTTGGATGTTCTCACCCCACATTAAAAAATTTAATTGAAGTAAGAGGATTGGGAATAATAAACTTAACTAAAATTTATGGAGTTCAACTAACATTAAATGAAACGGTAATTGATTTAGTTATAGAATTGATTTTATTATCAGATGAAGAATATAAAACTATTGATCGTTTAGGAGCACAAGCTAAATATAAAGATTATTTAGGTACTAAAGTTCCTATTATAAAGCTACCAGTAACTTTTGGGAGAAACATTAGTGAGCTTATTGAAGCTTCTGTTTCAAAACTAAAACTAGAGTTATCGGGATATTCATCTTTTCAAGAATTTGAACAAAGGTGATTTAAAACATTTAAAAAATAAAGGAAAATAGCATGTGAATTGCAAGAGATACTTATTGAAATTGGTTTAGGCCTTACTGACTTTTTATGTTCGTGGCCTTTTTGGCTGTTATTGCTATTGCTTATTTCATGTTTAAAAAACGTAACATCCCAACCCAAAGTTTATATATTGCATCTTTTATTATAATTCCAGTAGGATTAGTGGGTGCAAGTATTTTAGGAAAAGCTGACGCTGTTGTGCCTATTTTATGATGACAGTATTTTGCTTTTTGACTTCCGGGAATGAGCATTCATGGAGGATTACTTTTTGGATTTGGAATAGGTTGAATTTGGTTCCACTATGAAAGTAAAAAGTATAGCATTTCTTTATGAGTATATGCAGAAATGCTCGTCCCCCAACTCTTGTTAGCGCAAGCAATTGGAAGATGAGGTAATTTTTTCAATCATGAACTTTTAGGAAGTGAAACAACATATGAAGCTTTAAGTTGACTTCCGGGATTTATTAAAAATAATTTATTTAAATGATATATTCCAGATCCAATACCCGATGGATATTACCCAGTTTTAGCATTAGCTATGAATGGAGGATATATTGATCCTTCAAATCATGAAATGGTACAGTACTTTCAACCATTATTTTTATATGAGTCTTTTGCTAATGTAGTTGGTTACTTAATAATATCAATTTTAATTCCTAAAACATGATACTTATCTTATTCAAGTCATTTATCTAAAAGATTTGGAAAAGACCCAAGTTTAACACGTAAGGGTTGATGAGATAAATATTATTTTGACATTAAACCTCATTTGGGAGACTTAGATAAAATTCAAAACAATACAGATCATAAAAAGATTTACTTTAAAGATATTAAAAAAACCACTCAAAAAAGTGAAAGATTTAAACATTATATAAAGTATCAAAAAAATCGTTTTAATTCATTTTTAAAAAGAGATGTTACTAAGCTTGAAAGTTTACACAACCCACATAAAATCTTACCAATAAGAGTTGGGTTACAAACTAGTTTATACTTAATTTGATACAATGTTTTTAGACTTATTTTGGAAATACAAAGAGCGCCAGAAGATTTACTTATTTCGAATGGTCGAGCAATAAGTTACACCATTATTGCTATTTCTATTGGGATAGGAGTTCTAATGTTAATTTTTTCTCAATTTTTATGTGTAATCAAATATCGTAAAAAAGGTTGGTTATACGAAAAGCAATATTAGGAGTAAAGAGGTTTGAATAAATAAAACCTCTTTTTATTTGTTATAATAATCTTATGAAATATTAAATAGCATAAAGGATAAATATGAATAAAACAGAAAAAATATATGAAATAGCCATTATTGGTGCTGGTCCGGGAGGACTAACTGCAGCATTGTATGCTGCAAGAGCTGAGGCTGATACAGTTATTATTGAAAAAGGAGCACCTGGAGGAAAAGTTGTTAAAACTAGTATTATTGAAAACTATCCAGGGGTTGAAGCTGTTGATGGTTTTGATTTAGCTTCTAAAATGTTTAATCAAGTTATGACCTTAAATGTTCCGTTTGTTGGAGGGGGCGTTGAAAAAGTTTCGAAAAATAATGACATTTTTACAGTGCAACTTGATAACGGAACAGAAATAAAATCTAAATTAGTTATTGTAGCTACGGGAACTTTAGAAAGAAAAATCGGAGTCGATGGAGAAGATCGTCTTTATGGTAAGGGCGTTTCTTACTGTGCTGTTTGTGATGGCGCTTTATATAAAGACCAAGAAATAATGGTTGTTGGTGGTGGATTATCTGCTTTAGAAGAAGCTTTGTATTTAACAAAGTTTGCTAAAAAAGTTTATCTTGTGCACCGTCGTCAAGGATTTAGAGCAGATGATAAAACTATTAATAAAGTAAAAGCTAATTCAAAAATTGAATTAATTTTAGATGCTGTTGTTGATAAAATAAATGGAAAAGATTTAGTTGAAGAAGTTATTGTTAAAAACATTAAAAATCATAAAACAACAAATTTTGCAGTAAAAGCAATTTTCCCATATATTGGTGCTATTCCAATAACAGACTTTGTAGAACACTTTAATGTTTTAGACAAAGAAGGATATATTGAAGTTGATTTAAAAAAACAAACTAAAGTTGATGGATTATTAGCAATTGGAGATGTTACAAACACTCAACTTAGACAAATCACTACAGCTGTTGGTGATGGAGCAGTTGCGGCTCAAAGAGCAATTAATATTTTAGACTCAATTGACTAATATTTGTTATAAAATATAAATAAGATATTAAAAAATGGAAGGTTTTAAAAATGACAAAAAAAACACTTAAAGATATTAATGTAAAAGGTAAAAAAGTTTTAGTAAGAGTGGATTTCAATGTTCCAATGAAAAATGGAAAAATTACTGACAATAATAGAATTGTTGGAGCTTGAGATACAATAAAGTATTTACAAGATAATGACGCTAAGATAATTTTATTTTCACATTTAGGAAAAATAAAAGTTGAAAGTGACATGGAAAAAAACTGTTTAATGCCAGTTAGTGAAGAGTTGCAAAAGTTTTCAAAAGCACCAGTACATTTCTCACATTACATGCAAGGCCCTGTTTTAGAGCAACAAATTGCAGATTTAAAAGAAAAAGAAATTTTAGTTGTACAAAATACAAGGTTTGCTGATATCTTTGATAAAGATAGTAAAGTTATTGTAGATGCAAAGGGTAATGCTGCTGCTAAAAGAGAAAGTAAAAACGATCCAGAACTTGGTAAATACTGAGCATCATTTGGAGATGTTTTTGTAAATGACGCATTTGGAACAGCTCATAGAGCACATGCTTCAAACGTTGGAATAGCTTCAAACATTAAAGAATCATGTGTTGGTTTTTTAGTGGAAAAAGAGTTAAACATGTTATCAAAAGCCATGAATAATCCTAAAAGACCACTTGTAGCTATTGTTGGTGGAGCAAAAGTTTCTGATAAAATTAATGTTATTGAAAACTTATTAAAGATAGCGGACAAAGTTATTATTGGTGGGGGAATGGCCTTTACTTTCTATAAAGCAATGGGATTTGAAATTGGTAAATCTTTATTAGAAGAAGATAAAGTTGATGTTGCAAAAGATTTAATTAAAAAAGGTCAAGACAAACTTGTTTTACCAATAGATGCTGTTGAAACAACAGACTTTAAAGATGTTAAAGGTGATAACACAAAAGATCGTAATGTTAGTCCTAATAAAATGGGATTAGATATTGGGCAAAAATCAATTGAATTATTTAATAATGTTATAAAAAATGCAAAAACAGTTGTTTGAAACGGACCAATGGGTGTGTTTGAATTCGAAAACTATAATAAAGGGACAATTGCTGTTTGTGAAACAATTGCAAACTTAAAAGATGCCTTTACTGTAATTGGTGGTGGAGATTCAGCTGCTGCTGCAATTAAATTTGGATTTAAAGATAAATTTACACACATTTCAACTGGTGGTGGAGCTAGTTTAACATTTATTGAAGGCAAAGCTTTACCGGGAGTTGATGCTATTTCTAACAAGTAATTATTTTAACTATGTATCTCAACGTTTTTTTGTTAAAATAAATGTATTATCAATAAACTTTATTTTATAAAAAATAAAGTTTAACTTAGGAGTTATATGGAACAACAATTAAAAGATTTATTGCTAGAAATTAAAGAAGAAATTAAAGAACAAGAAGCGTTTGATGATTTTTTAGGAGATATCATTAGCGAATCTGCATATAATAATCATTATCAACAAAACCTAGTAGATATTGAAGTGGCAAGAGACTTATTTAGTTGACACTTTGAAGAATATGAATTAGCAGAAGATAGAACAAAAACTAATCATTTAGTAACAGTTATTATGGAAATTTTACACTTTTTTGAAGATGAAGAAAAAATTGTTAAACCATTTAAAGAAATAATTGATACTAACGTTAGTTCTATTAATAAACTTTTAAAATAATATAATTAAAAATATTCACCCAATTTTAAGGAGAATATTTTTTTTATTTTATTCATGTTTTGCTTATAGAAATAGTTTAGGGTATTATTATAATATTATTATTGTGATTTAAGAGTTAAGGTAAAATATGAAAAACAAAATAAAGAATTTTTTTGATATAAATGAAAAATTTACATTTGAAGTTAAACGTTTAATAACTGAAAATGTTTTAAATTCAAATTTAATAAAAGATATAGAAAAAGAAACAATTATTAATAGCGGAATCAATAGTGATTTTATTTTTGTCGACAAAGAGGAAATGTTTTTTGTGGCAACTAATGAGCAAGCAGGAGAAGAACGTGGTTCCACTCAAGAAAATGCATTAAGTTTATTACAAGAAAAAAGTAAAGCATTAAATAATTATGTAGAAGTATTTGTAAATGTTTTAAAAAAATATTTTGTAAGTAAGGAAAAAAATCAACAAGAGTACACAAACTTTTTTACAGATGTTTTAGGAATTGATCAAGAATACGTTGATTTTATTTATTCATGATTAGATTCTTTACAAAAAAAATTAGATAGTGCTGATTTTGACGAAATTATTAATAATAGATTGAAACAAATTATTGTTATTGATGAAAAAAATGAAGCAGCTATTTTAGAAGTTAAAAAACCAAGTCATATTAATGATGTTTTAACTTTTAATAAATTTAAAATAAAATATGCATTTTTATTAAAGTTTTATACACAAAGATTAAAAAATGTAACACATGAAATTTCATTACCTAAATTATCAAAAAGTGAACAAGGTGATTTATTTTTACGTGAAATTAAAAATGACAAAGAACATTACAAGATAATCAATACATGATTTTCTTTCAAGAACTTTATTGATGTTTTTAATAATGAAATAAAAGGCGGAAACAGTGTCGATGCTATTTTTGATAAAAACATTCGTTTAAGTTTAGGGAACAGTGTTTTATCAAAAGATAGAGTTGAAGAAACATTTTTCCCTGTGTTTAACAATGGGGTTAAAATTATTGCCGGAAAAGTTGAAGTTAATAACAGTAATTTATCATTCAATAATATGAGTGTTTTAAATGGACAACAATCAGTACGTTTTATTATTAATAATGAAAAAGATTTAAATCTTGAAACACGTATTCCTGTCACTATAATTGCGCCAGCTAAAGAGAAAGATTTTTATTCTGAAACTTGAGAGACATTTACAAATAAAATTACTATTGCCTCAAATACACAAAGAAAAGTTGAGTCATATGAACTTATCTCTAACGATAGTGTTTTTAATATTTTAAATAAACATTTAAACAATCAAGGTAAATTTATTAAAACTAAAAAAGGTTATGCTAAAGTCGATAAAAACATTAAAAATGTTTTTGGGAATAGTGTTTATAATTTAGATGATTTTTTAAAGAACATTATTTTAATCTTTGATGATAAATTCTTGATAACAGATCGTAAAAAAGTTGTTAATGATTTAATTAACTGTTTTTCACAGCATTGTAACCATAACTGAGTTTGTGAAAACTCAGCGCTTGCTTTAAATTACATTAAAGCAAATAACGATGCAAAAACTAAAAAATATATTAACAACATAAGTAAATTTTTAGACATTAAATCATTTGTCGATAGTTGATTAAAGTCAAAGAAACTATATTACTGTTTTTATGACAATTTAGTTCCTTTAATGGCAGAAGATGAACTAAACAATATGCCGTTTAACGAAATTGAAGCTATTAATAAATATGAATATCAAAAAGAATTTTGTCATCATGTAGAAGACATGCTGAGTTGTAATAATGATGTTATTTATAAATACATGTATAAAAACAATATAGAACCAAATCACGAAAACTTATTGTTGGCAATATTTAAAATTTATAAATTTATATATAATAACAACACAAAAAGAGTTTCTTTTTCAACGTTTTTCAGCGAACCTTTAAATTTCAAAGGTTTGAAATAATAAATAAACAAGGGGACATAATATGAGCAAAAACACAATTAAAATTAAAGGTGCTAGAGAACATAATTTAAAAAATGTTAATTTAGAATTTCCTAAAGATAAGTTAATTGTCTTCACAGGTTTATCAGGTTCTGGTAAATCTTCTTTAGCGTTTGCAACAATATATGCTGAAGGTAGAAGACGATATGTAGAAAGTTTAAGCGCTTATGCGAGACAGTTTTTGGGAGGTAATGAAAAACCGGATGTAGATTTAATTGAAGGATTATCACCGGCAATTTCAATTGAACAAAAAACAACTAGTCATAACCCGCGTTCAACAGTTGCAACTGTTACAGAAATTTATGACTACTTACGATTATTGTACGCAAGAGTTGGAACGCCACATTGTGTTAATGGTCATGGACCAATCAAATCATCAAGTATTAAAGAAATTGTAAATCAAATTTGTGCTAATTTTAAAAATGAAGATCGTTTAATTATTTCTTCACCAGTTGTAAGAGATCGTAAAGGTTCATTTGTGGATTTAATTGCTCGTTTAAGAAAAGATAAATTTTTACGTGTAAAAATTGATGGACAAATTATGTCATTAGATACACCAATTGATTTAGATAAAAATAAACGCCACAATATCGATATAGTTGTTAAAGCTTTAACATTTTTTGATAATGAAGAAACAATTTTAGATATTCAGGGAAACATTGAACAAGCCTTAAAATACGGTGAAGGTATGGTTAAAATTCATGACCGTGAAAAAAATCAAGATACATTATTTTCATCAACTTATGGTTGTAAAGAATGTGGGTTTAATGTTCCTAGTTTAGAACCGAGACTTTTTTCTTTTAACTCTCCACAAGGAGCTTGTAAAGATTGCAAGGGTCTTGGTGTAAAATTAGAAATTGATGAAGACTTATTAATTCCTGATAAAAATATATCCGTTTTAGAAGGGGGAATTGTTTATTTAAAAAATATTGTTTTATCAAGCAACATTGAATGACTTAAATTTGAAACTTTAGCGAAACATTATAAAATTCCTTTAGATATTCCAATAAAAGATTTAACAATATCACAACTAGACTACTTGTTATATGGAAGTGATGAAGAAGTTCAATTAAACATTAAAACAAGTGGAGGATTAACATTAAATAGTTTTGATATTATTGAAGGAATTGGAAGTGTTATTGAAAGACGTTATGAACAAACTCAAAGTGAAACACAAAGAAATTATTATAAAGGATTTATGTCAGATAAATCATGTAATACTTGTAATGGTAAAAGATTAAACGAAGTCCCTTTATCTGTTTTAATAAATAATATCAACATAACTGACTTAACTAATATGTCAGTTGAAGATGAACTAGAATTTATTTTAAAACTAAATTTAACAGAATCACAAACTAAAATTGCTAAGTTAGTTTTAAATGAAATAATTAATCGTTTGGAATTTTTAAATCAAGTTGGTTTGGGTTATTTAACTTTAGCTCGAAGTGCTTCAACTTTATCCGGGGGAGAATCTCAAAGAATTCGTTTAGCGACACAAATTGGTAGTCAATTAACTGGTGTGTTGTATGTTTTAGATGAGCCTTCAATTGGTTTACACCAAAAAGATAATGATCGTTTAATTAAGACTTTAAAACATTTACGTGATATTGGTAACACAGTTATTGTTGTTGAACATGATGATGATACAATTCAAAACGCAGATTATATTGTTGACATTGGTCCCAAAGCTGGAGATAAAGGTGGAGAGATTGTTTGTGCTGGAACATTTGAAGAAATTAAAAATCACAAAACATCTATTACAGCACAATACTTACGTAAAGAAAAAATAATTGCTGTTCCCAAAAAACGCCGCGGAGGAAATGGAAAAGTTTTAGAAATTAAAGGTGCAAAAGCAAATAACTTAAAAAATGTTAATGTAAAAATTCCTTTAAATAAATTTGTCTGTCTTACAGGTGTTTCTGGTTCTGGTAAATCAACTTTAATGAATCAAATTTTATTAAAAGGATTAAAGAAAAGTTTACACTTAACAACTGATCGCCCAGGAAAACACGATAAAATTTTAGGAACAGAACACATTGATAAGGTAATTAGTATTTCTCAAGATCCAATTGGAAAAACACCAAGAAGTAATCCAGCAACTTATACATCACTTTTTGATAATATTCGTGATTTATTTGCAGATACTGTTGAAGCTAAACTTAATGGTTTTTCTAAAAGTCGTTTTTCATTTAATGTTCCAGGGGGAAGATGTGAAAATTGTCAAGGAGATGGAGTTTTAAAAATTTCAATGCATTTTTTACCAACAGTTTTTGTTAAATGTGAAGTTTGTGAAGGTCGTCGTTACAAAGATAAAACTCTTGAAGTTAAATTTAAAGATAAAAATATTTATGATGTTTTAGAAATGACAGTTGATCAAGCGATGGAATTTTTTGTAAAACAACCTAAAATATTAAAAAAATTAGAAACACTTCATGATGTTGGTTTAGGTTATATTAAACTAGGGCAATCAGCAACTGAATTATCAGGTGGAGAAGCCCAAAGAGTTAAGTTATCAACTTTTTTACAAAAAAAGGGTACAGGAAAAACAATCTTTTTATTAGATGAACCAACAACAGGGTTACACATCGATGATGTTAATCGTTTATTAAATGTTCTAAATCGTATCGTTGATAATGGAGATACAGTGTTAACAATTGAGCATAACTTAGATGTAATAAAAATGGCTGATTATATTATTGATTTAGGACCTGATGGTGGTAAAAATGGAGGAAGTGTTATTGCGACAGGAACTCCCGAACAATTAATGAGTTCAAAAGACGTTAGTTATACTGCAAATTATTTAGAAAAATATTTAGAAGAATAATTTAATGAAAGTATCTAAAAAATTTTTTAAGGCACCATTATTTTCTAAAAATTATAATTTAAAAAAAATGTTAGTAAATGAATTTGATAATATTGAAAATTCATTTGAAACAATTAATATTGTGGGGACTAATGGAAAAGGCAGTGTTGCTTATAATATATCTCAACAATTAAAAGCTAATAATAAAAAAGTTGGGTTATTTTTATCACCAGCTTTTTTAGAGCATAATGACAGAATTTCCATAAGCGGAGAAAATATATCTGATAAAGATCTTTTAAACATATATAGTCGCTTTAAAAAATTGTTTAAAAAATATCAGTTAACATTTTTTGAAATATGAACATTTATTTCAATATGGTATTTTACTCAAAATAAAATTGATATAGCTGTTTATGAAGCTGGTATTGGTGGTGAAAAAGATTCAACAAATGTTTTTGATAAGCAGATTTTAACAATCTTAACTTCAATTGGTCATGACCACATGTCAGTTTTGGGCAATACATTAGAAAATATTTTGTTATCTAAAATAAAAATTTATAAAAAAAATAATATTGTTTTAGGAAATGTAACCAAAAAATTTCAAAAACAAGTTGAAAACTATATTAAACTAGATAATTTATTTATAGCTGATTTATATGATGATACTGCAATTGAATATCAGAAAAATAATTTTGGAATTGTTAAAAAAGCAATCGAAGTTTTAAATTTAAAGTTTAACCAAAAATTACTTTCAGAAGATTTTTTAGGTAGGTTTACTATATTGCAACAAAATCCTTTAAGAATAATTGACGGCGCTCACAATATTGAAGGAATTAAAAATTTAATTCAAACTTGTGTAAATTATAAGATTTCAAATGAAACACAAATAATTTGTACTTTTAGTAAGAATGCTTCTTATAATGAATGTATTTTAGAACTTAAAAAATATTTTAAAAATATTCAAGTTGTTAGTTTTAGTCATTTAAAAAGTTTAGATAAAAATTTACTAAAAAAATATAATGTTAAACCATGAAAAAGAGTTTATAAGTATAATAAAAATAAAGATATAATTTTTTGTGGTTCATTATACTTCTTGCCTTTAGTATTTAATTATCTTAAAAAAAAGGAGCATTAAATGTTATATATTATTACAAATATTCTTAGCGCCTTAACCATCATTACCTTATTAGGGGTTTTTAGCCTTATATATCGCCAAGAAATAAAAAAAATATCTATTTTATCAATTACGATTTGTTCTGTTTTGATTGCTTTATCAGTAATCTTAACAAATTTTGTTGGTTATTCTTTTATATTTTTTGGCGCAACAATTACCATTGCTTTGGGAAATTTTATTTTATTCATAATAGGGATGCTGTTTGGACCTGTTTTGGGAATTATTTCAGCTATTGCTACAGATTCATTAGGATCTTTAATTTTTATTAATGGACCGTATCATAACGGATTTATGTTTAATTTAGTGTTATATGCAATTTTAGGTGCTTTAACTTTTTGTTATAAAACTCAAAAATATTGAGCTTTAAAAGCGTCAATTCATTACATAGTTTCGTTTGTGTTAATTTCATTTTTCTTCAATACAATTTGAATATACTCAATTTATGAAAATGTGGGATTTACAGCAGCGACATTTATTATCAAATTAATAAAATTTCCAATTTCGATTTCAATATATATTCCAATAACTTTATCGTCATTTTCATTAATGTATTTTTTAATTAACAACAATACTAGTTTAGATTTTTGAAGCAAGAGAAAGTATTTAATAAATATTGTTAGAATAAAAAAAGTTAAAAAGTCACAAAAAACACCAGAGTAAAAATGTTTATTTGTGGAAAAGGTTTATAAACCCTTATCTTATATAGGGTTTTTAAACATTAAAAAGTTTATAAGTAATGTATAAAAAATTTTTAGTGAGTTTTGGTTTTTATTTATTTGCGGGTAGGTTATTATCTTTATGTAGGTTATTTTAACAAAAGGGGTTGTTGAAATATCGGTAGCAATCATACGGGTTATTTAAGTATTTATATTTTTTGAATAAAATATATTTTTTTATGGAGTTAGACATGAACAATAACCTTGTGTGAGTTTTAAAGAAAAGTGATATAAGTAAAGATGATTTGAATATCATTGTAAATCTTTATCGTCCATTGTTGGGTGCTAGAGGACAAGATCTTTATTTATTGATGAATAATATTGATGAAGAAGAATGTTTTGATGAATATGGGCTAGATTATTTTTTAAATAATTTAGAAATGACAGAAGAAAGTTTTATTGAAGCTAAAGATAATCTAATTGCATACGGGTTATTGAAGGTTTGAAAAAACAGTAAAGAAAGCAAAGTTTCTTTAATCTTAAAAAAACCACTATCTCCAGCTGGATTTTTTGCAAATAAAGAATGAATTGACTTTTTATCATTAAAAGTCGGAGAAGCTCAAGTTAAAAAACTTAAAAATAAATTTATCAAAAAAGTTAAACAACAAAAACTTCTTGATGAAATTTCAGAAGTAATTAATTACTATGATTTAGAAAAAAAGATTGCTAACAAAAAAATATAATGTAAGTATTTTAAAAGATAATTTAGAAATGCTTAGTGGAATTTTACGTTTTTATAAAGATATTGAAATAAAACAATTAGTTAAAAATATTATTGATGCTACAAATGATAACCACATTGATTGACAAGTATTGCAATACAATATTGAAAATGATTATCACCTTAATAAGTTGCAAGCAAATAAAACTGGTGAACAAGTTAGTTTTGGTTTAGATGAAAAAAACGAAATTAAACCCAAAACATTATTAGATGTAAAGATTTCTGAAATGGGTTCAATTAGACCAACAATATACTTTCAATTACTAAAAGGCGGTAAAGTTTTATCAACAACTGATAAAGAAATTCTAAAAAATTTATTAAGTGTTATTCGTTTAAATAATGGTGTTATTAATTGTTTATTAGAATATGTTTATTTTAAAAATAACAAAAGAATGGAATTAAAATATATTAATTCAATTGCTGAAACATTAAAAAAATTAGCAATTACTAAAATTGCTGATGCAATGGAATATTTAAAAACATCATTCAAAAAATCGCAAGAAGTTAAAAACTTTAAAAATGCGATTAACTTTAATAAAACTAATAGTAAACCACAATTTAACAATTATTATGGAAAAAAAGCCTCATGAGCAGAGGAAATGCATAAAAAAGTGCAAAAAGTTATTAAGGAAGAATACAATCCAGATTTAATGAAAAAACGTCTTTACAAAGATGAAGAATTAGACATTGATGAAATATTAAAAGAGTGAGATTCTATTTAAGTATTAAGAGAGGTTTTATGTTAACAGTTAAAAAAGCAATCAATTTTTTTGAAAATAATTTTTCTGTTAAAGAAAACTTAGAAAAAATTAACTTTAAAGAAAAATACATTGAAAAAAATTTAAATATTTTAAACGATTTTATTCAATATTTCTTGGTGTGTGAAAAAAAAGAACCAATATCTAAATGCCAACAAAGATATCCCGGGTACACACAATGGTTATCATTAGAAGGCAATCAACTATATATTGATTGAGTTGAATGTGCTCATTCAATTTATAATAAAAAAGAACTTAACTTAAAAAGAAACTATATCTATCGTGATTTCCACCAAGATTTTTTAACAATAGATATAAAAAGTTGAGCAAAAGATACACCAAACACTAGTCATAAAGAATTAAATAAACACATGGTAGCTTTTGCGAAAAATTCTAAAAACACAAAAGGGCTTTATTTATATGGAAATCCAGGTGTTGGTAAAACATATAGTTCAATTGCTTTAGCAAATAAATTAGCGGAATCAGGGCATAAAGTAGCTTTCATTAATACAAACCACTTATTTAAAAAAGTAAAAAGTGAGTTTGGCGATCAAACAAATCAAGAAAAAATTATTAATAAAATTTTAAGAGCAGACTTTATCTTTTTAGATGATATTGGTAGCAATGACATTTCAGCCTTTGATCGCGAAGAAGTTTTATTTTATCTTTTGGACAAAGCTTTAGTTTTAAAGAAAAAAATATGATTCACTTCTAACTTTAATTTAGAGCAATTATTATCAATTTTAGCAACAAGTAAAAAAGGTGATCAAAATCTTCAAGAAGTGGAAATAATGCGAGCTAAACGAATTAAAGATCGTATTATGGCATTAGCGGAACCGCTAGAACTTTTAGGTATTAATCGATTTAATCGTAGTTTAAAGGAACAATAAATATGGGAAAAATTAAACATGGTAGTATTGTAGAAATTGGCGATAATTTGTTTATTGTTTTATCAATATTGGACAAAACATCACTGCTAGCAAAATTAACAAGAACAAATACAAATGACACTAATAAATATTTTAGTGCTCATGATATAAAAAAACACTTCAAAAGATGCTTATGAAAAAATTAAAGAAGGCGATTATCGTATTGATAGTGTTATTCGTGTTTTTAAACACCAAGGAGTAAAACAAGACAGCGATATTTCGCTACAAAACTTAAGTATTGAAGACAACCAAAACTTAAATGTCGTAAACAGAATTAATTTTGATGCTTTTTATTATATTTTGTGAATATTTAAAGCTTCAAATTTACATGAAAATTATGCTTCATACTTTGCAAATATTAAACTTGATAAGATAAATCAAAAATCATATTTAAACGAATAAAATCCAAAATGGCCAATCAGCTATTTTGGATTTTTTATAAATAACATGATAAAATGTTAAAAGTTATTTATAAAAAAGTGTTAAGGAAAAAAATATGAAAAAATTATTAAGTATTTTAGCTTCGGCAAAAATATCGGCTCTTTCTGTTATAACTGTTGTTGCTTGTGCTCCTAGTTTTGGCGGAGATGCACCTGTTAAAGAATTTGATAAAGAGAAATTTGGTGAAGCTGTTAAGTGAATTACAAATGAAATAAAGTTATTTTTAGCAAATGAATTACAATACTCATTAAGTAATAATTATGATTTAAATTTATTGCAAGAAAAATTAGATGCAGCTGTGGATGTTCCCGTGAGCTATTGAAAGTAATGAAATTAGTGAAACTTATAAAAATCTAAATACAAAAACAAGTGATTTTTTAAATCAACTTGGAAATAAAATTTTAAGTGGTGAATACGGATTTTTATTTAATGGTTTGTCATCAGATCAAATTTTTAGTGCATTTTCATTGAAGAACTTACAGTTATACAAATTTGATATTGTAGAACAAGTAAATAATCAATCTGAATATGTTGGTTATAATGAAATTATTGTAAAAGCTGAACAAATACCAAACACAAAAAAATTATCTGCTGACTTTGGTTTTGAATTGAATTATGTTAAAGATAAAGAAATTTTAAAATTTACATCAAACGGACTTTCTAACCAAACAATTTATGTTGCTGAAAAGGAAGAACTTTTAAAAGATGTTATAGAGTGATTGAAAAAAAACCTTACATCTATTTCAGATTTATTAAAAGAACACACCTTAACCTTTGAAGGCCAAGATAAAGTGCAAGAATTTAATGACATTGATAAACTTTTTGGAAAAAATAATGATGTAGAAAAAATATTATCAGAATTACCAGGGTTTGATATTAGTAAACTAAAGGTGGAAAGTTGAAATTATGACTCAAGTGTTAAATCATTTACAAGTAGAACAATTGTTGATAATATGACGGGAGTAAAAAGTACTCAACCTATATATGATGGTAGAGGAGAACCGAACGTTAGAGAAAGTAGTATTGTTCCTTATGTAGCTGGATTAGGTGGTATAAAAAAATCTATCGAAGAATACGAAAACCATTTTACACCTTCTGAATATGAAGACACTGCTAGTGACACAATGTACAGGGTGAGAGATGCTTTAATGGATAAGGAAAATTTTATTGAAAGTGTTTTATATGGAACTATAAATTCAATTCAAAATTTTGTTGACCTTAGAAAAGGTGATGCTGTATTATATGGTGAAATACCAGGATTATTATCGTTTGATAAAGCTGGCTCTCAATCTTTTGTAGGAAAGTATGAAGACAAAGAAACAAGTTATGAAACAGGAATTAAAGAAAATTATTTTGATTTAATTACTAATTTTTATAATAAAAATATGAAAGGCAATTTTAGTAGTGAATCAACAAAAGATAAAATAAAATTACAATCAGATTTAATTATTGAAAAAGAGGGTAAAAACAAATTGTTTACTGAATCTACTTTAGTTGACACTGGTTATTTAGATATAACAAGCTGATCGTATGATGGTATGCCATTAGAAGCTTTAAGTGATTTAACTCTTTTTTCAATCACACCAGACCAAATATCTGTAGAACAAGTTTATAGAAATGTTTTAGATTACTCTTTTGAATTATTGCTTAATTCAAAAATTGAAGCATCGACAATGTTTGGATTTTTAAATAGAAATCACCACAATATTTATGGACAAGGAAATATTCATTTTAGATATTGGTTTTCTTCACCATTTATGACTCAAAATTTAGAAGGCACACAAGCCATTGTTTTGAAATCGGAAGACTTTAAAACAGCTAAATATTCTAAAACTGCTAATGCCAACGATGCAATGAACTACATTATGAAACAAAATGAAGATCATATTAAAGATAAAGTAAAAAACATTGTACCATTTGAGATAAGTATTAGTGATAATTTACAAATAACAAATATAAACCAAGTGTATTCGAATGTGGAAGCATATAGGGGAACTGTAGATATGTTATTTAGAGATACTTTAACAAGATATGAAAGTGCTGAAGTGCCAAATAATCTTTCTAACATTGAAAGTAATATTTTGATAAATATTGGAGGAGTTGACTTTGCTTTAAATCAATTTAATTTATGAAGAGATAATTATTATGATAACTTGCAAATGTCAAGATGAAATTTAGGGACAGCACAAATAGCATATATTCCATCAACAGGGGAATCTGATGGTAGAAGTGCTGGTTACGACGGACTTATATTTCCGGAAGAATAAAAATTAATGTTAAAATATACGTTATTTAAAGGAGAAAAATTATGAAAAAATTATTAAGTATTTTAGGGTCGTTCATCATTGTTGGTGGAGCGGCTATTACTGTTGTGGCTTGTGACCCTGGTTCTCAAGATAACGAAAAACCAGATTTACCAATTCCAGAACCAGAACCAGAACCAGAACCAGAACCAGAACCAGAACCAGAACCAGAACCAGAACCAGAACCAGAACCAGAACCAGAACCAGAACCAGAACCAGAACCAGAACCAGAACCAGAACCAGAACCAGAACCAGAACCAGAACCAGAACCAGAACCAGAACCAGAACCAGAACCAGAACCAGAACCAGAACCAGAACCAGAACCAGAACCTATTGATGATCAAATTTTAGTAGGATATTGATATGGTTGAAGTGGTGCAGGGCAAAAATTAACAAAAATTGAAGAAATAGACAAATCATATGATTATGTTAATTTGTCATTCTTGTTTTCACCAACAGCCTATCAAATGCCTAAGTTTGATCCAGTAAACTTTCATGATTATGAAGTGAAGCAAGGAATTGAATTTTTACATAGTAGAGGACAAAAAGCTTTAATATCTCTTGGGGGAGCTACTGGTAGTCCTATGCGTTTTAGAATGGGGCAAAAAGATGAGTTAAAACGTACAATCTTAGATGTAGTTAATTACTATAATTTAGATGGCTTAGATATTGATTTTGAAGGTGAAGTTTTAGCGGATAATGAATCTTTAATGACAACAGCCACAGCTTTAAAAGAAATTCATGATGAATGGGAAGCCGAAGGAAAAGATTTTACAATTTCTATGGCGCCAGAATGACCATATTTAAGAAAAAATACTAATAACCCAAATCAAAAAACATATATTAATTTATTAGAAACACTAGAAGGTTATTATGACTATGTTCACCCTCAATTTTATAATGGTTATGGAGATGGAATTAGTGTACAACCAGAAGATGTAAGTTATGTTGGTTATAATGGATATTTAGCAAATAATAATAAAACTTATCGTGCAGAATTTTTATATTTAATGTATAAATATATGATTGAACCAACAAATAACTTAGGTAACAATGATTTTTATCATTTTGAAGATGATAAACTAGCGCTTGGTGTTATAACAGCTGACATTGGCCAAGATGGAGCTGTAACTGAAGCAAATATTAAGCAATTAGTAAGTCTTTTAAATGGTAAATCATATCGTCCAAAAGGTCTTATGACTTGGTCTATATTATTTGATCATGAGTTAGGGTGAAGTTTTGCTCGTTGATATGAAAACCATTGAAAAAATGGTTTAACAGAACCTGAAATTAAATAATTATTTTATATAACAAAAAAACAAAAACACTAAAATGTTTTTGTTTTTTTGTTTATTGGAATATATGGAAAATAGTATGTTAAAATAAGTAAAATTTAATTAAGGAAATATTATGAAAAAATTGTTAAGTATTTTAGGATCATTTATTATTATTGGTGGGGCTGCTATTACAGTTGTAGCTTGTGATCCTGGTTCACAAGATAAAGAAAAACCACTTCCTAAACCTATTGATGGAGAAATTTTAGTTGGTTATTGATATGGTTGAAGTGGAGCCGGACAAAAATTAACAAAAATTGAAGAAATAGACAAAGCATATGATTATGTTAATTTATCATTCTTATTTTCTCCAAGTTCTTATACAATGCCAAAATTTGATCCAGTTAACTTTCAGGAATATGAAGTAAAACAAGGGATAGAATTTTTACATAGCAGAGGTCAAAAAGCATTAATTTCTTTAGGTGGAGCTACTGGAAGTTCAATGCGTTTTAGAATGTCTCAAAAAGATGAATTAAAAAGAACTATTTTAGATGTTGTTGATTATTATAATTTAGATGGATTAGATATAGATTTTGAAGGGGAAGTTTTAGCAGATAATGAATCTTTAATGACAACAGCTGCAGCTTTAAAAGAAATTCATGATGAATGATTAGCTGAAGGAAAAGATTTTACAATTTCTATGGCACCTGAGTGACCTTATTTAAGAAAAAATACTAATAACCCTAATCAAAAAACATACATTAATTTATTGGAAACAATGGAAGGCTATTATGATTATGTTCATCCCCAGTTCTACAATGGATATGGTGATGGGATAACTGTTCAACCAGAAGATGTTAGTTATGTTGGGTATAGTGGATATTTAGCAAATAACAATAAACAATATCGTGCAGAATTTTTGTACTTAATGTATAAGTACATGATTGAACCAACAGGAACTATGGCGGATAATGATTTTTATCATTTTGAAGATGATAAATTAGGATTAGGTGTTATTACAGCTGATATTGGTCAAGATGGAGCAGTTACTGAAGAAAATATTATTCAATTAGTTAAGCTTTTAAATGGTAAATCATTTACTCCAAAAGGATTAATGACTTGATCTATATTATTTGATCATGAACAAGGCTGAAGATTTGCTTATTGATATGAAAAATATTGAAATAATAATTTATATACACCTAAAATATAAATATTATATTTTTATAATGTTTTTTTAAATATAAAAATGATAAAATTAATAATAAAGTTATTTTAATATTATAAGGAAAAAGCTATGAAAAAATTATTAAGTATTTTAGGTTCTTTAGGGATTGTAACATTAGCAGTAGCAACTGTTGTTGCTTGTTCACCATCAAACAATGAGATAATAACTGATCCACCTTCAAGAGATGATACAGAATCTTTATTGCGTGAAATTTCAAATAAAATAGACAAAGAAGTAAGTTCTTTTATAAAACAAAATTTTGAATATTTTCAAGGAAACTTAGGAGAATTAACTGCATTAGAGTTTTTATTTGGCGAGGCTGATGAAGAAGAATTCCCGTTGGTGGTAAATTCAACTTCTTTATTTGAAACATTAAGCGAAATTAATAAAGAAGCTCAAACTTTTTTATATGAATTATCATGAGAAATTTCTACAACTGAAAAATTTAGTCATTTATTTATTGGTTTAGCACCAGAAGAAATCATTCCAGAAATCAATTTTGGAGATTTTGCTATGCAAAATTTTAACTTATCAGATATGGTTTTACAAAGAACTGAAAGACCAGATTGAAAAGAAATGGAAGCTAAAGCAAGTTCTATAAATAAATCATTTAATTTACAAGGTAATTTTAATATTAGTTTTTCTTATATTGATAATGATTATGAAGCTGTACACAATGTTTTAGGTTCTGATATTAACTTATATTTAACTGAAGAACTTAGTGTATTTTATGATGTTATGGAATGGTTGCAAAAAGATTTACCAAATATAGCAGAACTTATAAATGAACATGCTTTAACATATGAAGGCCACAAAGGTATAAAAAAGATTTAACAATGCAGAAGCGTTATATGCACCTGACGGGGATATTATAAAAATAGCAAAAAATTCTCAATTACAAGATGGTAGTTTTGCTGATATTGAAAAATTTAACATTATGAATGTGGCATATACAAGTAATTTATTTACAGACGAAAAACCAAAAACAAATACAATGTTGTACGATAAAAGCTTTAAGTCTCATGTATCTGTTCCAGAGAATCCTGAAAATGATACTAGACTTAAACCCAGTTTAGCAACAGAAACATTGATGTCAAATTTAGTAAATTATAATAGTATTTCCAAATATAATGATTATTTATTAGAAGGATCTGACGGAGATATTACTTTTGATTTTGGAGAAAAAGAAAGTTTTATTGAAATTGGACTATATGGTAACATTATGGACGTTCAAAATTTGGTTAATTCAAGAAGTGGCGATGGAGTTTTATGAGGTAAAATTCCTGGAGTCTTATCATATGATCGAGAATATAATACAACATACAATTACAATTTTGATGGAGTTGAATATTCGACAGGAACTGGTTTACAAGGAAGTTACTTTGAACCATTAAAATCATTTTATGAACAAAAACAGGATTATAAGTTTATTGATAGTAACGTTGAAGATCGTTTAAAAGTCCAAGATAATTATCGTATAGATTCTGGTTCTAAAGAAGGAGTTTTTACGGATACAACATTAGTTGATGGAGGAAAAACATCAATTAATTTTTGAACTTATGATAATATACCACTTCCATTAGTTGATAATTTGCAAACATATATAATGGTTGAAGAAAATAAGTCATTAAATGATAGTTATCGCGAAATTTTAAGTTATGCTTATGATCTTTTAATTGAAAGCAAGGAAAATGATCAAGCAACAAGTATTCTTTCTAACATGTTTGGTATTTCTTCGTTTTTTGATGAATTATGAAGGGTTTGAAGACAAGGAATTAAATTAGATAGAGTTCCTAGAAGGGGAACAAGCACTATTATTCTTAATAAAACAGATTTTAAAAGAGTTTCTCTTTTAAATAAAAAACCATCAGAAGTTATTGGAGCTCTTGTAAATAAACAAGAGGAGAAAATAAAAAGTAAACATTCTTGAATACCGGAAACAAATTTATACAAATCATTATTAGACACTCTTAACAGTGAAACCGATAATACAAGTGTATTAACAACAGAAACCAATGTAATGTATACTTCATGAGATAATTTTTCAGCAATACCAGATTTAAATCTAAAGAGGTCAGATCCTTTTATTAGTTCAATACTTTACATTGGAGGTATAGGTTTTCCTATCAATCAATATAATGTTGTTTCAAAACAAAATCCGCAATTTGCTCGTTGACAATACGGGGCTAACAATTATGTTTTTGCTGAAGAAAATGGCCCTGATTTTAAAGCGGGATATTCAGGAAATATTACATAAATAAAATGATTAAACCTTTTTAATATATATATTTAATACTTGTACAAAGAAATATATATAATTTAATTAAAATGACTGTTTATATTGCTAAATAATTATATTTTTGATAATATGATTTTTATTTAGAAAATGATAATATTATAGTAATAAAATTATTTATAAAATATAAGGAAAATTAAATGAAAAAATTGTTAAGTATTTTAGGTTCATTAGGAATCGTAACTTTAGCAACAGCAACAGTTGTTGCTTGTGCTCCAACAAGTGATAATGTAGTAACAGATCCTCCATCAAGAGAGGACACAGAACTTTTATTAAATGAAATTTCAAGTAGAATTGATCAAGAAGTTAGTCTTTTTATAAAGAAAAATATTGAGTATTTTCAAGGAGATTTATCTGAGTTAGCATCATTAAAATTTTTATTTGAGGATGCTTCAGACAATAATAGTTTCCCAGTGTTAATTGAAGCAACTTCTTTACCTAAAACAGTAAATGAAATTAACCAAAAGGCTGCAACTTTTTTATATAAATTATCATTAGAACTTTCAACCACTGAAAAATATAGTCATTTATTTATTGGGTTAATGCCAGAAGAAATTATTTCAGAAATTTCTTTTGGTGATTTTAGTTTGCAAAATTTTAACTTATCAGACATGGTTTTACAAAGAACTGAAAGACCAGATTGAAAAGAAATGGATGCTAAAGCTAAAACTATAGATAAATCATTTAACTTGCGAGGTAATTTTAATGTTAATTTCTCATATTTAGACAATAGTCAAGAAGCATCACATAATGCTGCTGGTTCTGATATTAACTTATATTTAACTGAAGGACTTAATGAATTTTATGATGTTATGGAATGGTTGCAAGAAGACTTACCTAATACACCTGAGCTTTTAAGAGAACACGCTTTAACATATGAAGGTCATAAAGGTATAGAAAGTTTTAAAGACACAAGTGCATTGTATGCAACCGATGGGGATATTACAAAAATAGCAAAAAAATCTCAACTAAGTGATGGTAGTTTTGCTGAAATTGAAAAGTTTAATTTCATGAATTTAGGTTATAAAAGTAATTTATTTGAAGGTGGAACTTTAGACAGAAAAACAAATTCAATGTTATATGATGAAAAATTTATATCACCTGTAAGTTTTGATGAAAGACCCGAAGATGATACAAGAGTTAAACCTGTTATGGCAGAAGAAACACTAATGTCAAACTTAATAAATCATAATACTTTTAAATCTTTTAATGAACATTTCCTAGAAGGATCAGATGGAGACATTAGTTTTGATTTTAGTAATAAAGAGAGTTTTATTGAAATTGGACTATATGGTAACATTATGAACGTTCAAAATTTAGTTAATTCAAGAAGTGGCGATGGAGTTTTATGAGGTAAAATTCCTGGAGTCTTATCATATGATCGAGAATATAATACAACATACAATTACAATTTTGATGGAGTTGAATATTCAACAGGGACTGGATTAAACGGAAAGTACTTTCAACCTTTAAAAGATTTTTATTCAACCAAAGGCGACTATAAATTTATTGACAGCGAAGTTCAAAATCGTTTAAAAGTTCAGGATAATTATCGAATAGATTCTGGTTCTAAAGAAGGAGTTTTTACAGACACAACATTAGTTGATGGTGGAAAAACATCAATTAATTTTTGAACATATGATAACATCCCGTTACCATTAGTTGATAATTTGCAAACATATATAATGGTTGAAGAAAATAAGTCATTAAATGATAATTATCGCGAAATTTTAAGTTATGCTTATGATCTTTTAATCGAAAGTAAAAAGGGTGTTAAAGTAACAAGTATTCTTTCAAACTTGTTTGGACACAGTGTCTACCTTAGTGACTTTGGTGGTTATAGGCAAGGAATGGTTCTGGAAGACTTATCTAGATCTGGTACAAATCCAATTATTCTTAATGAAGTTGATTTTGAAAGAGCAACTCTTTTAAATAGAAAACCATCATATATTATAGAACGTCTTATTGATAAACAAAAACAAGTAATAAGTAGTACAAGATCTTGAACACCTGAAACAAATTTATACAAACCATTATTAGATACTGTTAATTCTGAAATTACCCAATCAGAACTATTTGAAGGTTCAACGGATGTATTATATACATCATGAGAACATTTGTTTGCAATACCTGAATTATTTGGAAGAAGATCTGATCCATTTATTAGTTCAATACTTTACATTGGGGGGATAGGTTTTCCATTGAATAATTATAATGTTGTAACTAAAAATTCGGACCCAGAATATGCTCGTTGACAATATGGGGCTACAAACTATGTTTTTGTTAAATCAAACGGAGAATTTATAAAACCTGGATATTCAGGAGATATTTTATAAATATATTAATAAATAAATAACTTTATAAAATTTTTATAACATTAAAACAATCTTGACATTTGTCTTTAATATTGTAAAATAATAAATGGTACTTTATTAAACCACAGACTACAACCGGGACGCCTTAATTTGTTGTATAGGAAATAAAATATATAGAACATATATCTTATAATCTGTGGTAATTAATTTTTAATTACCATTTTATATTTACGGAGGGTATAACTTTGAAACCATCATTAATTAAAAAAGAAAAAGTGGTTTCAGAAATACATGATACCATTGTTAATTCAACATGTACTGTTGCTGTTGAATACCACAATATATCTGTAGCAGAAATCACAGAGTTAAGACACATTCTAAGAAAATGTGACTCAAAAATTAAAATATATAAAAACAATTTAGTAAACATCGCAGTGGAAAAAGCTGGCAAAAAAGAATTTAGTGACTTTTTAACAGGTCCAAATGCGTTTGCTTTTACAAGTGGAGATAGCAATACTTTAATTAAAGAACTAGCTAACTTTGCTAAAAAGCACAAAGCATTAAAATTAAAAGCTGCTATTCAAGAAGGGGTTGTGTTAAATACAGCGGCCTTAAATGAAGTGGCATCTTTACCTACAAAAAATGAATTACTTTCAATGTTTGCATCAAGCTTACTGTACCCATTACGTATGACAGCAATTGCTATTAAAGAAGTTGCAAGTACAAAAACAGAATAAATTTAAACAAATAGGAGATTATTATTATGGATAAAAAATTTGACGAAATCATCAAAACTTTAGAAGAGATGAAAATTGCTGATTTAAATGAATTAGTTAAAAGAATAGAAGATCACTTTGGTGTTGTTGCAGCTGCAGCAGTTGCAGCACCAGCTGGTGGAGCTGCAGAAGCTGCTGAAAAAACAGCATTTACTGTAGTTGTTACAGCTATGGACGCATCTAAAAAAGTTGCATTAATTAAAGAAGTAAAAGAAATTACTGGAGCACAATTAATGGAAGCTAAAAAAATGGTTGAAGCATTACCAGCAACAATTAAAGAAAATGTTGCAACAGCTGATGCTGAAGCATTAAAAGAAAAATTAACAGCAGCTGGAGCAACAGTTGAATTAAAATAATTAATTTTTAAAACGCTGCCTTTGGGTTTAAAGCGTTTTTTTTTGTTAAAATGTAAGTAATAAAAAAGGAAACAAATTATGAAGATATTTTCTCTTAAGAAAACAGCCATATCCATAATAGTTTTAATTTCATTATCAGCTACACTTTTATTGGTATTTTTATTATTAGACTTTAAATCACCAAACACATTTGTAAATGAGTGAGAAAACAATTATCAGTATGGACCCACAAAAAAATTTAAAAAAGAAAGTGAATCAAAAGATAAAAATATTGATTATTTTTTCGGAGCATCGGAATTCAATTTTGCAACTTATAAAGATAGATCAAATAGTTTAGAAGCTGCAAATGAGCAAATTTATTTTAATGGTAATTTAAAAAATGTTAAAAGAACACCAATCAACAATAAGCCATTAAAAGTTTGAAAAGATGACACACAAAATGAACAAATAATTTTATTTAAAGAAAAAACAAATTCAAAAATTACAAATTTAGAAGTTAATTTTATTGAATCAGAATACGATAATTTAGAATTAAATGCCAACTTTATTAAACCTATTAAAGCTAAAAATTCTAATAAAAGTCAGTTCAACCCAGCAAGTTATAAAGGAGTTTTTTACAATTTTGATGAAATAGGTACAAACAATATTGAATATATGAAATTCGATTTTCAACCAATTTTATTTTCTGTAACAACAAATAAACTTACAATGCCGGGTTTATATGATGCTAAGTTAAATGTTAAATATTTTGATGAAGAACATAAAATCGAAAAAAACTTTAATGTCTCTAAAAAAATTGAAGTAAAAAATAAAGTTATTAGTCAAGAAGATTTAAATATAAAAGAGTTTGGATCAGATTCTATGAGTTTTCCAGGAACTTCACAAAAATTTATTTTAAAACAATTTGATAAAGTAATTACTAATAGAACAATTAATTTAAAAAATCAGGATCCTAATGAGGTTACAGAAGATTTTTTATTAAAAGAACTAAAAGCCAATAATAAATCAATGCCAAGTGATACATATGTTGCAGATGTACAAGCATTAGGGCACCACGGTTTAATTAAAGAAGATGAACAAGGTTACTTTTTTGTTGTGGGCTCAAATGAATATATGGTTTCTAACAAAAATAGTGCTTATTATAATGAAACCATTCCAAAAGAAGAAAGCAATTATTTAAGAATTAACGTCATTACAAGCAAAATCAAGGAAAGAATATCAAAGTTATCAGATAATGTTTATGATAAACCTATATTTAATAAAGGTTCAGCAACAAATGTTGTCACTAAACCAGAAAATAATTACAGTAGAATAACTAATTATCGAAACACATTGCCAGAATTTTTAAATTACGATGAAGAACAATTGCCTGGAGAAAACAGATCTCTTGATAATAAGTATGGTAAATTATTTGAAGATTTACACAAAGAAAATAACGCAAAATATGGTTATGTGCCAAATTTTGGTCTTCCATATATTAAATATATTGGCACAAATAACACAGCAACAAATGTAAAAGATTTTTGAGGTGATGTTGATCAAGCAAATTTAACATCAATTTTTAACACAGAAAAAATATCTTGAGAATTAAATTTTGATATTTTAGATCAATACATTGAATTTTTAGCAGATCATAATTATGAAAAAGTATTTATTCCAGTTGTAGCTAGAAATACTAATCCATTTAATTTTTTATATAAAACAAATAATGAAAAAATTAATAGCAGCGGTGGTGATCCTAAACAAAAAGTTTTAGCAAGAGTAATGATAAAAGATGCTTTTATTGAAAGCAATACGGGTTATGCTTCAACATTGTTTAACCAATTTATAGAACATATGATGCCAAAAATTGCTGAATCATTAACAAACCATATTGATTCTGAAAGAAAAAGTGGAAATGCTTCATATAATAAAATTGAATTTTTTTACTCTTTTGATGAAACTAAAAAAGAAATTAATTCAAGAATAATAAATAAATTTGAAGCAATTGATCCGGAGAGAAAATTAATTAAAAACCATGCATATGTGGGATGACAATTTAAAGCTAATGATCCTATGGATGTTAATGAACTTGAAACTATATTTGATGATTATGATGAAATAACATTACAACAACGAGAGTATTTGAAAAACTATGAAGATGCTNNAGCAAACAAAAACAAGAAGAATTTAAAGAAATGGTCGAAAGAAGAAAACAAAAANAATCAACACTTAAGGTTTTACTCTTCTTGAAATAATTTTCCAGGAGGATATTTATCATCTGTACCTAGCGATTTAGTGTTTGCAACATTTTTATCTTATAAATACGGAGCAAATGGATTTGACCGCTTTGGGCTAGATTCTTTTGATGAAAACGATATATCTCTTGATGGGGTAATAAAAGGTAATAAACATGAACCCGGGGACAACTTTATTATTTATCCTGGAGATAAAAAAAATGTTCATAAAAGTTTAAGGTTAGTTAATATTCAAAATGCTAATAAATATATTTGAAAATTATACTCACTAAATAAAAGCAAAGAAATTACCGATAATGAAGTCAAAATAATTAAAGATTATATTAATTGAAATTTAGACTTAAACTCTAACACAAATAATAAATGAAGTGAAATTCCAAATTATAGTGTTAGTATTAATGATTTTATATCATCAAAAAATCATACAATGTATCAACAAGTTGAAAATTTAAAAACTTATATTAATTCATTTTAAAACATCTTTATGTTTTGATTATTGCTATACAATATATTTATAAGTTAGTGGAGTTAATATGAAATCATTATTAGATAATTTAAACTATTTATCATCAAGTGAAGAAAAAACAACAACTCAAATTATTGCAAAAGAATTATATGATTGCTTTTTAAACCGTAAGTTCTTAGAAATTGGAGAGCTGGCTGAAAAGTGCTTTGTTTCAAAATCAACAATTACAGGTTTTTGTAAGAAGCTAGGTTATTCTGGTTATCGAGAATTTTTATTACGATTAAAAATTATTACAGAACATTACACTTCAAAAACACGAACAAATTTAACTAATAAACTTGAAAGATTGTTAGATCAACAAGATCGAACAGTTAATATTATTAAAGATTTTGCAAAATATAATGATGATTTTATTAAAATTTCTAAAATCTTAAATCAAACAAAAAAGCTTTATATTTTTTCTGCTTTTCAATTAGATGGAGTTGCCGATAGTTTTTCTGATATTATTTCTCCAAGAATAGAAAATGTAATTTTTAATCGCATAAAACTATATTCATTAACACATTTGAATAATGTTAAAAAAGATGATGTAATTTTTTTCTTTGTTAGTGGGCAAGATACCAAATCTTTAGATTATTTATATGAAAATGCGATAGAAAAAACAAATAATATTATAGTTTTAGCTAGCGATTCACATTTTCCGAAATTTCATAAATATTTAAGCAAAATTAACATCGATACTAATAAGTTGCCCAGAACACCAAACATAAGAATTATGATTTTGAATTACATTATTATGCAAATTATGTTAAATCTAGATGATTAAATAATTTTATAAACCAGTTCACAAATATTGAATTGGTTTTTTTATTAGCATTTTTATTATCTTATATTATTAGAAAATATTATTATATAGATATACAAAAACAAAATATTTTTTTATTAATATTAGAAAGGAACAAATGAAAAGAGTAAAAATATATGCTCCAACATCTGGAATAATAAAAGACATTAAATCATTAAATGATGGTGTTTTTTCTAAAGGGATGTTGGGAGTTGGGTGTTATATTATTCCCGAAAATAATGATTTTTTCTCTCCCTTTGAAAGCGGAGAATTAAAAATGATTTTTCCAACAAAGCATGCTTACTATGTTAAATCAAGTGATGGACCAACAATGTTGATTCATATTGGGATTGATACAGTTACATTAGAAGGTAAACCCTTTGAAGAAAAAGCAGCTTTAAATGATATGTTAAATTTACAATCTGTTATAACATCAGCTGATTTAGATTTAATTAAGGAAAACAACTTAAAAACAAATACTCCATTAGTAATTGATACAAAAGATTATCCAAATGCAACTTTTAATTTATTAGTAAATGATCAAAGAGTTGAACAAGGTCAATTAATTGGTGAGTTTGTTTTTGAAGAAGCAAAACCTGAAAAATTAACTGTAGAAAACTTAGATCTTTCAAATCAAAAATCTATTTATGAAAAGGTGGCTGAAGAAATTTATCATCTTGTGGGTGAAAAAGGTAATTATACTAATGTGTATAATTGTATGACAAGGTTAAGATTTGAAATTAAATCTAAAGATAAAGTAAATGTAGAAAAAATTAAAAATATTAAAATGGTTAAAGGTATTAATTGAGCCGGAAATCAAATTCAAATTATTATTGGTGGAGAAGTTTATAAAGTAAAAGATTCTCTAATAACTTATGTTGATAACTTAAATAAACAACCCGGTGATAATAATAAAGTTGTAAAAAAATCATTTGGTAAAAGAATGATTTCAGCGTTAGGTGGTATTATGCTACCATCTTTACCGGTTATATTAACAGCTGGTATGTTAATGGGGATAAAATCTTTATTAGTTTTATCTGGTGCAATGCAAGATATTGGAACCTCAGCTGGACAAATCCCGTTGGATGACGCTAATGTATTTAGTGCCATATTTTATATAATTGCTGAAATTGCTTTAAAATTTTTAGGAGTTTTTATTGGTTATAATACCGCTAAATACTTAGGTGCAAATTCAGTTATGCAACTATTTATTTCCTTGGCTATTGCAAACCCAATTGCAGGTATTGGTGCTAGTTGATTAATATTTGAAGTTGGTGATTTAGAAATAAATGCACAAATTTATACATCATCAATATTGCCACATATTGCATCAGCTATTATGTTGTATCATTTTGAAAAATGAGTAAAAACATGAATGCCAACTTCAATTGATGTTATTTTTAGACCATTAGTTGTATTTTCTTTTGTAACATTAATGACATTTTTCTTAGTTGGACCAATGTTATATCTAGTAGAACAAGGTGTAACTTTTGTTGTTGCTAACTTAGGAAAAATTCCATTTGGATTTGGAGTTGCGGTATACGCTTTCTTCTGACAACCTTTAGTTATGACAGGAATGCATATAGCGGTTGTTTTACCAATTTCTTTAGGTGTTGCACAAGGAATTCCAAACACATTAATGGCCGGAATATCTATTGCTACATTTGGGCAAGTTGGTGCAGTATTAGCTGTTGCTATTAGAACAAAAAATGCTCAACTAAAACAAACGGCTTATGGATCAATTCCGGCTGGTATAGTTGGTATTACAGAACCAATTATTTATGGTATTAACTTTCCAAAAATTAGACCATTTATTGCTGCTGTAACAGGTTCAGCTGTTGGAGGTTTATTTTCAGGGTTAATGGGAGCGGAAGCTAGNAAACCCGGGGGATTAGGAATATTTTCCTTAGCCGCTTATATTTCTGATCCAATTATAAATCAAGATGTTAATGGGGTAATTGCTAATAGTGCTAACAACGCATTTACCGGTGAACCATTAAGTTTAGTAATGAATATTATATGATATGTAACAGCTATTTTAATAACTTTAGGAACAGCTTTTGGGATGACGGTATTAATGTATCGTGAGCGTCCTTTAGAAAAACAAGTTATTAAACATGTAAATAAAAATATTATTAAATATTATGCATTAGCAAATAATATTTCTATAAAAGAAGCTACTGTTATTTTAAGTAAATATATTAATGCTTTATCAGCCTTCATAACAAAAGAGGATTTAGATAAAATTGCCTTGGCAGAAAAAGGTATTATAAAAGTTTCAAATTCTCAAACTAAACTTGATAATTTATTTGCAAAAGAAGAAGCAAAAAAACAAGCATTGTTTAAAAAAATTAAAGCAGAAGAAAAAAAAGATATTAATAAACAAAATAAAGAAAAAATATTAAAACTAAAACAAAGGTATGTTGATATTGTTAATAATTCTAAAACAAATGAACTTGAAGAAAATATTTTGAAATTAAAAAATGAAAACCTTGATAACATGAAATGGTTAACAAACTTTCAAACAAAATTTATGGAACAAGTAAATCAGTTATTTGAATTTTTAAATACTTCAAACTTAAAAAAATATATTGAAATTAATGAGTTGAAAACAAATTATAAGAATGGCATTAAATCATTGAATATTAATTATGAACTTGAAAACAAAGAAGATACAAAATTTTCTAAAAAAATCTTTATTAAACATATTAAAAACAATAAACAAACAAGTGTTTAAAAATACTTTGAAAGGATATATTTATGAAAAATTTAAAAAACTTTCCTAAAAACTTTTTGTGAGGAGCATCAACTTCAGCTTACCAATGTGAAGGAGCAACAGCTGAAGGTGGTAAAGGAAAAACAATTATGGATATTGCAAACCATGGAGATGAATATTGTGATTTCTCGGTAGCTTCAGATTTTTACCACCACTACAAAGAAGATATTGCTTTAATGAAAGAAATGGGATTTAAATCATTTAGATTTTCAATTTCTTGAGCAAGAGTTTTTCCTAATGGAGATGGAAAAGTAAATCAAGAAGGATTAGATTTTTACAAAAATGTTATTAAAGAGCTAAGAGCTAGTAACATTGAACCAATTGTAACTATTTTCCACTTTGACACACCACTTGCTTTAGAAGAAAAGGGTGGATGATCTAATCGCGAACTAATTGTTCCTGCATTTGAAAAGTATGCAGACACTTTATTTCAAGAATTAGGAGATCAAGTTAAATATTGATTAACAATAAATGAACAAAATGTTATAACACTATCAAACTTAAAATTTGGAATGTTTTCAAAAGGTAAAAGATTTACAGCTACAGAAGCATTTAACAAAAATCATGTAATGTTTATTGCTAATGCTTTAGTTATGGCTAACTATCATAAAAACTATCAAAAAAAACAAAAAGGATTAATCGGGCCAGCTCCGAATGTAGCTCCAGCTTATGCTAATACAAATAAACCAGAGGACCAAATTGCAGCAATGAATGCTGGAGTTATGCGTAACTGATTATATTTAGACGCTTATGTTCGTGGAGAGTACAACCCAATAGCTTTAAAATATTTTGAAGATAAAGGAGTGGAGCTTGATTTAAGAAAAGGTGATTTAGAAATTTTAAAAGCAGCTAAACCAGATTATATTGCTTTTAACTATTACACATCAATGACAGTTGAACATTCTGATGCAGAAGAAATGAATAAAGTTATGGACCAACAAGTCGGATTTGATATTCCGGGAATGTTTAGAAGTGTAAAAAACCAAAACCTTGATAAAACAGAATATGGTTGAGAAATTGATCCAATGGGATTAAGATATGCTTTTAGAGAAGTTCACGAAAGATACAGATTGCCATTATTAATAACTGAAAATGGTATTGGTGTTAGAGAGACTCTAAATAAGGATAATACAGTAAATGATGATTATCGTATTGATTACTATCAAAAACACATTGCAGCTATGCGTGAAGCTATTTCTGAAGGAATAGATGTTATTGGTTACAACCCATGAACAGCTATTGATTTAGTTTCAACACACCAAGGATTTTCAAAACGTTATGGATTTATTTATATTGACCGCGATGAAAAGGATTTAAAAGAAATGAAAAGATATCGTAAAAAATCATTCTTTTGATATCAAGAAATGATAAAAAACAACGGTGATAATATAATGTAAATTATCACCAATATTAAAACGCCCCATAAAAATAAAACCCCTATGTAAAAACCCCTTAAAATTATTAATGTAATTATTAAAGTGAAAAACAAAGAAATAAAAGAGATAATAAATAAAAAACTCCCTTGGAGTTTTTTATTGTTTATAAAGATATAATATGTATATAGAAAGAGGTAGATATGAGTTCATTAATTGATAATTTAAATGACTTAAAATCAAGTCCTAAAAAATCGGCAAAACAAGTAATTGCTACAGAATTATATGAGTCTTTTTTAACCAGAAAATTTTTAACTATAAATGAGTTGGCTAAAAAGTGTTTTGTATCAGAATCAACAATTACGGGTTTTTGTAAAAGGCAAGGTTTTTCTGGATACCGTGAATTACTTTTTAGACTTAAGTTAACAAGAGAAGAATATTCATCTAGTAAGCTTAATCAAACATCTAATGGTCTTTCTTCTTTTGCTAATCTTGAAGAGTCTGTAATTAGTGTTTTGCAAAAAACAGATGTTTATTATAAAGATCTATTAAATATAGCTGAAACTCTGAAAAAAGCTACAAAAGTCTACATTTTTTCTTCATTTCAGTTAGATAAAGGAGCATCTATGATGCATGATGTTTTATCTAGTAAATTAGATAATGTAACTTATAATAGTATTAAAATTTACTCTTTAGATCATTTGTTAAAAATGAAGTCTACTGATGCCGCAATATTTTTTATAGCAGGGCAAGATACAAAGTCGTTAGACTATTTGTATCTTAACGCTATTAAAAAAACAAATAATATAGTGATTTTTAGTAGTTTCTCACAATCACATAAATATAAAACGTTTATGAATAAAATAGTTATTGATTTAGAACCTCTACCGAGAATACCTACAATGAGGCTTATGATGATCAATTACTTTATTGCATTAATATCACTAAAAGTTAAATAAAAGTAAAGCACTTCACAAAAAATGAAGTGCTTTACTTTTTAATGTAAAGTAAAGTAAAAAATAAGAAAAAATATTATTATTATATTGTATTGTTAAAAATTTAACTAAAGAAAGGAACACATGAAAAGTTTAAAAGTATATGCACCAGCCTCTGGTGTTGTTAAAAACTTAAAAGAATTAAATGATGGTGTTTTTTCAAAAGGAATGTTGGGAGAAGGGTTTTATATAGAACCTGAAACTAATATTTTTAATTCTCCATTTGAAAAAGCAAAGCTGAAAATGATTTTTCCGACAAAACATGCTTATTATGTTGAATCTGAGGATGGTTTAAACATGTTAATTCATATAGGTTTAGATACAGTGTCTTTAGAGGGAAAACCCTTTAATCCACTAGCGAAAATAGAAGATGAATTGTCTTTAAATTCATCTTTTGTGGACGTCAATTTAGAAGAAATACAAAAAAATAAATTAAGAAAAAGTACACCAATGGTAATTGAGGGTAAAAATTATAAAAATTTAAAATTTAATTTTACAAAAGAAAACCAGTGATTTAAGCAAGGAGAACTTATTGGGGAATTCACTTGAGAAGAAAAAAGTGTTGTTCAAAAACAAAGTTCTGAATTAGAAATTGAAGACATTATTTTTCAAAAATCAAATCATGAAATAATTGCAGAAGAAATTTACAAAAACGTAGGATCAAACTCAAATTATAGCCAAGTGTATAATTGTATGACTAGATTAAGGTTTGACGTTAAATCAAAAGATAAAGTTGATGTGGAGAAAATTAAAAAAATAGAAATGGTTAAGGGGATTAATTGAGCCGGAAATCAATTACAAATAATAATTGGGGGAGAAGTTTATAAAGTAAAAGATGCTTTAGTCAATTATGTAGAAACCTTAAATTCTAAAAATATTAAAAAGCCAGTCAAGACAAGAATTCCTTTCAGAAAAAGATTCATGTCAGCTATTGGTGGAATTATGTTACCAACATTACCGGTTTTATTAGCTGCTGGTATGCTGATGGGGATAAAGTCTATTTTAATTCTTATAGGATTAATGCAAGATGTTGTTTTAGCTTTTCCTGGAGAAGATCAAACTTTATTAAAAGAGGCGAATGTATTTAGTGCAGTTTTTTATATTATAGCTGAAGTATCGCTAAAGTTTTTAGGAATATTTATTGGGTATAACACCGCCAAATATTTGGGTGGAAATCTAATTTTACAACTATTTGTTTCTCTAGCTATTGCAAACCCAATTGCTGGAGAAGGTGCTAAATGATTTTTATTTGAGGTTGGAGGATTAGATGTTAACTCACAAGTTTATACATCTTCAATCCTGCCTCATATTGCTTCTGCATTTATGTTATTTCATTTTGAAAAATGAGTAAAAACTTGAATGCCAACAGCAGTGGATGTAATATTTCGACCTCTAGTAGTTGTCGCGGTAGTAACTTTGGGAACATTTTTCTTAGTTGGACCAATATTATTTCTGCTCGAACAAGGAGTATCAATTGTAATTTCTACGCTAGGTAAAATACCTTATGGTGTAGGTGTTGGGATATATGCTCTTTCATGACAACCATTAGTATTAACTGGAATGCACATTGCGGTTGCAATGCCTATTAGTATGTCTGTTGTTCAAGGGATTCCAAATCCATTAGCAGCGGGAGTTGCAATTGGAGTTTTTGGACAAATTGGAGCATTAATTGGTGTTGCAATTAGAACAAAAAATGCTAAAACAAGACAAACTGCCTTTGGATCATTGCCCGCTGGTTTAGTTGGAATAACAGAACCAATTATTTTTGGAATCAACTTACCTAAAATCAGACCATTTATTGCTGGTATGATTGGAGCTGGAATTGCGGGATTATTTTCTGGATTTGTCGGTGTTGAAACTAGAATACCTGGAGGTATGGGAGTATTTTCTATTTTAGCTTATATTGCTGGCCCAGTCTTTAATGAAGAGGTAAATGGGGTAGTTGTTAATAGTATAAGTAGTCCTTTCACTGGGGAACCCTTATCTCTTGTTATGAACGCCTTGCTATATTGTGTAACCATACTAATAGCTATTGGAGTTGGTTTAGGAGTAAATCTACTTATATATAAAGAAAGACCATCTGAAAAAAATCAAATATTAAAAACAAATAAAATATTGCTTAAGAATTTTGCAAAAGCAAATAACATTACTAAAAAAGAAGCTCAAAATTTATTAAATAAAAACTTTATTAAACTAAGTGATCATTTAACAAAAGAAAATTTATTGAAAATAAATTCAATTGAAAAAGAAATATTGAGCATTATCAATTTGCAAACAAAAATGAATACCATCCTTATTAAGGAAGAAAATAAAAAACAGAATATAAAAAAAGCTCTTGTTAAAGAAATGGCCAAAGACCAAAATAAACAAAATTCAGAAAATTTATTAAAATTAAAAAATAAATATAATGAAATAATTAAAAATACAAAAGTAACTGATTTAAAACATGCCATTGAGCAAAAAAAATTAAAAAATGAAACTAATATGAATTGATTAAAAGATTATCAAAATAATTTCATGCTAGATGTAAAAGATTTATTTGCAATAATTAATAATGAATTAGTAAAAAAAGAAGAAGTAAACAAATTAAAAAATAATTATGAAAATGGAATACATTCATTAGATATAAATTATAAATATTATGACAAAAAAGAAAATACTTTTTCTAAAAAAAGATTTAACTTAGAATTAAATCCAAGTAAAAAGGGGATTAAAAATGAAAAACTTATCTAATTTTCCTAAAGGTTTTCTGTGAGGAGCATCAATTTCAGCATATCAAGCTGAAGGAGCAACTGCAAAAGATGGTAAAGGTAAAACTATTATGGATATTGCCAATTTTGGGGAAGAATATTGTGATTTCTCGGTAGCATCAGATTTTTATCATCATTATAAAGAAGATATTGCTTTAATGAAAGAAATGGGATTTAAATCATTTAGATTTTCTATATCTTGAGCAAGAATATTTCCAGACGGAGAAGGTGCTATTAATAAAAAAGGAATAGAATTTTACAATAATGTAATAAATGAATTGGTTAGAAATAACATTAAGCCAATTGTAACTATTTTTCACTTTGATACACCGCTTGCATTAGAAGAAAAAGGTGGATGATCTAACCGTGACGTTATTTTACCGGCTTTCGATAAATATGCAGATACTTTGTTCAAAGAGTATGGGGATCGTGTAAAACATTGAATTACAATAAATGAACAAAATGTTATTACTATTTCTAACTTAAATTTTGGAATGTTTTCAAAGGGTAAAAGATTTACCCCAACAGAAACATTTCAAAAAAATCATGTACTTTTTATGGCAAATGCTGTAGCAATAAATAATTATAAAAAAAACTACTCTCATCAAAAAGGAATTATAGGACCAGCGCCTAATCATTCTCCAACATATCCAAAAACAACAAAACCAGAAGATCAAATTGCAGCAATGAATGCTGGAGTTATGCGTAACTGAATGTATTTTGACGCTTATGTTAGAGGAGAATATAACCCAATTGCTTTAAAGTATTTTAAGGATTTGGGCATTAAATTAGACATCAAAAAAGATGACTTAGATATCATGAAACAAGCTAAACCAGACTTTTTAGGTTTTAACTACTATACATCAATGACTGTCGAATATTCAGATACTTCTGAACTTACAAAAATTATGGATCAACAAGTGGGATTTGATATTCCAGGAATGTTTAAGGCTGTAAAAAATGATAAATTAGTGGAAAGTCCATATGGTTGAGCAATCGATCCCTTAGGTTTAAGATATTCATTTAGAGAAATATATGAAAGATATCGTTTACCATTGCTGATTACTGAAAATGGTATTGGTGTTAAAGAAACTTTAAACAAAGATAATACAGTAAATGATGATTATCGAATTGACTATTATCACAAACACATTGTTGCTATGCGAGAAGCTATTTCTGAGGGAATTGAAGTTATTGGTTACAACCCGTGAACAGCCATTGATTTAGTTTCAACACACCAAGGATTTTCAAAACGTTATGGATTTATTTATATTGACCGTGATGAAAAAGATTTAAAAGAAATGAAAAGATATCGTAAAAAATCATTCTTTTGATATCAAGAAATGATAAAAAATAACGGTGATAATATAATGTAAATTATCACCAATAATAAAAACACCCCATAAAAAATAAAACCCCTGTATAAAAGACCCCTTAAAATTATTAATGTAATTATTAAAAGTGAAAAACAAAGAAAATAATATAATATAATGTAAACTCCAATTGGAGTTTTTTTTGTCTAAAAAAGAAGCATATATTTTAAATATCATTTAAAATAAGCGTGGAGGTATTTATGGAACTTCAATTTACGTGTCCAAAATGTAGTTACAAAATTACAGAAAAGGATTTTAAAGAAAATGAAACAATATTAAAAGATTTAAAAATGTTGTTTGATACACATGAACACAATTATAAACAAGAACTTAAAAAAGATATTTTAAAGCAATATAGAGAAGAGTTTAATAAAGAAAAAGATAACGCCTTATTGCAAGCTAAACTTAATAGTGATAAGGAATTAAAAGATATTGAAAAAAAATATGACAGCATAATAAATGATCAAAAATCTCAATTAGAAAATNNAGTGAAGCTATTTTAGCAAAAAAAATTAATTGAAAAAGAAAGTGAAATAACAAAATTAAAACAAAAAGATTTAGATTCAAAAAACAAAGAAATTTTAGAATTAAGTAAAAGTTATGAAGATTTAAAATCTAAACTTAAAAATAGTGAAACTGTCTTANNGAAAAAAAATTAATTGAAAAAGAAAGTGAAATAACAAAATTAAAACAAAAAGATTTAGATTCAAAAAACAAAGAAATATCCGAATTAAAAGAAAAAATTGGTAAATTGCAAAGTATTGTTAATAATAACAAAGCATTGTTAGATGCTGAGTTGTTAAAAAAAGAACAAGATGTTACCAGAGAAAAACAAAATAAAATAGATATTTTAAATGAACAAATTNAAAGCGTTAGAAATTGCTAACACTAGAAACAAAGTTATTCAAAACAAAACTAAGGGTGAAAATTTTGAGCAAGATGTTTATGGTGAGTTAGAAAAAGCTTTTGGCCCAGAAGATCAAATCGAAAAAATAACAGCGAAAGATAAAAAAGCAGATTATTTACAGCTTGTTAAAGAAAACAACACTATTATAGGTAAAATTGTTTATGAAGTAAAAAACGCTGAATGAAGTACTACCTGAGAAAAAAAATTAATAGAAGATACTGCCAAACAAGATGCAAAATACGGTATTTTAATTGCTACTTCTTTTAATGAAAAATATCCAAATATACCATTTAAAAGATCTAATGAAAATGAAAATATTTACTTATGTGATAGTGAAAGTTTTATTTTTGTAGCTAAGATAATAAAAACTTTAATTAAAGTGGAAAATAAACTAAATAAATCTAGAAATGAAAGTAAGCATGATAATACTATTAAAGACTTTAATCGTTGAAAAGAAACACAATTGCCACGTTTAACAAAATCTATGGAAGATAGTTTTAAACGTATAGCAACGGCTGAAAAAAGTATAACAAAACAGGTTGAGGAAATAAGAATTGGTCGTGAAAAAGCATACAAAGAATGAAGTGAAAATTTAATGGCTTATATTAATTCAATTACTTTTTAATTATTAAGTCATTGTTGTTTGTATTATGGTAAAAAAAAGAGTAATATTTTAGTGTTGAAAATAAGGAGTAAAATTTATGAAAAGTAAGGATTCAAATAAAAACAGTGAACTTACGTTAAATGAAAAAAGAGCCTCTTACAGAATCAGAAGAAAATTTAGAAGAGGCAAAATTATTGCTAGCTTCAAAAGATGATGAAATGATTGCTCACAGTACTTTCACAAATGAAAGTACATTCATTCGTAACTATGTATTTGCTATTAAAAAATTAAATGAAACATTATTAAAAATATTTATGCTAGCAATTGCTGCTGGTATGTTTATCGGTTTAGCTTATGTTGCTATTGGAATGGCAACTAAAGGAATTGAAAGCTCTGGGATAGCATCTTTAATCTCAGGATTAATATTTCCGTTAGCCATTATTATGATTGTATTTATTGGGGGACAATTATTTACATCTAATGTTATGGGGTTATGACCAACAATTAGAAGAAAAGTAAAAGTACAAAAATATTTACAAAACCTAATTATTGTATTAATAGGAAATTGAATAGGAATTTTATTCTTATGTTTAATTGTTTGAGGTGCTGGATTATTTAAGCATGATGCAGAATATGCAGCAATTACAATGAAGTATTTTGATGGTAAAATGAAGTATACATGAATCGAGATCTTTTTTAGTGGGATTTTATGTAATCTTTTGGTAGCCGGTTCTGTATGAATTTCATTTTCTACAAATAATACATCAGCTAAAATTATGTTATTTATTTTACTAATCGGAGCTTTTGTAATATCTGGTTATTCACACGTTGTGGCGAATGCTTTTCCATGATTTTCATCAATGATGATTAAAGGAAGTTCAAGTGAAAATTGATCACAATTTGCAGAATTTGGTTATAAAGTACAACTACCAACATTATTTGGTAATTATTTAGGTGGGGCTGTGATTCTACCTGGTATTTTCTATATTGTTTGAAATAAAAAATTAGGAAATCAATAATTACAGACAGGAGGCCATTATGGCAATTAATGATTTTAATGAAGAAAAAGTAATAAAAGCAAACGGATTTGGAAAGTTTATCTTCTTTCTAAGTTTTTTACTTATTATCCCGATATTTATATATATCGCAATGAGAAATAATTTAATCCGTTTAGAAACAAAAGTTAAAGAAGCGGACAGTGGGATTGATGTTCAATTAGCTAAAAGACGCGATATGTTAACTAAGTTAATAGAAGCTGTTAAAAAAGCTTTAAAGTTTGAAAAAGAAACATTAGAAGCAGTAACACAATTAAGAAATACAAATCTTAATAATTTAAATCCAAAAGAAAAATCAGTGATTAACTCAAAAATGGATGATATTCAAAAAGCAATCAATGTGCAATTAGAAGCATATCCTGATTTAACTGCTACAAAAAATATTTCAGATTTACAAGATGCAATTCAAGAAGTAGAGAATGATATATCAGCTTCTAGAAGAATTTATAATTCTAATGTTAATTATTACAATACTAAAATTCAACAATATCCAACAACAGTTGCTGCTCAAAGTTTAAATAGTGTAACAAAATTATTTTTTGAAGCAACAGATCGTCAAAAAGAAGATGTTGTTATTAATTTAGATTAGTGGTATATAAATGGATAACCAAAAAATAGAACTCGCCGTAACTGAATACGTCGATAATAATGTAGATTTTTCAGTTTTTAAAAAATTCAATATAGTTTTTTGATTACTATCTTTGCCGATATTGGCTAGCATTATATTTTTATCTGTATACTTTGTTATGGGATTTGATAACATTCAAATGTGGCTTGTAATTTTAGTATTTGTGGTGTTTCTTGGAATACCAGTGATAATTTTAGGAATTGTTTCTGTTTATTGAAGTAAAAAGAAAAAGCAAGCAACAACAAAATTACAAGAAAAAGTTTTGGAATTATATAACCCATATTTAAATGTAAATCATAGTGATTTAGGGCTTAAAATTGTTGAAATTCGTCAATTTATGACACCTGATGGTAGATTTTACGGGTTTGTTTTAGAGACAAATGAAGGTTCAAAAATTGAGTTTTTACCAAGAGAGGTTGAACACCGATCAGGAACAGGCTCAAATAAACACAAATATTATATTACAACAATAGAAATGTGAGCATATGCTGAAAACATCAAAAACATCAAGTTATTAAGATTTTTTGGGGGTAAAAAAACCAGAGAAGGCAGCGATAATAATTTTGTAAGTGAATCAATTGATTTTAACAATAACTTTCGTGTTGTAACAGAAGATAAATTTGAAGCTGCTAAGTTTTTTGACCCGAGCAGAATTGAAAATATTATAAATAATAAACAACTACTTAAAAACAACAATTTTATAATTGAAAGTGGTTGTTGTTATTATAAGGATGTAAAAAGAACTAACAGTTATAAAGGTAATTCTATTGCGGATGTTGGAAAATTATTTTCAATTAATAGAAATAAATTTATTAAAAAAATTATGAAAGATTTACAAAGGGATACAAAAAACTTAAAAGATACTTTTGAAACTGTATCAGCAATTCAAATATATGAAAAATAAAACTTTGGTTTTATTTTTTTTTGTGTTAAATTATATTGTTTATATTTGTGGTTGTGTTTTAATAAAAATGAGTATTTTGTGTGCTTAAAATATAGAAAGGAAAATAATGAAAAAAGAAAATATTTATGCTATAGAAATGTTAAATATAACAAAAACATTTTTACAAGGCAAGATAATTGCTAATAGCGATATTAATTTAAGAGTTAAAAAAGGTGAAATTCACGCTTTAATCGGTGAGAATGGTGCTGGTAAGTCTACATTAATGTCTATTTTGTTTGGATTGTACGAGCAAGATTTTGGAATTATCAAACTAAATGAACAAGAAGTTGTTATTAAAGATCCTATTTCAGCCAACAAACATGGTATTGGAATGGTTCATCAACACTTTAAACTTGTTGAAACTTATAATGTTGTTCAAAATATAATTTTGGGGTCAGAACCCACATTGGCTAAACAAGTTTTAAACTTTAAAAAAGCTAAAAGAAAAATTTTAGAAATTAGTGAAAAATATAATTTACATGTTCCGTTAAACAAAAAAATAGCTAATTTAAGTGTTGGGGAACAACAAAGAGTTGAAATTCTTAAAACTTTATATCGTGACCCTAGTGTTATTGTGTTCGATGAACCAACAGCTGTTTTAACACCACAAGAAATTGATGGCTTGTTAAAAGTTATGCAAGAATTAAGAAACAATGGTAAAACAATTATTTTTATTACTCATAAGCTATGAGAGGTAAAAAAAGTTGCTGACTATGCAACTGTTATAAGATACGGAAAAGTTGTAGAAACTTTTAATGTTAAAGATAAAGATACAAAAGAAATGGCTGAATCAATGGTAGGGCATGCGATTGTTGATATTAAAAACAATCATGTGCCAGCTAAAGAAAAAGTTATTTTAAAAGTTAATAATTTATCTGTTGGTGGAACTGTTCAAAATAGTTATATTCAAAAATTTATGAAATGAAGAAAAAAGAAGTGTTTATTTACAAATAAAAATAAAATAAATAATTCAAAAAATTCAAAACTTAAATTAAATGACTTTAACTTAGAAATAAAAGCGGGAGAAATTGTAGCAATTGCTGGAGTTGAAGGTAACGGGCAATCTCAGTTGGTTGAAGCAATTACAGGTCTTAAAAAAGCATCAAACGGAAGCATTATTTTAGATGGTGCTGACATTACAAGAAAATCAATTAAGCAAAGATACAAACATGGTATAAGTCATATTCCTGAGGATCGTCATAAATACGGAATGATTTTAGATTTTACAGTGATTCAAAATATGGTTTTACAAACAATAAATAATAAAGAATTTTCAAGATATGGTTTTATAAAATCAAGAAATATTCAAAAATATGCCCAAGAAATAATTAGGTCATATGATGTTCGTGGAAGTCGCGGTGGATTTGCAGTTTCTAGAAACTTATCTGGGGGTAATCAACAAAAAGCGGTTGTGGGAAGAGAAATTAGTAATGAACATAAGTTATTAGTAGTATTTCAACCAACAAGAGGGTTAGATGTTGGAGCAATCGATTTTATTCACAAACAAATATTAATAGAAAAAGAAAAAAACAATGCTGTTTTATTAGTTTCATATGAATTAGATGAAATTATGTCACTAGCAGATAAAATTGTTGTTTTAAGTGGTGGTAACACTACCGGAGTAATAAATGCAAAAGATGCCAAGCGTGATGAAATCGGGTTAATGATGGCAGGAAAGGTGAAGTCAAATGAACAACAGTAAAATAAAATTTTGGAAATTTAGACGCAGAAGTTATTTATATCTTCGTTCAGATGAATTAAAGAAAAGTGGAAAAACATTTTCAAATTCATTATGATCTGTCTTAATTGGTTTATTGATTGGGATTGTAATTATGGCGGGAATTGGAGCTAATCCAATGAAATACTTTGCTGATATTTTTAAAACAATTTCATTACCATCAACTTTTGACCGTGTATTATCATGATGATCAATATATGCCCTGGGAGGAATCTCAATGGCTATAGCTTTTAGGTCAGGATTATTTAATATTGGAGCCGCTGGACAAATGTTATCAGTAGCTACAATAATTGTTCTAGTTGGGCAAAATACAAATTATAGTCAAGGTTTAAATATTATTATTATATTTGCGACAGCTATTTTTGTGGGAGCGTTAGTTGCAGCTATTCCCGGAATTTTAAAAGCTTTATTTAATGTTCACGAAGTTGTTACAACAATTTTAATGAACTGAAGTATATGATTTTTAATGAAATATTTATTTAAGATATTTAATGCTATTGGAACAGATCATGCAACATTACCATTAAACGAAAATATGTCATTAGATTATAATGCTATGGGAAGAATGGCTATTATCCCTATAATAACTGTAGTAATAGTAGCTATTATTGCGATTATTCTTCTTAATAAAACAACTTTGGGTTACAAACTAAAGGCTGTCGGGGAAAATCCGGACGCTTCTAAATATGCAGGAATAAATTATAAAACTAAAATTATTACTGCAATGATGATCTCAGGAGCAATCGCTGGACTAATGGGAGCTTTTTGGGTATTAACTCCTGGTTCTAAAAATATTAGTGTCGCGATAGATAATTTACCACTTGCTGGTTTTGATGGGATAGCGGTTGCTCTGGTTGGGGCAAACAATCCAATTGGAATATTACTTACTGGGTTTATTTGAGCTGTTTTAACAATTGGTTCAGCTGCTGGGGCAAGTGATTTAAATAACATTCCAGACACAATTGCTTCTCTTATATTTGCAATCATAATTTATTTCTCAGCGATTTCAGTTTTATTTACAAAACTTAAACCAATTGATTATATATCCGCTACTTTAAAAAGAAATAAACTTAAATATATAAATAAAAAGTATAAATTAGAAACTAGATTGATATGAAATTATCGTTGAGAAAAAACAATTCTAAGTTTTAAATTATTTATTTTAAAACTTAGAATGTTAATGGAATACTTAACAATAATATTTGTTTCAAGTAAAAAAGCACACAATCTTTTAGATAATTATCAAACAAAAATTAATGATTTAAAACATTCACATTTTGTTAATTTAGAAGAATTTAAAAATGATAAAGAAAAACTAAAACATTTATTCTTCACATACCGTGATGCTGCGATTAATGTTTTACAAAGTGAAAAAGATTTATTTACATCAAAAATAAATGAATCACAAAATATTAAAAGAACTTATAAACAAAAATCGGTTATGGCTTTTAAGCAAAAACCACATAATGCTGTTAAAGAAAAAATTCATAATTTAATGTTTGCAACATACGCTCAAAGCTTAGATGCTGTTGCATTGCATGATTCAAACTTTGAAAAACAAAAGAAAGAATTAAAATTACAACAAAAAAATAAAGAGGTTGAAAATTATAAGTTAGCTTTAAAAGAATTAAAAAAATCTCATTTAAATTGATATAAGAATTTAATTAATGATGAAAAAGAAACAATTTTAAAAGCAAAACAACAAGAAAATATTTCTAATACAAGTTCTTACAAAGTGGAAGATCAAAAATATTTAGAAACATTGATACAAACAGATAAAGAAAAATATATTATTTATCTAGAAAAATACATATCAAAAATTAAAAGTGAAAAAATACAAACAAGATTAACAAACAAAATAAATAATGAGTTAACGAAAGTTAACAATGAAGGAGGAAAATAAGATGTTACAAATTACATTAGAATCAATTTTCTTCTTCTCAGCTGTATTTATTTTTGGAGCCTTATCTGGTTATATGGCTGAAAGAGCGGGTGTTGTAAATATTGGTATTGAAGGGATGATGATTATTGGAGCAATAACATTTTCAATATTTGGACTATACACTCGCGAAACAACAAGTAATAACATGCAATTCTTTGCTGTCTTAATTTCAGGGTTTGCCGCAATGGTGTTCTCAGTATTATATGCATGAGCTGCAATCAAGTTTAAATCACAACAAATAGTTTCTGGGGTTGCTATCAACATGGTAGCGACAGCCATTGGATTATTTTTAGTAAAATTACCATCATTAACACCAAACGGTTCTGGAGCTGGAATTCCTTCGAATTATCGTGCCATTACTTTTGGTGGGGATGCAGCATTGAACTGATACTTCTTAATTGGGGTAATATTAGTTTTAGTAATTTATTTATGAATTAAATTTACAAAATCAGGGTTAAGATATTCATCTGTTGGTGATAATCCAAATGCTTCTGATTCAGCTGGAATAAACGTTATAAAAACTCGTTATGTTGCTGTATTAATTTCAGGGTTTTTAGCAGGAATAGCTGGAGCTATATATGTAAATGCAACATCATACAGCTTTAATGGGGGAGTTCAAGGATTTGGATTTATTTCAATTGCAATTCTGATTTTTGGACAATGAAAACCGCTATTTGTCGGAGCTGCAAGTATTATTTTTGGAACACTACGTGGATTAGCCTTTACAAGAGCTATTGCTGGTGTACCTTCAGAAATATTAAACATGACACCATTCTTAATTTCGTTAGGAATATTAGTGGCAACAAGTAAGTTCTCGAAAGTGCCAAAAGCTTCCGGAATTCCGTTTAATAAGTCGCAAAGATAGCAACATTTTTAAAATCTTTACCTTGTGTAAAGATTTTTTTATTTGGAAATTATTTTATTTAAAAAAAAATATAAAAAACATGCCATGTTATTTTTTTTCAAATTGTCTTATGTTATCATATTTATAGATTTATAAACGAAATTATTAAATCTTCTATTTAAATGTACATTTATCACTTATAATTACCAAACTATACAAATTATTAGAATATTTATCAAAATTATTTTAAAAAAGTATTTAAATTATGAGAGGAAAAATATGAAAAAAATTTTAAACATTTTATCTGTAGTTGCACTTGTTGGATCAACAGCAGCAACTGTAGTTGCTTGTGCAACTGTAGAGGTAAGTAGTAAAAACATCGCATTAGTAACTGACGCTGGGAGTATAAATGATAAATCATTTAACCAAAGTGCGTGAGAAGCTGTAGAAGAATTTATGAAACTAGAAGAAGAAGAAGGTTATACAAGACAATCATTTGAACCAATTGATCCAAATGATATCTTGAACAAATATACATCAGCTGCAAACTCTGGTAATGGAACTGTTGTTGCTCCAGGATTTGCACACGCTAACCCAATTAAAGAATATTCTAAACAAAATAATGATATTTTCAAACAACAACACTACATTTGATTGGATGGAAATGATAGAGATTTAGCTTCAATTGATAATACAAACGTAGCTAAAATTGTATTCTACGCAGCAATTTCAGGATTCTACGCAGGAATTTCATCAGCATTATTCTTAAATAAAGAAGTGCCAGAAGGTGATTTAAAAACATCTGGATGATTAGGTGGAGATAGCCAAGGAGTTACTGACTTTATCGCTGGATATTACTCAGCAATTCGTTTCTTTAATGCTAATAAAGATGATGAATCAATGACTGGATTATACAACGAAGCATTCGGAGAAGCACCAGTAGCAGCATTAAGAGAAGTTCAATTTGTTAACCCAGATAGCGGAGCAAGAATTGATAATCACGCAGCCGGAGAAGTACCAACAGGTTTAGGTAAATCTATAGAATGAGTTACTAGTTTCCATGCTGGAGATGGTAAAGCTCTTGCTAAAAAAGGTGTAGAAAATGGAGTTAATGCTATGATGCCAGTTGCTGGACCTCAATCACAAGATTGATTAACTGAAATTGAAGATAAAGAAGGATTCTATGCAGTTGGAGTTGACACAGATATGTCTCAACAATATGAAGGTGAAGAATCAACATTCATTACTTCAGCTTTAAAAGATTTAAAAGGCGCAACAGTTGATACATTGAACGCAATTCACAACAAAGATAAAGATGAAGAATCAAAAGCAGAATACAACAAATACTTTACAAACAACAAAACTATTGAAGATGCAAGTTGATCTGACATAGCTGCAAATGCAGATTACGCAAACTTAGATGTTGCTGTAAAAGATTTCTTTACTAAAGAAGGATCACCTGTTCAACCACAAGCAATCCAAGATTGATTTGAAGAAGCTTTAGCAAAAGTTGAAGCGGGAGCTGGAGTTTGATTAAGTGGTGAAATCATGAAAACAACACCAGTTTGAGAATAATAAATCACAACTTTACAAAAGAAAATAATATTTATAAATAAAAAAAATATAGAGACGTCTATATTTTTTTTATTTGGCAAATTTTTTTAAAGTACTATAATAAAAAGATAAGTAGCATATTATTAGTTATTTTTAGCAATATTTAATGTGGGGTATTTATGAAAAAGATATTAACTATTTTATCTGTAGCAACATTGGTAGGTTCAACAGCAGCAACTGTTGTTGCTTGTGCCACACCAGAAATTAGTAGTAAAAATATAGCTTTAATAACTGATGATGGAAATATAAATGATAAATCATTTAACCAAAGCGCATGAGAAGCTATTGATGGATTTATGAACCAAAGCAAAATAGATGGTTATTCAAGACAATCATTTGAACCAGTTAACCCAAAAGATATTTTGAACAAATATAAAACAGCTGCAGATTCTGGCTATGGAACTATTGTTGCTCCAGGATTTGGTCATGACAATCCAATTTTAGAATTTTCTAAACAAAATAATGACATTTTCAAACAACAACATTATATTTGATTGGATGGAAATGATAAAGATTTAGCTTCAATTGATAATACAAACGTAGCTAAAGTTGTGTTCTACTCAGCAATTTCAGGATTCTATGCTGGAATTTCATCAGCATTATTTTTAAATAAAGAAGTGCCGGAAGGTGATTTAAAAACATCTGGATGATTAGGTCGAGATACTAAAGGAGTTGCTGGCTTTATCGCTGGATATTACTCAGCTATTCGTTTTTTTAACGCTAATAAAGATGATGAATCAATGACTGGATTATACAATGAAGCATTTGGAGAAGTACCAGCAGAAACATTAAGAGAAGTTCAATTTGTTAACCCAGATACTGGGAATAGAATTGATAATCATAAAATGGGAGAAGTACCAATAAGTTTAGGAGCAAGTGTACACTGAGTTACTAGTTTTCATGTTGGAGATGGTAGAGCTCTTGCCCAANNAAAAAGTGTAGCACATAAAGTTAATGTCATGATGCCAGTTGCTGGCCCTCAAACTCAAGATTGATTAACTGCAATCGAAGGAAAAGAAGGATTATATGCAGTTGGAGTTGATACAGATATGTCTCAACAATATGAAGGTAAAGAATCAACATTTATTACTTCAGCTTTAAAAGGTTTAAAAGCTGCAACAGTTGATGCATTGAATGCAATTTACAACAAAGATAAAGATGAAGAATCAAAAGCAGAATATAATAAATACTTTGCAAACGACAAAACTATTGAAGATGCAAGCTGATCTAACATAGCTGCAAATGCAAATTACGCAAACTTAGATGTTGCTGTAAGAGAGTTCTTTACTAAAGAAGGATCACCTGTTAAACCACAAGCAATTCAAGATTGATTCGAAGAAGCTACAGCAAAAGTTGAAGCAGGAGCTGGAGTTTGATTAAGTGGTGAAATCATGAAAACAACACCAGCTTGAGAAAAATAAAGCAAATTTTATTACTAAAGATAATATTTATAAAAAAATATAGGAACATCTATATTTTTTTTATTTGGCAAATTTTTTTTAAAGTACTATAATGTATGCATAAGTGTAAATACTATTAATTATTTATTAACAATATTTAATGGAGGTATTTATGAAAAAAATTTTAAATATTTTATCTATTATCACCTTAGTTGGAGCAACCTCTGCAACTGTTGTTGCTTGTACAACAGAGGCTAATTCATCTATGAANTGAAAAAAAATAGCATTTATAAAAGATTATAATACAACAGAAGGAAGTTTCTATAACGATAAAGCTTGAAGTGGGGTACAAAACTTTTTAAAACAAGAAGATGCAAAAACCTATGAAGCTAAATCTTATGACTCTGAAGTTTCAGATGATGTTATAAAACAATACAGTGAAGCTGCCAAAGATAATAATAAAATAGTGATAGGGGCTGGGTTTAATCACTATAAATATATTCAAGATTTTGCAAAACAAGATCCAGAAGTTTTTAAACAGCAACTTTATATTTGGTTAGATGCCAATAATAAAGATTTGGCGGAAACAAGAAATGATAATGTTGCAAATGTTATTTTTTCTTCAGTGTTATCTGGGTTCTATGCTGGGATTGCAACTAGTTTATTTTTAAATGAAAAATTAGCACAAACAGATACAACCTTAAAAACCTCAGCTTGAATCGGAGAAGATGTACAAGGGGTTTCTGATTTTTTAGTTGGATATTATTCTTCAATTAGATTTTTTAATAGATGAAAATCAGACCTTTATATTAAAGATATTTACAACGCAGCATTTGGTGTTTTAGAATATGAACTTGAAGAAGTCCAATTTGTTAACCCTAAAACAGGTGCCAGAATTGATAATCATGTTAAAGGAGTTGTTCCAAAAGATGAATTGGGAGAAGCTAGTGATTGAATAACAAATTTTGAAGAAGATAAAGCAAAAGCATTAGCTAAATCAGCTTTTGATAATAACATACAAGCTTTAATGCCAGTTGCCGGAGCACAAACAGAACATTGATTGAACGAAGTCAAAGACCAACCTGATTATTACGCTGTAGGTGTGAATGTTGATATGTCAAAAGAATATACTGATTACAAAGATAAATTTATAACATCAGCCTTAAAAGACTTAAGTTCTTCTACAGAAAGTATTTTAAATGTTATAAAAAATAGACCATTCGACGTAGAAGCCAATCTACAATATGAACAATACTTTTTCAATAATGAACCAGTAGAAAATTTAGATTGATCAACTATTGCTGAAAATGATTCATATAGTAAACTTGCTTCATCAGTAATGAATGGTGTAAATAATGATATTGATATCCTTAATAGACAAATAATAGATCTTTGATATAAAGAAATTGTAGCGAATACACCAGATGCTAAAAATATATGAATGAGTGAAAAAGTTTTTACAACAGTTGCTTCATGAGAGTCAGTGTATTAACTGTTTAAATAAAATTAATTATTTATTTTAGCAAATATTTGCAGTGCAATATAAATAAATTTATAAGTGTAAATACCATTAGTTATGTTTATCAAAATTTAATGTGAGGTATTTATGAAAAAGATATTAAATATTTTATCAGTAGTAGCATTGGTGGGTTCAACAGCAGCAACAGTTGTTGCTTGTGCCACACCAGAAATTAGTAGTAAAAAAATAGCGTTAGTAACTGATGCTGGAAGTATAAATGATAAATCATTTAACCAAAGTTCATGAGAAGCTATTGATCAATTTATGAAACAAGATGAAATAAAAGGTTACTCAAGACAATCATTTGAACCAATTGATCCAAATGATATCTTGAACAAATATACATCAGCTGCAAACTCTGGTAGCGGAACAATTGTAGCTCCAGGGTTTGCACACGCTAATCCAATTAGAGAATACTCTAAACAAAATAATGAGATATTCAAACAACAACATTACGTTTGATTGGATGCCAATAACAAGGATTTATTTGGTATCGATAATTCTAACGTAGCAAAAATTGTCTTTTACGCAGCAATTTCTGGATTTTATGCCGGTATTTCAACAGCTTTATTTTTAAACAAAGAAGTACCTGAAGGAACCTTAAAAACATCAGCATGGTTAGGTGGAGATAGCCAAGGGGTAACAGATTTTATGGCTGGTTTTTATTCGGCCATACGTTTCTTTAATTTATTTGGTAAAAGTTACATGCCTGATTTATATAATGAAATTTTTAGCGCTGATATTGAAGTTGCAGATTTAAGAGAAGTTCAATTTGTTAACCCTAAAACAGGTGCTAGAGTTGACAATCACGCTTTCTATGAAGCTCCAAATCTTGGCACAAAAGAAGATTGAGTTACTAATTTTCACGCAGGAGATGGGAAAGCATTAGCGGCATCTGGTATAGCAAATAATATTAATGTTATGATGCCGGTTGCTGGTCCTCAAACTCAGGATTGATTAACAGCGATTGAAGGTAAAGATAAATTTTATGCAGTTGGAGTTGATACAGATATGGCTACACAATACGAAGCCCAAAAAGAACAGTTTGTAACATCTGCTCTAAAAGATTTAAAAGGATCAACAGTCGATACTTTAAATGCTATTCATAACAAAGATAAAAATCTAGAATCACAAAAAGAATATGAAAAATATTTCAAAAATAATGAAACAGTAGAAGATGTAAGTTGATCTGATATTGCGAAAAACACTACTTATGAAAAATTAGATGTAGTTGTGAGAGATTACTTTACACAAGAAGGATCACACGTTAAACCACAAGATATTCAAGACTGATTTGAAGAAGCTTTAGCAAAAATAGAAGCTGGTTCAGGAGTATGAATGAGCGGTGAAATTATGAAAACAAAACCTTATTGAGAAGAGGTAGCTTAAATTTCAATATATATATAAAAAAACACCAAAAGGTGTTTTTTTAAAAAATTATAATTATTTTATATTATTATAACTATAACAAAATTTTACAATTGCAAAGTTATTAAATAATTTTATCTTTTTGTGTTTTATCTTTAAAAAAGATATAAAAATTCTATAAGTGTAATACTATTAATTATTTATTTAACAATATTTAGTGAGGTATTTGTGAAAAAATATTAAGTATTTTATCAATTATTACATAGGTAGGAGCCACGGCAGCTGTTCTACACAAATACCAAAAATGCCAGTAAAACCAATAATACCAGAACCTATCAGTAAAAACATAGAGTTAGCACAAGCGAGAATAGAAAATAATATTAATGTTAAGATGTCTGTTGCTAAAGTTCAAACTCAAGATTGATTAACAGCGATTGAAGGCAAAGATAAATTTTATGCAATATGAGTGGATACTGACATGTCTATGCAATACAAGTCACAGAAAGACCAATTTATAACTTCTGCTCTAAAAGATTTAAAAGATCCCACAATGCATGCATCTGATGAAAAGTTAAAAAGTCTATCTCTTGTTAATAAAAACACAATAGAATTTAAAATAAATTTAAATAAAAATATTTCTAAATTAGAAAAAGAAATAATCTTTGATGTCAAGCATTTTTTAAGAGGAGACATAAATGAGTATTATTTGAGATCTACAATGTCTCGTGTAATTTATAAAACAAGAGAAAATATTATTCCTAATAATAATGAAAAAACATTTAGCAAAGGTGATGTTTTAATTATAAATTCATTAGATAAAAATTATCAAAAAGAACTTGTTGTTATTTTAAAAGATGACTTTAAAGGATTTGATAAAAGAGCTAATTTAATTGGAAAAATAGATATAGAAGAACATAATTTATTAATGATGGTACAACCTTGATTTAAATTTAATTTTAAAGAAATTTAATATATTAAGATTAAACAAACTCATATAGTATAAAGCATAATTTGTAGCTATATGAGTTTTTTGTGTTATTTTTTAATTGCAATTACATTTGCATAAAGAGGTTATACATGAAAAACAGTATTAAAATTTTATTTACAATAATAATTGTTGCACCTTTAGTTTTTTCCACAATTGCTTGTGGGAAAATAAAATTAATAAAAGAAAACATTGCTTTAATAACTGATGCTGGCAGCATCAATGATAAATCTTTTAATGAGCTAAGTTGAAATGCAATCAACGCTTTTATAAAAAAATACCCAAATAAACATTTTCAAAAAAAGTACTTTACCCCCCAAAACAATAACGATATTTTAAATAAATATGTTGCAGCAGCTAATAATTATTATGGAACAATTGTTGTTCCAGGATTTTTACATGCTAAAAATTTACAAGAATTTTGTAAAACAAATAAAGATATCTTTAAAAAACAACACTATATTTGATTAGATGCAAATAAATTTGATTTAGCCAACATAGACAATCAAAATGTAGCTAAAATTGTTTTTGATTCTGTTGTTTCAGGATTTTATGCTGGTGTAAGTTCTGGTATATTTTTAAATTATAAAATGTTTGATCAAAATGAAATAAAAGTGTCAACATGAGGTGGTGGTGACAAACAAGGAGTTGTTGATTTTATGGCAGGATTTTATGCAGGTATTCGTTACTTTAATAATGATAAAAATACATTAGAATTACAAAAACTTTTTTCATCTATTTTTAATAATGATTCTCAAAATCTAAAACCAACTTTTAAAAAAATTAAGTTTATAAATCCGTTTACAGGTACAAGAATTGATAATCATAATGTTGGTGAAGTTCCAAATATAGGAAGTGCTGATGATTGATTTACAAATTTCAACTCCCAAGGTGGTATGCATTTAGCTAAAAAAGCATATAAGTTAGGTGTAAATGCAATGATGCCTGTTGCTGGTATTCAAACAATGGATTGATTAAATGTAATAAAAGACAATAATGATGTTAATAGATTTACAATTGGAGTTGATATTGATATGAGTAAAGTATATGACAGCAAAACTTTTATAACATCAGCTTTAAAAGACTTAAAAACACCAATCATTGATAGTTTAACCGCCATTAAAAATAAGCACAAAGATTTAGAAACATACAAAAAGTATTTTTCAAATAATGTTTTGGCTTCAAGTTTAGAATGATCGGGGATTGCTAATAATCAAGATTTTCCAAAATTATCTGCTAATATTATGAAACACTTTACAGATAATAGTACTACAAACACAAAAGCAATTGATGTAAAAGAGTGATATAAAAAAGTAGTTTCTAAAAACTTTAACAATATTTGAATGGGAAAAGAAATTTTTAAAACCAAACTTCCTTGAGAATAATATGCGCAATTTGCATAATTCAGAATTATATAAATAAACCAATGATAAACTTGTTTAAAGATTTTAAATAATAATCTTTAAAATGTGTTTATCATTTTTATTATTAAACACAAAAGGAGAAATGCCTATGAAAAAGTTATTAATGATTATACCCACGTTAGCACTAACAGTTAGTGCAAGTTCTTATGCTGTTTCTTGTGGAAAACCCTTAACGGATAAAGCACAATTAAAAAACAGTTACACCTATGGTGATTCAGAACTTAATAATGTTATCGATAAAAGTTTAATTAGAGATTTAAAGGCTTCATCAATCTTGGCCAAAATTTTTATAGCTGGTCGTCATGAAAATGCCAACTATGCAGCACCTTCAGTTTTAAATAATTTAGTAACAATGACAACAAACCCTGTTTTAAAATTAAAAAATGGAGATTATAATATTGAAAAAGAATTAAATAGAATTAAAACATACAATGACGCATTAGGTTATGGGTCTCCAGTATCTGGTTATGCCCAAACTGCTACAAGTGTTTTTTATATGGATAAAAACTACCATAAGAAAAATTCTGATTATGATATAAATAATGTAGCTTGAGCACATTATGATACAGGACCAATGGTTAATTCTATTATTAAGAATTTTCCAGAAATCAAAGAAATTATAACTGCCAATGGATTTAGTGATGATTTTTTTGGTGCTATTAACACACATAATACTTTATTTAAAAAAAATAAATACAACGAAAAAACAAAAACATTTAATATTTATTCTGATTTTGATTTTGGAAAAGAAACCGCTGATTTAAACTGAGCTGTCTATAATAAATGAAGTAATGCCATTATTTCATTGTTTAATGCCGGTATTTCTTTTTTTGGAAGAGGTACTGAAAATTTAGGATTATTAGCTTTTGGTTTAATTTTTCCTTTTGTAGAACAGCATTCAAATTCTAATTCAAATTTTTCAAACTTAATTCCGTTTATTTGATCGGTTGGTAAAACAATGGTTAATTGATTCGAAAAAGAAAATTTAGGAAAACTAACTTTATTAAAAGATAACTATAAAGTTTCTATAAAAAAAAGATAGTGTATTGGATAAGTTAAAAATAAATATACCACCAGAAAATCAAAATGAATTTGATAATGTAATTGAAAAATTATATGACAGTTTAAACAGAATGATAAATGCCTATAGCTATACAGAGTTTATTGGAAATAAAATATTTTCTTCAAGCAACAAAGATAAAAGTTTTTCTTTAGATGGAAAATCTGAAAATATTAACAATTTAATTCTAGAAATTGTCAAAAGTGCTGATTATTTTGGAAAAATGGTCGATTTAACAACAAATTTTGATACTAAAGAATATGATATTCTAGCTGGTAAAGATTTTGCTAAAGCAATATCTGAACAAATGGGAGTTTTTAGTTCATTTTTATGACCGCAAACAGAAGCTTTTTTAGCAATTATTGATAAAATAATTCAAAATGGAGCATTTCCTATTAAAGAATTTGGGGCCGGAACTTCAGAATTATTTTCAATTTTTACAGAAAAAAACACTGATGGAGATATAGTTTTAAATTATGATATGTTTAATAAAATTAAAGAAATCGTAAATTATCAAAAAAATCACCCAAATGACAAGTCATTTACTAAAAGCTTAACCGAAATAGACATGACTGGGAAATATTACAAAAAAATTCTAAAAAATTATGGTTTAGATGAAAAAACTGATATGTATAAAGACGGTTCCTTATTTAATATTTTTTATAAATGATCACATGACCCTAATTCATCTATGTACAAAGCATTTAAAAAACTCTTTAATACTAAAGGTAACTTTTTATCAGATTTAATAATGGAAAGTGAAAGAATTATAAATGAAAAGAGTTTTGAATTATTATTTAGAGATGATTTTTGAAACATTAAAGCCATGGGAGAAGGTGTTGATGGGTCAAAACTTGGATGAAATAAAGATAAAACAGAACTAAAATATCAATTAGATTATTTTGGTCCAAAAGATGCCAGTGTAGATTTAAATTTACACCAAGAAAAGTTGTTATATTATGACACAGATGAAAATACGCATAAAGATGATGGATTTGAAAGTTTTGGTGAAGATGATGGATTTGAAAGTTTTGGTGAAGATGATTCTTTTTCTGACCCATTTTTCCAATCTGAACCTACAAAAAACATGAAAGATATACCTAAAATACTTAAAAATATGTCAGAAACAAGTTTAATGAAATATGATGGTAAAGCAAATGAGTATTTAAAAGAAAGTAAAGATATTAAATATTCATATGTTGTAACATTTACTAACCTGAATGGTAAAACAAAAACAAAAGAACAAAATTGAAAATTTATTGATTTTAAATGATTTTATAATAACAAAAGATATTATTAATGTACTTATAAAATAGAGATTTCTCTATTTTTTTTGTATAATTATTCTAATGAAAAAGAAGGTTATAAAATGATTAATTTTAATAGCTCAAAAGCTACAGGATATAAAAATAAGGTTTTTAAAAAATATGCAATAAAAATTGCAAAAGAAAATAAAATATTTATTGTTTCACGTTCTAAGTGATACTATAACTTATGAATAATTGGATGAAACAATTTAAAGGTGTTTAGTGAATTACTAAAAGACATTTTAAGAACAAAACAAATTGATAGTGATAATTTAATTAACAGTTACTATTCATCTCAAAATTTAGCAGCGGATATTTTAAAAATATGCCTTAATATTGAAAGTTGTTTTAAAGGTTTTCTTGAATATAAAGGTCATAATGCAGAATATCAAAAATATACAATCGGTGATTTAATTAATAAAACAACATTTGACCTAAAAAAAGAATATATTGAAGAACAAAAAACAATTTTTGGCCTTTTTGTTAAAAAAATAACACAAAAAGAAGTTGATGCACAAGAAGCGTTTCAAAATTGATTACATTTAAGAAACAATATAGCACATAATAATTTTACAAATGTATTAAAAGATAAAAAACTAACAACATATTTTTATAATATTTTATGTTTGTTGCCTTTAAAATCTAGGTTAAAACATAAAAAAAGATTTCTTAAACATCTTAAAAAAATAGAGTTTTTGCAAGATAAATTAAATAATAATTAAAGAGTTTTTAATATTTATTTATTTGTAGTATAATTTATGAATAAAAATTAAGAACTTTTTATTTGGAGAAAATATGAAAAATATACAAGCTTTTGAAAATTTAAATATCTTTTTAGGTTTTGAAATAACTATATTTTTTGTTATGCTTTCTCTGGTAATTTTTTCAATTGCGTTTTCTGTTTTAAATTTAATGAGCCATAGGTGTTTATCAAAAAAATCAATTATAAAGAATTTACAAACATTTTCTTTTGTGGTTTTCTTGGTTTTATCAATGGGACTATACAATGTACTATTTATAGGAAATTTTTATGGACAAATTAATCAAAATAAATTAATCTTAATAATTACCTTTACATCAGTGCCTTTACTGTTTATTTCTTACTTTATTAAATTAAGTATCTTTAAAAACGAAAATCAAAAATCTTTTAAAACTAATTCATTATTTTTATTTTTATTTTTAACATTTTTTATAAACTATTTAATGTTCTTGTCTAATGTAAATATGTTTACATTAATAATAAAAAATATTTTTAACATTTTGTTTTCTTTAGTGGTTTTTAATGCATTAATTAGTGTTTTAAAATTTGTTTTAAAGTATTCTCACAATAAAGATTTATATTTTTCTAAACTAAAAGTTTTAATTAATTTTAATAATAATTTAATTGCCTTTTTGTTTAATCTTTATTTCACAGTAACTCTAATTTCTATTTTTCATAGTTTTTACAATAATAACCCTGCATCATTTTTATTATTATTAAAAGCAATTTTTAGTAATATAGTAAACTTTATTTTGTTTACAATAAGTGTTGTTTTTTACTTAATAAATAAAAAAAGTAAGCAAAGCTTGGATAATGTTTATGGAACAAAATTAATAAAAACAAATAATTTAATAAATTTTTTAAATCAAAACAACAAGAATTTTGATGCGGAAAATTTATTTAAAAACTATATCGATATCAAACAAGTAGACGTGCAAATTTGTTAATTTTTCTTATTTATTAATTCAAATTAAATTAATTATTAATAAATAAGGAGAAATTAAATATGAAAAAATTATTGAATATTTTAGGTTCGCTAACTTTTACTGTTTCAACAGTTGCAACTGTTGTTGCTTGTGGTACAGAAGTAAGTTCCAGCCCATATAAAGATAGCGAAATAAATGATATTAAAAATAAAAATATTGTGTCACAAGTTAGATCAACTTCACAATTAGCAAAAATTATGATTGGTGGAAGACACGAAAATGGTAACTACAATAGTGTTCCAATGTATGGTTTTTTTAACTCATCATCACCACACTTTAAATTAAATAATGGTGAAGAAGTAGACTTTTCATTAGAAAAAGCGGATTTATTAAAACTTCAACCAGAGTTGAGAGATAAAAATCCAATTGATGGTCAAATGAGACGTCCACAATCTTCATATTATTACGAAAAAGGAGCTCATAATAAAGGGCTTGTTCGAGAAGGTAAGTCTTATAACTATAACGATAATATTTGAAGTTATTATGACACTGGTGCTTTAACAAATTATACAATGTTAAATAACGAAAAAATGAAAAAAAACTTTGTAGATGATGGTAATTACTTTTGAGATGTAAAAAAAGGTGCAGGATTTTTAACAGAGGAATTATTTAACAGTAACTTATATAACTCTGAGAAATCTATGTTTGAATATGAAGTTCAAGATAAACTTATTTCATACGGAAAGCAAAGTACATCGCCAGTTTACGGTTCTTATAAAAAAAGTGGTGTAGGAGTTATTGATTTATTAATAAGTACATTACAATCTTTTGGTCAAGGTTCAGAATTTATATCTTTAAGTGGTTTAAACCAGATATTACCTATTTTGAAATCTAACGATCCAAACGGAGAGAAAAACAACTTTTCATTAGTTTTAGCGGTAGCAGGAATTTTATACTATAATTTTTCAAATAATTGATTGAGTGACAGTGATAATTTAACCTACGTGGGTGTTAATTTTTTTGAAGATGAAACACAAGAACTTTTAAAAAAAGTCAAAGAAGTGGCTGACGCAAGCTTAACAATTAGTGCAATTACATTAATGTCAAATTCTGGTGGATTATTTGGTAATTCAAATGTAGATACTATTATGGAAAAAATCATGACTTTAGGAAATTTATATAAAGAAATTTTTGCAACAGCTAAAGAAAATTTAGATCTTGAAAAATTAAATAGTTCAATCGGTAATTACTTAGGAGATAGCATTAAAGCGATTATAGGAGATGTTGGTGGAGTTGTTAATCCTCAACCAAAAGCATTTTTACTTTTCTTTGCAGATGCATTTAAAAGCAAGGATTTTCCTACAACTAAAATTATTTCATTGTTAGGAAACTTATATAAACCATTTTTAAGTTTAAAAGAAGGTTCAACTTATGAGTACACTAAAAATAAAGATTTTGAATTAGAAGTAAAAAATTTATATGAATATAGTGAAAGCGACTATAATCCCAATATTGCTGAAATTGATCCAACATCTAATTACGCAAAAAAAATTAAAGAAGTTCATGGAGTAATTATCAATGAAGATGAAACAGAATCATATAAAGAAAATTCAATTTTTGGTTCTTTAAATTCAATGGCAAATGATCCAAACAATGAATTTTATCAAGGAATTCAAGAAGCTGTTTATTCAGAAAATGGTTTCTTTAAACAATTGTTTGGAGATATTTCTAACAATATTGAAAAATCATGATTTGATTTAGTTTTTATGGATAAAAATTGAGATATCAAAGCTGATGGAATTGGTGTTAATAATACAAAATTAGGTCTTTATAGTAATGCTAAAATACCAGCAAAAGATGGAAAATTAATTGAAACAAGTTCAATTACATATCAATTAGACTATTATGGACCAAAGGATAAAAGTACAGATTTATCTCTACATGAAAAAGAAATTAATCATGTAGATGCAAAAAACATTCCAGATTATATAAAAAACCTTTCACCAGAAGAACAAATGAAATATGATGGATTAGGAAATGAATATATGAATAATAGTGATGAAGTTAAATATTCATATATTGTAACAATTGCTAACACAAGTTCTGATGAAGATAATGCAAATTGAAAGTTTGTTGACTTTGAATGATATTATAATAATCAAAGATTTTATTAAAATATATTAATAAGTAATTTAAGGAGAAATTTATGAAAAAATTATTAAATGTTTTAGGTTGTTTAACTTTTACAACAGCAACAGTTGCGACTGTTGTTGCTTGTGGTACTGAATTAACATCAAACCCTTATAAGGATAGCGAATTAAACGATATTAAAAATAAAAACATTGTGTCACAAGTTAGAGCAACTTCACAATTAGCAAAAATTATGATTGGGGGAAGACATGAAAATGGTAACTACAACAGTGTTCCAATGTATGGATTTTTTAATAGCTCATCACCAAATTATAAATTAAATAATGGTTTAGAAGTTGACTTTTCTTTAGAAAAAAACGAATTACAAAATTTACAACCTGAATTAAAAGATAACAACCCAATTGATGGACCAATGAGACGTCCACAATCATCGTATGTTTATGAAAAAGGTCAACACAATCAAGGGTTAGTTAGAGAAGGTAAAGCATACAATTACAATGATAATATTTGAAGTTATTATGATACAGGTGCTTTAACAAACTATACTATATTAAATAATGAAGCAATGAAAGAAACATTTATTGGAAAAGAAAATCATTTTTGAAATGATAAAAGAGGAGCTGGTTTCTTATCAGAGGAATTAGTTAATTCTAATTTATATGATAAAGAAGAACAAATGTTTGAATATAAAGTAGGGGACGAAACTATTTCTTATGGTAAAGAAAGTGCAAGTGCTCTTTATGGTTCATACCAAAAAAGTGCTTTAGGTGTAATTGACTTAGTTGTTAGCTCACTACAATCATTTGGTCAAGGTAATGAATTTATTGCATTAGCCGGATTAAACAAAATAATACCAATGTTAAAAACAACACAAACATGAGATGCTCACAACCTCGCTTTAATTGTTGGAGCTACTGGAGTTGCACATGATTCTTTAATTCAAACTTGATTTTTAGAAGAAGATTCTCCATTAGAAGCAGCTGGTGTAAACTTAGATTTACCAGAAATTAAACCTTTAGTTGATAGACTTATTTCAATTCAAGAAAATGCAGGATTAATGATGCGTGGTATAACATTAATTGAAAAACCAGGAGAAGCAAACCTTTTTGGAAACGAAAATGTAGATGTTATTATGTCAAAAACTTTAGAAATATCATCTATTATTAGAGAAATATTAACACTAAATAAAGACACGTTTAAAGAAGACGTATTTAATAGTTTGTTAGGACAAAATATTAGTTCAGCTATTGATACAATATTTAGATTAATACCAATGTTTGGATTCCAAATATATCCTCAAGCAAAATCATTTTTACTATATTTTGCAGAAGCTTTTAAAAGCGAAAATTTCCCAACATGACAGCTTACATCATTAATTGGAGAAGTATTCAAACCGTTTTTACAATTAAAAGATGGAACAAAATTTGAATATGAAAAAAATAAAGAATTTGAAGCAATTGCAAAAGATCTTTACAATTATTCAGGGCCTGATTATAATCCTAATATCCACGAAATTGATCCAACATCTGATTATGGTAAAAAGATTAAAGAAGTTCACGGAGTTATTATTAACGAAGATGGTTCTGAATCTTATAGAGAAAACTCAATTTTTGGTGGTCTAGATAACATTTCTAATAACCCAAATAACCCATTTAATCAAGCAATGCAAGAAACAGTATACAGTGGCGATGGTTTTTATAATTCATTATACTCTGAAATTAACAATGATATTCAACAATCATGATTTGACTTAGTGTTTATGGATAAAAACTGAGATATTAAAGCTGATGGAATAGGTGTCAATAATACTAAATTAGGATTATTTACAGAAGCACAAGTTCCAACAACTGGTGGAAAATTGGTTGAAACAAGTTCAATAACATACCAATTAGACTATTATGGACCAAAAGATGAAAGTACAGATTTATCATTACACGAAAATGAAATTGATCATGTGGGAGCAAAAAACATTCCAGATTATATAAAAAATCTGTCGCAAGAAGATCAAATGAAATACGATGGTTTAGGAAATAAATATATGGAAAATAGCGATGAAGTAAAATATTCATATATTGTTACAATTGCCAATGTTGGTAAAAGCAAATCAAACCAGAATTGAAAATTTGTAGATTTTGAATGATATTATAACAATCAAAGACATTATTAATAAAATTAAATAAATATAAAAAAAGGACTTTATTTCCTTTTTTATTTTGTAAAATATTATAATTTTTTGTAAAACAATGTTTAGATTAAATTACAATTAATCTTTGCTTGTTTTATATTTTGTTTCTATATGTTATTATAAAAATTGGCAAATAAATTTTTTGAATTAGATAAAGGAACAAAATGAAAAAGTTATTAAATATTTTAGGTTCGTTGGTTTTTACAACTTCAACAGTGGCAACTGTTGTTGCTTGTAGTTCAGAACTATCATCATCAAACACTTACAAAGATAGTGAAATTGAAAATATTAAAAATAAAAATATTGTATCGCAAGTTAGAGCAACTTCACAATTAGCAAAAATTATGATTGGTGGAAGGCATGAAAATGGTAATTATAATTCAGTACCAATGTACAGTTTTTTTAATGGTTCTGCACCGCTTTATAAATTAGACAATGGGCATGAAGTTGATTTTTCTGTAGAAAAAAACGATCTACAAGCACTTCAACCAGAATTAAAAGATAATTCTCCAATTGATGGTCCAACTCGTAGACCTGAATCTTCTTATCATTATGTGAAAGATTTCCATAATAAAGGTTTAGTTAGAGAAGGTAAAACTTATAACTATAATGATAATTATTGATCTTTTTATGACACAGGAGCTTTAACAAACTATACAATGTTGAATAATGAAGCTATGAATGAAATGTTTTTAGTTGATAGTGGAGATTTTAATCACAAGAAAAAAGGGGCAAGTTATTTAACAGAAGCTTTATTCAATAATGGTTCTTTTGACTATGATACAAATAAATTTGAATATTTATCAACTGAAGGAGAACTTATTTCTTATGGTAAAGAAAGCTCATCAGCTTTATTTAGTTCATATCAAAAGAGTGCATTAGGTATTGTTGATCTATTAATATCATCAATTCAATCATTCGGTCAAGGTAATGAATTTATTACTTTAAGTGGACTAAATAACATTTTACCTATTTTAAAAACAAGTGATGTGGGTATTAGAAATAATTTTGGATTAATTCTGTCAATTGTGGGGTTAGCGCATGGAACATTTAAAGTTGATTGATTTCCAAGAAAAATAGAAGAATCTCCTCTAACAGAATTAGGGGTAGATCTTGAAAGTGAAAAAGCAAAAGAATTAATTGCAGAGATTAAAAAATTTAGCGGACTAACACTAGCTGTTACTAGATTAGCCTCAGATCCTTCAAAAACTTCTCTTTATGATAATAATGATGTTGATATCATTATGAAAGAAACAATTAGATTATCAGAAATTTATCGTGATTTATTTGAGTTAAGTAAAGATACATTTAATGAACAAGGCTTTAATGAACTTATTGGAAATATGATTAGTAACACAATTAATTTAGTTTTAAGTGGAACAGAGATTATTAATGTAGAAATTTATCCGCAAACAAAAGCATTTTTAACTTATTTTGCACAAGCATTTAAAAGTGAAAATTTTCCAACATGAAAAATTTTATCTTTTTTAGGTAATATGTTTAACCCGCTATTTATAAAAGATGAAGATGAAAATTATAATTATATTAAAAATGTAGATCTTGAAAAAGACCTAAAGTATATTTATGAATATAGTGAAAGTGATTATAATCCAAATATTCAAGAAATTGATCCAACTTCTAATTATGGTAAAGAAATCAAAAGGGTTCTTGGTTTAGTTATAAACGAAGATGGATCTGAAAGTTATAAGCCAGATTCTGTTTTTGATTCAATTGATGATATTGCAAATAATCCAGACAATTTCTTTTATCAAGCAATTCAAGAAGCAGTTTATTCAAATGATGGATATTATGGAAAATTATTTGCAAGCATAAATGAAGGAATTGAAAAATCATGATTTGATTTAGTTTTTATGGACAAAAATTGAGACATCAAAGCTGATGGAATTGGTGTTAATAATACAAAACTTGGTTTATTTAATGAAGCTGAATTAAAAATGCAAAATGGCAAGGTTGAAAAAACTAGTTCAATAACATATCAATTAGATTATTATGGACCAAAAGATGAAAGTACAGATTTATCATTACACGAAAATGAAATAAATTATAATTCTGCTAAAAACATTCCTGACTTCATTAAAAATTTATCACAAGAAGAACAAATGAAATATGATGGAACGGGAGATAAATATATGGAAAATAGTGATCAAATTAAATATTCATATATTGTAACTATTGCTAATGTAAGTAGCAACACATCAGAACAAAATTGAAAATTTGTAGATTTTGAATGATACTATAATAACCAAAGATATTATTAATAAAAATAAAAAGGTATAATAAAAGAATAATATAAGTAAGGTTGATTTATGAATAATAGTGTTATGTGAAATAGAATAGAGCTACAAGCACAAAATTATTTTCATGTTGAAACAATAGTATTGTTTGTTGTTTCTTATATATTCTTGTTTTTTGCAGCGATTATTTTTAACAAAGTAATTATGAATAAAAGATTAAAAATATTTTCGCCAAAATTTTTTTATTTTTAACGTTGTAATTTTAAATATTTTTATCTTAATAACATCTTTTTTATTAGATTTTCAACTTTATTTAAAAGGTAATATTTTTACAAAAATTTGATTAATCGCAAATTTAATAGCGATGATTTGTGCTGTATATTTTTTCTTTAAAAAATCTTTTAAAAAAAATAGTTTATTTTTACAAAACCATTTTAACTACGATAAACTTTTAGTTTTTCCTTTAATGGCAATTATTTTTATGATTATTTTTAATACTAATATATTTATTTTCATTTTTTTAATCTTTCCATTTATACTATCTTTATTCATATTGGCAAATATTTTTGCATATATTTTAAGTAAAATTACCAAAAAGTTTATTTTAAATAACGCAGTATTTTTTATTAACTTACACTTTATTACTTTATTTTTAAACTTGTATATTAATTCTATTTTAATATTAAATGGCAGAATTGTTACAAATGATTTTATTTTATTAGTATTGTATAATCATTTATTTTTAATAGGGTTATCACTGTTATCTTTTTCTAAGTTAGTATCTTTATTACTTTCTAATCATGTTTTTACTCGCAATAAAGAAAATAATAATAACAATTTTTCAAACTTTGTTATTAATAAAATATTTTTAAAACTAATAATGTTTTTTAAATTAATAAAAAAAAGTTTTATAGATCAAAAAAAAGTGGTGGTTTTATTGTGTTAAAATAAATTATCATTTTTATAAAAATATTAAGTTTGAATATAAAAATAGCAAATATTTAAAGGAGTAAGTATATGAAAAAGTTATTAAATATTTTAGCAAGTTTTACACTATCCGCAGCCACTGTTGCGACTGTTGTTGCTTGTGGAACAGAAATGGGTCAAACAAATGCCTATAAAGATAGTGAATTAAATAATATAAAAGATAAAAATATTGTGTCACAAATTAGAGCAACTTCACAATTAGCAAAAATTATGATTGGTGGAAGACATGAAAACGGGAACTATAACAGTGTTCCGATGTTTGGGTTTTTTAACAGTTCATCACCAACATTTAATTTAAATAATGGTCAAGTTGTTGATTTTACAAAAGAAAAAAATGATTTAGAAAAATATCAACCAGAATTACAAGATAAAAATCCAATTGATGGTCAAAAAAGAAGAGCAGAATCTTCATATCATTTTGTGGAAAATAAACATAATCAAGGAATTGTAAGGGAAGGTCAATCTTATAATTTTAACACTAACATTTGATCAACATATGATACTGGAGCTTTAACAAATTATACAATCATGAATAATGAAGCTATGAATGATAAGTTTATTGAGACAGAATATGGTTTTTGAGATGATGAAAAAGGTGCAGGATTTTTAACGGAAGAATTAATAAATTCTAATATGTTTGATAAAGAAAAATCTGTTTTTTCTTATGAAAATATTGATGGAGAAAAAATTGAGTACGGTAAACAAGTATTTGATGGAAGCTATGGTTCTTATAGAAAATCTTCTATGGGAGTTATTGATTTAATGTTATCTGCATTGCAAGTTTTTGGTAATGGGAGTGAGTTTGTTTCTTTAAGTGGTTTAAATAAAATTTTACCAGTTTTAAAAACACGTTTTGAAACAGGGGACAAACAAAACTTTGCACTAATTTTAGCGGCAACAGGAATTGTTTATGGTGGATTACTACCTAAATGGTTTGAAGACACAGAAGCTAGTGAACTAAAAGAAGCGGGGATAGATTTTACTTTACCTGGAGTTTCAGAATTAGTTAAAAAACTTACAGATATTATGAATGGTGCTGGTGGTGCTCAAGATCTAATGGGTACAGCTATGGAATTGATTGCGGAACCTACAGAAGCTGCCTTATATGGAAATACAAATGTAGATTTTTTGATGACAGCTTCAATGGAAATATCATCAATAATTAAAAAAATATTAACAATAAACAAAGAAACATTTAATGAAAATAAGTTCAATAGTTTACTGGGAAACAACATTAGTGATGGTATTAATAATATTTTTAATTTAATCGCTTCACCATTTTTAGATGTAGACATATACCCACAAGCTAAGGCATTTTTACTTTATTTTGCAGATGCATTTCAAACAGAAAATTTTCCTACTTGACAAATAACATCAATTCTTGGAAACATGTTTAAACCATTTTTAAATAAAGTTGAAGGCGACGATCATAAATATGAAAAAAATAAAGAATTTGAAGCCAAAGTAAAAGAATTATATGAATATTCAGGTGATGATTACAATCAAAAAATTGAATTAATTGATCCAACATCAGAATATGGTAAAAAAATTAGAGATACACTAGGAGCTATAGATAATGAAGATGGTTCAGTAGACTATGCACAAAATTCTTTATTCGGTTCTTTAGACAACATGGCTAATGATCCAAACAATTCATTCTATAATGGATTACAACAAACCGTTTATAGTAATGATGGTTACTTCCAAAATAGTTTTGATGAAATTAATGAAAGAACACAAAAATCTTGATTTGATTTAGTTTTTATGGATAAAAATTGAGATATTAAAGCTGATGGTATTGGAGTTAACAATACAAAGCTTGGTTTATTTGAAGGAGCAGAAATTCCTATAGAAGATGGACCATCTGTAAAAACAAATTCAATTACATATCAATTAGATTACTATGGACCAAAAGATGAAAGTACAGATTTATCAATGCATAAAAATGAAATTAATGCTGTGGGAGAAGCAAATATGCCACAAGCAATCAAAGATATGACACCAGAAGAACAAATGAAATATGATGGGTTAGGTAATAAATACATGGAAAATAGCAAAAATGTTAAGTATTCATATATTGTTACAATTTCAAACATTACAGGAGATAATGCAAATCCTAATTGAAAATTTGTAGATTTTGAGTGATACTACAACGACCAAAGATATTACTAATAGTACAAAATAAAAAAAGACTTTGAACAGAAGTCTTTTTTTTATTTTTTATTTAAACTAATTTGAATTTATTAAATTGGTATTGTTTTTAGAAAAATAAGTATCTAATTTATGCATAAAAAAATACTATTAATATTGAAGGGGATAAACTATGAAAAAACAAAATGTTATATTATATGCTCCATGTGATGGGGTTGTAAAACCTATTTCTGAATTAAATGATGAAGTTTTTTCANNAAAAAAAATGCTTGGTGACGGTGTTTTTATAGAACCAACTAGTGGGAATTTTGGTTCTCCATTTGAAAAAGCGTCAATTGAAATGGTTTTTAAAACAAAACACGCCATTTATTTTAAAAGTGAAGATGGTCCAAGTGTATTAATGCACATTGGATTAGATACTGTTACTTTAAATGGAGAACCATTTAAAGTTAATTTTAAAAAAGATGATATTGTTAATAAAAACGACGACGTCGTAATTGTTGATTATAGTAAAATGATTAATTTTTCTAAATCAACACCATTAGTATTTGATTCCACACAAAATAAAGGTTGAAAGTTTAAGTTAAGGGAAAATATACTAAATGTTAAAAAAGGTGATCCAATTGGTGAACTAATTTTTACAAAAGCATTACAAGAAGAAAAGCAAGAAAGATTATCTTTTGTAAATCAAAAAGGAAGATATGAAAAAATAGCTGAAGAGTTATTAGTTCTTGTTGGTGGTGAAGAAAATTATAAACAAGTGTTTAATTGTATGACAAGATTAAGATTTGAAATAAAAGATAAGTCAAAAGTCGATGTTAACTCTATAAAAAAATTGCCTTTAGTTAAAGGGGTAAATTGAGCAGGCACACAAATGCAAATCATTGTGGGTGGTGAAGTGTACAAAGTCAAAGATGCTTTTCTTAAATATATAAGTGATTTAAAAAAACCTCAAGATGTTAGAACAAATATTGTTAAGAAAAGTTTTGGTAGCAGATTATTATCTGCGATGGGTGGTATTATGTTACCCTCAATCCCAATACTTTTAGCATCAGGAATATTGTTGGGATTAAGATCTATATTTATAATATCTGGAATTATGCAGGATATAGTTATGACAAATCCTGGAGAAGGACAAGTGTTAATATCTGATGCTAATGTTTTTGGGGCTATTTTCTATATTGCAGCTGAAGTGGGGCTAAGATTTGTAGGAATTGTTATTGGTTATAACACCGCTAAATATTTAGGAGCAAATTCAATAATGCAACTATTTATTTCCTTGGCAATTGCTAACCCTATGGTGGGTACTGGAATGAGTTGAGTATTTATTTCGTTTGGTTCTTCTGATAACTTTACTGAAATAATGGTTCAAACATATACAAATTCTATATTACCTCATATTGCTTCGGCGTTTATGTTGTTCTATTTAGATCGATGAATAAAAACTTGAATGCCAACAACGGTTGACATTGTTTTTAGACCCTTGATAACATTTTCTATTATAATAACTGCAATCTTCTTTGCATTAGGCCCAGTTTTATACTTGCTGGAGCAAGGGATTTCAGTAGTATTTAGTAGTTTAGGTAAAATCCCATATGGAATTGGGGCAGGAATTTTTGCTTTAATATGGCAACCGTTAGTTTTAACCGGAATGCATATTGCAGTAATTATGCCCGTTTCATTAGATAGAGCATCAGAAATTCCGACAACACTAATGGTATCAACTCAAATTGGAGCATTTGCACAAGTTGGAGCAGTAATTGGTGTTGCTATAAGAACAAATAATGCACAAGTTAGAAGAGCGGCATTTGGGGCAATCCCTGCGGGTATTGCGGGTATTACAGAACCAAGTATTTATGCTGTTAACTTACCAAAATTTAGACCCTTTATTGCGGGTGTGGTAGCTGCCGGTATAATTGGAACTATATCTGGCTTTTTAGGGACAGAAAGTAGAGTACCGGGTGGTGATGGTGTTTTTTCAATAATATCAGCTATTGCTGAACCTACCGTGAATGAAACCATTAAAGGTATGACAATAAACAGTATTAATAATACATTTACAGGTTCACCTCTATCAATTTTAGGTAACATAATTGCTACTTGTTCAGTATATGCATTAGCAATAGGAACAGGAAGTATTCTTTCTTTCCTTACATATTCTGAAAGAAAAGATGAAAAAAAAGAAATCATGTCAATCAACAAAAAACTTATTGGTATTTTATCTAGTCATAATGATTTGCCAAAAAAAGAAGTTTTAACTAAAATTAAAAAAGAAATTTTAGAAATTGAAAATATTGTTTCTAAGAATGATACTGAGCAGATTAAAAAAATTGAAAAAGAAATTGTTAAACAAACACGTGCCAATGTGCTTCTAGAGTCCGTTGTTAATGTAATGGAAATGAAAAAGTCTTCAATAGTTAAGAAAGCCCAAAAAGAATTATTAAAACCAGATAACAAACAAAATAATAAAAAATTAGATTTGTTAGATAAAAAATATTGAAAACTTGTAAACGGAAATAAACTAAAACCTCTTGAAGAAAAAGCTGATAAGATAACTAAGCAAAATGAAATATTTATTGCTTCATTAAAAAATATACAAGAAGAAAAACTAAAAAACATTCATTTAGTTCTGAATAAAATTATTAAAAAATTAAATTTTGATAAAATAGAAGGTCTTGAAAATGATTATTATAATGCTGTACATTCTTTAGATATTAATTATCGAATAAGTGAACCAAAAATTATAACAATTAAAAAAGAAAAGAATAAATTATTTAAATTATTTAATAAAAAAACAATATCAAATAAAACAGCTTAGCTGTTTTTTTATTTTACATTGTGGAAAATATTTAAAAATATTAATTCAATTAAAATATGCCTAAAAGCAGAGTTGAAAAAAGCGCTTTCTGCTGGTATTAACATTTTGTTTTCTACATCTTTAAATTTAAAAGACTGCGCTTCTGTTGTAATAACAAATATTTTGCTTTTATCTTTTACAAGATCATAAGCACGTGACAATGTTTCGTTATCTCTTCCTGTACAAATAAATAATATAGAATTATAATTATTTAATTTTCTTGAAATTGTTTCAAACGTTCAAGAAAGATTAACATTTGTTATATTAATGTTTTTTTCATTAAAAAGTGGTATCAAAAAATCATTTAATCTAGATAAGTTATATGACAACACTAAATTTATTTCTTTGTTTTTATCAACTTGGTTTATTTGATTCTTAATGAAGTAAGAATTCTTTTCAAAAATTTCTTTAACACCTTTGTAATATGGATCTAAGTAGCTAACTCCACTTACTGTTGGGAAACTTTGTTTGCTTATTTCAATTTTTTCTAATTCTCCCTTTAGTAAAAAAATTAACTCTCGATAACCATTTACCCCTAACTTTTTGCAAAAATATGTTATTGATGATATGGATAAAAAACATTGATTTGCAAGTTCTCTTTGTTGCAAAAACTTTCCTTTTATAAAACACTCTAATATTTTTTTNNTTGCTATTAACACATAGTTGCTATTATTATCTCCTTTTGCAATATTTTCAATAATTGTAAAATAACTTTTCATTACTTACCTCGCTTATAATTATTATATATTAAGTTTATTATATTAAATTAGTTCTACTTTTTTAAAACAGTTCTAATATAAAGTTATTTGATAGATGTATAAAAACAAATTGATATTATAAAAGTATAAATTATGTATATAAAAAAGGAGTAAAATGAAAAAATTAAAATTTCCAAAAGGATTCTTGTGAGGTGGTTCTACTAGCGCCTATCAATTTGAAGGCGGTGTTAACCAAGGTGGAAAAGGTTTATCTGTTCAAGATAAAAACAAAGATAACTGAATGCCTGGTGTTACTGGTTTTGAAGTTTGTTCTGATCACTACAATAATTGAAAAACAGATGTAAAAATGTTAGCGGAACTAGGATTTAAGTCATACAGATTTTCTATAGCTTGAAGTAGAATTATTCCTGATGGAGACGGAAATATAAATAAAGAAGGAATTAATTTTTACAAAAATTTAATTTTAGAACTTAAAAAGTATAATATAGAACCGGTTGTTACAATGTATCATTTTGATTTACCTTTAGCGTTAGAAAAAAAAGGAGGTTGATTAAGTAGAAATACGGTAGATGCCTTTGAAAAATTTGCGCGAGCTATTTTTAATGAGTATAAAGATTTGGTAAAATACTGATTAACAATAAATGAGCAAAATATTGTAGTTTTAATGAGTGATGTTATTGGAATGGCTAACACTCACAGCACAGGAAACAAAATAAAAGATAAGTGGCAAATAAATCACAATTTATTATTAGCTCAAGCTAAAGCCGTTATCGCTTGTAAAGAAATTTGTAAAAATGCCTTAATAGGACCAGCTCCAAATATTTCTGTAACATATCCAAACTCAAACAAACCATTAGACTTTTTAGCAAAACTTGATTTTGATATGGAAAGAAACTGAGTTTATTTAGATGTTGGTGTAAAAGGAGTATATCCTAATGTATTTTTAAGAAAACTTGAAAAATTGAACTCTATGTTTGATTATGAAAAAAATGACATGAAAATTCTTAAAAAAGGAACAGCAGATTTTATTGCCTTTAACTACTACAACTCAGCAACAATAAAATACAAACAAGCACACACAAACAATTTAGAAATTAAAAAAGATCAACAATCAGGGTTGGTTGGTGATACATACGAAAAAGTAAGAAACAAAAATTTACCACTTACAGAATTTAACTGAGAAATTGATCCTGAAGGGCTTAGAAACACATTAAGAGACATTCATGAAAGATATGGGTTACCATTAATGATTACCGAAAATGGTATTGGGGGATATGACACTTTAACTGAACAAGGTACAATCAATGACGATTATCGTATTAAATATTATCAAGCGCATATCACTCAAATGGCTCTAGCTATTGATGATGGTGTAGAACTTATCGGTTACATGCCTTGAAGTGCAATTGATTTAGTTTCAACTCATGAAGGTGTTAAAAAAAGATATGGGTTTATATTTGTAAATCGTGATGAATTTGATTTAAAAGACATGAAAAGATACAAGAAAAAATCTTTCTTTTGGTATCAAAATGTTATTAAAACCAATGGTGAAAACTTATCTTAAAAACAATAATTGAAAAATTGCTTAGCAATTTTTTTTTACTTTAAATTGATAAATTATATGCCTTACATTTAATGTTATAATAATAAAAATATGAAATGTTTAATTGTGGGGTAATATTTATGACTTTTAAAAATATAATAGAAACTTTACAAAAGAACGGTTCTAAACAATACAAAAAAATTTATGAGAATCATGGAACAACCGGTTTAATATTTGGAGTTAAAACACCTATAATTTTAGATTTAGCAAAAAAAGTTCAAAAAGTTAAAGATAACTTAATGTTGTGCAAAGAACTTTATGAGTCAAAATATTATGAGGCAAGAATTATAGCTTTTTTATCAATTGATCCTAATGATTTATCTGATGAAGAATTTTTAAGTTGAACTATGTGTGATCAAAGTTCTTCTTTAACAGAAAACTATGTAGTAGAAATGGCAATAAAGCATGATAATGCTCACCAATATACTATGGACTTTATGAATTCTAATAATCCAGTTTTAGAAAGTTTAGCTTATAATTTATATGCAAAAGCCATTAAGAAGGGGTTATTTGAGCAAAACATAGTAGAATTGAATAAAATTATTGCTCACATTGAAAACAGGCTACAAATATCGTCTAACAGAGTAAAATATACAATGAATAATTTTTTAATAGCTGTGGCTTGTTATGTTAAAAAACTGAGAAAAAACGTTTACGAAACTCATAGAGTTATTGGTAAATTTACAGTTGATATGGGAAAGACAGCATGTAAAATTCCAGATGTTATAAAATTTACAAAAAAATATATTGCTAAGCATGAAAAAAAATAGTGTTTCTTTTATGTTGTTAAAGTTATATAATTAGTTCATGGGGGTGTAATGGGTTCGACAGATAAAGCAGATAGAGAGTTGCAGTGGTTTTGCAGACCATAATGCTAGGATTAATAAAATGCAAAAAATGATAAAAAAGTAGAAGTACCAGCATTCATGTTAAATAACAACAATGCAAGTGCTACTATGTTAGCTGTTTAATAATCCGCAGTTAGGATTTGGCTAAACTTTGTGCTTATTTCAAAACTATGGTACAAAGATTAAATACAGTTTTGATCGATAGCTATTATTTTCTTTAGTAATAGTTATTTAAAAAGATAAAGATAGTTTAATTGCAATTTTTCTTGTTTTTGCAATAAATGAAATAAATTAACAAGGATAAACTGTAGACGCTTTCTAGCAAACTTTTTTTTGGAAGCGAGTTCAATTCTCGCCACCTCCACCATTTTTTATTTAGATATGTTAATTCTTGGGGATTAATTTATGTAAATAAAAAATGTTTTTTTACTAAAAATATTTTTATTATTTCTTCTATTTTCATTTATTTATTCTCTAATTTGTGTATAAATATATATACATAGAAAAATAAAAAAAATATCAAAAAAATAATAATAACAACAAAATAATAATAAATATAACAATTAATAAAACTATTAAACTTGGGGGATAAAATGTATAATCAAAAACTTATCGATAATTTAAATAATGATATTAACAAACACTTCCCACATCTAAAAACAATTGAACCAGATTATAAAGTTGTTTTTGATGGGGTTTCAAGAATGGTTGTTTTAGACCGTTATGCACAGAAAGACATTAATCATAAAACATTAAAAGTAGGAGATTTAGTAATAACTGTTGTAAAAGATGATGGAGTTTTTCCGTCACGCGGAATTGGTTACATAACCAAAATTGACAAAAAAAATAATATTTGTCATATTGAAATTGAAGAACAATATGTGGGTGCAATTGATCCATATTTATTAGTTGAAGGTGAAACAAACATTATTTCAAAAACAATTACATCGGTTGATAAGCCGTTAGAATTGTTTTACGAACAAATAGCATATCGTGTAGCTAAAGCTTTAAGTTTTAACGAAACTGATACAACACATTTTAATAATTTTTATAACGAATTAAAAGATCATAACATAGTGCCAGCAGGTAGAGTTTTATATGGTAGTGGTAGTGGAAATAGTGTAACTTTTTTTAATTGTTTTGTAATGCCTTTTATTCCAGATTCTCGTGAAGGTATTTCAAATCACCGTAAAGAAGTTATGGAAATTATGTCGCGAGGTGGAGGAGTTGGATCAAATGGATCTACTTTAAGGCCAAGAGGAACTGTAGCTAAAGGAGTTGGGGGACGTTCAAGTGGGACTGTATCTTGATTGAACGATTTATCAACATTAACACATTTAGTAGAGCAAGGTGGTAGTCGACGCGGGGCGCAAATGATTATGTTAGCTGATTGACACCCAGATATAGTTGAATTTATCATTTCTAAAATGCAAAATGCTAAAATTTTAAGATGATTAGCACAAAATTCAAGTGATGAAACTGTTAGAGCTGAAGCTAATAATAAATTAAAATTTGTTCCATTAACAAATGAAGAACAAAACTTTTGTGATGTTGTTTTAAGTAACCCGGATAATTTTGATAAAAATACATTAGAATATGTTAACAAAAAAATAAAAGACGGCGGAACTTGAGAAGTAAATAATCCAGATTATTTAACTGGGGCAAATATTTCTGTTACTTTAACGCATGATTTTATGAAAGCTGTAGAAAATAATGCTGATTGAGATTTAAAATTTCCAGATTTAGATTCTTATAATAAAACTNNGCAAAAAAAATTCTATGATAAAAAATGAAAAGAAATTGGTGATGTTCGTGAATGAGAACAAATGGGTTATAAAGTTAAAACTTACCGTACAATGAAAGCTCGTGATCTTTGAGATTTAATTAATTTTTGTTCTAACTATTCAGCAGAACCTGGAATCTTCTTCATTGATCAAGCAAATGACAAAACAAATGCAAAAGCATATGGAATGAAAATTGTAGCAACAAATCCTTGTGGAGAACAACCGCTAGCACCATATTCTGTATGTAATTTAGCTGCAATTAACTTGGCTAACTTTGTTGATAAAAATACAAAAGAAATTTTATATGATAAATTAAAACAATCAGTAACAACTTGTGTTCGTTTACAAGATAATGTTATTGATGCTACACCTTACTTTTTAAAAGCTAATGAATTACAAGCAAAAGGCGAAAGAAGACTTGGGCTTGGTGTTATGGGTCTGCATGATATTTTAATTTATGCAGGATTAAGATATGGAAGTGATGAAGGAAACGCCGTTGTTGATAAAATATTTGAAACAATTTCAACAACTGCATATCGTGCATCAATTGAGTTAGCGAAAGAAAAAGGAAGTTTCCCTTTCTTAACTTCTAGAGAGAAGTTTACTGAAACTGGTTATATGAAAGATATGCCAAGTGATATTTTAGAAAACATCAAAAAATATGGGATTAGAAATTCTCACTTATTAACAATTGCTCCAACTGGATCAACTGGAACAATGGTTGGTGTTTCAACAGGACTAGAACCTTATTTTGCATTTGAATTTTATCGTTCAGGACGTTTAGGAAAATTTGTAAAAGTAGAAGCAGCCATTGTTAAAGAATGATTAGAACATAATCCAGAATATAAAGGTAAAGAATTACCAAATATATTTGTAACAGCAATGGAATTAAAACCAGAAGAACACGCTGATGTTCAGTGTATTATTCAAAAATGAGTTGATTCATCAATTTCTAAGACAGTTAATGCTCCAAAAGGGTATTCTGTAAAAGATGTTGAAAAAATATACATTAGATTATACAAAAACGGAGCCAAAGGTGGAACTGTTTACGTTGATGGCTCACGTGATACTCAAGTATTATCATTATCAAATGATGAAAACAACTTAGATAGCATTGAACAAGTAAATATTCAAAATTTTGGTATTGAAACTGATGGAGTACAACAATTAACGGATGATAAAAAAGCTGAGTTAAAAAACTTAGCAAACTTACGTGGAATTAAACAAGATCGAAAAATTGGAACAGATTTAGGTGATTTATGTCCAACATGTAAAGAAGGAACAATGATCGATGCTGGGGGATGCGTAACTTGCAACAATTGTGGAATGCAATTTAAATGTGGTTTATAATTCCTAATATTATAATAGAAAAGGTAAATAAAGAATAAATCACCCAAAGTAACGAGTGATTTATTTTTTATATGATACTTTAATTATAAAATATTTAATTTTTTATATGATAAAATAAAAAAGATGATTTAAAATAGCAAATAGAAAAGGGGTCTCAAAATGGCGATCAGCGATAAAAAATTAGTTCAAAAACATAGAATAACAGCTCAAGAAATAATAAAACTAAGTGAAGAATACAAAGGTTTATCCGATGAAGATTTATCAAATAAGACAGATTTATTTGTAAAACAATTACAAAATAATGAAGTTAGTTTAAGTGATTTAATTGTACCGGCTTTTGCAACAGCAAGAGAAGCTGCAAGAAGAGTTTTAGGGCTAGAAGCATACGAAGTTCAACTAGTTGGAGCGCTTGTTTTATTTGAAGGGGATGTTGCTGAAATGAAAACAGGAGAAGGTAAAACTTTGACTGGTTTAATGGCGGCTTATATTTGTGCTTTAGAGAAAAAAGGTGTACACATTGTTACTGTTAATGAATATTTATCAAAAAGAGACTCTGAAATAAATGGGAAGGTTTTTAATTTCTTAAAATTAAGCGTTGGTTTAAATGCAAGAAAATTAACAAAACAACAAAAAAGAGAAGCTTATAGTGCTGATATTACTTATACAACAAACTCTGAATTAGGTTTTGATTATTTACGTGATAATATGGCTAAAACAATGGGTGATAAAGTTCAAAGAGGATTGAATTTTACTATTATTGATGAGGCAGATTCAATTTTAATTGATGAATCAAGAACACCGCTTATTATTGCTGGAGGGCGCCAAAATAGAAATCCACAATATAAAGCAGCTGATGCTTTTGTAAAAACTTTAAAAAGAACAAACGACGTTGATATTGATATTGAAACTAAACAAGTTTCACTAACAAGTGAAGGTGTGATCAAAGCTGAAAAAATGTTTAGTGTAGGTTCGTTGTTTGATATTAAAAACACAGAACTTTATCATATAATTTTAAATGCTTTAAAAGCAAGATTTGTTTTTAAAAATGGGATTGAATATGTTGTTAAAAATGGAGAAATCGTTTTAGTTGACTCATTTACAGGTCGTTTAATGGAAGGTCGTTCTTATAGTGATGGATTGCAACAAGCACTTCAAGCTAAAGAAAATTTAGAAATTGAAAATGAAACTTCAACAATGGCAACAATTACATATCAAAATTTATTTAGACTTTATAATAAGTTAAGTGGGATGACTGGTACTGCTAAAACTGAAGAAGAAGAGTTTGTAAAAATTTACAACATGCGTGTTGTAAAAATTCCTACAAATAAACCAATTATTAGAAATGATCAACCTGACTACATGTTTAGTAATAAAAATGCTAAGTTAAAAGCTTTAATTAAAGAAATTAAAGTTTTACATGAACTTGGTCAACCAATTTTAATTGGGACAACTTCAGTTGAGTCATCAGAAGTTGTTGCTAATCATTTACGTAGTAATAATTTAAAATTTGAAATGTTAAATGCTAAAAATCATGAGCGTGAAGCTGATATTATAGAAAAAGCTGGACATCAAAAATCTATTACTGTTGCTACAAACATGGCTGGTCGTGGGACTGATATTAAGTTAGGATCAGGTGTAAAAGAACTTGGTGGGCTTGCAGTTTTTGGTGTGGAGCGAAATGAATCACGAAGAATTGATAATCAGTTAAGAGGGCGTGCCGGAAGACAAGGTGATCCTGGATTTAGTCGTTTTTATGTTTCAATGGAAGATGAATTAATGATGCGTTTTGGAGCTGATCGTATTAAAAAAATGTTTAATAAATTAGGTGATGATTATATTAAATCAAAAATGCTAACACGAGCTGTTACTAATGCTCAAAAAAAAGTTGAGGGTTCTAACTTTGATCAACGTAAAAATATTTTAGATTACGATAACGTTTTAGCACAACATCGTGAAGCTATGTATTCACGTCGTGATTTAATTCTAACTACAAATAACATTGAAGATATTATTAAAAAAATGCAATATACTGCAGCTTTTGATATTACAAATATATTTTCAGAAAAAGTTCAAGATGAAATGTATGTAAATTATGAAAGATTAATTAAAGGGATTAACGGTAAAGTTGTTATTCCAAACTCTGTAAAAATAGAAGATATTAATGAAAAAGAACGTAATGAAATTGCTAAAATTGTTTCAGAGAAAATGTTTGAGTTTTACAAAGTTAAAAATAGTGATTTAAAACCAGAAGTTCAAAACGATATTGCACGAAAAATAATTTTACAATCTTTTGATAACTTTTGAACTAAACATATTGATGAAGCTTCAAAGTTAAGAAGTGGTATTTATCTACGAAGTTATGCTCAAACAAATCCGTTACATGCATATGTAGAAGAAGCAGCAGCATTATACAAAAACATGCAAGTAAATATTGCACATGATGTTGTTATAAAGTTAGCTACAGTTACAATCAAACAAGTTACAAAGCCACAAAATGATTCTGAACAAGATTTAATGATATACAAACAAAAAGGGTAATATATGAGTTTTTCTTTTGACGTAAAAGATGAAATAAGCAAAAAAATTATAAATGATTGTTGTAAAAAGAGTTTTATGCAATCATTTTTGCTCTTGGTCAAAAAAAAACAACCATTAAACTCAAAAGAACCTTTAATATTTGTTATTAAATCCTTACCAATAGCTAGAACCATTATAAAGTTGTTTAAAGAAGTTTTTCCGAACATTGAAATAGAATTTTCACTTTATAAATCTAAAACAAAAAATTTATCTTTTGTAAAATGTAGAGTTTATAAAGGAATTGATATTTTACTTAATCAAATTTCTATAAATAATAGGGTGGATGTTGTGGAATTCCCAAAACATGATCAAGCACTAGAGGAAGACTTTAATGAGTGTGATCGTGCATTTTACAGTGGCGCTTTTGTTGCTTGTGGAAGTGTTAATTCACCTAAAACATCAAACTATCATATTGAATTTTCTTTTGATAATGAAACTACAACTGATAACTTTATTAAAGCTATTGCAACTTTTAATATAGATTTTATATTCAAAAAACTAATTAGAAAAAATAGATATGGTGCTTATTTAAAAACATCAGCACATATTACAGATTTTTTAGTATTTATGAGTGCAACGGATAATATGTTGTTATTTGAAAGTGATCGTATGGATCGCAGCTTTAAAAATGCTTTAAATCGTTATAATAACTTAGATATTTCAAACCAAATGAAAATTAATGCATCTTCTTTGAAACAAATTAATATGATTAATTTTTTAGAAAAAAAACGACCTTTTAGCTGGTTTAAGTGAAAATGCTCAAAAAGTAGCTAGATTGAGATTAGATAATGATGCAGCTTCACTTTTGGAACTTTGTGACTTATTTTTTGAAAAATATAATAGATATATAAGTAAATCAGGGATAAATCACTTATTTAGAGAAATTAAAAAAAAATTATGAAGCAAACAATTAAAACAAATCATTATATTGTATAATGACATTAATGAATGAAAAGAGGTAATTATGCGTAATACAGTAATTTTTGGAAATTGAAAAATGAACAAAAACAAAAAGGAAACTTTAGATTTTATAAAAGAAGTGGATAAATTAGTTGCAAAAACTAACACGGTTGCAGGAATCGGTGTGCCATTTATATATTTAGATGAAGCTAGAAAACAAGCAAAAAACGTTAACATCATCGCTCAAAATTGTCATTTTGAAGCAAGTGGAGCTTATACAGGGGAAATATCAATTGATATGTTAAAAGATATTAATATTGATACTGTAATAATTGGGCATTCTGAAAGAAGAGAATACTTTAATGATACAGATGCAGATATTGCTAAAAAAGTGAAAAAATTAATTGATAATAATTTAACACCAGTTTTATGTTGTGGAGAAACATTATCACAATATGAAAACAAAGAAACAATAGCTGTTGTTAAAAAACAACTTTTAGAAAACTTATCTTTAATTGAAAAAAATAATGTAGAAAAAGTGATTATTGCTTATGAACCAATATGAGCAATCGGAACTGGAAAAACAGCAACAGCTGAAATTGCACAAAATGTGTGTAAAGAAATTAGAAATATAATTAGTGAAAACTTTGGAGCAAAAATTGCTGATAAAGTAATAATCCAATATGGTGGAAGTGTTAAACCAAACAACATAGCTGAATTAATTTCACAACCAGATATCGATGGAGCCCTAGTTGGGGGAGCATCATTAGATCCTAAATCATTTTTAGAATTACTATAATTTTTGGATTATTATGCGATTAAAATATAATAAGAACGCTTTATCTAGTTTACTAGATGATAAAGTTTATTTTGTCGACCATAATAAACTAGATGGCAAAAAAGATAACAATTTGTTTCCAAAAAAACAAAAAACCTTTTTGGAAATTGGTTGTGGTAAAGGGGATTTTATTATTAATTTAGCCCAACAAAATCCTCAAAACAACTATATAGCTGTGGAAAAATATCCAACAGTGCTTTTTTACGTATTAAAAAAAGTTAAAGATATGAATTTATCTAATTTAAAGTTAATGAGTTTTGATGCTAAAGATCTTTTAGAAATTTTTGCACCCGACACATTTGATGGTATTTATTTAAATTTTTCAGATCCGTGACCAAAATTTCGTCATGAAAAACGCCGATTAACATATAAAAGTTTTTTAGAAATTTATAAAACAATTTTAAAATCATCTGGTTTCATTCAACAAAAAACAGATAACGATAATTTATATTTATATAGCATTACAAGTTTTGTTGATAATAAATGAAATATTGTTAAAGAATCACGTGATTTATATAAAAATTTAGAGTTATTAAAAAATAATGTTCCAACAGAATATGAAAAAAAATGACATAATCTTGGAAAAAACATCAATTATTTACTAGCAACTTTTCCTAATAATGAAAAAGGCTAAAACTAATGATAAAATATGACAATTCTTGAAATGAATTTTTTGAAAATGAATATAAAAAATCTTATTTTAATAATTTATTAAAAAATATCGAAAAAGAATATAAAGATAACTTATGTTTTCCAAAACAAGAAAATATTTTTAAGATTTTTAGTTTAATCAAGTTAAATGATATAAAAGTTGTTATTCTTGGGCAAGATCCTTATCATAATGAAGGACAAGCGTTAGGGTATGCTTTTGGTGTTGATAATAATTTTAAAACTCCACCATCTTTAAAAAATATCTATAAAGAAATTAATAAAGAATATGGGAGTTTTCCCAAAACAAATGATTTAGTTTCGTGAATTAAGCAAGGGGTTTTTTTATATAACATAGTAAATACCGTAAGAAAAAATACGCCTACCAGTCATTATAATTTAGGTTGAGAACAATTTAGTGAAAACCTTTTAAACTATATTATAGAAAAAAATTCAGATATTATCTTTGTTTTATGAGGTAATAAAGCAAAAAGTTTTAAGAAAAACTTATTAAAAATTAATAACTTGGTTGAAGGGGCGCATCCTTCACCGTTTAGTTATCATTTATTTAAAGATCAAAACTTTTTTATTAAAATAAATAGTCTTTTAGCAAAACAAGGAAAAAATGGAATTAAATGGCATAAATAATGTATAATTATCTTATATGTTTAGTTGGGAGAGTAAATGAATCTATTAAGTTTTGCAGAATTCTCAAAATATTTTTATAGCGACCTTACAGCTAAGGTCATTAGTGGTATTTTGGGGGTCATGTTTGTAGTTTATTGCCTATATCAAGGTTATATTTACAAATTTAAGCGCAGCCGTTATCGTGGAATAATATTTAACACTCGTAACATTGCTTACATTACATTGTTGTCAGCGGCTTCAGCTTCAATTACAATTTTAATATCAATTACTGTGCCAATAACAGTTTTCCCACCAATTAGAATTGCCTTTGAGGGCGTCATGGTTAAAATTTCTGGGTTTATATTTGGGCCAATTGTCGGTGTTATTTCAGCGATTGTTACAGATTTTATTGTTATGTTATTTGTGCCTTCGTTTGTGCATATTGCCTTTATTTTAGTAATAATATTTTTTGGTCTTGTGTCAGGATTTGTGGGTGATTTATATCGTTTATCAAATTCTAATGAAAAAGGTTCAAGTAAATGATTTTTATTTATCTTTACTAATATTTTTATTATTGGATTTGTAACTTTAACATCATTAATGACTTGATATTCTGACTTCCCTGATGGAATTCCTTTATTTGGGGGATTGGTTGCTAGTAAAGAAGTTTTAGTATTTTTATTAATTTTAGGTGGGGGATTGTCCATTGTTGTCGTATGATCCATAACCTTTATTTATCGAAAATATGACAAAACAAAAAGTAAGTATCAAGATGTAATTGCAGTAATTTTACTCTGTGTATTATGTGAATATTTAATAACATCCTTAATTTCTCCGTGAGGAGATATTGCCTTTCTGACAGTTTCTAAAGGAGACTCAGCAGAAACCTCAGGATATGGGGTAACCTTAGTCGCGCGGTTAGCAATGGCGCCTATGAAAATATTCTTTAATGTAGCTGTTATATATTTAGTTTATATTGCGGTTTCGCCATTAGTGCATCGAACAAACAATAATTAAATGCTTCAAAAGCATTTTTTTTGTTTTTTAAAGCATTTTTGTGTTCTAATTAAATTAATATTTTTTTTGGAGGCTCATGAGTAAATTTCACTTAAATCGCGATTATTTAAATAATAAAACAATTTTTGGTGGTTTTTTAGGCATAACATCAGCCATATGTTATTCAATAATTCCATTCTTGCTTTTTTTTATTAAAAAAAACTCATCTATTAGTGCAAGTGAACTAATTTTAGTTTTAATATTTAGTAATTATTTAAATGAATTAATATCTTGAATATGTTTATCTTATATTTGTAACTTTAGTAATATAAGGAAAAAAACATTAAATATTTCTAAAACATCCTTTATTATTGGTTTATGATTTCATTGAGCATTTTTTTCCGTTTTTACTGGTTTGTCTTATACGCTAAAATCTATTCTTAAAAAAGACATATTATTAATGATGGTTATTGGAATATTATCAGGGCCAGTAGCTATGATCTTAATAATGTTTTCTTCCAGCTACTTATTACCTAACAGCAACACATTGCCTAATGTTTTATTGAACATTTCTCCATTATTTGCATATATTGGTACAAAAGTTATTTTTAAAGATAAAATTTCTCTTGTAAGTAAGATTGGTATTTTTATTACAATAGGGTCTGTTTTTATAATGAGTATTACATATATTTTTTTAAGTAATTTTATTTTATGAAAATTAATTTTAGCAATTATTTTATCCACTTTTGCTGGGCTAACTTATGGATTAACAGCGCTAATTAATGATTATTTACTACATAAAGAAAAACAAACAATAAATAGCAATGATATTATTTTGCTAAAAACAGGATTTAGCTTCATTGTTGGGTTGGTTATATTCTTACCAGCAGCCTCTAGTGTTATGGGTAAAAATATAACATATTTATGAAATGGTCATTATAATTTTTTAATTAAAAACTTTGGCACTTATTATTACTTGTTAATTTCAGGGTTAGTCATTGTTGGTGCCAGGTTATTTTGATTTAATTGTAGCCAAGTTTTAGATTCTAACTTATCAGCGGCTGTTTTATTGTCTTCATTATTATGAACACCACTCTTACAAATAATATTAAGTAAAATTTTCCCTAGTTTAAATTTAGGTGAAGTTAAATGATTTTATTGAATATTCGCAGTAATGATTATGGCAGGACTTACTATTCAAATATTTCATAAAAAAATTACTAAATTTTTAAAAATATATTATTTAAAAAGTAGATAAAGTTGTTTTTAAAAAATGTTATTGATATAATAATATTGCTTTATACATTAACCCTGGTACGGTAATTGTAAGGAGAGCATAAATTATGAGACAAACTACTATGATCAATGCAACTAATGTTGAAAAAAAATGATACATTATTGATGCAAATGATTTAATTTTAGGTAGAATGGCTACTAAGATAGCATTGATATTAAAAGGTAAAACAAAACCGAACTACACACCACACGTTGATTGTGGTGATAATGTAATTGTTATTAACGCAGAAAAAATTGCATTTTCTGGAAACAAATTAAACAAAAAAAATTACTATAAACACTCACTATATATTGGTGGTTTAACTACAACTAAAGCTAAAGATATGTTGGTAAAAAAACCAGTTTATCCAGTTGAAAGAGCAGTTAGATTAATGTTGCCAAAAAATAGATTGGGATCAAAACTTTATAGAAATTTATTTGTTTATGCTGGAGAAAAGCACCCACATGAGGCACAACAACCAATTATGATGGATGTTTCTGATATGAAGAAAGGTGGTAACTAAGATTTATGGCTAAAAAAGACGTAATTTATCGTGGTACTGGAAGAAGAAAAACTTCTATTGCACAAGTTATTTTAACACCTGGAAAAGGAAACATTTTTGTAAATGGGCAACCTGCATTGGAATTTTTCCCTTATGCAACATTAGTACAAGATTTAGAGCAACCATTAAAAATTACTGGTACTGGAAGTGACTTTGACATTTCTATTAAAGTTACTGGTGGTGGATTCACTGGTCAATCTGGAGCTTGTCGTTTAGGTATTGCAAGAGCATTATTGGAAGCTTCAAAGGACTATCGTCCTTTATTAAAGCATTCAAAAATGTTAACTCGTGATGCTAGAATTAAGGAAAGAAAAAAATATGGATTGAAAGCTGCACGTCGTGCACCACAATTTTCAAAACGTTAATATCAATTTTGAAAGCCGCAAGGCTTTTTTTGTTTATTTAAAGTAATTTATGTTCTTATTTTGTATAATATGTAAAAGGAAAAGTTTATGCATAATAAAATACATTTTAATTTTTACAAAATAATTAATCATAATGATTTTGGAGAAGAAGATTTTTTAAAACTTCAAGTAAAAAATATTTGAAAAAAAGATGAATTTGTTAATACTTTAGTTTTGTCAGATTTTTTTACAGACGTTAATATTGTTTTTTTATCTAAAACTGCAACTATTAAAACCTTAAAAAATAATAAAGAAATTGAAGAATATGATGTTATTGTTCGTGTTGATGACTTGCCTGTTGGGGTTGAGTTAGAAGATAAAAATAGTTCTTTGGCTTTTGTAGGTAAAATAGATTTTAAAAAGTCATATATTGATGTAACAAATATTATTAAAACTAATTTAATCAACAACAATTTTGAAACAAAATTTAAAGGGATAGAAGTTAAGTGTGAAAAAAACATTCAAGTATCTCGCACAAATTTAGACAATTTTTTAACAGAAACTTTATTTACAGCAGAAAACATAAAAAAAATTAATGTATTACATTCTAACTTTGAAAACTTTATTCAACAATGAGAAAGGTATTTCGATTTTTCCGAAAAGTTAACAAGTTATCGTAAAAATAATTCATTTGTTTATGACTTAATTAGTAAACAACAATTTATTAAGTTAAATAAAGATCAATGAAATAGAATTCCAGAACCAATCCAAATAAATATTAAAAACCAGAAAATTCAAAAAATGATCACTAACAATAATTTTATTTTTGTTCCAATTTCTTGAAAAAACGAAATCTCTAAATTAAAAATAGAATTCTCAATAATTTGAGTAGCTTCAATGTATTTAAATTATAATTTAGAAAATATAAATTATTTTATTAAATCTGATGAAGTTATTTTGGCGCCGTTAGATATTAATATTAGCAAGAATAAAAGCTTCTTCAATGTTGATGGCTTTGTTTTTAGTGATGAATTTTTTGAAAAAAATAAATCTTTAATTACTAGAAGTGAGGGGGCAATTAAATTAATTACTAAACTAGATAATTTTAATGTTAATAGTTATCAACAAAGTTTTATGGAAAAACTAAAGTTACCTGTGACAACAAATTTACCAAAATTTAAAACAGCTGTTTTTTATACAGAAATAAATGAAGAGGACTTTAATAAAGTAATTCCAGAAATTGGTTACTTAGCTTTTCCTTCAACTGGAGAAAGCGCTTTAATTAATAGAGGGAAAACTGTTATTTCAAGAGTTAAATCAAACAAAGTAACAAATCCGTTTTTAATTAATTTTTTATTCAATTCAGCAAATATTGAATGTTTATCGCAAAAAACAATTGACCCAAATGATTTAGATTTTTATTCTAATCTAAGTGTTACACAAAAAGAAAATATCATTAAAGCTTTAAAAAATAATGATATTTTTGTGTTGCAAGGACCACCAGGAACAGGTAAAACACAATTTATAACAGAACTAGTTCATAAGTTCAATAAACAAGGGAAAAAAGTATTAATTTCATCTCAAAATCACACAGCAATTGATAATGTTTTAGAAAGATTACCTATAATACCGTCTATTTCTCCTGTTAAGCTATCAAAAAAATTTGGAAAAGATAAACAAGCTTCGCAGTTTTTTTCAGCTTCAAATGTAGTATTAAATTTTTACAAAGCAATTGACAATATGTTAGATATTAAAATTGAGAAAAAAAATGTGTTTATTAATGAGAAAGCTGAAAACTTAAAAAGTATGACATCTTTAAAAAAAGACTCTAATATTGCTGCAGTTATATTTAAAGATATTAAAACTTTAGAAAAAAGCGATGCTAAAGAATTATTGTTAAAAAATAATATTGAAAAATCATTACAAGCCTTAAAGGGATATTTTAATGATTCTAACAAAATAATTGATAAAGGTTTATTCTCCCTAGAAGTAATAAAAGTTTTATCACTAGCTAATGAAAAAACATTTAAAGGCGTACAATTAAAAACTTTTGAAGATGTTCTTACGGAATTAACGTTAGAAAAAGTTTTACAATTATTTACCAATGTCTATGTTTTGTCATATATTAATCGCCTTGATGAAAATAGAAAACAAATAAAAAATTTTATTAACCAAAAAAAAAGATTTACAAAAAAATATCACAAGCAAAATNNTAATCACAATATTTTGGAATATTTAACTAAAAACAATTTATTAAAAGAGGTAAGTGTTAAAAATTTAAAAGATTTAAACATATTTATTGATAAAGAAATTACTCGCTTAACCGCAAAAGATAAAAATGTGGAAAACACAACTCAAAANTATTGATTATAAAAAATTAAAAATTATTTAAACAATAATTATGATTTAGATTTTAATGTTATTAAAGGAGAAGTTGTAGACAATAAACAACAGAGTAGTGCAAAAGATGTGTTGGAGTATAGTAATAGTTTTATAAAAGATTATACAAATGTATACGCCATTACAGCTACATCAAATAATTTATTTAAACAAGAAAAAAATAAAGAACTACTGGCGGCAAATATTGATTCAATCGATATTGCTAAAATGTATTTTGATGTTGTTATTATTGATGAAGCATCAAAATTAACTCCAATTGAAATTTTAATGCCAATTATTTTTGGTAAAACAACAATATTGGTTGGAGATTATCGTCAATTACCACCAATTCTGCCAATTCGCCAAGAAGATGTGGAATTAATTAATGAAATTCACGGAGAAGATTTTAATTATAGTGAATTTAAAAAAATGTTTGAAGAATCAATGTTTAAAAATATAATTTCATCTGCAAATAGCACAATTAGTGGTATTTTATTAGAGCAATATCGTTCAAATGAAGACATAATGAAGATCGTGAATAACTTTTATAATAATAAGCTTAAACTTGGTACAAAAAATCAAAACTTTGATTTAAGACATACAATAAGTGTGAAAAATCAAAAAGGGTTAACAATTTTTGAACCTAATAAATCAATATATTGATTAGATTCTTCAACCGATTTACATGGAAAAATTGTTATAGAAGATAGAGCTTATAATTCTACAAGTTTATCTAATGTTTTTGAAATAAATTTAATAAAGAACTCTTTGTTAAAAATACAAGAATCTTTAAAACCGACAGAAAAAATTACAATTGCTATAATTAGTTTTTATAAAAAACAAATTACGGCTTTAAAACATGAATTAAACAAAATTAATTTAAAAAACATTAAATTGAACATTTCAACTGTTGATGATTTTCAAGGTAAAGAAGCCGATCATGTTTTTGTAAGTCTTGTTCGTCGACCAAGAGACACAAGTAAAATGGATGCATCATTTATTGAAAAGTATGAAAGAATAAATGTGGCATTTTCAAGAGCTAAAAAAATGCTTGTAATTGTGGGAGCCTTAGATTTTTATAAAAACTTAGAAATTCCAATGCCTGATTTTAATGATCCTATGAAACAAACTAAAGTTGATGTTTATAAAAGAATTGCAAAGATAATTAATACTTATGGCATAATTCATGAAGCACATAATATATTAGAGGAGAATTAAAATGTTAGGAAGTATATTAGTTTGATATTTTTTACACAAAAACGAGTTTGTTGTAAAGTTTAAAAAGCCACGTAAACCAAACTTTTTTGAATATTTTTTAATTTATATTTCGGCAAATTATAAAGATCGAAATAAAAGTTTAGAAGATATATTGCATGAAGAGTTTGATATAAAAAATTACAAAATATTTTTCAGTGTTTTTTTAGATCTTGTAGAAGCAAATATTATTGATTTTAAAAACATAACAGCTATTGAAAAAAATACTGATTATTTTAAGTTGCCTTTAACAAATATTTTTGTAAATAAAGATTTTTTGGAAGTTTTTAATACTAAAGAAATAATTAATAGTAACAAAACAGAAGAAGTATTGTCATATTTATACTATGATGAGCTTTTTCAAACATTTACAAATGATAAAACATTGATTGGTAAAACAACCAATTACAAAAATAATTTAGCAGAAATTAAGTTGCCAATATCTCAAACAACAGACTTTATTATTGAACAAAAAAATTGATTTAATTTCATTAAAAAATATTCTCTACAAAAAAATATGAAAAACAATTTTACAGATGAAACAATAGTTGTTAATTTTTCAAAGTCAGGAATTCCATATACAAATTTAGATTTAACAACTTTTATCAAACAAGCTGAAAAAAATAAAGTGTATGAACAACTAGATTTATATTTAGATGACAACAAAAATATGTTTTGAAAAGCAAACAATTCACTACTAGCTCAAAAAATAAACATGGACCAAACACTAAAAAATAATTTAATTGAAGACTTTTTTAATAAGAACAGTTATGATATTTTAAATTATTTTAACTTGTCTAGCGTNGCAATTTATAGATTATCAAAAAACAAAAAACGTACAATATCTATTAACAAACTTTTCTGANNAGATGTTTTAGCAAAGTCAGATATTATTTTTATTAATTTAAAAAAACTTAACTTGTTGGATGATGATAAATTAAATTATTTTTTAGGAAAATATATATCTAAAAACATTCCAATAATAGTTTTTAATAATAAAGATAAAATTAAATTTATTAATAAAAATATTTTAGATTTTAAAATAAACTTACCTGATGATGCAAATTGATTTGTGGGATCTTATTCTAAAAATAATTTTCAAGCATTTGATGTAGCAAATTTAGTTATAAATGAGGAGCATAATTTATTTGCTATAAACAAAATAAACACTTTAACTTTAAAAGACTTTTATGAAGAAATTGTTGATAGTTTTAATGAAAATAAAAATAAATTTTTAGAAAAAATAAATACTAATGATAAGAATACATATAATGAATTTGCAAAAACATTTATCTTAGATTTTATAGATAACAACAACAATAATTACTTGCGTCAAGTTTTTATGCTTTTAGATCAAGAAGGTTTTCAAACAGACAACAAAGTTTTATATGAGTGAGAAAAGTATATTGAAACATTTTATTTAAAAAATGAAGATTATAAATATATTATTAAAACTAAAGTTAATGAGTATTATGTTAAAACATATTCAAAAGAAACCAAAATATATAAAACAATTAATATTTTAAGAACAGACAACACACTAGAATTAAATGATTTTTTAAGAATCATTGAAAATACATATGAAAATAATTTTCAATCAACAAAAGATATTTTACAGTTTACTAAAGCCTTAGCTTTAATGGATGGGGAACTTCCTAAAGAAATTTTAGTTAGATGCTGAAGGTCACCTAAATTAAATTTTGCAAAAACTATTTTAAGTGACTTGGCACAAAATCATTTTGTTTATAATAAAATATTAGATATTAATAGTAATGAACAATTTTATATTATGACAAATGTTGCTGATAAAAAAATAAGTCATTTAGGGCACTTTTTATTAGATATCTTTACAGCTTTTAAAGATTTTGAAATAAATAATGTGATAAATAATGTAAAAAATAAAGTTTTTGAAAAAATATATTCAATTTACGATGAACTTCTTAATGATTTTAAATCTAAAGGTTTGCCGGAAAACATTATTTTGTTAAATAAAGTTTTGTTTAAATATGAAAATAACTATATTTCTATTTTTAAAATTAAAAACCTGAATATTACAGAACAATTTGATTTAATTTTTAAGAAAGAACTTGATGCTTGTCTTTTTGACAATGCAGCATCAATGTTAAGAAATTACATCATAAATAAAATTAAGACAACATATGCAATATCTGAATATGAAGATATATATAATTTAGTTGGCGAATTGGGCAATAAAAAGGTAAAATCATATAAAATATATAAGAATGCTTTAAATTTTATAAATGAAAATTTATTTTTAAAGACACATAAAAATAACAGTAACAATAATACTAAAGAAATAGCTATTAGCTATAAATCAGAGTATGAAAAAATTACTAAGATTTAATTAAAGATAGAGGTATTTATTATGAGTATGAGTATTGAAACAGTTTTAGAAAATTACCGTGCCAAAATGTCACGTTTATCTTCTATTGTTAAAAGATCAATTGAAGAAATAAAAAAAATGTTAGAAGATGCATTGAAAATAAACGGTGGTAAAGACGATTGTGTAGCTCAAATTCAAAAATTATTAGAACCAATTTTACAAATGGATCAAGATATTGAAAACAATGTGCTTTTAAAGNNGATATTTTAGAAAAAAAAACATATTCCAGTGGAAGAGGCAAAAATTATTAATGGTCGTTTAAATAAATATGCTAGAGAAATTGCAGAAATTAACATTAAGGCTCTTAATTTAAAAGAAGAAGTAATTAAAAATGCTTTTGAAGATAAAATAAAAGCTATGGATGAAAAAAGTTTTGATATTAACAAAGTAGAAGACGATTTAATTGCTAACTTTAGTGAAAACAAAACTAAAAATATTGTAAAAGATTTTTTCAATAAAAATAGACATAATTTGTTAAATAAAGAAAAGGCAGAAATCAAAAACCTTGTTTTTGATTTATTCAAAAAAGAAAATAATAATACAAATATATACTTATCAAGTTCTCTAGAAGAAATTAGTGAAGAAAAAGAAGTTTATAATAATGTAATTGATAATTTCAAAAAATTACAAATTTCAAAAAATACACTTTCAAAAGAACAATTTAATGAAAAACAAATTGAATTTGAAACAAAAAAAATATTTACTCAAGTCGATGAAGCTGCTCGAAGAGATTCTATTCGTAAGATCATTGCGTCAATTAAAGAAAGAGGGTTTATTGTTAATCCAAATAATATTCGTCATATTAAAGAAAATGGTGAAGATAAAGTAATTCTATTTTCTCAAAAAGTTACAGGAGAAGAAGCAATATTTACTGTATATTTAGATGGAAGATTTAATTATAAGTTTGAAGGTTATGAAGGGCATGATCATGATATTGATTCAGAACCTTTTTTAGAAAGATTAACAATGTATGATGTTTCTTTGTCAACAGAGCAAAAGAAAGTCTACTTTAATCCTGATCGAATTAAAAAGGCTGCAAAAATGGGTCATAAACCTAATTCTAATAAAAATAATCAATAAAGAGGTGTGATATGAGTTCAAAATCAAACATAAATAAAATTAGTAACAATATTGGAATCAAAAGATGTATTATTATCGATGGTAATATTGCTGATAATTTTCAAGCTAAAACAGGAGAATATACTTTTTTAAAAGAAGTTATTCGAGAAGAATTTGTTCAGAAAAACTATGATGATGTTTTTTATTGAAATAATATTGATGGTTTAACTGGGGGCGAAGTTGATAATTTAGTTTTATTAAAAGAAGATGAAAAAAACACAACTCAAAAACAAGGTGAAACTTATGACTTAGGTGACTTTGGAATAGAAAAAGAGAAAAAAACAGAAGAAAAAATATTTAAAAGTTTAGCCGAATTTTTAGCTGTAGTTAATATGAATATGTTAGAAAATAAAGATAAAAAAATTGGTTTTATAATAGATGTTTCGGATTATTTATTTTCAAATGAACAAAGTTTAGCTGAAGATGAAAGAGTTAATTTATTAGCTTTAACAAAAACTTTACGTGATTTTAAATTTGATGAAACAAGAACGCGTAACTTGGAATCTACAATAATTTTAATTACTAAAAATATTAGTAAACTACCAACAAGTTTATATGTTGGTAATCCAGATGTTACTTCAGTTACACTTACAAATCCTGATCGTGATGAACGAAAAGCCTTTTTACTAAAGAATGGTCATTATTTAAACGTGACAGATGATTTTAAAAATAATCCTTTTATATTTCAAGAAATAAACGATCGTTTTGAAGGTTGAAGTTTAAAAGAAATGTATCATTTTATCAAATTCACACAAATTCAATCTAATATTGACATTAAAAATCGCACATTTAATTCATTAATAAATTTATATTTACATGGAGATAATATATCACCTTGAGAAATACTAGATAAAAATCGCTTGTCAAAACTTGAAGAAGAATTAAAATCACGTGTTATAGGCCAAGATAATGCTATTAAAAAAGTTAAAAATGTTATTTATAAAGCTTTTACTGGTTTATCAGGTATTCATCACTCAAAAAATAAATCAAAACCAAAAGGTAGTTTATTTTTTGTAGGTCCAACCGGTGTTGGTAAAACAGAACTTGCAAAAGCTCTTGCTAAATTTTTATTTGGTGATGAAAAAAATTGCATTAGATTTGATATGTCTGAATACAGCCAAGAGGCAAGTGATCAAAAATTAATTGGAGCTCCTCCTGGTTATGTAGGTTTTGAAGAGGGTGGACAGTTAACGAATGCTGTTAAAGAAAAGCCATTTTCAGTATTGTTATTTGATGAAATTGAAAAAGCTCATCCAAGAATTTTAGATAAATTTTTACAAATATTAGAAGATGGACGTTTAACTGATAATAAAGGTCAAACTGTTAACTTTTCTGAAACTTTTATCATTTTTACATCAAACATTGGGGCTGGTCAGGTAAGTGAAAAACTTTCTTCAGACCAAATATACAATGAATTCATTTATGCTGTGGAAGATCACTTTCGTAATCAATTAAATCGACCTGAATTACTTGGTAGAATTGGTAACAACATTGTTCCTTTTAATTTTATTGCAGATGATAATTTAAAAGTAAAATTAATAGCTTTAAAATTAAAACCAATAATTGAAGTTATTGAAGAAAAATATGATGTTAAATTAAACTTAAATTTATCAAATAAAGAAAAAACTAAAAACTTATTCATAACTATTTTAAAATCGGTTGATATTAAAAAAGGTGGACGAGATATTTTAAACTCAATTGAACAACATATTATGGATCCTTTAAGTTTATTTGTTTTTGAAAATTCAGAAAAATTTACAAAAGGAGGGGTTATTAATTTTGAAATGCAAGCAAATGGTCAAGCGATTATTTCATATAATTAATAATATACACTATGGAAAATAATTTAATAAATTACAATAAGTTTGTTTCATCAACAAATATTGAAGGGCCCGGAAATCGTTTTGCTATATGATTACAAGGGTGTGTAATCAATTGTTTTGGTTGTAGTAATCAAGAAATGATTCCTTTAATTAAAAAGACTGTTAGACCGGTTTCAGAGCTTTTTAAGGCTATAGTTGATGCTAAGGAACGTTTTAATATTGAAGGAATAACAGTTTTAGGGGGAGAACCATTAATTCAACCTAAAGCACTAGAAGAATTATTGTTTTTATGCAAATCAATTGGACTAACAACAATCGTTTTTTCAGGATATTTATATGAAAATATTAAAGAGAAATATCCTAAAATAATTGAAAGTTTAGATATCTTAATTGATGGGCCATTTATGATCAATAAACTAGATAAATCGCGTCGACTAGTAGGGTCTACTAACCAGCGTATTTGAAAACTATCTGATGTTTATGAGAATAACCCTTATTTTGAACAAAGCACAATTGAAGGGGAGTTTAGTATAGAAGATAATGTTGTTAGCATTAATGGAGATGGGGCGCACCTTTATCCAGAAAATAACAATTTAATAAAAATGTGAGAAGAACATAAAAAAAACAATAAAAAGTAATTTATTGTTTTTTTTATTTAATTTTTAAGAAATTAGTGTTTTATGAATTGCTTCTAAGTCTTGGTTTTCTTCAACTTTTTTACCTAAAATAAAACCACCTTTATCAAGATATTTTGGAATAATATGCAAATGCAAGTGAAAGACAACTTGACCTGCTGGAGCTTTTTCATTAATTAAAAAGTTAATTCCATCAGCTTTAAACTTATCATAAATCTTGTTACTTACTTTTTTAGCAGCTCTCAACATTTTACTTATATCATTGTCATTTCCATCACTTAAAGCACTAGAATGTGTTTTTGGGATTATTAATGTATGTCCGGTTGAAACAGGGCTAATATCTAAAAAACCTAAAACATTATCATCTTCATACACTACTTTACTTGGAATTTCTTTATTAATTATTTTACAAAATAAACAATCCATATTTTCTCCTTTATTTGATATATATTAATACTATTATAACTTATATTTAAAGCTTAAAACAAATAAAAAAAGGGAAATTGTTCCCTTTAAATAATTCATTTTATTATTTAATAACGCTAATATATAAACTTTAGCTATCTAATAATATTTTTTAACATACAATTCGGAATAGTATTATCTACTTCCACCCTTATTATACCAAAATTGTTAATATTTTCAAAATGCTAATTATTATTCATCGTCTGATTTAATGTAAGAAACTAAATCATCGTATAAAGATTGTGCAAATAAGTTTTCTAAGTTGTTTCCAAAGGCACTTGAATATAATCTACTTTTAGCTGACATAACTAAATCTTCATGACCTGATGAGAAAGTTTTTTCAATTCATTTTAATAAATTATTTTTCATGTGTTTTTCAACACCACCAACTTGGTTTCCGTTTTCATCATATAAGACGTTACCATCTTTATCATAAACACCCATGTTTCCTTCTTTTTGTCTCAATCATTGAAGAGAATCATCTGAACGAGCGTCTGTTCATTGTTGGCCTAAATCTTCGGTAATTCCACCAGAACCCATGTATTTTAATGATAATTTATTAGAATCTGTTACTGGTTCTTGTTCATAGTTATAAAAGACATTACTCATTAAGTCAATCATGTAAATAGGTAATACGAATACTGATTTTCCACGACTACCAGATTGATCAGAGAAGATATATGCATCTTCGTTACTGTTTTCAGTAGCTTTTAATAATCCGGCTTTTTCAACACCAGCTAATTTATCTTTGTATTGTTCTCCACCTTCAAAGTTTGTAAAAATAGATTGATCTGATTTTTTAAATCCAACAAATCCTTTAAATCCACCAAGGTTAAAGATTGGATCTTTTCCTCCACCTGATTTATTAGGATTTGGTTCAGTACTGTTATAAACTTTAAAGATATCGTCTAAAGCATCATAAACAGCACTAGTAGGGTTAGTTAAATCTCCGTCAGTTGCGTGTGTTGCTTTTGCATTAATATCTTTGTAAACTGGAGCTAATTTATCTTTTAGTTCAGTTTTTGGTAAATCAACTTCTCAAACCATTTTAACGTTAGTTTTTCATAAATCAGCACTTGTTGTTTCTCAAGACTGAGCATTATTAAAGAAAATACCAGTTTTATTAATTGCTAATTGTTGTTTATCTTCAAGTTTAATTCTTTTAACTTGGTTCATTCTTAGGTTTGTTGTAACAATTAGGTTATCTAAAACCTCAGTCATAACTTCATGTTTGTAAAACTCATCAAATCTTGTTCTTAAAGCTATTTTTTGTTGTTCACTTGTTAAAAGTTCATAATCTTTATAAACAGATGATGTTTGATTAGATTTAATTTCAAATACACTTCCAGTTTCTTTTAGTTCTTTTTTAGATTTATTGTAAATATCTTCAAAGTTATAAGAATCTTTTAAATAATCTGATGTAACACCTGTAACATATCATCCTTCAGTTTGATAGTTTGGTGCATATCCAATTTTAGCAATTTCATTTTCTAATGATTGGTTTTTAGCTCTGCTTGCTTCATAACTTGTATATAAGTTATCACTTGCAATTGTATAAGCGTAGTTTTGCATTTGATTTTTAATTGCCTTTAAAAAGTCTTCGTTATTTATATCAGCACCAGTTAAACGGGCACGGTTAATTTCTTCTCTTGAATAATAATTGTCAGAAATTGCTGTATCGATTAACCTTAAAGCTAATGTTTTTAAATCTTCATTTGTAAAAATGTCATTAAAAGTATAGTTTACATAATCTGCATTTCCGTTAATTTCAGCAATAATTCATTTTTTAATTTCATCCGCGATACTAGGGGAAGTAAAACGTGAAAATTCTGCTGTACAAGCAACAACTGTAACAGCCGTTGAAGTTATAAAGGTTAAAGAACCTAAAATACTTAATAATTTTTTCATTTTAAATCTCCTTATAAATTATAGTCTGTAATTACATTTCAGAATCAAACTGAATTCTTTACATCACTTGTATCTGTTATTTGTTCTAATACTGCGTCAATATCAATTAATAATGGCATGTTTCATGCTTCTTCATATGCTGCGATTGTATCGTTTTCACTACTCATATTTTGTTGAAAGTTTGTAACACCATTGTTAGTAATGTAACTTTCAGCCGCTGATAATGTTTGAATGAATCATGTTGGTTCAGTCAATTCACCATCTTGGTTTTTAAATCCTAAAAATTGCTTAATTCAATCATCTTTTTGCAACATGTTTCCATAAAAGTTATCAAAGAACTTATATGTTCAGAATCACATTTCGTTATTTGTTCCAGAAGAACTATTGTTTAACACAGCATAATTATTAACAGCATCCATTACTTCTCACTTAGTTCTACTTGTACTTTGTGTATTTGCTTTTGATCTGTTAACTAAATATTGTAGATAACCAGTATTTTTGAACTGGGAATTAAGTTGTGAATCAGCTTTTACTTGATTTTCTTTATTTTTAGAATCTTTATAAAAGTTTTGGTGGAAACCTGTTGTATCAAATTGTCATTGATTGTTGTAATCTTTGATTTTATTTTGACTTGTTCCATCAATTTTTGATAATAAACCAGTTTCAGATCCATCAATGTGTAATACGTGTAAACCGTCAGTATCTACATAAACAATAACGCTATCTTTTCCACCACCAGGGATGTCTGAACCAAATTGATATTTTTTATAAAAGTTACTTCCAGTTGATCTATTAATTTCTGGGATAATTTTTTCAATTGATTGATCGCCTGGCATTGCTTCGCCAGTTTTACTTAAAGAATCATAAACATTCGCTTTTAAGATATTTGTATATCCACCAGATTCTTCTCCTTCACCACCACCAGAAGTTGAGTTAAGAGTTAACAACTCAGATTCAGTTGTTTTTGTTCCGTCAGCTTCATAGTAAATAGTTTCTCAGTTATTTGTACTGTTAAACTTTTTAATATCTTTATTAAACTTTGTTTGCATTGATTCTTCAAAATCATCCAAAGTAATTCCACCATCAAATGCTGTTGATGAATCTTTAAAGTTATAACTAATTTTAGAAATAGCTAATGGTTTTTCGTTTTTAAATCATGTTTCTAATGAATATTTTTGAAACATAGATAATTGATATTGTTGTTTATCAATTGAAGAATATTTAACTTTTTTTGTTTTTGCATCAATTTCAGGAGCTGCATAAAATTTATTAGAAGTTAAGAAAGCTTCAGCTGTTTCATAACCTTCAAGTTTTGTTGCTAAATTTTCTATACTCTTATCAATATCTAATGATGATAAATTATCAAAACCATTACCTCATTTATTTGCTTCTTCATAACTAAAAGCAAATCCACTAGCTAATTTTATACGACTATCTTGATTTCCTTTTCTTCATTCACTTGCTTCATTACCACTTTTAATGTGAGCAAAAAATTCACGTAAATAACCAGTAATTAATGAATTAGATGAAGAATCATAAGATCTCATGTTATCTCTAAGTAAAACATTTGTTAACAATGAAGTAGCGCTTGTTCCACCTTCATCTCCTGAAACCATAATGGCTGCTCTAAAATTATTTTCTTCAATTTTATATTTAGCATCTCCAGAAGCTCCAGTAACGTCTCCATAATTATTTTCTAATCATTCTTTATATTCGTCTTCTCATTTTTTACCATGAGCATCTTTAAATTCTTCTTTTTTACTATCAATTTTAGTATCAGTAATTCTTTTTAAATTATTTCATTCATTACTTAGTAAACTTTTTAAATCACGATAATCTGCAACATTTAGCAATGATGCTAATTTAGCTTCATCAACTTCTTCTAACATTTTGTCGCTGTTTGCTAAAATAGCAACGTTAAAAATTTGCAATATTTGAATTGCCATTTTTCTTCTAATTGGACCACTTCAATCTTCTGGGTTATTTGAAAACTCCCCAGAACCAATATCTACAAATGGCGTTGCTATTTGATTTCAAACGTCTGCAGAATCAATTTCTAATCCTTCACCAATTCCTGGCAGAAATGCTCAAACACTATTTCCTAGTGCATTTTCATGTTTATCTTCTTCAGTATCTTTAGCACAAGCTACAACTGTTGCAGCTGTTGTTCCAGTTATGATGATACTTCCTAAAATAGATAGAAGTTTTTTCATATTTTTTTGCTCCTTTTAATTATTAATTTAACCATATTTCATTTAGCAATACGGGACTATAATAACATTGTACAACAATTTATTTTATATTTATAACAATTTATATTGTTTTATTTATTATTTATATCTATTATTAAATGTTAAAATATTTATATTATGGAGGATATATGAAGAATAAAATAGAGATTATTAATTTACATGCTAGTGTTGAGGACGTGGAAATTTTAAAAGGAGTTAATCTTACAGTTAATGAAGGTGAAATTCATGCTTTAATGGGGCCAAATGGAAATGGAAAGTCAACATTGCTTTCTGTGATTATGGGACACCCAGATTACACAATTACAAAAGGGGATATAAAAGTAAATAATGAATCTATTTTAGAGTTGCCAACCGATGAAAGAAGTAAATTGGGAATCTTCTTTGCTATGCAAAACCCAGTTCAAATTCCAGGTGTTCAAAACCTTGATTTTTTAAGAGCTATAATAAATGCACATAGAGAAGAACCTGTTAAATTAGTTGAACTATATAATAGTGTTAATGTAGAAACAAGTAAATTAAAAATTGATTCAACAATGATTAAAAGGTATTTAAATACAGGTTTTTCTGGTGGAGAAAAAAAGAAAAATGAAATACTTCAAATGAATTTGTTAAATCCATGAATATCTTTAATTGATGAAATAGACTCAGGGTTAGATGTTGATGCTCTAAATATAGTTAGTAACGAAATAAACAATAAAATTAAAGATAATAAATTTTCAGCAATTATTGTTTCTCACTACGATCGACTTTTTAAAACTATTAAACCAACACATGCTCATGTAATAGTAGATGGTAAAATTGTTCATTCTGGTGGAATTGAAATTGTTACAAAAATTAATGACCAAGGATACGAGTGAATTTATCAAGGAATTGATAAAAAAGGTAAATAGTTATGAAAATATATGTAAAACAAGAAGACATAAAAAAAGTTAACTATTTAAATGGTAAGGAAAGCATTGATGTTATTTTTGAAGACATTAGCGATAACGAAACTGTTGTAAATTTTATCGATTTTAGTGAAGCTAATAAAATTAATTTTAATTTTAAAGAAAATCAAAATTTTAATTTAGTTAATATATTAACATCTAAAACAGAACAAAATTTAACTTTAAATTTTAACTTACAAACAAAAACAAATATTAATGCTTTTTTCCTAAATTTAAATGAGTCATCATCAACAATAAATCATAATTTAAATTTACTTGGTGCATTATCAAAAATTAATTATGTTGGTTCTTCTTTGTCTTTTGGCAAACAACTAAAAAAAGATATTATTTTATCTAGTCATAAAAATAAACGAACATTTAGTAATGTAAAAACATTTTCAATTGCCAAAGATTATTCTGTGCAAGAACTTTCTTGTACAAGTGCAATTGAACAAGGAATGAAAAAATCACAAGCGCATCAAGAGTTGCGATTATTAGTTTTTGACAAAACCGCAAAAGCTTATTCAGATCCAATTTTATTGATAAATGAAAACGATATTGAAGCTAGCCACGCTAATGCTGTTGGTAATATTGATAAAAATGAACTATTTTATTTAAATGCTAGAGGTTTAAATGATAATGAGGCTAAAAAACTTATTTGTATGGGTTATTTTAATGAAGTTCTAAACAGTATAAAGTTTAAAAACATTAAAGAAGAAATAATAAAAAATATTGAGAGGAAGTTATAACTATGAGTGTTAATTATAAAAAGGACTTTCCGTTTTTTAATAAAAACAAAAATTGAGTTTATTTAGATAGTGCAGCAACTTGTTTAAAGCCCAATGTTGTTATTGAAGCTGTATTAGATTACTACACCAATTATTCTACAAACCCTCATAATTTTGATAGTAAAATTGGTTATAAAACAAACTCTATTATTGAGGAAACTAGAACATTGACGCAAAAATTAATAAATGCTAAAAATGTCAAAGAAATAATATTTACTCCAGGTACAACTTTTTCTATTAATCAAATGGCGTTAGGTCTTGTTGATTTATTATCAGCAGATGATGAGATTGTTTTAACATATCATGAGCATGCTGCAAACATTCTACCTTGATATGAAATGGTAAAACAAAAAAAAGCTAACATAAAATACTTGGAATATAAAGACAATGAAATTGATATAAATAGCATTGAAAATGTTGTAAATAAAAACACTAAATTTGTATCAATTGCACATATTACTAATGTGTTTGGGTACCAAAATAATATTAAAAAGATAGTCAAAAAAATTAGGTCCATTTCTAAAGATATCATTATTGGAATTGATGCAGCTCAATCAGCTGGGCATGCAATTATTGATGTACAAGATTGAGATATTGATTTTTTAGTGTTTTCTGGTCATAAAATATATGGCCCAACAGGGATTGGTGTTTTGTGAGTAAAAGAAAACTTAATAACAAAAATAAAACCAATATTATTAGGTGGTAGCATGGGAAACAATGTTTGTGTAAATTCATTGTCATATGAAGCAAAGAATTTTCCTCACAACCTTGAAGGTGGAACACCAAATGTTGCTGGTATTTTCGGTTTAAATGCTGCTTTAAAATACATGATGAAAATTGGTGTGGAAAATATATATAAACATGAAAGTGAAATTAGAAACTATGCCATCAAAAAATTTGAAACAGTTTTAAAAGAAAAAGTAATAATTCACAATAAAAATGCTCATGGAACAACTTTGGTTTTTAGCATAAAAGGTGTAAACTCACATGATGCAACATCGCATTTAGGCCACATTAACAATATTGTAATGAGAAGTGGAGAGCATTGTGCTAAAATCTTGAAAAATCGTATTGGGGATGAAAAAATGATACGAGCTAGTTTTGCTTTATATTCTTCAAAAGAAGATGTAGATATATTGGTTGATGCAATTAAAAATGAGAACGACTATTTAGGAGACATTTTTTAATGAATTTTCAAGATCCGTTTTTTCAAAGGCAAATAATTATTGAACACTATGCAACACCAAACAATCAAGGATTGAAAAATGATAAAGATTACCAATTGGTTTATCAAAAATCAGATACTTGCATGGATAACTTTCAAATTGAACTAAAAGCTAAAGATAATATTATTCTAGATATTAACTTTGAAGGTCAAGGTTGTTCTATTTCAACAGCTTCATTAGACATTATGATAAATAGCATTGAAAACAAAAGTTTTGAAGAAGCTAACAAAATTATTGATGAGTATAAAAATATGTTGACCGAGAAGGAATATAATATTGACTTATTAAAAGAATTGTTGGTATTTCAAAATGTGTATAAACAACCACAAAGACTTAATTGTGCACAAATTGGAATTAATGGATTATTAAAATTAATAAATGGAGGAAATCTAAATGGATAAATTAAAACAAGATAAACAAATTAAAGAAATTTCTAAATACAAATACGGATTTACTGATGGTGATATTTCATTTTATAACTCTGGTAAAGGTATTTCTGAAAACGTTATAAAAGAAATTTCAAAATATAAAAAAGAACCTAAATGAATGTTAGATTTTCGTTTAGATTCTTTTAAAAATTTTAAAAAAATTCCAAATCCAAAATGAGGTCCAGACTTAAATTTTATAAATTTTGACGAATATACATATTTTGTAAAAGCAACAGACAAACAAGCAAAAACTTGAGATGACGTGCCAGATAAAATTAAAAACACTTTTGAAAGATTGGGTATCCCTCAAGCTGAAAGAGATTTTTTAGCAGGAATAAAAGCACAATATGATAGCATGCCAGTATACGGAAGTATGTTAGAAGAAGCAAAAAAACAAGGGGTTATATTTTTAGATTGTGATGAAGCTTTAAAACAATATCCTGAATTATTTAAAAAATATTTTGGGCAATTAGTTGAAAATAATGATAACAAATATGCAGCCCTTAATAGTGCTGTGTGATCTGGTGGTTCATTTATTTACGTACCTAAGGGTGTTAAATTAGATAAACCATTACAAGCTTATTTTAGAATGAACTTTAAAAATTCAGGCCAATTCGAAAGAACTTTAATCATTGTAGATGATGATGCTGACTTACACTACATTGAAGGTTGTACAGCTCCAGAATACAGTGAAGATTCTTTGCATGCAGCTGTTGTAGAAATATTTGTAGGTAAAAACGCTAAAATGAAGTACACAACTGTTCAAAATTGAAGTGATAATGTTTTAAACTTAGTTACAAAAAGAGCTATTGTTGAAGAAAATGGTTCTATGGAATGAATTGATGGAAATATTGGATCACGCGTTAACATGAAATATCCTTCTTGTATCTTGAAGGGTGATAGAAGTAAAGGGCAATGTATTTCAATTGCTGTAGCTAAAGAAAATGTATATCAAGATGCAGGTGCTAAAATGATTCATCTTGGTAAAGAAACATCTTCAAAAATAATTTCAAAATCTATGACATTTAATGGAGGAACTGTTAATTATCGAGGATTAGTTTATATTGGAGAAAACGCTGTTAATTCTAAAGCTAGAGTAGAGTGTGATACTTTAATTCTTGATGGTCAATCGCACTCTGATACAATACCTAAAAATAAAGTTTTAAATAATCAATCAAAAATTGAACATGAAGCAACTGTTTCAAAGGTTTCAGATGAACAAATGTTTTATTTAATGTCTCGTGGTTTATCAGAAGAACAAGCTATGGAAATAATTGTTATGGGATTTTTAGAACCATTTACAAGAGAATTACCAATGGAATATGCTATTGAACTAAATCAACTTATTAAATTAGACATGGAAGGTAGTGTTGGTTAAAAAAAATAAAACAATATAATGTTTTATTTTTTATTTATGTTAAAATAAGTGAGGCAATTTATTGCTTAAATGTGGTAGAAGAAATTCGTTTGACCACAGCGAGAAGGAGGATATACTCGTGGCTAAAATTACAAGAATAGCAAAATTAGAGTTTATGGCTGGAAAAGCTAAACCTGGTGCTGAATTAGCATCTTTAGGAATTAACATGCCGCAATTTTGTGTGCAATTTAACGATGCAACAAAAGAACGTGCAGGTGATGTAGTACCTGTTGTTATTACAGCTTTTGATGACAAAAGCTTTAAATTTGAATTAAAAACAACACCAGCAGCAATCATGCTTAAAAAAGCAGCTGGAATTGAAAAAGGTTCACAAAATGCTAAATTAGAAAAAGCAGGAAAAGTGACTGAAAAACAATTAAGAGAAATAGCAGAATATAAAATGCAAGACTTAAACGCAATTACAGTTGAAGGTGCAATGAAAATTATTGCAGGAACAGCTAAAAATATGGGAATAGAAGTTGAAAAAGGAGATAAGCAATAATGGCTAAATTTGGAAAAAAATATCAAGAAGTTGCAAAACTATTTGATAAAAATAAAACATATCAAATTACAGAAGCGCTTGACCTTGTTAAAAAAACTTCTACAACTAAATTTGATTCAACAGTGGAACTTTCATTTAATTTAAATGTAGATCCAAGACATGCAGACCAACAAATTCGTGGGGCTGTTGTTTTACCAAACGGAACTGGAAGAACTCAAAAAGTTTTAGTTTTAACTAACTCAAAAGATGCTGATGCAAAAGCTGCAAAAGCAGATTTCGTTGGTGGAAAAGACTTAATTGAAAAAATAAAAAAAGATAATTGATTTGACTTTGATGTTATTGTTGCAACACCAGATATCATGGGAGAATTAGGTAAAATTGGTAAAATTTTAGGACCAAAAGGTTTAATGCCTAACCCAAAAACTGGAACTGTTACAATGGACGTTAAAAAAGCAGTTGAAGATATTAAAAAAGGTAAAGTTGAATACCGTGTAGATAAAAATGGTAACATCCATGCTATTATTGGTAAATCATCATTTACTTCTAAAAAATTAGAAGAAAATTATAATGTAATTTTTGATGTTATTAGAAAAGCTAAACCAGCAGCTGTAAAAGGTCGTTATATGAAAAATGTTTCATTATCAACAACTATGGGTCCTGGTATTAAGGTTGAAATTGATATTTAAGAATTTTATAAAAAAAATAGATTAATGAATAGTTAATCTTTTTTTGTTTGATTATAAAATGATATAACGTTGTTAATAAAAATAAATGTTATAATCCAAATAAAGGGGAATAATAATGATTAATGAATTAAAAGGAATTGGGGCTAGTAAAGGGATTGCAATCGCTAAAGTTTTTCTTTTAAAAGAAGAAAAACTAGTTATTAATGAAGATAAAATAACTGATACAAAAGCAGAATTAGCACTCTTAGAAACTTCAATTGAAAAATCTNNAAAAAAAGATATAAATCAATTAAAAGAAATTGCTTTGGAAAAGTTAGGACCAGACAAAGCCGAAATTTTTGTAGCGCACGGACAAATATTGACAGATCCTGCTATGAAAACAGAAATTGTTAACTTAATAAATACAAAAAATATTAACGTAGCTAAAGCTGTCTTTGATGTTTTTGAAAAATATGCAATTATGTTTAGTCAAATGGATGATGAGTACTTTAAAGAACGTTCAGCTGATGTTCGCGATGTTTGTAATCGTTTAATTCACCATATTCAAGGATTAGATATTATTGATTTAGCAACAATTAACGAAGAAGTTGTGATTGTGGCTGAAGATTTAACACCATCACAAACTGCACAATTAAATCCAAAATTTGTTAAAGGATTTGCTTGTGATATGGGTGGAAGAACATCTCATGCTGCAATTATGGCTCGTAGTTTAGAAATTCCAGCAGTACTAGGTTTAAAAAATATTACTAAAAAAGTAAAACATAAAGATGATGTTATTATTGACGGAATTTCTGGAGAAATAATTATTAATCCAAATAAAAATTTAAAAACTTCTTGAGCAAAAAAACAAAAAGATTTTTATGAAAAACAAATTAAATTACGTGAATTTAAAAACAAACCAACAATTTCAAAAGATGGTTATGATAAATTTGTTTTAGAAGCTAACATTGGTTCTCCAAATGATGTGGAAAATGCATTAGAAAATGGAGCTGAGGGAATTGGTCTATTTAGAAGTGAATTCTTATACATGGATAACGATAACTTCCCAACAGAAAATGAACAATATGATGCTTATAGCAAAGTTATAAAAGCTATGGATAATAAAATGGTTGTTATTAGAACTTTGGATATTGGGGGAGATAAAAAACTATCTTATTTCAAATTCCCAGAAGAAATGAATCCATTTTTAGGATTTAGAGCGATTAGATTTTGTTTAGAACGTGAAGATATTTTTAGAACACAACTTAGAGCTTTATTAAGAGCATCTGTTCATGGTAAATTAGCAATCATGTTTCCAATGATTGCAACAATTGAAGAATTTTTACAAGCTAAGAAAATTTTAATGGAAGAAAAAGCAAACCTTATTGCAAAAAACATTAAAGTTAGTGATGACATTCAAGTTGGAATGATGATTGAAATTCCCTCAGCTGCAATTATGGCAAAACAATTTGCAAAACATGCTGATTTCTTTTCAATCGGAACAAATGATTTAATTCAATATACTTTCGCAGCAGATCGTATGAATGAACATGTAGCTTATTTATATCAACCATATAACCCAGCAATACTAAACTTAATCCAAAATGTTGTTGAGAGTGCTCACAGCGAAGGTAAATGAGTTGGTATGTGTGGAGAAATGGCTGGAGAAGAATTAGCAATTCCTTTATTAATGGGAATGAAGCTTGATTACTTTTCAATGTCAGCAACTAGTGTTTTAGAAGCTAGAAGTTTAATTAGTAATATTGATACTAAAGAAGCTGAAAAATTAGTAAAAACAGCTTTAACTTGTGCAACAAGCGATGAAGTTGTTAACCATGTTAAAGAATTAATTAACAAAATAAAAAAATAACAAACTAACAAACAACTAATAGGGGGAACAGAAAATGGGTTTATTTTCAAAAAAAGTAAAAAAAATTAATATTTATGCACCAGTAGATGGAAAAGTAATAAAATTAAGTGAAATTCCTGATGAAGTATTTTCAGAAGGAATGTTAGGTGATGGATTTGGTATTTTACCAGCTAAAGGTAATTTTGTAACACCAGTTGAAGGAAAATTAGTTACAGTTTTCCCAACAGGGCACGCTTATGGAATAAAACATCAAACAGGAGTTGAAATTTTATTACATGTTGGAATTGATACTGTTTCTTTAGAAGGTAAAGGATTTGAAATATTAACAAAAATTGATGATGTTGTTAGTGAAAGTGATAAACTTTGTGATGTAGATTTAGATTACATTGAAAAAACTGGAACAAAAACAGCTTCAGCTATTATTTTCTTAAAAAAANNTTCAATGGAAAACCGTTCATTTGAGTTATTAAAAACAGGAGATGTAAAACAAGGGGAAATCGTCGCTGTTATTAATGCTTAATAAATAAATTATTTTACTAAATTAAAGCCTTTTGGGCTTTTTTTATTTTTTTTTAGAAAAAAGATTACAATTATACTAGAGGTTATTTTCATGAGTAAAGAAATAAGAATAAAAATTGAAAATTTATGTAAACAAATTAATTATTATAGTGATCTTTACTATAAGGAAAATACATCAGAAGTGTCTGATGCATTTTTTGATAGTTTATTAAAAGAACTTATTCTTTTAGAAAATAAATATCCAGAATATAGAACAATTGATTCACCAACAAATAGAGTTGGGGGAAGTGCTGTGGAAAAGTTTTCAAAAGAACAACACAGTTTTCCAATGTTGAGCTTAGCAAACGCTTTTAATAAAGAAGATTTATTAACGTTTAATTCACAAATATTAAAAGCAACAGATTTAAAAGAAGTTGAATATATTTGTGAATTAAAAATTGATGGTGTTTCAATTTCGCTTGTTTATGAAAATAATATTTTAACCAAGGCAATTACTCGTGGTAATGGTACTGAAGGTGAACTTGTAACAAATAATATAAAAACAATTAGAGATATTCCTCTCAAAGCTAATGTGGGTGACAACATAATAAGGGGAGAATTATTTATTGATAAAAATACTTTTAATTCTTTAAATAAAACAAGAGAAGAACAAGGTTTAGATTTATTTTTAAATCCGCGTAATACTGCTTCTGGAGCAATTAGGCAATTAGATTCTAAAATTACAAAATCTCGTAATTTAAAAGCATTTATTTATTATTCACCATCAATATTAGAATCTAAAACACTTACTAAGCAATCGGATTTGCTTGATTTTTTAGGTAAAAATAATTTTAGTGTAAATCCTGAATCAAAAGTTTGTAAAAATATTGATAAAGTTATTGAGTATGTCGAGTATTTACTTGATAAACGTAATAGTTTTCCATACGAAATAGATGGAATTGTCATAAAAGTAAATGATTATAATTTATATGAAACAATTGGAAAAACATCCAAACATCCTAAGTGAGCCATCGCATATAAATTTCCAGCAGAATTAAAAGAAGCTAAAATTTTGGACATTTTTCCAACAGTGGGAAGAACCGGTAAGATAACTTATAATGCTAAGTTAGAACCAACAAACATAATGGGGAGTGTTGTGCGTGCATCAACTTTACATAATTTAGAGTTAATTAAACTAAAGGATATTAGAATAAATGATACAGTTTTTATTCATAAAGCTGGAGATATTATTCCAGAAGTTTTAAATGTAAATTTAGACAAAAGACCACTTAAAAGTGTGGAATATTCAGGTATTGATAAATGTCCATCTTGTGAAACTGTGTTAAACAAATTAACAGAGGTAGATCAATTTTGTTTAAATGAACTTTGCCCAATAAAACAATTGCGCTTATTTGAACACTTTGTGTCGAGAAATGCTATGAATATTGAAGGTTTAAGTGAAAAAACATTAGAAAAGTTTATTGAAAATAAAATTATTAGTTCTTTATTAGATATTTTTACGCTTGAAGCAAAAAAGGATATTATAATTGAATTAGATAATTTTGGTGAAAAGTCTTTTGCTAACTTAATTTTTTCAATAAATAATGCTAAACAAAATAGTGCTGATAAGTTGTTATTTGCTTTAGGAATAAAAAATGTTGGNAAAAAAACTGCACAAATTTTAATGGAAAAGTTTGAAAGCATTGAAGAGTTATTTTATATTAAAAAAGATGATCTAACTGGAATTTATGACATCGGTAATGTTGTGGCTCAATCTATTGTAGATTACTTTAACAATGAACTTAATTTAAATTTAATTAAAAGTTTAAAAGAACAAAAGATTAATATGTTATATAATAAAAGAAAGTTAACTGGAGTTTTAAATAATAAAATAAATAATAAGAAATTTGTTATTACTGGTAAGTTAGCAAACTCTCGAAAACACTATGAAGATTTAATTCTCCAAAACAATGGAGATATTTCTAGTTCCATTTCTAAAAACACAGACTATTTACTTGCTGGAAATGATGCTGGAAGCAAATTGACAAAAGCCAAAAAATTAAATATTAAAATAATTAATGAAGAAGAATTTATTAAATTAATGGAGGATAACAACAATGAGTAAATTATTGCAGAATCATTTAAAAAACCTAATGGACGATATATTATTAGAATTTAACAATAAAGAATCACTAACAAAATTAAGTGAAGATTTTGATGTAATTTTGTCTCAAATGGATATTATTTCAGAAATAAATACAAAAGATGTAGAGCCTATGCATTTTCCTTTTGAATATACACAAAATTATTTAAGAGATGACAACTTTGTGGATAGTGCAACTGTTGAAGAAATATTTAGTAATGTTCCAGAAGAGGAAAACAATTTTATAATAATAAATAANGGTGGTGGGTTAATGATTGAAAAATATTCGATAAGAGAGTTGCATCAAAAAATTATAAATGGTGAATTAAAAATTTATGATATCGTTAAAGATGCTTTTGCTCGTTATAAAGAGTTTACCGTTTTAAATGCGACGGTTACTAATTTGGAAAAAGAAGCTTTAGATTTAGCTAAGAAATTAGATTTAAAAAAACCTGGTGTAGGGGATTATTTATATGGAATTCCTTATTATGCGAAAGATAATTTTTGTACAAAAAACATTTTAACTACAGCCAGCTCTAATATTTTAAAAGATTTTGTTCCAACATATGAATCAACAGCAACTGAGTTGTTAAAAAACAAAGACACTATTTTAATGGGTAAAACAACATTAGATGAATTGGGAATGGGGGGTTCTGGTCTATTTGCTAATACAGGCCATGTATTAAATCCTTGAGACAACACAAGAATAACTGGGGGATCATCATCAGGGTCAGCGGCATTAGTTGCAGCTGGTGTTGTTCCGTTTGCTTTAGGGTCTGATACTGGTGATTCAATTAGAAAACCTGCTAGTTTAACGGGTATTGTTGGGATTAAACCTACATATGGAATTATTTCACGTTATGGTTGTATTCCTTATGCGCCATCTTTAGATACTGTTGGTTTTTTTACAAGATCAATTGTTGACGCTGCAATTGTTTTGGATAAATTGGTAAAAGTGGATAATAAAGATGCAACAAGTGTTTCAACAAATGAAAAAAACTTTTTTGCAAATTTAGATAAAGATAAAGCTAAAGAATATAAATTTGCTTTTATTAAAGAAGTTTATGACAAGTTAGATGATAATGCAAAAAGATTATATGATGATTTATTTGCAAAAATGCATCAACAAAATTTAGAAGTAAAGTTTGTAAATTTTCCAACAGAATTATTAAAAGCAATCACACCTGTTTATATGATTATTTCATTTGCAGAAGCTGTGAGTATGCACTCTAATTTAAATGGTATTGCCTTTGGTGATCGTAAAACAGGGGACAATTATCAAATGGTTATGAAAAACACGCGTAGTGCTGGTTTTGGTGATACTGTTAAAAGACGTTATACAATTGGTGCTTATTCATTGGCTCGCGATAATCAAAATTTATTGTTTTTAAAGGCCAAAAAGGTAAGAAAATTAATTGTAAATCACTTAGAAAATATTTTTAAAGAGTATGATGTTTTATTATTACCACCAAACAATACTGTGGCTCCAAAAATTCAAGATGTTTTAGAGCGACAAATGTCTAAAGAGGTTTTAGAACAAATCCACAATGATATTTTAATTATTTCGAATTTTGCTGGTAATCCATCTTTAACATTGCCGTTAGGTTTTATTAATAAATTACCTTTAGGGATAAATGTTAATACACCAAAATTACAAGATCAAAAATTATTAAATGCTAGNTTTTTTACTAGAATCAATAATTAATTTAGAACCAGAAAAAAAATATGTTAAAAAAAATATAGAAGAGGTTGCGTAATGAATTTTGAAGTTATTATTGGAATTGAAAACCATATTGAATTAAAAACTAAAACAAAAATGTTTTCTCCGGGAAAAGTTAATTTTAATGACCCGCAAAACACAAATGTTCATTATACAGATATAGGGTGACCTGGCACAATGCCGACTGTAAATAAAAAAGGGGTAGAGCTGGCTATAAAAGCTAGTGCAGCTTTAGGGATGAAAATAGATAATAAGTTAATTTTTGACCGTAAAAATTATTTTTACCCTGACTTACCCAAAGGTTTTCAAATAACTCAATTTTATCATCCGATTGGTAGAGATGGTAAATTAGAAATTATGGATCTGAAAAAAGAATTAAAAACAATTACGATTGAAAGAATTCATATTGAAGAAGATACTGCAAAACAAATTCACGCCAATAACAAAACATATTTAGATTATAACCGCGCTGGTGTTGGTTTAATTGAAGTTGTAACAGATCCTGTTTTTAGAAATGCTCACGAAGTAAAAGAATACATTAAGTTATTGCGAGAAATTTTGCTGTATACAGATGTAAGTGATGCAAAAATGAATGAAGGTTCTTTAAGGTGTGATGTAAATATATCTTTAAGACCAATTGGTTCTAACTTGTTGTTTAATAGAATTGAGGTTAAAAATTTAAACTCATTAAATAACATTGAAAAAGCAATTGAATTTGAAATTAAACGTCAATCTGAAATATTATTAAAGGGTCAGTTCATTCAAATGGAAACAAGAAGATTTGATGAAAAAACTCAAAAAACAATTTTGATGCGTAAAAAAAGCGATGCAACAGATTATAAGTATTTTACAGAGTCAAATATTGCCCCAATTAAATTAGAGCAAAAGTTTATTAACAATATTGTTGATAATTTACCTGAACTCCCTCAAGAGAAAAAGTTAAGATTTATGAAAGATTATGGTTTAAAAATCGAGGAAGTTAATTTAATATTAGCTTCTAAAAGTTTAGCGGAGTTTTTTGAAGAAACAACAAAAACAACACTTAAGCATGACTTAATTGTAAATTATATTTTAGGAGATATTTTAGTTGTTTTAAACAAAAAAAATATTGATATCAATTCAACATTTTTAACTCCAAAAAAACTAGGTAAATTAATTGTCTTCCAAACAGAAGGAATTATTTCATCAAAACAAGCAAAATCAGTCATTAAGTATATGTTTGAAGAGGATTTAACTCCAAGCGATATTATTGATAAGTATAATTTAAAACAAATTTCTGATGCTACTGAAATTCAAAAATTACTTGAACCAATTTTTAATAATAATTTAAAAATTTTGAATGATTTTGAAACAAGACCAGAACGTGTTCAAAAATTCTTTATGGGTGAATTAATGAAATTAACAAAAGGGCAAGTTAACCCAGTTGTTGGTAATAAAGTTATTAATGAATTAATAGAGAAAAACATAAATAAATAAAAAAACAAAGATAAATCTTTGTTTTTTTATTTATTTTTAAAGACAATTTTCACAAACAATTATATTATTTCCATCACTATCTTTTGCAATATAGTTTTTACATTTAATAACTGAATTATCATTATCACAACAACTACAAACACTTTTATTAACATTTTTTTCCTGTAAAGTTTGTTTTAAATAAGCCGCGTACATTTGAGATCTATTTGGTTTTTGATTAAATTTTTCTTTATACATTTCCTCTAACACAAGTATTTCTTCGTTAATGTAAATATTAACAGCTTTTTTCTTTAACAATTTTATATCTTTAAAATTTTCTTTTTCCATTTAACTGGTTACCTCTTATTTATTATAGCAAAAAAGATTAATAAAACATAATATATATACATATAATATGTACATATATATAAATTTATTGTATAATGTTAGTGAAAAAGGAGGGTTTAACTTATGTCAAAATGTAATTGTAACTGTGCTTGTACTTCTTGTTCATGCAAATAAAATAATAAAATAAAAAAAACCTTTGTTAAACAAAGGTTTTTTTTATTTTTCAATTGTTAAAAGATTTATTAATTTTGTTATTTGATCAATTTGTGAAATGAATAATACTTCATCATCAAATTCAAGCTTATCTAAATCTGCTGGTAAAATAGTTTTACCTTTTCTTGTAACTTTTATAATGTTGTACATTTTATTATTTATTAATCCAATATCTGTTAAGTTTTTTCCGTTGATTGATGGTTCAGATACCTTTATAATAATTGACGCATATTTATCATCCATAGATTGGATATCAGCTTCCAAACCATACATAGCTTTTGTAGCAGTCATTTTTCCAGAAAAAGCATCTGGTTGAACAATGTTTGTAATCCCTATGGCGTTAAGTATTTTTACATGTCTATCGTCTTTTCCTTTTGCAATAATATTTTTTACACCAATATCTTGCAAACCAATAATTGTTAAAATACCAGCCTCAATATTTGATGACATTGTAACTATTACGGTATCAAATTCTTTGAACCCGTGCTCAATTAAGTTATTTTTAAATGTCGTATCAATTGCAGCACCTTCAAGGTTTTCAAATGTATCAATAGTGTTTGTTAGTGTTGTTTTGTCTTTATCATAAACATAAACATCTTGTTTTTTAGATATCAATGTTTTGATGACAGCTGTTCCAAAATTACCAATTCCGATAACAGCAAATGTTTTCTTGCGTGGCATAAAATCTCCTTGTTTTATGTAGTAATTATACTATATTTAAACCAAATTTTTTTTATATCCTTTTTTTTATTAACATAAAACTCTTTTATAATTTGATTTATCAATTTAATATTATTTTTTTTCTTTATAAGTAGTATAATTAATTATGGTAGGTATTTATGAAATTTTTAGAAATTTTTCAAAAGAAAAGTAAAACAAAACCTGAAAAAGACCCTTTTGGTAAAAAAGGTTTTTTTAAGTTTTCAAAAATTTCAGGTAAAATACTAATTATTTATTTAGTAATTATTGCTATTGGGACTTTTTTATTATCAATTCCTGGCGTTGTTCTAAAAGATGGTAGGCAAATATATGATGGCCAAGGAAATGATTTGGGGTACTTTGATTTTTCTTGAAATATTCTTATAGCACTTTTTACAGCTTCGTCAGCTTTTTCTGATACGGGATTGTCAATTGCAACAGCTAGCTCTGATTATACAATTTTTGGGCAAATAATAATTTTATTACTTATCCAACTTGGTGGGTTTGGAGTTCTAACATTTAAAATTATGATTTTAATGCTGGTTAATAAGAAAATCAAAATTAGCGATCAAAAGTTAATTCAAGGAGAACGTGGGGGAACGAACTTTGGAAACACTGTAGAACTTGTTAAAAGTGGAATTATTTTTCTTTTGTTAATTGAAGCTATTAGCGCGATTTTGTTGGCTTTCACATTTTATTTTAGTGCCACAAGTGCAGAGACAGCATCAGCAGGTTCTGTTGACAACGCAGATATTAGTATGCAAACATACCACAATTTTTGAAATAGTGTTTGAGCCGGTATTTTTCATTCTGTGTCTGCAGTAAACAATGCTGGTTTTGATATAATTGGGAACTCTTCTTTGATGCCGTACAACACAAACTATATTATTCAATTTATTTTCTTGTTTGAATTTATAGCTGGTGGAATAGGTTTTGTTACTTTTTATGATTTTCGTAGAAAATTTAGAGCTTGAAAAAGGAATGAAGTTGTAAGGTTTAGTTTATTTACTAAAATTAATTTAGTTACATATTTTACCATTTCTTTTATTGGTGTATTTTCTGTTTGATCTATGCAAATGGGTCATTTAAATACAACAACAATTAATGAAAATGGAGAAGTTGAATATATAGAACAAATATTGAATAATTCTGTTTCAGATTGAAATGGGTTTATGAATATTTTCTTTAACACTATGTCTAATCGTAACGCTGGTTTTTCAACAGTAGATATGAATAAATTTTTGCCTGGTTCAAAAATGATTATGTCAATGTTAATGTTTATTGGTTCATCACCTTCATCAACTGCCGGTGGTATTAGAACAACAACTTTATTTATTATTGTTATGACAATAATTTCTATTACAAGAAATAGGTCCTCGGTTAATGCTTTTAAAAAAGAAATTCCAGCAGAAACGGTTAGAAGAGCTATGGGTGTGGGTATCATATCCTTTACTTTAGTTTCTTTTGCAAGTTTAATTATAATTTCAGAAAATTCTCATATAGATTATGTAGACATATTCTTTTTGGCAACTAGTGCTTTTGGAACAACAGGATTAAACACCTTGGGGTTTTTAGATATGGTTAATTTAGGTGTGGCTTCCACAATTATTTTATGTATTTTAATGTTCGTGGGACAGCTAGGTGTATCTGCGACACTTCTTGTTGCTGTTAAAACAAACAATAAAAAAACTTCAGCATTTCCAGAAGAAGATATAAATATAGGTTAAAAATAACAACACAAAAGATCAATATTTATTGATTTTTTGTGTTGTTTTTAATATAATATTTAGGTGTGGATATGGAGCAATACTCAAGTGGTGAAGAGGGCACCCTGCTAAGGTGTTAGGTCGGGTAACTGGCGCGAGAGTTCGAATCTCTCTTGCTCCGCCATTTTTTTATTTCTAATTTATTTAGGAGAATTTTATGAAAAATGCTTTAAAATTATTTTTTTCAACTTTTTTATTATTTTTGATAACATTCTTAATTATTTTAATAACATATATTTATTTAAATCAATTTGTAACTGAAATTGTGGGATTGGTGTGATTATCTTCATACGCATTTTTTGTAGCTTTATCTTTACGAATTTTAATTTCTAAAAGACGTAAAGAAGTCAAAGTAACCTGAATATTGGCAGTTCTTTCAATTCCGTTTTTTGGCNNTTTTTTTGCATATATTTATTATGGGCGTTTAAAATTTTATAAGAAGTTTAAAGTAAATCACTTTAAAAATATTAATNNAAAAAAAGAATATATGGAAAAATATATTGATTCAATCAATGAAGTAAAAAACTTAGAAAATAATAACAATAATTTTTATGAAGTTTTTAAAAATAATTTATTAAAAAATGAGAAGGTTGTTTATACAAATAATGATTTTGAAATCATAAATTCTCCAGCCCAATCATATATTGAAATTTTTAACGAAATAGAAAAAGCTAAAAATTATATTTTTGTTAATTATTATATTATTGGTAAAAAACAATTATTTGATTATATATCTAAAATACTAATTAAAAAAGCCAAAGAAGGTGTAAAGGTTTATTTAATTTATGACCATGTTGGTAGTTTTTTTTCTAGCAGTGATAGAAAATTAAATTTTTTAAAAAAAATGGGCATCAATATTAAAAAATTTATGCCAGTAAAGCCGCCTTATATTTCTGGGAATAATAATTTTAGAGGCCACAGAAAAGATATTATAATTGATGGTAAAGTAGCTTTTACCGGAGGAATAAATTTAGATGAAGCATATATAAATTTATCATTAAAATTTGGGGCTTTCCGAGATATGCAATTTAAAATTAAGGGAAGTGCTGTAAAAGCAATTGAAAATATTTTTATAGATAATTGATATATGTCTACAAAATATAAAGAAAACCTTCAAACAATCATTGAAGAAGTCAATATTGAAAAAGAACATAAGATAAACAAAAATTATAAAAACTCAATTCAGGTTATAAATAATTATCCAACTTATATTGATTCAATTAATTTAAACACTTTTGTGGATGCTATTAATTCTGCTAAAAAAACAATTTTATTAGAAACTCCATATTTCATTCCACCTCAGGAATTAAGTGATGCATTGATTAAGGCCGCGGTAGAAAGAAATGTAAAAATTAAACTTTTAGTTCCTGGTATTACAGATAAAATGTTTGTGTTAGATGTAACTAGAGTAAAATATGAAAAGCTAAGAAAACATGGAATTGAAGTTTATGAAACAAATAATATTTTCAATCATACCAAACTTGCTATTTTTGATTCGCAGTTAACAATAGTTGGTACTTGTAATCTAGATTACAGAAGTTTCTTTCCGGATCAACAAACAACTGTTGTTTTAAGCGATAAAATTGCTGCTAAAAAACTAACAAAAATTTTTGAAAGAGATTTATTGGTTTCTCATAAAATAGTTAAAAATCCAATAAAATATAAAGGAATTATTCAAAGGGTTGTGATAAAAATAATGGTATTGTTTAGTCCTTTATTATAATATAAATATAATAAGAAAAAATAAGGAACAACTAATGATATTTGATAAAATTAAAAAAGCTAAAGATAAAAATAAAGAAAATACTAAAAATTTAAATAAAAAAGATTTATTATTGGCAGAAGAAAATAGCACGATTGAAATACTTACAGAAAATTCAGAAAATATTTATTCTGAAGATGAAAAACATGAAAGTATAAAAGTTAATTTTTCTTTTAAAAAACGTAAATCACAAAAAATATTGAAAAACTTATACATGCAAGGTGTTCATAAAATGTTGTTTTATACAGATGTGGCAAACGTTATGCACCAATTAGAGTTTGGAATTCAACCTATTTCAAAAATAACTTTAGATAAAGGGGATGAATACAGAGTTTGAACATACTTAGAAAAAAATGATAGCTTGGAATTTGAGTTAGAAAATTCAAACAGACAAAACTTTTGAAAGTGGGTCACTAAAAATAAAGTAGATCCTTTAAAAATTGCTATTATTTCATTAGATATTAAAAAAGTTTATGACTCATTATCACAAGATTTAGAGTTCGATGAAACACAAAGACGTGTTAAAGTTTTTGAAACAGTTTCACCAAAAGCATTTGATTGAATTTTGATAAAAAATAATATAGAAGTATCACGCATAAAACAATATATTAGAGCTAATAAATTAAAAATAAAATTATATGAAGGCGAAAAAGGAATTGTTAAACAAAGGGGTTAAATTAAAATGAGTAAGAAATTAGAAAGAATTACATTAAGAAGCGAAGATTTTGCAAAATGATACACGGATGTTGTTAGAAATGGAGAGCTTTTTGCTTATGGACCTGTAAAGGGGACGATAATTTTTAAACCTTATGGTTTTGCTATATGAGAAAATATGAGAAAAATTTTAGATGAAAAATTTGCTCAACTTGGTGTTCAAAATGCTTTATTTCCATTATTGATCCCAAAATCTTTATTTCAAAAGGAAAAAGATCATATTGAAGGTTTTTCGCCAGAAATTGCAACTGTGACAAAAGTTGGCGATAAAATCTTATCAGAAGAATTATACATAAGACCTACATCGGAAGTTTTGTTTGGTCAATATTTTGCTAATGAGTTACAAGGGTATCGAGATTTACCTATGTTATATAATCAATGAGTAAATATTTTACGATGAGAAAAAACAACAAGACCATTTTTAAGAACAAGTGAGTTTTTATGACAAGAAGGACACACAATTCATGCTGAAAGTGAAGAGGCAAAAAACTTTACAAGAACTATTTTAGATATTTATGAAGGTTTTGCAAAAAGTAACCTTTGTTTACCTGTTATTGCTGGTCAAAAAACTACTTTTGAAAAATTTGCAGGAGCAAAAGAAACTTATACAATTGAAAGTTTAATGCAAGATGGACAGGTTTTACAGTGTGGAACAAGTCACTATTTTGAAGATAACTTTTCAAAAGTGTTCAATATTAAATTTACAGATAAGGATAATAAAGTTAAATTTGCTAATTCTACATCATGAGGAGTTTCTACAAGGTTAATTGGAGCAATTATAATGACTCACAGTGATGATAGGGGATTACTATTGCCGCCAGATGTTGCTCCATACCAAGTTGCAATTTTGCCATTAAATAATAAAGAAGTCACAGAAAAATATACAAATGATGTTAAAAACTTACTTTCTAAAAATTATCGTGTTTACGTTGATAATTCAGATAAATCTTTAGGATTTAAAAGTGCTAACGCAGAAATTAAGGGATTTCCAATTAGAATAGAAGTTGGACCAAAAGATATTGAAAATAAACAAGTTGTTATAGTGAGAAGAGACACAAGTGAAAAGCAATTTGTGAAATTTGATGATATTGAAAAAACAATTAATAATTTATTAAAACTATATAAAGAAAATATTTATAAAATAGCTCTTGAAAAACGTGTAGATAAAAGTGTTGTTATTAATTCTTTTGTTGATTATAAAAAAGCTATTGAAAATAAAAATATTTTAGTTTACACAATGTTTTGTGGAGATGTAGATTGTGAAAAAACAATCAAAGAAGAAACACAAACGGTTTCTAGGTGTTTGCCGTTTACAATAACTGATGATATTAAAAAACAATTAAAAAACAATTGTTTTAAATGTAATAAGAAAGATGCCAAAGTTACAATTTTTGGAAGAGCTTATTAATATTTTTAAAGGAATTTTTAAAATCACTCCTATATAATTAGGGGTGATTTTTTAATGTTAATAAATAATCTAAATAATATTAAACATGTTCTAACAGTTCCTCATGAAGAAAAACCCGCTTTTGGTGTTGATATCATTTTCACAACATCACCAGTAAAGGTTGATGGTAAAGAAGAATATCATTTATGAATAAAACCAAGTTTAGTACATTTAAAAAAATATGAAGATTTTAACCACCATGTTCATGTTGGTAATTTCTTTAAAAATTATATAAAAAGTCAAAATAAATCATTGTGATGAAATTCATTGCATGTTAAAAAGCTTAGTGTCAGCATTAATATTAATAACAAAATATATAAGAATGCTGTGTTTGATACTACCAACCCTAGATTCAGTCCACTAATTGACTTAAATAAAAACTACAAAAATAACAGTTTTAAAAGGTATTCATTTGATGCTAAAAATTTTTACAAAAAAAGATATTAACACAATTAGATTACAAACAAAATTAGAATCATGAAATTATTACGATTATAATTTGTTTTCTAATCAATCGCTTTCTTTTGTGAATAATGATTTTAATGTTATTGATAAAAAAGTGGAATATATTCATATGATAAAAATTATTATGTTTCAAGATTATCGAAGTAAAAATTATCTTATTTCACCCAAGAAAATGAATGTTATGTCATCGATATTATCAACAGCAATTAAATTTAAAGATAAATTACAAATAAAAAATAATAAAGTAATTAAGTTATTTGAAGCTAACTATTTTATATTTGAAAATTTAAAAAACTACATAGAAGAAAAAAATTTAGATTTTTATAAAAGTTCTTTTATAAATTTTAAAGGTGATATATCAAAAATGAACGGGGAAAACATAATTAATCACGACAATATTCAAAGAAATATAAAAATAATTTTTAAAAAAAAATTATTTCGCTAAATCATCAAGTTATTTTGTTGAAAGTTATGATGGTGTTTTCGATAGCGATATTTTTTTAACGACTAATACAAAAACATATAATGATAAAAAGTTTTATGGTTTAGTTTTTGAACCTAAACGATCTGAAAAATTATTTTACTATACATTAAAAAATAGCAAAAAAAATATCAATTTTATATTTAAGTTTAATATTCAAAATTTTGATTTGAATATTAAACTAATGGAAAACTTGAAAATAGAGGATTTAAATAATAAAAACTTATATTATTGCAAATATATTATTAATGCCGAAATTAAAACCTACATTGTTTATAATAGACATAATTTTACACTAAACACATTTGAAAAAGACTTTTTACATGAAACTAATATGTAAATGCTTATTTATGTTGTTATGCATAATTTTTTCATTATTTACATATAATGTTTTGATTACTAAAAAAGTTTTTCACAAAAATATACATATTGATATTAAAACAATTGCTGAACCAAAAATAGATTATGAAAATCATGCTAATTATGTTAAAAAAAAACTTTAGAAATGTTAATTTAAATCCTGCCATTATATATTTAGGTGATCACTATTTTGAAAACTTAAAAGCAAAACATATTATATTACAGCATTGATATAAAATTACATCTGTTGCAATTTTAGAAGATGCAAAAATTAATTTTTATTTTGATCAAATAAAATTTAGTAAATATTTTTATGTCTATTGTGAATTTCACAATAATGATTCCTTTATTTGAAAAATTACTATTTAAATATATAATATAAATATAAAGGTGGTCATAATGAATATTTTTGAAGAAGTTAAAAAACGTTTAGCAAAAAAAACAAGTGTTAAAAAAATTGAAATGGATACTGTTTTAAAAGATTTAGGGATTGATTCATTAGACATAATGGATATTTTAATAAAAGCGGAAGAACAATTTTCGATTCAAATACCAGATGATAAATTAATGGATATAAAGTCTGTTAAAGATATTGTAGAAGCTTTTGAAGTGGAGTTAAATAATGGAAACAATTAAATGAACCGAAGATAAAATTATTGATTTTTTAAAAGAAAAAGGTTATAGAATAACTGAAATTAGAACATCAATTATTAGGTTGATTTGCAAATACAAACATCTGGCTTTGACAGAGTTAGTTACATTATTAAAAGATGAATATGATAATGTAAATCTTACATCTGTTTATAATTCTTTAGACATGCTTCTAAAAGAACATTTAGTGTTTACAAATAGTTTTGATGGAAAGCAAATATGGTATGACATAATCGAAAACCCATCAGTCCATGCTGTTTGTGAAAAATGTAAAAAAATATTGCACACAAGTTTAAATAATAGTGAAGCAGATCAATTAATAAAAGAATTTAATGCTCTTATGAAAGAACACAAATGAAAACCAATACATGCTAAATTTGAAGCGCATGGAATTTGTGATAACTGCTTAGAATTAGAAAAAAATTCATAAAAAAATTACTAATATATTATTTTTCTTATAATTTTTGTTATAATATATTAGTTAATAGGGATGTAGTTCAATTTGGTAGAACAGTGGACTTCAAATCCATTGGTTGCGGGTTCGAGTCCTGTCATCCCTGCCATTATTTAATTAAATAAAATAAAAACACTTATGCATCATAAGTGTTTTTATTTTGTAAATATTTATTTAGTTTCAGGCAATATAATAAAACCAAAAGTATCTAAACCAGCATGTGCCACAACAACATTCGGCATTTGTGATTCTTCAAAATTAGTTTTATTTTCTTCTAAAAATGCGTATATTATATTTAATGTTTTTTCTGAACAATGCTTATTATATACAAAATAAATTTTAGCTTTTTCAAAGTTATGTTTTAGCTTTTTCATATCTTCTTTTAGTTTAGAAAATATATCTTCTAAAATGTTTCTAATTTTTCGGCTACTTGATGCCTTTTTAGGTTCAGAGCCTCATTTAATAGCAAGTTTTATTTTTAAAAAACTTATAATATTTACCATTAATTTTTTACCTCGACCACCCTTGGCAAATCTTTGCAAATCACCAGGAACCAAGTACATTAATGTATCTTCGCTATATTTTTTTAATTTTTCTAAAATAACTTCTATGTCTAATCCTTGTTTTATAAGTTCATTCCCATATAAAGCCAATTCTTTTTGAGCTGTAGAAGCTGACATAAATGTTTCTAAAACATATATTTTATCTTTAAATTCGTCTTTTGCAGCAATAGATAAAGCCGTTTGTGCTTGACTACTTAAATTACTTGCTACAGGAATAAAAATAACTTTTTCAGCTTTAGTTAAAGATTCTCTAAAAAATTCTTCTATTTCTCCCAAAGAACTTTGTGAAGTTTTAGTTTCTTGCTTTGTTATTTCTTCGTATAAATTATGTTTTATAACATTTTCTTCTGTATCTAAAACATCTGTTCCATCTTGATAAATAATATGTAAAGGAATTATTCCAATATTATTATCTTTAGCTTCTTGTGCTGTAAACATAGAACAGCTATCTGTTAAAATAATTATATTCTTTTTCATGTTAATTACTCCTTATCTCATCCAATAATAACTATAGTGTTGGCCCCTGTGTGTGCTGTAATAACCTTTGTCAGTGGGTGTTCTTCTATAATTTGTAATTCACTATCTTTTATTAATGATTTAACTAAATCCATATCTTCTTCATTAGTCCTTGAATAAACCAAGTGAATTCCTTCTAAGTCAATATGATCTTTTTTTACTTGTTCCAAAACATTTATAATAGCTTTTTTAAAAGTTCTTGTTTTGTCAAACTTATCAATAATACCATTATAAGATAGAATAGGAGTGATTTTTAATAACTTACCAAGAGCAGCTGCTGCTGGAGTAATTCTTCCTCCTCTTCTTAATGTATCTAAATTTTTAGGAACTATATAAACAGAAAATTTAGTTTTAAGCTCATCAACCTTATCTTGTAATTTATCAATTGCTACTTTATCTTTTGTTACTCAATGATAAACTTTTTCAAAAACAGCTTTCAAGATTTGGCTCACACCATCTGTATCAATGATAAATACTTTATTTAAATATTTTTCCTCTAATGATAACTGTACTGCGGTTGAATGCTGTCCAGATAGCCCTTTACCTAAACCAACAAAAATAATTTTGTCGTATGTTTTTAAAAGTTCATCTCACTTTGTAATGAATTTACCCATTGAAATCTGACTAGTTTTAATAGATTCTTTAGATAGTATTTCATAAAATTTATCATCAGATATTTCACTTGTAGTATCTTCCACTTCAATCGCGTTAGGCAATAACAATGAAATTGGTATTAAATATGTATCTTCAAATTTTTCCAATTGTTCTTTCGAATAACCAGCGCTTGAGTCAACAATAAATGCTATTTTTTCCATTTTTCTCCTTGTACTTTTATATAATAATTATTTTAATTATAAACTTTGTTATAATTAATACAAGTTTAGCAAAAACCAATGCATAAACAGGTATATTATAAAACTATATATAAAAAAAAGGAGTATTGTGGATAATAATAAAAATATAGGAATATTTTTTAATAAACATTTAAACTATTTAATTGGGACTGTAGGAAATATTGAAGAAAATTTTAGTGAACGAAAAATTAGCGATAGTGTTTTTTTATTTTTCAATAAAGATAAAAAATTATCTGGATTCAATATTTACAACCCAATCCACAGATTTAGTTCGAAAATATTTAATGGTATTAATAGTGATAACGATGATCTTGTAAATGAAATTAAAGAATATTTGATAACAATAGGAATAAATATAAGTGATTTTAATCAAAACCCTCAATTTGAAGTAGGGGAAATTTTATCTGTTGAAAAACATAAACAAGCAGATACATTAAATGTTTGTAAGGTTAAAATAAAAAATGAAACCTTACAAATAGTTTGTGGAGGAGTTAATGTCAAAAAAGGTATAAATGTTGTTGTAGCCAAAAATGGAACTATTATGCCAAATTTAAACATTATTAAACCTGCAAATTTAAGGGGTGTAGACTCTAACGGAATGATTTGTTCGGCGAGTGAATTAGGATTAGTTGATAATTTACCTGAAAAAAATATAATGGTACTAAATAAAAAAATATTTAAAACAGGAGAATGTTTTTGAAAAATTTATTATAAGTAATTATAGGTTTATTAATTAATAAAAAGAAAAGTAGTTATTAACGGAGAAGTTATAAGTGAATAAAATAGATTTAGATAAGTATTGTTCAAAATACTTTAATAAAACAGTAGAAATTTTAGAAAAGTTTAACCAAAACAATCAAATTGTTATGCAGTTTTTTCAAAGAGAAGACAACGTTGTATTATCGGGAATAGATTATTGTGTTGATTTATTGAAATCAAACATTAGCGATTTTTCTGACATAGAAATATGAGCTCTTAAAGAAGGGGCAATTATTAATGCTGGAGAGCCTGTTTTAAAAATTTGTGGACCATATCATAAGTTTGCAAAGTTAGAAAATGTTATTGATGGTGTATTATCAAGAAAATCAAGTGTTGCCACAAACAGCAAAAGAGTTTTAGATGCTGCAAATGGTAAATCTGTGATTTATATGAATGATCGAAATGATTATTATTTTGACCAAGCAGAAGACGCTCATGCAGCATATATTGGTGGATTCAGAAGTTTTGTAACAAATGACCAAGTTTCTAAATTACCAGAAAAATTAGTTCCAATTGGAACTATTCCTCATGCTTTAATTCAAAATTTTGGAGGGGATTTAATAAAATGTCTATCAGCTTATAAAGCGACATTTCCAAAAGAAAATTTAATAGCTTTAGTTGATTATCATAATAATGTTATAAGAGAGGCACTATCAGCTGCTAAAAATTTCCCAGAACTATTTGCGGTAAGAGTTGATACTTCAATATCTTTGATAGACGCTTATTTTATGGGTAAAGAGTATGAATACAATGGTAAAAATATTCACGGAGTCAATGAACATTTAATAAGAGCACTAAGAAAAGAATTGGATAATAACGGTTATAAAAATGTTAAAATAATAGCATCATCTGGTTTTGATGCAAGTAAAATTGATTATTTTGAAAAATCTAATGTCCCAGTAGATATTTATGGTGTTGGTCAGTGATTAACAAATAAAGTTGTTAATTTTACTGGAGATGCTGTTATATTAAACGGTAAAGATGAAGCAAAGCTTGGTCGTCAAAATGTAATAAACAATAATCTGGTTAAAGTAATATAGAGGTAATTTATGGCAAAAAATAATTATAATGAAAAAAACAAAGTTAAATCATTTTTTGTTCATGATGATTCTTATGTTCCCGGAACTTTTTATAACAAAAATAATAAAAATATTTTGCAAGAGAGTAAACAAGAAGATTTTAATAAAATAAGTTCTAAAAAAAATTTAAAAGATAATAGTTATCAAAATCTTCAAATTTCTCCAATGTTTAAAACCGATAATATTGATAGTTATAATTATGATAGTAGTTTTCCAACAGATAACTTTTTAAATACAAGTTTTAGTAATTCTTTAGATAATTATGTGGAACAAGAAGTTAATAAAAGAATTACTATGCTTAAAGAAAAAAGAAATAATATAAGTGATGAACCAGAAAGTAAGCAGTACTTACAACCAGAAAAAAAGATTTTCTTCACTTTCAAATATAAACTACACTGCAAATAAAGAAGTACCTGTCCCACATAACTTTGTAAAAAAAGAAGGTGAGTTTAATCCAAAGGAATTTGTTAATAGTCACCCTTATTACAGAAGTATGACAGGAAAAATTAATGAGTTAAAAAATAAAATGTATAAAAACACACACCCAGAAAATGTAACTGTGACTTATACGCAAGATTTTAATGTTGAAGAGGAAAGACATAAAAAAATGCATGATAAGTTAACTGGAAGAAGAAGATTAAATACATCTTTAATAGACGATTTTGCTGATGAAACAATAATTTCTAAAAGAGATGAATTAAGTTCAAAAAAGAAAAGAAAATGAAAGCTATTCAATAAATAGTTATTAAAAAAAGGAGTTTATGGCTAACAATATAATTGAAGAATTAGAGTGAAGAGGTATTTTGAAACAAGTTACAAATGTAGATAAAGTTTTATTTGCTCAAAAAAATAAAAAAGCAATATATTGTGGAATTGATCCAACAGCTGATTCGCTTCACATAGGGCATTTTTTACAATTGGTTATTTTAAAACATTTTGAAAACTATAACTTTAAACCAATTGTTTTAATTGGAGGTGCAACTGGTTCAATTGGAGATCCTAGTGGTAAAAGCGAAGAAAGAAAGTTACAAAGTTTAAATATTATTGATGAAAATGCAAAAGCAATTAAGTCTCAATTAAATAGTCTAATACCCGGAGTAAATGTTTTGAATAATAAAGATTGACTTGGTAAATATTTATTTGTTGATTTTCTACGTGATGTTGGTAAATATTTTAATATTAGTTATTTATTAAACAAAGATATTATTTCAAGTAGAATTGAAAGTGGTTTATCGTACACAGAATTTTCTTACAACATAATGCAAGCATATGATTTTTATTATTTATATAAAAATAACGATTGCTTTGTGCAATTAGGTGGAAGTGATCAGTGAGGAAATATTGTTTCTGGAACCGATTATATTAGAAAGCAGGTTGGTGAAGAAGAAAATAATTCATGTGGTGTTACTGCCAACTTACTTTTAAAAAAAGATGGAACTAAATTTGGTAAAACAGAAACAGGAACTATTTGACTAGATAAAAATAAAACAACTGTTTATCAAATGTATCAGTTTTTATTAAATGAAGATGATGAAAATACTTTTAAACTATTATATTTTTTAACTTTTTTATCAAAAAAAGAAATTGAAAACACAATTGAAAAACATAAAAAAGATCCTAAAAATAGACATGCACAAAAGATTTTAGCTAAAAGTATCATTTCTTTTATTCATTCTGAAGATGATTTCAACAGTGCTGTTAAAATATCTGAAGCTATTTTTAATAATAATTTTAATGATTTTTCTGAAAAAGATTTTAAAGTTTTAGAAAGTGTAATACCTGTTTTAACAATAGAAGATAATGAAACATTATTATCATTGAATGACAAACACAATATTGCAAAATCAAGAAAACAGCTAAGAGAATTTCTAGCTCAAAAAGCTATATCTGTTAACAATAATAATGGATTTGATGAAAATTATATATTTTCAAAAAAAGAAGGAATATTTAACAAATATTTTATTATAAAAAAAGGTAAAAAAAATTATTTCATGGCTAAATTTAGCGATAAGGGAGAAAAGTAATTATGAAAAAGATCGTGGGGATAATGTGTTCGGCTGGAATAAGTGCAAGCATAATAATTCAAAAATTAAATAAGTATTGTGAAGATAATAACCTTGATACAGTATTTGAATCTATATATTTTAATGATATTTTAAATAAAGAATATAAATATATTTTACTAGCGCCACAATCATCATATTTATTTGAAAAAGTATTGTCAGTGGCAAAAACATCTAAGGTAATTCCTATTTCTTCAAAAGCATATATGGAAAATAATGTTGCAGAAATTTACAGTTTAATAGAATAAAAAAATGAAACATTAAGTTTCATTTTTTTTTGAATTTATTCATTTGAAATTTCATAATTCTTTTTAATATAAATTTTTTAGGTAATATTTTTACAAAAAATACAGACAACTTATTTTTTATTCCAATAACTAAGTAATCCTTATTTGTTTTATAAACTTTTTTCAATACTTTCTTAACGTATTTATCAACCTTAATATTAACTTGTTCTTCTTCTACAATTTCTAACTTGTTGTTAAGGTTTTTGGCAAAATGTGTTTCTAATATCCCGGTGTTTAGAGCAATAACTTTCACATTTTTTTTATTAAACTTTAGTTCCTGATTTAAACCAACACTATAATTTCAAACAAAAGATTTTGTAGCGTAATACGTTGCAAAACCTGGCCCAGCCATAAACGGGGCTATTACACTACTAACATTTACAATTAATCCTTTGTTTGCTTTAGTGAAAATCTTCAAAAATTCTTCAGTAATTAAGTGTAAGGCATTTACATTTAATTTAATCATGTTTTGGCTAGTATCAGTTTTTATATTTCACGCGAAATCTGATTGACCAAAACCAGCATTATTTATAACCGCTTTAATGTTGTACTGTTTTAAAATTATTAGTAGTTTTTTAACTTCTTCTAAGTTTGTTAAATCACAATCATAAGCAATTACTTTTGTTTTTTTTAAATCATCGTTTAATTTATTTAGTGAACTACAATTTCTAGCGACTCCAATGACATTTACATCTTGATTAATTAAATTTTTTACAAAAGCATAACCTAAGCCCTTGCTAGCTCCGGTTACTAAAACATATTCTTCCATTATTCCTCTTTTTCAAACACAAATAAAGCTTTTCTATTTATTTTCATATAATTATAAGCTGAATATACAGATAGAAATGCTGAAATGTATAAAGGGATAAGTACGATCTGGTTAATAAAACCATACATACCCATAGAACCATTAATATCTATATTAACGATAATACCGTTACCGACAAAAAATAGTATTGTTAATCCTAGCATTTCAGTTGCAGCTCTATACTTTCCTGCTTTATTAGCAGCCATTACAACTTTTTTAGTTGCTAAAACTTGTCTTACAGCGTCTATTAAAAAATCTCTAAGTACAAAAATTAATGTTAATCATATTGGAACCATATTTGCTACTGTAAAAATTATTAAAACACTATTTGTAAGCAATTTATCAGCAATTGCATCAAAAAATTTCCCAAATGTTGTTATTTGTTTTCGACTTCTAGCTACATACCCATCAATTGCGTCTGTTATACTTGCTAAAACAAAAAGTACACCACCAATTAAATATGATATAGGTAGTTGGTAGTGTTCTGTACCAATTGTTGTATCTCAAACATTAAATAGCAAACCAAAAGGAAAAATAATCATTAAAACAATTATAAATGGTATAAGAATCATTCTTATCATTGTTATTTTATTAGCTAAATTCATTTATTTTCTCCATTCATTTATATTAATAATAATACTATTTTTATATAACAATATAAATGTTTTATTTGTTATTTATTAATAGGGTTTTTTGCTATAAAATTAAATAAAAGAAAAGGAATTTTTAATTGTTTTTCAAAATAATAAAAGGGTTTTATGGACGATAAAAATAATAAAATTGATAATTTAAATAGAATAATAAAAGATTTAGAGAAAACTTTTGGAAAAGGAAGTGCAATGCGATTATTAGATGATGATAATCTGAATATTGAGAGCATTTCAAGTGGAAGTATTGTAATTGATAATCTTATTGGTGTGGGTGGATATCCTAAAGGGCGCATAATTGAAATATATGGACCAGAGTCTTCAGGTAAAACAACAATTTCTTTGCATGCAATTAAAGAAGCACAAAAGTTAAACAAACTAACGGCTTTTATTGATGTAGAACATGCATTAGATGCTGGATATGCAAAAAATATTGGAATTAAATTAGAAGAATTAATAATTTCTCAACCAGATTCTGGGGAACAAGCTTTAAATATTTTAGAAACACTCGTTAAAAGTGAAGATATGGGTCTTGTTGTATTAGATAGTGTGGCCGCTTTAGTGCCGGAAGCAGAATTAGAAGGAGAAATGGGAGCTGTAAATGTTGGGGGGCAAGCCCGTTTAATGAGTAAAGCTTTAAGAAAGTTAAATGGGATCATTTCCAAAACTAATTGTATAGTTATTTTTATAAACCAAATTAGAGAAAAAATTGGGGTTATGTTTGGTAGTCCTGAAACAACACCAGGGGGTAGAGCACTAAGGTTTTATTCATCAGTTAGGTTAGACATTCGCAAAGTAGAAGTTTTAACCAAAAATGGTCAAGCTTATGGTAATAGAGTAAAAATAAAAACTGTTAAAAACAAGGTATCATCACCTTTTAAAATTGGAATGACAAATATCACCTATAATAAAGGAATTGATAATTTGCAAGAAGTTATTGAAATGGCAGTAGATTTAAAAATAATTGAAAAAGCTGGTGCTTGATATTCTTATGAAAATGTTAAAATTGGCCAGGGTAGAGATAAGGTTAAAAATTATTTGATAGAAAATTTTGAAGTATATAATGCTATTTTAAATAAGTTAAATATCTTGTTTTTCAAAAATTAAAAATTTATCATGTTATAATAATTTTGTTAATTTATAAAATATTTTAAGGGGGAGTAAATGAATACTTTTGTTAATAAAAAGGAAAAGTTTAATTTAGATTTAAGATTTTTAGTTAAACTTTTTGGTTTTTTAATTCCATTTATAGCAACAGTGATGCTATACATTAATGGTTTATTAGATTTAAAAAATATTAAAGAATTAGGTCCAGATACTGTTGGTGGTTGAAATACAACACCGGAGACTTGAAATGCATACAGTAGAGATTTGGGAGACTTTTCTTTTAACTTTTTTAGTTACTTTACAATTATCACAAATATGTTTGTAATGTTTTGATTTTTAATTTCAATGATCGGCTGAAAAAATGAAGGATTATGTAACCATAATAAAAAATGCTACGCAATTTCATGTCGTATTTTAGGGTTTAACTCTACAACTTTTGTAACAACATACATAACAATAACAATGATTATTTATATGTTAATGTTATTACCACTTGAGCCACCAGTAGGTGCTATTAATTGAGCTGGTTCAATGATGCATCATTTAGTTACTCCAATAATAATGATTATTTATTATGTTTGTTTTTATATCAAACCAAAATTTTTAGCAAGTAAAAATATTGAAGTAAAAAGCACTAAAGAATTTTTCAAAAAAGATATCTTTTTAGTAATTATCTTCCCAATTTTATGAGGAGTAATTATGATGGTTCGTGGAGAATTTAGACATTATTCACAAAAACCTTTCCAATATCAATACTTCTTCATGTATATTAGAAGATCTGGAGCTGATATGCCAGCAAATTTACCGGGTTGAGCATGATTTATTATTGCCTTTTCTGCGGTTGTAGCTATTATTGTTGCAGGAACAGCTGTTTACATTACTCTAACAAATAAAGGATTAAAAAAATATAATAAAAACCCTATAATAACAAAACAAGCAAAAGGTTAAAAAATTATCAAAAATATAACAGCAAAAAAAACAAAACAGAATTAGATTCTGTTTTTTTATTTATGTTTATTTGATTATGTTATTATAATAATAAATTATACAAATAAGATTTTAGAAAGATACCAATATGAAAAAGCTAATAATTAATAAACAAAAATATATTTTTTCTTTTTTATTTTTTTCTTTGCAATTTTAATTTTAATTTCTTCAACTTTGTTTTCAATAAGTAAGGCAAACAGACAAGCTTTTGACTGAGAGCAATCAACCAAAAGTTTTCAAACAGAAAATCACATTAATGATGAAATTAATGAATCATTAAAAGATCCAGAAAGAATTAATAATAATTATATCTTTTTTATGTTAAGCGATAATAAAGAAGAAATTGAAATTTTTCTATCAACAATTTTTCATTTCAGTAACGAAATAAATAAAGCAGAATCTGAAAAAGAAATATTAATAATTACTAATGATTTTTCAGAAGGTATTATTAATTTCTCAAATAAAAAATTTCAAGATATTAATAATATCCAAACATTTAAAATTAATTCAAATAAAAATCAATTGGTAGACTTAGACTTTATAGAGTTTGAAACATTCGCTTATAATTACGATGTATTTTTATCTAACAAAATTTTATTAGATAAAAATAATTTTGATTTTATAACAACTAATTTTTTATTTAAAATTAGTCAGTTTACATTTGTTGGTAATGGAATAAACAAAATAACGCAAGATGATTTAGCGTTAGGTAAAATTTTAAAAGCTGAGGAAAATAACTTAGATCAACAAAAAGATTTATGAAAAAGATTTTATAATGGTGAAAATGATTTATATAAAAATTTAAATTTTCAATTATTACCCTTGCTTAAAATTGAGGCTATAAGTGTTAATTCATGATATAGCTTTAATAATATTTATACAGAAAACAATAAACACATTAATTATTGAGAATCTTTAAACATAAATCATATTGAAGTGTTAAAGGCTTTAAAGATTAATAATGTAGAATTTTTTAATTTGTTTTTTACACTTTATAGAATAAATGAAGAACAAGGGCCACAAGATTTTGAAAATATATATGTAACAAATTATTGATCTCCAATAGCGGAAGAAAACATTAAGTATGATGCACAATTTGTAGAAAATTTATTAAAAGATAATCAAAAAAGTGTTTTTATAAAAATAAATGTAAGTCCTGATTTTTATGATGAAGGAACAAAAATATTTAAAGAACAATTTTCTAAGTTTGCAAATAGTGCAAAGGAATTTGATAAAAGAATTATTTTAAGTAAAAACATATCTAATATTTCTTTGCCAACTTTTTATTTACAAGAACATTTAAAACCAACAAACAAACAAAATGTTTATATTTACGGATTTCAAGATAGCGTTATGTTAGATTCTAAATTGTCAGAAACATTAAGTGTTTTTGTTTTTAAAAATAATTTAGAAGTAGAAAAAGCGACTGAATTTTTTGGGAATGACTCAACTTTAATAAATTTTGATAAAGTGCAATTAATAATTGAAGAAGAAGTTAAACAAAATAATACAACTACCACAATTTTATTGCTTGTTTTTGCAATTATTTTACCAATATCAATTATAATTGGGATAGCAACATATTTTATTGTGAAAATGTATAAAAATAAATATGTCTTAAAGTAAGGGTTAAAATGAAATATTTTGAAAAGTTAAAAGAACGAAGAAAATTAAAAAAAAGAACTAAAAAAAGAAAAAATTGAAAAAAGTTTAGTTAAAGCAAAAATTTCTTTTTCCAATAACATTAAAAAGTTATCTAATAAATATAAAGAGTTTAATAGTGAATATTTACAAGAATTAGAAGATATTTTAATACAAAGTGACATGGGGATGAATATTGTTTTAAAAATTAGTAACAACATAGAAAAAAAGTTTTCAAAAGGTTGGCCAACAGAAAAAATAAATGATTTTTTAGTAGAACAACTTATGAGTTTTTATGATGATCCAAAAAGTAAAGAAAACAAAATTAACTTATATAAGAAAAAATTAAGTCCAATTTTAGTTGTGGGTGTTAATGGTGTTGGTAAAACTACATCTATTGCAAAAATAGCAAATTTTTACAAAGAAAAAAACTACAAAGTGCTATTGGTTGCTGGAGATACTTTCAGAGCGGGAGCTGTTGAACAACTATCATTATGAGCAGAAAGACTAGAAATAGAAATTATTAAACCAGATAAGGAACAGCAAGATCCGGCAAGTGTTGTTTACAAAGGGTTAGAATATGGTAAAAATAATAACTTTGACATAGTTTTAATTGATACAGCCGGTAGATTACAAAATAAAGTTAACTTAATGAAAGAATTAGAAAAAATTAACAACATTATCGTCAAAGTTACAAATGATAAACCAGCAGAAACCTTATTAGTAATTGATGCAATAACAGGTCAAAATGGAGTAATTCAAGCAGAAACATTTTCTGAAATTTCAAAAATATCAGGCATTGTATTAACTAAAATGGATGGTACCGCTAAAGGTGGTGTTGTATTGGCTATCAGAGATAAATTAAATATTCCGGTAAAATTTATTGGAACAGGGGAAAAATTAAGTGATATATCTATTTTTGATATTGAAGAATATGTATATAATTTAACTAAGGACTTATTTGAGCCAGATATTCAAGGTGAAAATGATGGAAATTAATAAAGAAAAATTAAATGACTATGATTTTATGCTTAAAATTATTGCGTTATATGACATTTATAAAGAGTTGCTAACAGATAAGCAGAAAAATTATTTTGAAACATATTATTTTGATAATTTATCTTTAGCAGAAATTAGTGAAGACTTAGGTGTTTCAAGAAATGCTGTGTATGATGCTTTAAAAACTATTGTTAAAACATTGAACACATATGAAAGTAAATTAAAAATAAAAGAAAAAAATATGGAAATAGAAAAACTTGTTAATGCTTTAGAAGATTCAAATTTAATAGAAACTAAAAGCAATTTACTAAAAATTATTAACGAGTAGTGGGGAATTAAAATTGAAAATATTAATGATTGGCGATGTTTACGGAAGCGTCGGTAGAAATGTAATTAAAAATGCTTTGTCACAAATTGTGAATAACTATAACATTGATATTGTCATTTTAAATGGAGAAAATACAACTCATGGTAAATCTATTTCAAAAGAACATTATACATTTTATAAAAAATTAGGAGTAGATGTTATTACATCTGGTAATCATATTTTTAGACTTAACGAAGTTGTGGGTTATATTTCATCAACTCCTGATTTACTAAGACCTTTAAATTTTTATACAAGTGCACCTGGAAACGGAACTTATTGTTTAGAATATAAAAATAAAGTTATTAGAGTTACAAATCTAATGGGAAGAAGTTTTATGGATAATGTAAATAATCCATATGAAGACTTTGATAATTTATTAGAAAATGATGACTCAGATATTCATGTAGTTGATTTTCATGCTGAAGCCACAGCGGAAAAAATTGCATTTGCTTGAAATTATGACGGTAAAATAAATGGTTTGGTTGGAACTCACACGCATGTTCAAACAGCCGATAACCGTGTTTTACCAAAAGGAACAGCGTTTATTAGTGATTTGGGAATGTGCGGATCTTTAAATTCTATTATAGGAGGTAATCCTACAGAAATAATTCAAAAAGAAAAAAGTGGTTTGCCTGCAAGATTTAAACCTTCAAATGACAATTCTTTGAATGTTTTTTCAGCTGTAATTATTGATGTTGATAACAAAAATAACAAGACACAGTCAATTGAGCGTTTATATATTACTAGTGATAATTTACCGAATTGATTTAAAGGTAATTTATAATGACAATACTTAATCAAAGCCTTTTATATGTCGCAATTGTTTTAGCGGGTATTTTTACTTGTTATTTATTAGTATATAAAATATTTTTATTTAATAAAAAAAGCAAAAAGCAAGAAAAAAAACAACTTGCAGAAATTATTAATAAAAAACATTTAATATTATCAGATTCGCAAAAAATGGAAATAAGTTTAGAAAGTAAAAACGGTAAGGAATTAATTTTAGTTATAAAAGATGTTTTTTATGATTACAAAACAAATAAGGATAATTACTTTTCTTTAAACAAAAGTGATGATAAATATGATGTAATAAATTTTTCTTTTCACCAAAAAAGTATAAAAAATAAAAATGTCGGAAACTATAAAAATATTATTATAGATTTAATGAATGCAATTAACAAATTTGAATATTTAAACACAACAATAATTTTGGAAGGTTTATCTTCGTTTGTTTATGAATTTATAAAAGAAAAAGATAAATATAATTTTATTTTTGTTAACCCTGTTTCAAAAAGAAAATATTTAAAATTTTCTAAACCAGCGCAAATATCATATTTTTTAGGTGTTATTTTAAATCATAACAAACCCTTACATTTAAAATTTGATAGTAGCATTTTTTCAAAAAAAAACAAATATAAGTTTAGGATTTGCAAAATTTCATTTAAATGAATTTAGACAAATAAATAAAATTAATAAAAAATTTGTTAAAAATACCGGTATTTTTAACAATAATAATTGTAAAATTATTCAAAGTGAAAATTCACCATTTTACAACTCAGATATTGAAAACAAGACAAATATAATATTTATTGAATCTGATGAACAATATATTGTGTTAAATAGTATTAAAAATTATATTTTAGAAAGGATATAAAATGGAAAAGTTACATAATTATAATAATATATATTTTACATCAGAAAGCGTGTCAGAAGGTCACCCTGATAAACTTTGTGATCAAATTTCTGATTTAGTTCTTGATGAATGTTTAAAACAAGATAAAAATTCTCGAGTAGCTTGCGAAGTTTTTATTACGAATAACAATGTATTTATTGGTGGAGAAATTACATCTAAAGCTGTTATTGATTATAAAAAAATTGTAAGTGATTTATTGAAAAATGTAGGTTACAACAATAATGAATGAGGAATAGATTACAACAATTTTAATTTACATTTACACATAAATAAGCAATCGCATGATATTGCAATGGGTGTTAATAATGAAGGTGCCGGGGATCAAGGAATTATGTTTGGTTACGCATGTAATGAAACAGAAAATAAAATGCCATTAGCTATTTCTATGGCGCATGATTTAGTGAGATTGGCAACAAAAAAAAGAAAAACTGGGGAGTTTAAATATGCTCGTCCAGATATGAAGTCACAAGTAACTGTTGAAATATTACCAACCGGAGAACAAAAATTAGACACAATCTTAATGTCAATTCAACATGAAGAAAATTATGATGAAAAAGCATTTAAGTTATATATTTATGAAAATATTATGAAAAAAATTGCTGTTGAGTATGATATGAATACAGATTTTAAATTTTTAATAAATCCTACTGGTAGATTTGTAACTGGTGGACCAAAAAGTGACGCTGGTTTAACTGGAAGAAAAATTATTGTTGATACTTACGGTGGTTATGCTCGTCATGGTGGGGGAGCTTTTTCTGGAAAAGATGGTACAAAAGTTGATAGATCAGCATCATACATGGCAAGATATATTGCTAAAAATATTGTTGGAGCCGATATTGCTGATAAATGTGAAATTCAACTAGCTTATGCAATTGGTGTTAAGCAACCAGTTTCAGTTAATGTTAATACTTTTAACACAATAAAAGATAGTAGATTTAATGATTTACTTTTAACTAAAATGATTTATGAAACATTTGATCTTTCTCCTTTTGGAATTATTGATCAACTTTCTTTAAGGTATCCGAATTTCTTTAAGACTTCTAAATATGGTCATTTTGGAAGAAGTGAAGGTCACTTTTCGTGAGAAGAAATTAATAAAACATCTGAAATTAAGAAATTTTTAGAAAACAATTGTTAGGGGTATAATAATGGAATTTAATACATTAATAATTGATTTAGATGGAACATTAGCTTACAAAAGAGATAAAGTAGCAAAAGAAAACATAAAAACAATAAACAATCTTTTAGAAAAAGGGATTAAAGTTATTATTGCAACCGGAAGAAGTCCTGAGAAAATTAAACCAATTTTAAATTTAATTGACATCGAAAAATATAATTACCCAATTATTTCATTTAATGGTGGATTAGTTTATGAATCTCAAACCAAAAAAGTTATTCTAAGAAAAACATTTTCAACAGAACATGCTTTGAATTTTTTTGATAACTTAAATCAAAAAAAACTTTATGGATGAGGGTATTCAGCAAATCATAATTATGGATACACTAATAAAAATAAATTTATAATTAAAATCATTTCAATAATTACAAAAAGAAAAAAAACTAATTATAAAATGATTAATAAAAACAATGATGAAGTTTTTAAATTTATTGTCGGTGGTAAAACAAAAAACATAGATATTTTTAAAAATGAATTATTAAAAGCTGAGGATTTAAGCTTTTTTCAATGATCATATTTTTCTGGAAAAATAAATAACTTAGAAATTAACCCCAAGAACACAGATAAGTGATATGCATTAAAACATATTGCAGTTGATTATGATATTGATTTAGAAAAAACAGTAGCAATTGGCGATGGTGGAAACGATAAACTTTTAATTGAAAATTGTAAAATTGGTGCCGCTATGAAAAACGCAAATGCAAAAATAAAAAATGTTGCTGATTATGTTACGAAAAATAATAATAAAAAAGCAGGTGTTTCAGAAGTTGTTAATAAGTTTTTTTAAAACTTATTTTTTTATTACATATAATGTTTTTTATCTATAATTTTTATATATAATAATATTATTATATTTTAAATCACAATAGATTTATTTTTAATATATAAATGTAAAAACGAAGTAATTTATAATTATTAAAATTTTATAGGAGAATAAAAATGAACAACGAAAAAAAAATTAAAATTTTTGAGTTTATGTCTGTTTTTGCAACCTTTGTTGGAATAGTTGTTGGTGTAGGTATATATGCTAAGAACTCTAACCAACCAGGGTCTGTTTTAGGTATTGCTCAAAATCCAATTATTGCAATAATTTTGTGAGTTGTTATAGGAATCTTGGGGATGACAATGATTGTTGTTTTCATGGAAGTTTCATCAACCACAAAAGCAAAAAACCAAAATGGTAACTTAGCTAATTGATTAGGAAAGTTACATGGAAGAAAATTAGGGGCTTTTTCAGCAATATTTAATATTGTTGGATATATTCCAATAATTTACTCTATATTATCATTTCTAGTAATTGATTTTATATTTACAACAATTGGGACACCAATTAATAGTCTTTCAAGTTTAGATAAATTATTATTTTATTTATTTGGAGGAATGGGAATAATGGCTATTTTTTCAATGGCCAATGCCTTCACTAGAAAGCCGGGAAAAATAATACAAATTATCGGATTAGCAATAAAACTTATACCCTTACTGATAGGTTTAGTGTTAGGTTTAACTCAATTAGGAAGTGATAATACATTTTCAGATCCAAAGTTACAATCTTGAAGTGCAGGAGCCTTTTTCATGGCAATTGCGCCAATTATGTTTTCATTAGATGGATTCGTATACGCTACTAATTTACAAAAAGAAGTAAAATATAAAAAACAACTACCAAAAGCACTTTTTGCTTCAATGTTTTTTGTTATTGTATTTTATGTATTAATTTCAATATCAATTTTTGCCGGATCAACAGACGGTAACTTATTTACAGTATTTGACAATACACTTCCAGGGTGAATGATTAAAATTGTTTATGTTTTAATAGTTATGTCGGCAATTGTTAGTCTAAACGGAATGACATTAGCTGCCACAAATTATATTTCTGCTGGTGTTGAAGATGGCTTTTTCTTTTTCAATAAAAAAGTATCAATTAAAACATCTGGTATTATTCAATATATTATTTCAGCAACAGTTTATTTAATTTGTTTATTGGTAGGTTATGCTGTTTATAATGATAACCCTATTTATATAATCGATGGTTTTTCAACCGTAATTACAGTTTTTAACTTTTTATTTTATGGAATTGTTATTGTATTAGCTATGATAAACCGTAAAACTAATAAAGTTAAAACCGATAGAGTTAGGTTCTTCTGACCTTGCGCAATAATTTCAGCATCTTTAATATTTGCCTTTATTTCAGTTATTATTGTTGGATATTTTGCTGCCTTGGCAGTAGATCCAAGAGGTGTTGTAAGGTGATTTATCATTGGATTTGCCTTATTTATGGTATTAATTTGAGGAATTAATGAATTGTTATATAAAAAATTCAATCCCAAAAATCCCGATAAAAAAGAAAAAACTGTAGTAGAAAATATTAATATAAACAAAGAAAACCTTGCTAAAAACACAAAAACAGTAAGTTCTAATGTTTAAAAATCTATTTAAAATAGATTTTTTTTTATTTAAACTAACATTATGTTAAAATATTTATGTCCGCAAGGACATTCAATTCTAACGTTTTATGCGTTATTTGTGTTTAGGTAATTTCCGCTATAAAAGTTAATGACTCTTCGCCTAAGCACTAAAAGCGGACTGAGTTATTTTTTTTTGTCAAAAAAAGGAGTTTTATGAATTTTTCCGTAATTTTAATCGTTGGACCCACTGGTAGTGGTAAAACAGATCTTTCAATTAAAATTGCAAAAAAGTTCAACGGAGAAATTATTAATAGTGATTCTACACAAATTTTCAATGGGTTAGATATTGCAACCAATAAAATAACTAAAAAAGAACAAGAAAATATTCCACACCATTTATTGTCAAAAGTTTCCTTAAACGAAACATATTCCATAATGGATTATCAACGAGACGGGCGTAAAGCTATAAACAATATNTTTAGAAAAAATAAAATCCCAATTATAATTGGTGGAAGTGGATTATATATAAACGCTCTTTTAAAAGACTACAATTTTAATAAAGAACAAAATGATTTTAATCATTACGAAGATAGGTTTTTAAAATATAATAATTTACAACTGTGAAATATATTACTAAATATAGACTTTAAATCTGCCCTAGAAATTCATGAAAACAACCGCAAAAGAGTTATCAGAGCCATAAGTTATTTTTATGAAAATAAACAAAAATTTAGTGATAAAAAAGTTGCAGAAAATTATATTTTTAAACCATTAATTATTGGCCTTTCACCAAAAAAAGAAGTTTTAAAACCTTATCTAGAAAAGAGGGTATATAAATTAATAGAAAAAGGCCTTTATGATGAAGTTATTAATGAGTATAAAAATTTAGGAAAATCTACAAATTATCAATCAATGAAATTTATTGGTTGCAAAGAAATTATTCAATATTATAATGATGAATTAACACATGAAGAATCAATAGCAAGAATGCAGATCGCAAATTGACAATATGCAAGAAAACAATATACATGATTTAAGTACAAATTAGATAATATAAATTGATTTACACACAATTACCAGGATTTTGATTTAATTGTTAACAAAGTAATTGATTTTATAAAAATAAAAATGCCTTTGGTGATATAAAATAGCTGTTTTGCTAACATTAGAAGGTTTTTTATAGTAAAATAAAAAAAGAAAATATAATAGTGAGGATTCTATGATAAAAAAAATTGGTATTTTAACATCTGGTGGTGATTCGCAAGGTATGAATTCAGCAGTTAGTGGTGTTATAAAGTATGCTCAAGCTCAGGGTTTAGAAACATATATCATTAAAGATGGTTATTTGGGCTTATATAATAACTGAATTGAAAAAGTTGATTCTTTCTTTGCTGATGGCATAATTTCACGAGGGGGAACTGCTGCTGGGAGTGCAAGATTTCCTGAGTTTCAAGAAGAAGAAATCAGAGAAAAAGCAATTAAAAATTTAAAAGATAAAAAAATTGAAGCATTGGTGGTGATTGGTGGAGATGGTTCATACAAAGGTGCGCAAAGACTTTCAGAAATGGGAATAAATTGTATTGCCTTACCAGGAACAATTGATAATGATATTTCTTCATCTGAACAAACAATTGGTTTTGATACAGCTTTAAATATAATAGTTGATTCAATCGATCGCATAAGAGACACATCTCAATCTCACAGTAGATGTACAATTATTGAAGTTATGGGTAGACATTGTGGAGATTTAGCCTTATATGGTGGAATTGCTGGTGGAGCTGATATCGTTTCTATTGGGGGTAACCCATTAAGTGAAGAAGATATAATAGAAAAAGTAACAAAATTAAAAGGCATTGTTAGAAGTGTTGTTGTTGTAGTTTCAGAACACCTATATGACAGTGTTCATGAACTTGCTAAAAAAGTTCAAGAAGCTAGTGGATTTGAAACAAGAGCATCAGTTCTTGGCCACATTCAACGTGGTGGTAAACCAACGGCAATGGATCGTTTTAGAGCATTTACAATGGGGATTCGAGCTGTTGAACTAATCTTAGATGGAAAGTCTGGGTTAGCACTAGGAAACGTTGGAGAAGAAATAGTTGATTATCCAATATTGGAAGCTTTAGAAATTCCAAGAAAATCACGTAAAAAATTATGAACACAGTTTAACAATTTAAACATTAGAAGAATAAAATAAGGGGACAAAATGAACAGAGACAAAAGAACAAAAATTATTACAACTATTGGACCAAGTACACATTCACTTGAGGCAATTCGCGATTTATATGAAGCGGGTATGAATACTATTAGATTAAACTTTTCACATGGTGATTATAAAGAGCATGGAGCTCGTATAAAATGAGCAAAAGAACTAACGGAAAAAATGGGTAAACCAATTTCAATTATGTTAGATACAAAAGGACCTGAAATAAGAGTTGGAGCTATGCAAGATGGTAAACAACAAATTAAATCAGGAACAATTGTAGAAGTTTTAACAGATGCTAAGTCTTATAAATCAGTTGAAGGAACTGCTAATTTAATAACAGTTTCATATGATATGGCTGGGGATTTAAAAGAAAGAGACACTATTTTAATTGATGATGGTAAATTATTACTTCACGTTGAAAAAGTTGAAAAACATAAAATTATTACCAAAGCTTTTAATACTCATTGAGTAAAAAACAACAAAAGAATTAATCTTCCAGGAATTGATTTCTCTTTACCATTTTTATCAACAAAGGATAAAAAAGATATACTATTTGGGATCGAAGAAAACTTAGATTACATTGCTGCTTCATTTGTTAATTCAGCTGCTAATGTTAAAGAAATTCGTGATATTTTAATTAAAAATAAAGCTGAAAACATTCAAATAATTGCTAAAATTGAATCACAAATTGGATTAGACAATATTGATGAAATTATCGAAGCTGCAGATGGAATTATGGTTGCACGTGGTGATTTAGGATTAGAAATTCCTTATTACGATGTCCCTTATTGAGAAAAAGTTTTAATTAGAAAAGCTCGTTCAAAAGGTAAGATTGTTATTGTTGCAACACAAATGCTTGAATCAATGACAGATAACCCATCTCCAACAAGAGCTGAAGTAACTGACGTTTACTTTGCAACTGAATTAGGGGCTGACTGTACAATGCTAAGTGGAGAATCTGCAAACGGATTATATCCAACGATTGCTGTTCAAACTATGTCAACAATTAATTCTCGTGCTGAAAAAGAATTTTATTCAAAACTATACTACCAAAAACAATTGGATGATGCTGAAGCTTCAACTAGTGGCCCGAGAGCTGTTATTGCTAAAAAATTAGCAATGAAAGCTTTCAATGGTGATTACAAGTTTGCTGTTGTATTATCAAATACAGGGGAATTATTAAAAACAATTTCAAAATTTAGACCAAACGTTTCTATTCTAGGTGTTACACCAGAAGAAAATCTATATACATCTTTTGGAGCTTGAAGTTCAATTTTCATGAATAAAGTTTCAGACTATGATGAATTTAAACAAAACAAACAGGCTGTTATTAGAATCGCCAAAAAATGAGGAGCAGTTAAAGGAACAAAAGTTTTATTTGCTCATCGTGAAGATATTCAAGAAATTATTATTACATAATTTTATAAATAAAATATAATCTTTAAAGCAACAAGTATAATATGTAATATATAACATATTAATTAATAAGTTGCTTTTTTTTATTATAAAATAAGTTAATCATTCTTAATAAATAATGATTTCAAGGAGATAAAATGAAAATTACTTTAAAGAACAATCTTGTAAAAGAGTTCCAAGAACCACTAACAATATATCAAATAGGACAAAAAGCTTTTAACATTAAAGAAGATGATTGTTGAGCTGGAGTTATTGATGGAACAGTTTGACCATTTGATTTAATGGTAGATTTTGATGCTAATTTAGAATTCGCTGGCAAAGATTCAAAATATGCATTTTCAATTATTAATTATAGTGCGGCTTTATTAACATCATTTGTCATTTACAACATAGATAATAAAATGAATTTAATAACAGCTGACTACACAAAAGAAGGGTTTACAGTTACTTTTGAAAGTAATAAAAAAATCTCTGACTTTAATATAGAAGCAATTAAGAACAGTGTTTTAGATAAAATTAAAGATAAAGTTTTAATTAAAAGAGTATGTTTTGACAAAGAAATTATTAAAAATGTTTTTAAAGATAACGTGTCAGCTACAAATAAAATAAACGCTTTACCAAAAGAACAAGGCAAAAAATGTGCATACTTAATTGGAGATTACTTTTTATACAATGATTATGCAGCTGTGAATGCTGAAAAAATTAATAAATATGAAATTATTAACATAGAAGAAATAATTGATAACAAAAAAACTATTTACAAAGTAACTGGTTTAGCGCAAGTATAAAAAAAACATAAGATAAAACAAATTTTGAAAAATTTTGTTTTTTTTATTGTAAAATTATTTTATAAGTAAAATATTAGGAGTATTATGAAAATTATATTAAAAGATGGAACAGTTAAAGAGTTTAATGAATCAAAGACTCTTTTTGATATCGCAAAATCCTTATCAACTTCTTTGGCAAAAAAAAGTTGAGCTGGAGTTGTTGATGGAGTAATTAAACCTTTAGATAAAATAATAGATTTTGATGCAAATGTAGAATTTATTGATAAAGATGCAAAAGAAGCATTTAATATTATCAACTATACAACAAGTGTTGCTTTATCTTATGTTATGCACAAATACAATAACAGTGTGAAAATTGTTGATACTAATTATGATGAAGATGGTTTTTATGTAGATTTTGTGAGTGATGTTAATTTTAAAAAAAGTGATTTAATTATTCTTAAAAAGAANTTACAAAAATTGATCAAAGCCAACTTACCTATAAGTAGAACTTGTTTTTCTATTAAAGAAGCCAAAAATATTTTCAAAGATAATCAGTTTGCTCTAGATAAGATAAATAACTTACCAAGTGGGAAAAAAGATAAATGTACATATTTAGTAAACAATAGTTTTTATGTGTACAATTCTTTTGTCGCTATAAACCCAAGCAACATTAAAGCTTTTGATATTTTTAATGTTTCTGGTGTTTTTGTAAATGATGAATACAAAGACTATACAGTTCAAAGAATCAGGGGTCTTAGTGGAGTTAGTGAAAAACAGTTTAATACTAAGTTAGAAGAAATTGAAGAGCGAAAAGAACGTGATCACCGAAAAATTGGTCAAGATTTAGAGATTTTTACTTTTGATAATTTAATTGGAGCTGGTCTACCAATTTGACTTCCAAATGGAACAATTATTAAGCGTCAAATTCAAAATTATTTACGTAAAAAGGAATTTGAATATGATTTTGTTGAAGTTGAAACACCAATATTAGGATCAGTTGATCTTTATAAAAAATCAGGTCACTGACAACATTATAAAGATTCAATGTTTGCACCAATTATTCAAGAACATGATAGTTTTATTTTAAGACCAATGGCATGTCCGCACCACATTCAAATTTTTAATAGTAGTTTAAGAAGTTATCGTGAATTACCGTTAAGAATTAGTGAACATGCAGTATTGCACCGTTATGAATCATCTGGTAGTTTAACTGGTTTAGAAAGAGTAAGGATGATGGAATTAACAGATTCACATATTTTTGCTCGTGAAGATCAAGTAGAATCAGAGTTTACAAGAGCTTACAATTTAATAAAAGAAGTTTTAGATAAATTTAACATTAAAATTGATTATTTTTCTCTTTCATTACGTGATAAAACTAATAAAGAAAAATATTATGATAATGATGCTATGTGAGATAAAGCAGAAAAAATGTTAGAAAATGTTTTAATTAAATTAAATGTTCCATACAAAAAATGTGTTGGAGAAGCAGCATTTTATGGACCAAAACTTGATGTGCAAATTAAAACTGCTCTAAATCATGAAATAACTGTTTCAACACTTCAATTTGACTTATTGTTACCAGATAAATTTGATTTATTATATGTTGATGAAAATAACGAAAAGGTTCGTCCAATTATGATCCATCGTGGATTAATCGGAACTTATGAAAGATTCATTTCAATTTATTTAGAACAAACAAAAGGAGTTTTTCCGTTTTGAATTTCACCAACTCAAATTAAGATTATTCCCGTTTCAATAAATTCAGATATTCAAATGAAGGCTGTAAATGAACTACAAAAAATATTGAAAAAAAACATGTATCGCACAAGCTTAGATGTTAGAGATCAAAGATTAGCCTATAAAATTCGTGAAGCACAAACAAAAAAAATTCCAATTCAAATAATAATTGGAGATGATGAAAGTGATTTAAAAAACGTTACTTTTAGAGAATACGGAAAAGAACAAGACCAAAAAATGTCTTTAGCTAAATTTTTANNGATTTTATTGAAAAAATAAATAAATAAAATAATAAATGCAAACTATTGCATTTTTTTTATTTTATTTTATAATTTTCTTGTTTACTAAAAAGAAACAAAAAGTTTACTAATAATAAACAAAGGTATATATGGAAATAGGATTAAAAATAAGAAATTTAAGGCACAAGAATGATTTAACAGTTGAAGAACTGGCAAATAGATGTGAATTAACAAAAGGATATATTAGTCAATTAGAACGAGATTTAACCTCGCCAAGTATTGAAACCCTAAGTACAATATTGGAAGTTTTAGGTTCTGATATGAGTAGTTTTTTTGCAACATTTAAGGAAGAAAAAATTGTTTATGAAACAGAATCTTATTATGAAAATGATAATGAAGATTTTACACTAAAATGATTAATTACAAATGCACAAAAAAATAAAATGGAACCAATCATTATTGAAATAAATCCTAACAAAAAATCTGAATTAGTTTACCCATATAATGGTGAAATATTTGGATATGTTTTAGACGGAGAAGTTGAAATATTTTATGGGGATAAAAATTATTTAGCTAAAAAAGGATATAGTTTTTATGTTAAGGCTAATGAAATACATTATTTAAATAATAATTCAAATAAAAAAGTGAAAGTATTGTGAGTATCTAACCCACCAATTTTTTAAAGAAAGGATATAAAGTTTATGGATAAAAATTTAATTGAAATAAGAAACGTCTCAAAAGAGTTTAGTGGAGATGTTGTATTAAAAGGGATATCTTTTAATGTTAAAGAAGGGGAATTTATTACTTTATTAGGACCTTCTGGTTGTGGAAAAACAACTACATTAAGAATTATTGCTGGATTAGAAAAAACTAGTGGAGGTGAAGTTTTATATAAAAATGAAAACCTTCTAAAAATCCCAACAAATAAAAGAGAAATTAATACTGTTTTTCAAAACTATGCTTTATTCCCACATTTATCTGTTTTTGAAAATGTGGCATATGGTTTAAGAATTAAAAAAAAGAAACGTGAAGAAATTGAAAGAGAAGTTAAAAAGTTTTTAAAGTTAGTAGATTTAAAAGGTTTCGAAGATAAAGAAATAGATCAATTATCAGGTGGTCAAAAACAAAGGGTTGCTCTAGCTAGAGCTTTAATAAATAAACCAAAAATTTTGTTATTAGATGAACCAATGGCAGCTTTAGATGTAAAACTGAGAGAATCTATGAGAATGGAACTGAAAGCTTTACAAGAAGAAATTGGAATTACTTTTATTTTAGTTACACATGATCAAGAAGAAGCTTTAACAATGTCTGACAGAATTGTTGTAATGAATCAAGGGATAGTACAACAAGTTGGTACACCAGAAGAAATTTATAATGAACCTGAAAACCTTTGAGTGGCAAAATTTATTGGTAATTCTAATGTGATTAATGATGCAATTTTTGTAAACGATAATTTAGTAAAAATTGATAATAAAGAGTTTAAATGTGTGGATATTGGTTTTGGAGAAAACGAACACCAAATAGACATTATCATTAGGCCAGAAGACATTGATATTGTTGAAAAAAATATAGGATATTTTGAAGGTGTTGTTGAATCTGTAGTGTTTAAAGGTGTTCACTGAGAAATTATTGTTTGCGTAGGTGACAGAGAATGAGTTATTCATACAACTGATTTTGTAGAACTTGATTCTAAAGTTGGAATTAAATGAAACGAAGAAGACATCCATGTTATGTGAAAGGAAATAGAGGACTAATGAAAAAGTTTTTTAAAGCTTGTAAAAAAAATCTTGCCACTTTTAAAAAAAATGTTGTAAACTTTTTTACTAATTCTACATTCATTAATAAAGCAAAAAAAACAAAACCAGTACTATTGTTTAAAAAGACTAACAAAATGTTATTACCATATACAATTTTGATGATTTTATTAATTGTTATTCCATTAGTAATTATTTTATTTTATTCATTAATTGGCGCAACTGGAAACAGTCTAATTTTTGAAATAAATTTTAAAAACTTTTTAGATTTTTTTAGAGAAGGAAGTTTTATGATTTCCTTATTATTAAGCTTGGGATTTGCCTTAGCGGCAGCACTTATTGCAATTGTGATTGGTTATCCTGTAGCTTACATTATGGCTTTTAGTAATTCAAAATTTTTAACAAAAAACATTTGAATATTAGTTACATTACCAATATGAATTAACATGATTTTAAAAGTAATTGGTTTACAAACTTTATTTCAAATTATTTCACCCACACTAATAGGGACTCCAATTTCAATTATTTTAGGAATGGTATATGCTTTTATTCCGTTTGTTATTTTGCCAATATATAATAGTTTGGAAAAAACAGATCGTACATTAATTGAAGCTTCAAGAGATTTAGGTGCTGGTCATATAAAAACATTTTGAAAAGTTACTTTTAGACAATCTTTACCAGGGGTTATTACTGGGGGAATATTGTTGTTAGTTCAAGCCTCAACTTCTTTAATAATTTTTAAATTTTTAGGAGGGGGACAAATATCATCAATTGTTCAAGTTATTGAATCTTACTTCTTTAAAGGGGGTAACTTTGGATTAGGTGCTGCCATTTCTGTTGTAATGGCTCTAATAATTTTTATAATAATTATTGTTTCAAAATATGCAGCACACTATTTTGAAAATAATAAAAGGAAGGTAAAAAACTAATGTTTAAATTTTTAAAATCTACATACTTAAGTGTTGTGTTGTTGTTAATTTATATTCCTTTATCTGTTTTAATTATTTTTTCATTTAATTCAGGAGAAAGTTTAACAATTTTTCAAGGGTTTTCTTTTAAATGATACGAAGAGTTAGCAAAAGAATCTAGTTTTATTCAAAGTATTGTGGTTTCTATTTTGGTGGCTGTAATTTCCACAATTATTTCCACAATTATTGGATTATTTGCTGCCTTAGGTTTATCAAAATCACGTCGCATAACACAAAAAATGACCTTATCTGTATCTAACATACCAATTATTAATGCTGATATTATTACAGCGGTTTCTTTAATGCTATTATTTATGGCTTTTGGAATTAATTTTGGATTAACAAGTTTAGTTTTTGCCCATATTTCATTTAGTATTCCATATGTAATAATAACTATTATGCCTAGAATGAAAAAAATTGATGCTAAGCTAATTGAAGCTTCAATTGATTTAGGGGCATCATCAGCTCAAACTTTAAGAAAAATAATTTTACCTATTTTAAAACCAGCTATAGCTTCAGGGGCTGCAATTGCTTTTGCAATGAGCTTTGATGATTTTATTATTTCTTATTTTACTGGGGGAGATGAAGTAAACGTTTCAACCTTTATTTATACAATGAAAAGATTAAAGCCATTTGTAAATGCTTTCGGAACAATTTGTATCGCAATTGTTGGACTGTTTATATTTGGGTTTAATATTTACAATTTTACAAAATCANNGCAAAAAAATCTTTTGAAAAAAAAAGTTTTAAAAAATAAATATCAAGATAAACAAAATATTAAAATTGAAAAAGAATTATGAAGTTTATATTATCAAGCTAACTTTTCTAATGAGCTTGTCGAAAATGATAAACAAGAACTATGAAATAAAATAGATTATCTAGAAGAAAAGTTAAAAAGTAATATTGATTGAGTGAAACAAAAAAAATCAAAGTATCTTGATCGACTATTACAAAAAGAAGAACAACGTAAAGTTATTCGTAAAAAATTCTATTGACTATCAAGAAGTTGAAGATCAATTTTATTATTATTAGTAATTGCATCTTCTTCAAGTGCATTAGTGGCATTTTATATTATAAATAATTCTTATGATATTGTTTTTGCTAACTGGGGTAGTTTTATGGATCCAGATATCATAAAAGAATTTGAAGAAAAACACGATGTTAAAATTAGATACACAGTTTACGATAGTAACGAAACTTTATACAACAAACTTTATACAACAAATTATGATGTAATGGTCCCAAGTGATTACATGGCTAATAAATTAGCGCAAGAAGAAGTCATTGAGGAAATTGACTATGTAAAATTAAATCAAGTTGATAATGACTTTTTAATTCTAAAACCTAATAAAGACTTTGATGGAAAAATTTTCAACAATGATGGTAGTCCAAAATATACGGAAGGAAATGAAAATTTTAATAATTTAAATATTGATAATGATTTTATTGATTATTTAAAATCTATTAACCATGATTTTATTGAAGATCATTATCAAAGTGATAAAGAAGTAAGTACTAAAGCTGTTGATGCAAATAGCATAGCTCTTGTGAACAATTCTTTACAAGCAATTCAAAATGCTAACAATTGAAAAAGTAATACAGAATCAATTGCTAGTTACTCATTGCCATTATTTTGAGGGGAAATGTCGATTGTTATTAATCCAACACCTTCAAATATTAATTTAATAAACGATTATTTAAATGATAAAAATAGCCACTTACCATCATCAATTACAGATCAATTTGGGATTGAACACAAAGATTGAATAGAGGGTCGTGGACAATATATTTTCAATGAAGTTGTTACTGGTGAAAATGAAATTTCAAGTGGGTTGTCATGAGATATTTTAGAATACGCTGCTAAAAGAGATAAAAAAGTATTGTTAAACGATGATCCTAAAAACTTATTTTTAATTAGTTCACAAATTCTTTCGGGAAAAGCACAACCAAGAGATGAAGGGGAAGCACAAAAAAGTTTTAATTACTTAAATGAATTATTTAAATCTCCAAATATATCTTTAATGAATGATGAAATTATAAATGCGGCAAGTGATGGTAACTTTGATTTTGCCTTTATGTATAATGGGGATGCAATTTATGCTGATAGTTTATTTGCAGAAACTAAAAAACCAGAAAGTATTAATAAGTTAATAATTGAAAACCCAGCAAACAGACGTTATGTTGAAGGTGTTGATCAAAATATTTTTGAAGGAACAAATATTTACAGTGATAATTTAGTAATTAATAAAAACTCTCGAAATAGAGATTTGTCTTATAAATTAATTAACTTTTTAACACAAAAAAGTAGTGATTTATCAGCATATGTTGGTTATACATCACCATATGATCAAAACATTAAAACAATGTTAGGGTATGAAGGGGCAGATGAAACTAATGAGTATTTTAAATACTATAGTGATTATCAAAGCGAATATGTTCCTGTCGGAAGATATAACAAAACAACATCTGAATACAATTCATTCTTACAAAGTGGAGATGAACCATTTATCTTTAATGAAGAACTAGATAAATTTGTTGTTAATTTATATAATATTTTAATTTCAAGATTAACATAAAAGAAATTAACTAAATAACTCTACAAAATATAGGGACAATATGCTAAAAGTAATATTAGTATTAGTTACTATATTTTTTGTGTTTACAATGAAAACATTTTTTTTAGATAAAAATGATAAAAATGACTATAAAACTTTAAATAAAATTGTTTTTTCTAATAAAAGTGATTTCTTAGAAATTAAAAAACCACAACCTATAAATATAAATAATAAAGTAACTATATATCAAAACTTATTAAACAACAATTTTAATTTTCAACTTTATAAAATACATAATAAAAATAATTTGAATAAGATTGCAAATAATTTTCATGTATTTTACACACCATCAATTATTAATATTTTAATGTGAGACTTACGCACAATAAATTTAGGAAAAAGTTTACTACCAAAATATATTGAAGAAGAATTATTTCATAGTTTTGTGGAAACAATGTTTACAACAAATAGTAAAGAAGAAACTTTAAATATAATGACAAAAAAACTTATAAATCACAACAAAAGAGAAAATATAATTGTTTGATTTACCTACACGTTCAAAGGATAAATATTTATTTAACTATTTAATTTTTGTTTTTATTATTCTAAATTTGTCTCAAAACAAATTTTTATTTATTTCTTTTTTTCTATATATTTTAATTATTTTTATAATGTTTTGAAAGCATCAGTTTAAATTAACTTATAAGCAACTTTTTTTATGTTCATTAACATTATTATTTTTTTTATTTAAATTTTACATAGCTTATTTTAATGACATGGTTTTTATTTTTGGTTTTGATAATAAAACAAATTTCTATAAAGGCAGAAATATTTTAGGAGAAGATTTTTTAGTTCAATCCAAACATCTTCTAATTAATAAAACAATTATAATAAATAAAAATAGTGTTTTTTCTGTAATTAATAGTTCTGAAAAAATGTTATTTTTTATTAAAATAAAATCTTATAAAATAATTTATAATGTCTTATCTATAAAAAATAATTATTTACTAAAATTATTAAATTTAAAATATTTATTTTTTAACAATACTAATTTTTGCAAAACCGTAATTTTTTTTCCAGCACAACTTTCATATGACTTATTTACAAAGTTATTAAGCAACAATGTTTTACATCTTTACTTTTTTTCAGGTACACATTTATTTTTTTTAAAAAAATTATTTAAAAAAAACACACAGTGCATTTTACAAATACATTTATTTTTTTTATATATTTTTTTTATATAAGTATAAATGTATATAATTATCTTTTTATTAGGGCTTTAGTTTCAAATAAATTTTCTAATAATAAAAATTATGCAAATATTTTAATGTTGATATTTTATTTCAAAGCTAGTCGATCCCTTTATTGATTTTTTTATTTTTGAAATACATTTTTTAAAAATTATAGTAAAAATTATTTAACTATGTACGTAAATAACATATTAGCTTGTTGGTGTATTGAATTTTTTAACAAATATCATATAAGTTACTTCAAAATATATTTAACATTATATACAAACGCCATATTTACTATTTTATTTTTATTCTTATTTTTTAATCCCTGAATAGTTTTCATTAATGAATGTTCTATAAACTATTCCAAAATTTTTTTTGACAATTAATGATTTTTTTTATGTTAATAAAAAATCTATTTTGTTTATATCTTTTATATTATTTTTATGAACAATAATAATATTTATTTATTTTTGGTGAGGTAAAAAAAATAAAAACAAATAAAATTAACAAATTTTTTAAAAAAAATATTTTAACTATTATTTGTTTATTATTTTTAATTTTTCAAGCAACTAATTTATTCAAAATGACATCTTTTAACACTAATAATGTTTTTACTAACTTTGTTAAGTTTTATAAAACCGGGGTAGGGCAAACAACACTAATAAAAGATCAATCATTATTCTACTTTGTTGATGCGGGTACAGAAAATAAATCTTACAATAAAATAACTAAAAACATTTTGTTGCAAGATTTTGCCAAATACAATATTACAAAAATTGAAGCGATTTTTATTTCTCACCCCCATTACGATCATAACTCTTTAGTAAAATTTATAAGTAAAACATTAAAAGTAAATAAAGTTATTGTTAACATTAAACCTAATAAATTTTTTACATTAAATAATTTTAAATTTATGAGATTTATAAATAATACAAAAGACGTTAATAATGACTCTATTATTATTCAATTTAAAAATAACCTATTATTTTTAGGTGATATAAACTTAAATATTTATGAAAATCAAATTTTATCTCATTTTATAACCGGAAACAATATAGTTGTTTCTCATCATGGATCATTAGCTTCTTTTTCTCTCAATTTTTACAAAAAGTTTTCACCAAAAAAGTGTATAATAAGTTCAAGAAAAAAAAATTATTTGAAAAATACCACATTACAAAGTTTTGCAAGGGTTGCAAAGTTTATCTTGTGAAGTTGTTATGACTAAAAAAAAATATATTTTTAAGGATTTAAGATGTTTTGTATATACGGTGAAGATGAATATTTATTAAAACTCAATAAAAAAAATATAATCAATAAACTAAACATTGATAAAAATAAATTAGTTATTAAGGAATACGATTTAGAAGAAAATTACGATGCAATAAAAATGGATTTATTAACAAATGATTTATTTGCTAGCCAGAATACCACTGTAAGAGTATTTAAAGGAATAAACTTTTTTAATGAAAAAAAAGGAGAAACAAAAAAGTTTGAACATTTTGAAGACTTTTATAAAATAATTATTTCTTTAAAAAAAGAACCAATAATTTTTATTTCTTCAAATGGAACTATTAGCAAAAGGTTAAAAACATATCAAAAATTTGAAAAAATAATGNNAAATTTATTGAAGTGCCAAAACTTAATGATATTAATAAAAAAAAAGATGATTTTAAATTTTGGTTCTGAAAACAAAATTAATTTTGATTCAAAACTTATAGAATATCTCCAAGAAAGTTTACCAAATAATGCAAACATTTTGATGAATGAGTTATATAAAATAAAATCTTTAAAAATTACAGAAGCTAATTTAGAAAATACAAAAATTTTCACAAGTATTTATAATACAAAAAATAATTTCGAGTTAGTAGATTTATTATTAGATAAAAAGTATAACGAGTTTTTTAAAACATATTATGTTTTGAAATTAAATAATATGAACTTAAATTTGATTGTTTCTCTTATATTAAGCAGCATTACAATAATTAGAGATATAAAAATCTTGCTTAATCAAAAGGTAAGTTTTAGTAAAATTTCGCAAATTTTAGCTGTTCACCCATATAGGGTACAAGTTTTATCAAAAAAAATTAATAGTTATACAATAGATAATTTAAATAAAATTATAGTACAATTACATTATGTAGATAAAATGTTAAAGAGTAATTACGGTCAATCTGATTTAGTTCTTGAATTAACATTAATTAAGATATTATTAGGAGAAAATCATGAATAGTAAAATTAATTTATATAAATTAATTTCTAATGTTTTATTAAATATTTTTTTGAAAGATGAAAATAAAGTTATTTTTTTAAAGAATAAAGATTATTTTAAAGATGTTGAACAACAAATAAATATATTGTTAACTCTTGAAAAAGATAAAGAAGCAAATATAAAAGAAGAAGATAAAGTAGCTGCTAAAATAGCACAATCTTTAGCTGAATTATTAAATCAACAAGGGGTTTATGAAGTTTTATCTAATAAATCTTTTGATAACTTAGATAGTTTATATGTAGATTTTTTAAATAAGTATGCTAAAAACTTAGAAGAAGAAAAAGATAATTTAACAAAAAGTGTTGACAATATATCTGAAAAATTAGAATTTATTGAAAAGTATCCCGCAAAAGAATTATTTGAAAAATATGATAGTTCTTTAAAAGAAAAAAAAGATCTAGAAAATATTACACCAGAAGCTGGAAACAGTCCGTTGAATAATAAAGGGGCACAATCAACTGGAAATAATAACAATCAAGCAAATCCGTTTGATCCAAAAAATTTCAACATGGGTAATATGAACAAAATGATGGACAATTTAGCTCATATGCCAGTTCACCCAAAGTTAGATCCTACTTTTTTCCCATATAAAGGAAAAGTAAAAAAAATGCCACTTTATAAAAAATATTTGGCTTTTGCAATAATGTTAATTTCATTAGGCTTAACAATTTTTTGATTATTAGCATCTTTTTTAACTTTAACAATTGATACGGAAGTTGTTTTTTACACTTTTGCAGATGGTAAAACTTACTTAATTGGAGGGGCTGAATCAAGCTTTTTAACTCAATTATCAAAAAATATTAAGTTTGGGCGATTTTCTGATAACTTCTCTTACACATTAGCAGCTGTTTCCAATCTTGGAACATTGGGGTGAGTGATTGCACTTGTTCCTGGGGTGATTTTGTATTTAGAGGGTGTTAAAAAGAAAAGGTTTGTAAGAGACCATTATATTTTTAAAGGATCTAATGTTATTATCGCAATTTTTGCGATATTATATTCATCATTTTCAATTTTACCAATCGTATTACCAAATGGATTAATTAACTCATTTTCAAAAGTTTTTGTCCCTGATTCTGGGTTAAATGCTAGCGCTTCTGAATTTATTGGGGGTTTAATTTTACCAGGATTAGACAAAGCGGATACTATAAGTAGTATGAGTGATTCAGCAAGTTCTTCATCTGTATATCAAGCTATTACTGGGGTTGGTTATGCATTATTGGTGCTATCAATTTTATCTGTTGTTGCTTGTGGCGTTTTATGATTTATTTCACCAAAATTAGACAGAAATAAATTAATTAAAGCTGAAGAAGAATATCGAAAAGCTGTTACAGCAGCTATGAATGGGCAAAAATATGAAATGGATGCTTCGTTATTTGATAAAAACTTATTAAAAGATTTAAATGACTTAAATAATAATAACAAAGACAAAAATAATCAAAAAAATAGTGATTAAACCATTATTTATAAAATATATATATAACCGTTTTAAATACACAACAAATATTATATAATTGTTGTGTATTTTATATTTGAGGAGAAGTATTTAAACATGAAAAAATTATTAAGTATTTTAAGTTCGTTTTTAATTGTGTCTTCAACAATTTTAACTGTTGTGGCTTGTGGAACAATTATTGAAACAAAAGACCCTGAACCTGAACTTCCAATTATTAAAACAATTGATAGTGAAAATTATACTGTTTATGGAGAAACATATGAAGAGTGACAAGAAATAATTACAGCATATAAAGATGCAAAAGAGGAAGCTGAAAAAATATATGAACCAATTGGCGATCCTCCAAAAAATCCATCACTAGAATATTATAATCAACAACAAGCTGGAATTCATGAAGCTTGATATATATTAATTGGAGAAACTGCTCTTATTTATAGTTATATGTATGAAAATGATTTAGATATTAATTTATATGAAAACAATAAGTTTGATTTGGAGAACTTTTCAAAAGATGATTTACAATATATAGCTAACAATCTTAATATTTCAAATATTATATCAAAGCAATTTGATTTGATTTTAATGCGAGAGCTAAATCCTTTATTTGCCGAGTATGGAGATGCAAACGATGAATATAACTATAATGAAAGATTTTTTAAAAATTTTATTACCCCTATAAGAAATAGTTACGAAAAAAAATTAAACATAATAGAAAAATATTTGTATTTTTTATAAACAATATGAAATTACAAAACATTCTATCTTTCACAATTTTATCTGTTGTGGCTTGTGGAACAATTATTGAAACAAAAGACCCTGAACCTGAACTTCCAATTATTAAAACAATTGATAGTGAAAATTATACTGTTTATGGAGAAACATATGAAGAGCGACAAAGAATATTTACAGCATATGAGGCTGCAAAAAATGAAGCTGAAAAAATAGCTAAACCGATTGGTGATCCTCCAAAAAAAATCCATCACTAGAGTATTATAATCAAAAACAAGCTGCAGTTTATTCTGCTTGATATCTATTAGTTGAAAAAGTTGCTCGTCTTTATAGTTATATGTATAAAAATGATTTAGATATTAGTCTATATGAAGGTGGTAGCTTTGATTTAGTAAATTTTCAAAAGATGACTTAAATTTTATTAGTGCCAGTTTATCTGTGATAAATATAATATCGACTGAAGTTGATAATGTTTTAAACATAATTTAAATGATTTATTTGCTGAGTATGGAGATGAAAACAATGAATATAACTATAATGAAAGATTTTTGAAAATTTTATTATGCCTTTAAGAAATAGTCACAAGAAAAAAATAAATATAATAAGCACATTATCAGTATAATTATTTACAAAACAATATTAAATTACAAAAGTATTATAAAAAAATAACATTTAAATAATATTTTAGTAAGAAGTATTTATATTAATTTAAAGTTAATTTTAAAAGGAAATTATATGAAAAAATTATTAAGTATTTTAAGTTCGTTTTTAATTGTATCTTCCACAATTTTAACTGTTGTCGCTTGTGAAAATATGATTAGTCTACCAGACCCTGAAAAACCAGATCCTGAAAAACCAGATCCTGAAAAACCAGATCCTGAAAAACCAGATCCTGAAAAACCAGATCCTGAAAAACCAGATCCTGAACTTCCGATTGTTAGAACAATAGATCATGAAGAATATAAAGTGTTTGGAGAAACATATGAAGAATGACAAGAAATATCTGAAGCATATAGTAATGCAAAAGATGAAATGGAAAATATATATAAACCAATAGGTGATCCTCCAAAAAATCCTTCATTAGAATATTATGATCAACAACAAGCTGGTGTTCATTTTCATTGATACAATTGAGTCTGAAAAGATTCGTTAATTTATATTTATTTGTATGAAAATGATTTAGATGTTGATTTATATGAAAATAACAAGTTTGATTTAGTTAATTTTTCAAAACAAGATTTACAACATATTTATGACATTTTATTTCCAAATTATTTAATGCCTTTGATGAAAATAACTGGTTTAATAAACAATGAACTAGGCGATTTATTTGCTGAGTATGGAGATGAAAACGATGAATATAACTATAATGAAAGATTTTTAAATAACTATATCAATCCTTTCCAAATTAGTTATTATGACAAATTAACAATAATAGAAAAGATACTCAGATAAAAATAATTATTTCAAAATATAAAAAGTAATATTTAATATTAGTTTAGTAAAATGATTTTATTTTTAGTATAATATTAATATAAAAATAATATTAATATATAGATAATATTAAATAATTATTTAAGTAGAATGTATTTTATAACAATTATAGTTTATTTTAAAAACCCAAAGGGTGTGTCAAAATGAAAAAAATGTTAAGTATTTTAAGTTCGTTTTTAATTGTTTCTTCAACAACTTTAACTATTGTTGCTTGTGAAAACATGGTTAATACACCAGGCCCTGATAAACCATATCCTGAAAAACCAGACCCCGAACTTCCAATTATTAGAACAATAGATCATGAAGATTATAAGGTTTATGAATAAACGTATGAAGAATGACAAGACATTGCTGGATCCTATCGTACTGTAAAAGATGAAATGCTAAATATATATAGACCGATTGGTGATCCTCCAAAAAATCCTTCATTAGAATATTATGATCAACAACAAGCTGGTGTCCATTTTCATTGATACAATTAAGTTTGACAAGATTCGTTAATTTATATTTATTTGTATGAAAATGATTTAGACATTGATTTATATGAAAATAATGAGTTTGATTGGGTTAGTTTTTCTAAAGGAGAATTACAATATATTTATGATATTTTATCTGAAATTATAGAACGACGTTTGTAGAAATAAATAAAATAATAACAAATGAACTAGATGGTTTATTTACTGTCTATGGTGATGAGAAAGATGAGTTTAATTATAAAAAACGATTTTGAAATAATTATATTACACCGTTCCACAATAGTTATTCTGAAAAAACTGCAATAATACAAGATTTACTTAAATAACAATATTAAAATTAATAAATTATATAAAATCATAGCAAAAATAACATTTAAAATAGTTTTAATACAATTTTATATTACGTTATATTAAATATTGAGGAGATATCAAAATGAAAAAACTATTATCAATTTTAATATCAGGTGTTTTTGTTGTGTCAACAGCAGCAACAGTTATAGCTTGCGCCAAAGAAGAAATTTCTTTTACAACTTCTTTTACATATATGGATGGACCAGATAAAGAAAATATTACTGAAAATCCAAATTCAAATAATGAAAACTTGGATTATTTTTTTGGTGATTCGCTGCATAATTACGGTGATTATTTTGAAAAAAATAACAAAATTGTGTTTAATGGAAATTTAAGTAATNNATTAAAAAAAACATTAGCTATAAATAAAGACATAGAAATATGAAGAAACGAAATTGAAACAAAACAACTTGTATTAACACGACAAAAGAACCATATTTCTAATTTAGAAATTAACATTACACCGGAAACAAAATCAGATGATGTTGTATTGTCTGCCAATTTTTTAAATTATATAAAAGTAAACAACAAAAAAACTCATAGCAACACTATAAGAGAAGGTGTTTCGTACATTCCAGACCAAGTTGGTACAAATAATTTAACAAATATGAGTTTTGACATTCAACCTGTATTATTGACTGCTAAAACAAAAGCAACTGCTAAATCTGGGGATTATAAATTTAATATTAATGTTAAATTTTTTGTTGAAGGTGAAGAACAATCTTTTAATATTAAACAAAATGTTACGGTCTTAGACGAAACAGTTTTAAGTTCGTCAGAAGACTCTAAAGAAAAAAATAGTGATAAATTTACTTTTAACGCTATGTTAAGTCCAACTAATGCTTATAATTATATAAAAGAAATGTCTACTCCTTTTTATCAAGAAACTTTAAATTCTGCTGCAGGTTTTGAAAAACCTGATTTACCAGATAACCTTCCACCAGATCAGTATTTTTCTTGAGGGGAAGTAACCGATGATTATCTTACTAACTTTTTAAGACAAAAAACAGATGAAGAAAAAAGAATTTATAATTTAATGTTAAACAACTATGATATTAGTGATGATTTAAACCAACAATATGCTTATGCTAGTATTTTTGGAAATTCATACATTCAAACAAGAGCAAAAGATAATGGTAACAGAGGAACAGATGAAGAATTCTTTGATTATGTTTTTAATACAAAACCAAGTGAAGTTTTAAGTTCACAAGATATTGATTGAAGTTTTAACTTTAATTCATTAAAAGAGTATATGAAATTTTCTGCAAAAGCTGGATTTCAACAAATGATGTTAACATCTGTTGCAAGAGGAATGAGTGAATTTAAATTTTCTTATATGTTTAATGATTTTCAACAACCAAAACCGGGAGAACCAAGAAAATTTATTCCTTATATAGGGGCAAAAGATAAGATGGTAGCTTCTAATGGAAAACCAACAGAATTCTTTTATGCATTTGTTGATAATGTCTGAATTAAATTAATGGAAAGTTTAATAGTTTTTTATAATGATGAAATTAAGGGGAACCCAGAATTTCAAACACAAGATGGTAAAGATTTAGAACTTGTAATTTCTTTTGACGAAACAAAAGCTGAAATTAATGATTATATGATTAATAAGTTAGCAGAAATACCTGGAAGCGATTTTATTAAAACACACGCTTATATTGGTTGACAATATGATGTGGATTTAACAAGTTCAGAGGAAATTGACAGATTATTAGTACAACCATATGATCAAATAACATTACAACAAAGAGAGTACATAGAAGCTTTAGAAGAAAGTGTATTGGTAGATATTATAGATAGAAGATATGAATTAGATAAAACTACTTGAGTATATTCATCTTGAAATAACTATCCAGCATCTTATATTGGTTCTGGTGTAAATGAAAGTACATGAGGGCAAATATTTGCTAANAAAATAGGTTCAAATGGTTATACTAGATTTGGTCTTGAGGGTTACAGAAACAACATTTCGAAAGACCGCGAAGAAACAGACAGTAGAAATAAAGAACCAGGAGATGCTTACCTTATATATCCGGGAAACGGATTTGGTTCAATGCTATCTCATAGAATTATAGCTTTACAAGAAGGTTATGAAGCAACATTTAAATTAGAACAATTAAATTTATTAGATAAATTAACTGAAAAAATTACTTTCCCTCAATATTCAGAAGATGGTTTAAGAGAAACACCATACAAATGAAATCTGAATTATTATGATGAAATAGTTAAAAATGAAACAATAAATTTCAAAACTGTTTCACAACAAATAGAGTTTATCCAACAACTAATATTAAAAAACCAATAATTTATATATTTTAAAATTATAATAAAAATAATAAATAAAAAATCGCCATTAGGCGATTTTTTATTTATTATTTTTAATACTAAGCAGCTTTTTTCATTAACTTACTTTTTAATCTTGCTGATTTATTAGCGTGGAAAATACCTTTTACTGTTGATTTATCAATTAAAGAAATTGCAGTATTTACTAAATCTGTTGAATTTTNTTCTTTGTTATCAATAGCGTTAGATGCTAATTTAATAGCTGTACGTACTTCTGATTTAAAAGATTTATTTCTTGCTCTTTCTTTTTCATTTTGTTTATTTCTTTTAATTTTTGATTGAATATTTGCCATTACATGTCTCCTTATGTTATTTTCTATCTAAACACTAAATAATATTATCAAATTAATTTAAATGTGTAAAGTGCATATATATGATTATATTAAAAATAATTAAATATCAATTACAATATTATTATTTTTAATTATAATTAATATATTAGATAACATATTGAGGTGTAGATGAGTTATTATGAGCAACCAAATTTTATTATTACTAACCACTGTCTGCAAAGAGCGAAGCAAAGAGTTAAAGTTTTTAAGGATAAAAGTGATTTACAAATAAAGCACATGTTATTGCAAGAATTAAAAAAAGGGTTTGAAGAAACACGTGGAAATAATGAGATATATTGAAATTTAAATCATTTAGAAAAAGATTTATTTGCAATTATAGCGATTGATAATAAAACCGTAACCACGGTTGTTGCTAAAAATAAAAAACAAATTTTTAGTGTCGGTTAAATATTTTTAAAGTATCAATTGTGTTATTATATAAATGTTATATTATGTCATTTTCCGAGGAGATTTTATGAAAAAAGATACATTATTTGTATTGGGAGAATATAAAAAAAGATTATTAAATGATAAAGCAGTGGGTGATATATTTCATACTAGATTTCATAATTTAAGTAAAAATTTAGTAAATTTATACGATCTTATAACTTTATCAAATAATAATATTACAGAAATTTTTTCAACAATAAAAAACAGAGACAAGATAATTATAGAAAAACCAAAAGCAAGTCTTTTAAAAGAATCTATTATTAAATTAGAGCAATCAATTACTAAAGCTAAAACAATTTCAGCATTAGAAAAAAATTTAGAAATAATTTTTAAAGATTATCCTATTTATAAATACAGTAAGTATTTAAGGGTAATTTTTGACATATTTATAAAAAATGAAAAAATAGATGAAAGAATAGCGAAATTATCTAAAACAATTTCTTCTGATATCGATTCAATATTTTTAAAGTTTTTTAGAATTGTGCAAGATGGAAAGACTTTTGAATTTGAAAAAAATGCAAACCCTTTATATGTTGGTTGACCACATTTTGAAGGTTCTTTAAGTGATGGTAAAAAATTTAGAGCACCGTTATTGTTGTGACAATTTAGTGTTAGGGAAAAAAGCACAGATTTTTTTAGTTTAAATTTTAAGAACGAAAATATTATGCTGAACCCAGCGATTAGACTTTCACAAATTAAAGCTAAAAATTTAAGTTTAAATAATTATAATTTTGAACCAATAGAATACACTGATTCAATATTTGTTGATGCTTTTAACGAATATGTAGGATTAGGTTTAAGTTGAAAAAATTCTTTAAATGAATATTTAGAAAAAATAAATCAAGAATATTTTTATTTAAAAAACAAAGAAACTTATAAAGATCAAAAAGATGACATTGATGCTTATTTTAGAAAACTTTATAAACAAAGTGATGCTAGAATTGTTTTTGAAGCATGCATCGGTATGTATAATGTATCTTCTACATCTTTATACCAAGATTATAGTGAGTTAGAAAAAGTGACAGATGATAGCGTTGATAAAATATTTGCTAACAATTTTTCTGTTGATGAAGATTGAGAAGAATCAAGGATAGAATATCAAAAAAACTTTAGTGAAAAAGATGTAATCACAATTAGTGGTTCTGATATTTCACAAAAAATAGCTATTAAAAAAGCATTAAACAAACATACAATTATTCAAGGGCCTCCAGGTACTGGTAAATCATCAACTATTACTAATTTAATAACTAATAACTTAGTTAATAATGAGCGAGTATTATTTTGTGCTGAAAAACAAGATGCTATTAAAGTTGTTTATGATAATTTACAAATTTTACAAAAATATTCTTTGGTTATAACAAATGTAGATAACATGGATTATTTTTATAACCAAATTGCTCAAGCAATTAAAAATTTACATTTTATTAGGAAAGAACCTAAAGTAATAGCTTTTAACGAAGAAATTGATNNGGCTTTTTTTGAAGATATTCAAAACTATAAGACTTTTGCTACAACTCCTGTTTTTGAAATCTATGCAAAGTTTAGTAATGATGTTATGGGTAGCAACTTATTAAACTATATGAATGAGATAGATTTTAATTTAATTAAAAGAATTCCATATTTTACATATAATGCAGATGTATTTGAAACTTTTGTTGGAAAAATATTTCACAATATTCAAGTAATTCAAAAAGGTAATAATTTGAAGAAAATGTTTAACCTTTTATCAGAAATTTATCTTGATTATAATAAAAAACAATTGCAAAAAATTATTAAACTTGAAAAAACATTATCAGATGAAACTTTTACTGTGCTATTATTTAATTTAATTGATAATAAAAAAGTAGAAACAACAATAAAACCTTTTGAACAAAAAGACTTTGAAGAATTTATTTTAAAAAATAAAGACTTTATTTTAGAAGCAAGAAGACAGTTTTATAAAAGTCATCAATTTTTTGAGTACTCAGATATTTACGATGAATATTTAGAGTTACAAACAGAACAATTATTTAGTTCTTATAAATACATTGCAGATATTGTTAATTCAGAAGAAGATTTAATAGTTTTACATAAGTTATTATTTATAGAAAAATTTGAAAAAGAAAACAATAAAAATTTAAAATTAGGACAAGCATATTGAATTAAAGAACTTGATGAACTATATAGTAAAAACTCACGAAATGTTCTAAAGTATTTAGACTATGTTATCCACAAAATAGTTAGAGAAAAAGCTAAAGCAGAATATGATTCAGAAATATCTATTCTTTTAGATCAATGTACTAGAAAGAACAGAAAAAGAATTGTAACATTCTTTAAGAGCAATTATAATTTATTACAAAAAATGTTTCCAGTAATTATGACGACACCAGATATTGCATCACAATTACTACCATTACAACAAAATGAATTTGACCAACTAATATTTGATGAAGCATCACAAATATTTGTGGAAAAAGCTATACCAATTATATATCGTGCAAAAAGACTACTTGTGGCGGGTGATGACAAACAGTTACCTCCGACAAACTTTTTTGGTGCTAAATTTGATTATGAGAATGATGAAAATTTCGCAGCAGTTAAAGAAGCTGTTAGTTCAACTTTAATAGATAAAAGTTTATTAGATTTTGTTAATAAGTTATATAACGTAACAATGTTGAGATTCCATTATCGTTCAAAATATAGTGAATTAATAAACTTCTCTAATGCAGCATTCTACAATAATAAGTTAACGGTTGTTTCTAATAAAACTAATTTTGATTTACCATTAGAGGTGATTAATGTTGAAACTGGTATTTATGAAAACAGAGGTAACATTGAAGAAGCTAAAGAAGTTGTAAAATTATTAGATAAAATTATTAAAAGTAGAAAACATAAAGAAACTATTGGAGTTGTTACTTTTAACGAAACACAAAAGAATTTAATTTTAGATGAAATTTACAACTCAAGTGATAAGTATCCTGCAATTGATCAAGAATTTTTTAGAGAAGAAAATGGTAAAAACATAGGTCTTTTTGTAAAAAATATTGAAAATGTGCAAGGGGATGAAAGAGACATAATTATTTTTTCAATTGGTTTTGCTAAAAATAATAAAGGAAAATTTTCACAATTTTTTGGACCAATAAATCTAGAGGGTGGAGAAAATAGATTAAATGTGGCAATCACAAGAGCAAAATCAAAAATATATGTTATTAAATCTATTAGTTCTTCACTGATAAGTGAAAATTCAAAAAATGCTGGTCCTAAATTATTTAAATATTATTTAGAGTATGCTGAACAATTAAATATGGAAGAGGGTAAACCAGAAAACATATTAGATAAAATAAACAGTGAGGAAAAAGAAGAATTATCAACAACCAGAAAAATAAAATCACCAAATCAAGTAAAATTTATCAATCAAGTTTATGAAGAAATCTTAGAAAAGATTGATCTTAAAAAATACGATGTTGTGTTAAATCTTGAACAAGGTTCTTATATTATAGATGTGGCAATTTTTGATAAAAAAAGAAAACAATATATTGTGGGAATTGATTGTGATAACTTAAAATATCAACCGTGAGAAGAAACAAAAGAAATTGATTACTATCGTCAAAAATATTTAATTATTAGAGGCTGAAAAATTGTAAAAGTTTTAAGAAGTGAATGAAGTATTTTAAACAGACGTGAAAACATTGTTAATAATATTTTAGAATTAATTAAGAGGTAAAAATGGAATTAGATATAAGTAAAATTGAAAGGTGTAAAAAGTTTGAAGAACTTCATCAATATATAGTAAATGATTACTTAAAAAAAACTAATAATCATATTGTAAAATTTGAGTTAGAAAAAGTAATTAATAGGTTCTTTTTTCGTATTCCAAAAATGTATATTTTGAATCTTGAAAAAGATTTTAAGAAACTTAAAGTAAAATATGTTTCTAGAAAAGAAATGGATAATCTTTTTATTGAAAAAGATACAGAAAATAAAAATTCAGATTTAAAAGATGAAAACAATATTACTTTAAAAGAAGTTAAAAAACCAGTTTTTAATTTTTCACCATCCCAAGATCTTTTTGCAAATAAAAAAGAAAAAGAAAGTATTGTTAAAAGCACCAAACAATTAGATTCGGTTATTAAAGAAGTTAAATTAGAAGAAACAAATATATCTGAAAAAGCAGAAGTTAAGAAAGATGGTGTTGTAACTAAAAAAACAACTTCAAAAACTACTCAACCAAAGAAACCAAAAGCAAAAACTATTGATTATAAAAGTATAAACGATGATGAGTTAGAAAATATTTATGATAAATTTATAAAAAATCTATTTAATGTAACTGATGATTATAAAGTGTTTGACAATGAAAGTGGAGATGAATTTTTTGATGGTGTTAATGAAAACATTATTTCTACAAAATTTCCTAATTTAGTTCCTAATTTTATTTCTAAAGAAGTTGCTATTTCTGCATCTAACAATATGCCAGAAATTGAAGAAGAAAAGTTTGAGCTAGATCAAATTATCGATGACAACATAGAAAATATAAATATTGTTAAAAATATTTCTAGTGAAGATGATTTATGAAGTAAGATGTCTAAAGCGGAACTTAAAAAATATTTTTTCCAATCATCATATTTAGGACCACAACAATGATTAGCTATTAAAAAGTTTTTTGTTAACTATATTATTGATTCACCTTTAAATGAAGTAAATTTTTTAAATTTACTTAAACAAGGAATTGAAAATGCCGATAAAAAATTATATAGAATTGTTTATGAAAACTTCTTAATGAATAGAATGAAATATAAATTCATTTTAGATTATAATTTATTTTATGATGCAATAATTAAAAATAAATCACAAAACAAATTTTATGACAACTTACCAAAAGTTATTCAAAGCGTGATGTTAAATGTTTTAGGTGTTTTTATTGAAAACAACTTTTATATTAAAAAGAANAATATTCGTTGAGAATCAACTAATTTAAAGGAAATTGTAAATTTCTATTGAGAAATAAATCAAAAAATGCATATTTTTGAATTTAAGGATTATGTTTATTCTCCAAATCCAAATTGAAAACTTGAATATGTAACAGAATTAAGAAACTTTTTTAATTCTTTTGAAATAACTTCTAAAACATTATTTAACAAAATTATTATTTCTAATTTAGATTCTTTTGAAATAAAAACTTTATTACTACGTAATGTGGACAAAATTAACTTTTTAAATAGAACATTTACAGATAATCATTTATGAGATGATGTTAGAAATAGCTGTCACTTATCATTAAATGAATTAAATTATATTAAAGGTAATGCTTTAAATAATTTACAAATAATTTATGAAGAAAAATTTAAGTAGGTAAAGATGGAAAAAAAATATAATCACAAAATTATAGAAAAAAATAAATATGATATTTGATTAGAAAATCAAATTTTTTCTGCTTCTAATAAAAAAAACACAAATAAAAATAAAAAATATACAATAGTGATTCCTCCACCAAATGTTACTGGTAAACTTCACTTGGGTCATGCATGAGATGGTTATTTACAAGATGTTTTAATAAGAAACAAAAAACTTGAAGGTTATGATGTTTCATTTATTCCTGGAATGGACCACGCCGGTATTGCTACACAAGCTAAAGTGGAAGAAAGATTGCGTAAAGACGGGATCAGCAGATTTGATTTAGGTCGCAAAAATTTTGTTGATAAAGTTTGAGAATGAAAAAATGAATATGGACAAGTGATAAAAGAACAATGAGCTAAGCTAGGTTTATCATTAGATTATAAAAATGAACATTTTACTTTGAATGATAATTTTTCAGAAGCTGTTAATAAAGTATTTATTTCTTTATATAATAAAGGAATTATTTATAAGGGTAAAAGAGTAATTTCTTGGGACCCTTTACAAGAAACAGCTTTATCAAACATAGAAGTAAATCACCAAGATGTAAATGGTAAAATGTATTACTTTAAATATAATATAGTTGGTTCAAATGACTATTTAACAGTTGCAACTACAAGACCAGAAACTATGTTTGGTGATCAATGTTTAGTTGTTAATCCAGATGATGATCGTTATCAATATTTGTTAAATTCTAAAGTTATAAATCCAGCAAACGGTAAAGAAATACCAATAATATCTGATCGCTATGTGGATGTTAATTTTGGGACTGGTGTTATGAAATGTACGCCAGCTCATGATTTTAATGATTTTGAAATTGGTAAAAGGCACAATCTTGAAATGCCAATTTGCATGGATAAAAAAGGAATCATGAATAATTTGGCTCAACAATATCAGGGACAAGATCGTTTGGATTGTAGAAAAAACTTAGTTAAGGATTTAAAAGATAAAGATTTAGTTGTGAAAATAGATGAGATAGTTCACCAAGTAGGTTTTTCTGAAAGAAGTAACGCTATTGTTGAACCAATGTTATCTGATCAATGATTTGTAAAAATGGATGTTTTAGCAAATGAAGTTATTAAAATTCAAAAAAATGATGATAATGTAAATTTTTTCCCTAACAGATTTGATACAAAGCTATTAGAGTGAATGGAAAATATTCAGGATTGATGTATATCAAGACAGTTATGATGGGGTCACCAAATTCCAGCTTTTTATAATTCAAAAACAGGAGAAATTTATGTTGGAGAAAATAAACCAAAAAGTGATGATTGAGTTCAAGATGAAGATGTATTAGATACATGATTTTCTTCTGCCTTATGACCATTAGTGACAACAGATTTTGATTTTACTAAAAACAAAATAACTTCAAAAAGATTTCCTGTAGATGTTTTGGTAACTGGTTATGATATCTTATTTTTTTGAGTATCGCGTATGATGTTTCAATCATTAGAGTTTGCAGATCAAAAACCATTTAAAGATGTTCTTATTCATGGGCTTATTCGAGACAAAGATAATCAAAAAATGAGCAAATCAAAAGGTAATGGAATAGATCCAATGGATGTTATAGAAGAATTCGGTTCTGATGCTTTAAGATGATTTTTAGTAACAAGTAGTTCTCCAGGTCAAGATTTAAGATTTTCAGATGACAAAATGAAACAATCTTGAAACTTTATTAATAAAATATGAAATGCGACAAGATATATTGTAGAAACATTAGATAATGAAACCGTTAATTTAGAAAATGATATTTTTAAAATGAAAAATGATTTATCGGATTTATCAAAATGAATTTTAAATAAAATTCAAACTTTAAAAAATGAAATAAAAGCTCTTTATACAAAATATGAGTTCGCTATTTTAGGAGCAAAACTTTATAAATTTGTTTGAGATGATTTTTGTTCATTGTACATTGAGTTAACAAAAGTTAATTTACAAAAATGTGAAAATAAAAACTTGGAATTATCTGTGTTAAAATTTTCACTAAAGGAATTATTAAAACTAATGCATCCATTTATGCCCTTTGTTACAGAAGAGTTATTTTTATTTGTTAATAAAAATAAAAAAGATTTCTTGTGAAATCAAACTTATAATTTTGAAAAAACCACTATTAGTTTGAATAACAATAGTATTGAAACAATATGAAAAATAATTTCAAAAATTAGAGATTTTAGAAACAAAGAAGAAATAAAGTTTACAACACCGTTAACATTAACAATTAAAGTTAAGCAAGCAAGTAAACTTAACAAAGACTTGTTTAGTAATTATTTAAAGCATTTAACTAATGTTGATTTAGTGGATATAACAAAGGATTTTAATAAACAAGCTAATTCATTAGAATTACCTTTCGAAGAAATGATATTAGAGTTTGCAAATATTGGGTCTAATATAGACGCAAAAAACATGGAAATTTTAAAAAAACAAATTAAGTATTTAGAACAAGAAATAAATCGTTCAAAAAATATTTTAAATAATGAAAACTTTATGAAAAAAGCTAATGAAGCTAAAAAGGCGCAAGAACTTGAAAAATATAATAAATATCAAGAAGAACATAAAATAGCTTTAAAGAAATTAAAAAGTTATGAATAAAAAAGAGGTAATAGTTGTTGGGGCTGGTTTATCGGGTGTAGAAATAGCTTATAAATTAGCTCAAAACAATATTAAAGTTTTTTTGTATGAAAAAAAACGAATTAATAGAAATGAAGTACAAAGGCATGATGGATTTGCAGAATTAGTTTGTTCAAATTCTTTACGTTCTAATAGTTTAACTAATGGGGTCGGCCTATTAAAATACGAAATGGAGTTGCAAAATTCTTTAGTTATAAAAGCTGCAAAAAAAACTCAAGTTCCGGCAGGAGGTGCTCTAGCTGTAGATCGCGAACAATTTTCAAATTTTATTACAAAAGAAATTATTAATCACAAAAACATAACTTTAATTGAAGAAGATTTTGTATATGATAAAAATATTCATAATAATAAAATTGTTGTAATCGCTACAGGGCCATTAACTTCTGATAAATTATCAAATTCATTGCAAAATATTTTAGGTAAAGAATATTTTTACTTTTTTGATGCTGCAGCACCAATTATTACAAAAGAAAGTATTAATTTTGAAAAAGCTTATTATAAATCAAGATATGATAAAGGCGATAGTGCAGATTATATAAATTGCCCTATGACTAAAGAAGAGTATAACCTATGATATAAAGAAGTTGTTAATGCGAAAACAGTAGCTCTAAAAGATTTTGAAAAGGCAATTTATTTTGAAGGTTGTATGCCTTTTGAAGTAATGGCTAAAAAAGGAGAAAAGTCATTATTATTCGGACCTATGAAACCTGTAGGATTAGCCCAAGATGTTAATAATAAACCATTTGCAGTTGTTCAGTTAAGGCAAGACAATGTTATGGCTAGTTTATATAATATAGTGGGCTTTCAAACAAATTTAAAATTTCCAGAACAAAAAAGGATCATTCAAATGATTCCGGGATTAGAAAATGCTAACATTGTTCGTTATGGTGTTATTCATAAAAACAATTTTATCAACACACCAATTTTATTAAATGATTTTTTGCAACTAAATTCTAATGATAATATTTATTTTGCAGGCCAAATAACTGGAGTTGAAGGTTATGTGGAATCGGCTGCTACAGGTTTATATGTAGCTCAAAATATAATCAATAGATTTAATGAAAAAGAANNTCAAAAAAAAATGCCAATAAATACAATGACAGGTTCATTAATTCATTATATAAGAAATGCCAATCCTGATAACTTTCAACCAATGAAAGCTAATTTTGGAATAATTCCATCAGCTAATTTTAGATTTAAATCAAAAGAAGAAAAATATATTTTTTATAGCGAAAGAGCAATAAAAGATATTAAAAATTTTCTAAATCTAGTATAAATTAACTAATATTTTTCCTTTAAATTAACATGTAAGGTTCTATATGGGTGTATAATAAAACCAAAGAAAGATGAGGTATTAAAATGTTTAACTATGAATGTGTAATTAATGGTAAATCTATTAATAGTAAAAATAAAATACAAATTACTTCACCGGTTGACCTGAAGGTTTGTGGAGAAGTACCTGAATTAGGTGTTAAAGAAATTAGTATGGCATTTAAAAGTGCTCGTGATTCACAAAAGAACTGAGAAGATTTAACATTATTTGATCGTATAAAATATATGAACAAATGAAAAGAATTAATAATAAAAAACAGAGAACATATTGCAAACATTATGATAAAAGAAATTGCAAAACCGCTAAAAGATTCATTAACAGAAGTTGATCGTACAATTGAGTATATTGATTACACAATTGAAGAAGCAAAAAGAATGTACCCTGAAATTTATACTGGTGATGGTATGAATGTAAAAAATAAATATGGAATTTTTGACCGTATAGCAAAAGGTGTTATTTTAGCAATTTCACCATTTAATTATCCTATTAATCTATCAATGGCAAAAATAGCTCCAAGTTTAATTGCTGGGAATACTGTTGTTTTTAAACCAGCTACAAGTGGAAGTATTGTTGGAACATTTATGTCACAACTTAGCTTAGAAGCAGGTTTACCTGCTGGTGTATTTAATTGTGTTACTGGTAGGGGAAGTGTTATCGGTGATGAATTAATTAAAAATCCAGAAATTAATTTAATTTCTTTTACTGGTTCAGTACCTGTTGGAAATAGAATTAAAGAATTAGCTAAAGGAAAAGATTTAATATTAGAGTTGGGTGGAAAAGACCCGGCAATTATTATTGATGGAGACTTAGAAAAAATTTCATCAGAAATCATTGGTGGAGCATTCTCTTATTCTGGGCAAAGATGTACTGGTATTAAAAGAGTTTTAGTTTTAGAAAAAGATTATGACAAAATTATAAAATTATTAAAAGATAAAGTTAATAAATTATCTGTAGGATCACCTGTCGATGGGTCAGTAATTATTCCTGTAATTGATATTAAAACAGCTGAATATTTAGATGAATTAGTAAGTGATGCTAAAGCTAAAGGCGCAACAATTGAAACTGGGAAAGCACGTAAAGGTAATTTATTTTACCCAACACTTATTTCAAATGTAAGTTTAGATATGAAAATTGCATGAGAAGAACCATTTGGTCCAATATTACCAATTATTAAATGTAAATCTGTCGAAGAAATGATTGAAATTACTAATAAATCTAACTTTGGATTACAAGCAAGTTTATTTTCAAATAACATAAGCCAAGCGATTAAAGTTGCCAAACAACTAAATGTAGGAACAGTTAATCTTAATGGAAAACCACAAAGAGGTCCTGATAACTTTCCATTCTTAGGGGTTAAAGATTCTGGTCTTGGTGTACAAGGGATTGGCGAAACTTTAAAATCAGTTACAAGGTTAAAAGGAATTGTAATTAATTATTAATTACAAAGCGAAAAAATATGTCTAAATTAAGCAACAAAGAAAGTAACAACATAAAACAAATTCAAATTAGTAAAATTGAAGATAAACAAAATATTTTATTAGCAAAAATTAAAAATGCTTTTCTGGATTTAAGTGATTTAAGAGAAAGAGCACAAGCAAATGTAAGAGCTGTTTTTGAAGATCATGAAGATATTAGCGAACAAATTAAACTTATTCAAAAAGAAGTTGACGAACTAAAATATAAGTTTAAAATTGAAGAACTAAACCTTTATTTAGTTTTATTAGAGATTAAGGGTTTGTTGAATCAATTAATTTCAGAACTTAATTTAACAAAACATATAATAGTTTTATATAAAGAAAAAAAGATAAATAAAAAGCGTTAATACGCTTTTTTTTATGAATTTGTTTAATTATTTATTAATATTATAAAATAATGTGTTATTATAATAGTATATTTTTTAAATATATTAAATGTATTTTATTCATTTAAGTAAGAGCAAATCATAAAAAATTTAATTGAGGTAATTTCTGAGAAGAAATTATTTTGTGTTTATATTGATTTAGAAGGGAGAATATTTATGAAAAATAAATCTGTAAAAGATTCTTCTCACGTTTCATTTGGTAAAAAAATTGGTTCAGCTTTCGGAAAAGCTGGAAACAAAACACTAAATGGAATTGAAAAAGTGGGAAATAAACTGCCTCATCCATTTTATATGTTCATTATTTTAACATTAATAGTGATGGTAGTTTCAACAATTTTATCTTTTGCAATTCCTAATGGTGTTAAACTATACGACGTTTATGCTGATGGGGAAAAGCAAGATGAATATGTAGCTAAATTTACAAATATGTTTAGCGGAGAGTCAATAATTTGATGATTATCAAACTTTATAACTAACTTTACAGGTCTTTCAACTGTTGGAGTTGTGCTAATAACTGTGTTATGTACAACAACAGCTGAAAAATCAGGATTAATCGATGTATCTTTGAAAAAAATGGTATCATCTGTTTCAAGTAAAATATTAACACCAACAGTAATTGCGATGGGGACTATATCTTCTGTTGCTTCAGATGCTGGTTATATTATATTAATTCCATTAGCGGGGGTATTATTTCAAAAAGCTGGAAGACACCCATTAACAGGAATGGTAGCAATGTTTGCGGGGGTTTCAGCTGGTTTTGCAGCTAACATTATTCCTGCCTCAAGTGAAGCTTTATTAGCAAGTTCAGGTAATGATTTTTTAGGAAAAGAAGTCTTTACAGTTCTTTCTAACTGATACTTTACAATGTTTTTAATTTTAGTTTATACATCAGCTGGTTGATTCGTTACTGAAAAGATTGTTGATAAAAGAATTAATGCAAGATGAAAAATTGACGCAGATGCTGATATTGCAATTGAATCTGAAGGTAAGTCAAAAAAATATAAATTAACAAAATTAGAACGTAAAGGAATGTGATTTGTTTTAGGATTTGTCACAATTTATTTAACAGGAATAGTTTTAATGATGGCAATTCCTGGAGGACCATTCAGTGCTCCTTTCTATTCAAATATTGAAGATGGACTACTAGCTAAATTTTTAGCAGCTGGTAAAGAACATGAAGAAGCAGTTAAGCTAGCAGCTGCTGCAGCTTCAAAATACGATATTTTAAGTCACTTAGTATTAATTATCGCCTTTTTATTCTTAGGGTTAGGAATATCATTTGGATTTGCTTCTAAGAATTTTAAATCAGGTAAAGACGTTATTAATGCTTTAACTTTTGCAATTAAAAGATCAGCAATTACATTAATTATTTTTGTTGTATTAGCGCAATTTGTTAATGCATTATCAATGAGTAAAATGGATATGGTACTAGCTTACTTTATTGGAGCTGGAGCTGCTAATTTAGATCCAGTAGCATCATTATTCTTATTCGTTGTGGTTGTAGCAATTATTAACATGTTCATGGGATCATTGTCAGCTAAATGATTTATTATTGGACCAATTTTCTTAGCTGCTTTAGAGCAAGCTGGAATTGCACCATCAGCAATTATGATGGCATATCGTGTGGGGGATAGTTCTACAAACATTATTTCTCCGGTTATGACATACTTCCCATTAGTGTTGGTATATTGTCAGGAATGATTAAAAAAAGAAGATAAAAAACAATTCGGAATTGGGTCATTAATGTCAACAATGGCTCCTTACTCACTATTCTTCTTTGTAACAAGTACATCTGCATTCTTAATTTGATTTGCATTAGGTATTCCATTTGGGATTGATGCACCAGGTGCAACTGAAACAGCTCAAGCAAATGCAGCAACAATGTTACATGCATTTTCATACATTGGAAATTCATTAAACAAAACAGCGATAAACGAACAGTTTTCAATTGTTCCAGAGTATCAAAGTATGTTACAGTTACCGCAACTAAATACTATGAATATTAATTCTATATAAGTTAAAATCTATATTACTTAAACAACTATTTTATATAATAGTTGTTTTTCTTATAAAAAAATTATAAAATTTATGATAATATCAAAATAAATAATACAAATTTAAAATAAATTTAAAAGAGGTATATATTATGAAAAAAGTAACAATAAATACAAAAGAATTAATCGAAAAGTATTTTGACCAAGCAATTAGTTCAATTACAGATATAGTAAAAATTCCATCAGTAAGAGGAGAAAAAGACGGAGAATTTCCTTATGGAAAAAATGTTAATGATGCTTTACACTATGCAATTAATTTAGCTAAAAGTTTAGGGTTTGACACTTACATTGATAAAGAAAATAAATATGGTTTTGTAGAATATGGAAGTGGGGATGAAATTTTTGCAATTTTAGGTCACTTAGATGTTGTTCCGGTTGGAGATATTACAAAATGAAAAACTAAACCATTTGAACCACAAATAATGGATGGAAAATTAATTGGTAGAGGAACATTCGATGATAAAGGACCAACAATTTTGAATCTTTATGCTTTAAAATATTTAAAAGACTTAAAGTTTACACCAGATTATAAAATAAGACTTATTTTTGGTTTAACTGAAGAAACAGATTGAGATTCTATTAGAACATATATGAAAAAAGAAGGGCATCCAGCTTTAGGTTATACACCAGATGGAGAATTTCCGGTTGTTTATGCTGAAAAAGGTATTTTGGATATGGACTTCTTTTTAGAAGGGCAAAAATTTACTTTAATTGGTGGAGAAGCTTATAATAATATTGCAGATGTTGTTGAATATACAGGAACAGATGTTAAGTTAATTGCTAAAAAATTAGATGAAATGAAAATTGAAAACATCATCAACAGCGACACATCATTAACAGTAAAAGGGATAGCTGCTCATGGTAGTATGCCTCACAAAGGTGTTAATGCTGGGTTAGCTGCACTATATGCAATTGAAGAAGCATCAGCTGCTAATCGTTCTAAGTTAACAAAATTTGTTAAAGATCACTTATGACAAGATTTTAGTTTTTCTAAAATATTCCCAAATATTTCTGATGTTTCTGGAGATTTATCTGTAAACAACGGAATTATGGAAATTGATAGCAAGGGTTCAAGACTTTGCATGAATTTAAGAGTGCCCGTTAAAGCTGATAAAAATAAAACATTAAAAACAATGGAAAAAGCCTTTGCAGAATATGGGTTAACAATTAAAGAAATGGATTGAGAACCACCAATATTTATGGATAAAGAATCACCATTGATTACAAACATTATGGATGTATATCGTGAAGTAACTGGAGATATGAAAGCAGAACCATTAGCGATTGGTGGGGGAACATATGCTAGATCTATGCCAAACTGTGTAGCTTTTGGAGCAGAATTTGATTGAGAAAATACAACAATGCACGCTTACAATGAACATATTTCATTAGATAACTTAAAAAGAATGTTTGAAATCTACGCTAAAGCAATTCCGTTATTAACTATTAAAAAATAATTTATTATATAATCTTAAAAATATAACATTTAGTTATATTTTTTTTATTTTATTAAGTTAAACTTTGTATATACACTTAACTTATTCAAGTTGAAAGGGATTTATGGAAATAAAAAATAAAACAATTGCTTTGTTAATTGACTTTGATAATTTTAATAATGATAAATATTTAAATATTTTATTTGAAGAACTAGAAGAAATGGGTAATGTCATTTATAAAGGGGCATTTTATGCAAATGCAAAAGACACTAACATTGCTAATAAAGGAAAAAAATATGGGATAAATGATTTTATTGTTGAGCCTTCATTAACATCTAGTAAGAATGCTGTTGATATTAGAATTGCTTTAGATACAATGGAACTTTTAAACCGTGACTATATTGATTGTTTTTGTATAGCATCAAGTGATTCTGATTTTGCTCCAATAATTAAAAAAATTAAACAAAGAAATAAAGTAGTAATTGGTGCTGGATTAGGTAAAAAAACTAATGAAGATTATAAAAAACTTTGTCACAGATATATTAGTGTGGATATAATTGCAGAAGCTGTTGAAGAACAAACTAATGGTATTGAAGAACAAAACCCTAAAAAAGCACAAGAAGAAACTATTAAAAAACAAAAAGCTAACACTGAAAAACAACGTTTAAGACAACAGTTATTAAATATTATTAAAGAAATATTTAATAACAATGAAAAAAACGATAAGGGTTTTATTCAGTTTTCATTATTAATTGAAAATATTTATTCAAAAGTGCCTGATTTTAACCCTAAAAATTATGGTGCTTCAAATAGTAAGCCATCTTTATTTTTTAAAAACAATTTAAAGGCAAATTATGAATTTTATGAAGAAGGACAGACTTTATATATTAAGCAAAAGTAAATTATAATATTAATTATAAATTTTATAATTTATTTTTATAAACCTTTTAATTAAAGCTAATTTATAGTAATATATTTATGTGTAGTTGTTATATACAACTTTCTTTTCAAATAAACATATGTTTATTTATTATTTAAATAATTACTATTTACAAATTTATAATTAAATTTTTTGATGCTATCAATTATTTTTTTATTTTTTTTATATTTTTTATAGTTTTTATTAGAAGGGTTATTATGGAAAACACAGCAACTTTTCAATTAAACAGATCATATAAATCAAAAGATATTATTTTTGGAAATTTCTTTGGAATATCAGCCGGATTCTTTTATTCTTTATCGCCATTATTTATTTTCTTTTTTACTGTGGATCCAAGTACGGCATTTATTTTTGCATTTATTATTGCAATATTTCAAGAATTTATGTCTTGAATTTTAACGGTATTTTTATATGGTTTTGAAAAAGGTATTAAAAGGTTTAAAGAGAAAGACAAGTTATTTGTTATATTAATTTTTTCGGGAATAGGAATTCTTATTTTCGCTTTTATTTATGGGATTATAAAATCTATTAAAGATTTAGTGGGCAATATGCGTTATAAATCTAGTTGAATTATGATGTTTGTTGGATTGTTATCGGGGCCAATCTCGATGGCTTTCTTAATGGTGGCAATACCTTTTTTAAACAATAGTAGTGAGTTATCAAATTCAATCTTAAATACAGCACCAATATACTGTTTATTAGCAGCAAGAATATTGTTTAAAGATAAATTAACAAATGTATCACTTGTAGCCATTTTATTTACAACATTATTTACAGTGGGAATGATTTTAAATTATATTTTTGTTAGTGATATTAATATAACAAATCTATTTATCGGAATGGCATTAGGATTAGCGGGAGCTTTATTGTATGCTCTTGAAGGTGTTGTTGGTGATTATTTAATAAATACTAAAAAGGTTCATGCTTTAACAACAAAAGAACTTATTACATTAAAAGGGTTTACAGGAACTATCTTAATGTTGGTAATTGTGACACCGCTAGCATCATTGATTGATGGCCAAAACATTACTTTTGGTTGAAATGTTTTAGGGAAAACATTTGGTTCAAAACCAGTTGAAGTTATAATGTTGTTTTTAGCAGGAATGGCTAACGCTGTGGCTAGGGTCTTTTTCTATAAATCTGTTAAAAAGACAAATGGTACTTTTACATTATCAGCATTACTAACAATGCTTTTATGGACACCAATTTTACAAATGATAGGTAACGCCTTTTTAAGTGATATTAATATTTCAGCAATTCCATGGTTTTATTGAATATGAGCAACTTTAATATTTGCTGGATTAACTGTATTAACTTTTAGTAGTTATATTCAAAAATATTTAGACTCAAAGTTTAAAAAACCCATACCTGATATAGAAAAAAAGAAGAATAAAGCTGTTAAATATAACAACTTTATTCTTTATTTATGTACAATTTATTAAAAAAAGATGTATAATTAATTATGGTTGAACGATTCAACCGCTCTTTTTTAAAAGTTTCTAAAGGATATGGAACACTTATCTACTTTTAAGGCGAGTATAATCGGAGGAAAAAATGTTTGCAATTATAAAAACAGGAGGGAAACAACTTAAAGTTTCTCTTGGACAAGAAATATATGTCGAAAAATTAAATGCTCAAGAAGGGGATGTTGTAACTTTCGAAGAAGTTTTAATGGCTGATGGTAAATTTGGAACACCTTTTATTAAAGGTGTTAAAGTTACTGGAAAAGTTTTAAAACAAGGTAAAGAAAAGAAAATAGTTGTTTATAAATATAAACCAAAGAAAAACTATCATAAAAAATATGGTCATCGTCAACCATATACAAAAATTATGATTGAACAAATTGGTTCAAATAAATTAGCAGCAAAAGATGTTGAAAAAGCAACAACAGCTAAAGCAACAACAGCTAAAGCAACAACAGCTAAAACAACAACAGCTAAAACAACAACAGCTAAAACAACAACAGCTAAAACAACAACAGCTAAAGCAACAACAGCTAAAGCAACAACAGCTAAAGCAACAACAGCTAAAGCAACAACAGCTAAAGCAACAACAGCTAAAGCAACAACAGCTAAAGCAACAACAGCTAAAGCAACAACAGCTAAAGCAACAACAGCAACTAAAACTACAGCTGCTAAAAAAACTACAGCAACTAAAACTACAGCTGCTAAAAAAACTACAGCAAAATCTGATTCTTCAGCAAAATAATCATGATAAATATTAATTTTAAAAAAGAAAAAGATTCTTATACAAAACTTATAGTAAAAGGGCATGCTGAATTTGATGTTGCTGGAAAAGATCTTGTTTGCGCCGGTGTAACTGCCATTGTAACTGGGGGATTAACCGCATTAGATAATGCTTTTAACAATAGGTTTTCTTATAAAGTGTCTGACGCTTTAATTGAAATCAATATTAATAATATCAAACTTGATAATAAGGCTTTAATTATAATGGAAACCATTTATTATCAATTAAAAAATATTTACATACAATATAAAAAATATGTAAATTTTCAGGAGGAACAAAATGTTTAATTTTCAATTAGGATTACAATTATTTGCTTCAAAAAAAGGAGTGGGTTCTACTAGAAATGGTCGTGATTCACATTCAAAAAGACTTGGAGCAAAACTAGGTGATGGTCAAGTTGCAAAAGCGGGAGCTATAATTTTTAGACAAAGAGGTACTAAAATACATCCAGGAACTAATGTTGGAAGAGGTGGAGATGACACTTTATTCTCATTAATTGATGGATTTGTAAAATATGAATCTTTTGACAAAAATAGAAAAAGAGTTTCAGTATACAAAGAACGCTAAAAAGCGTTTTTTTTATTTTTATTAACATTTTTGTTAATATAATTTAAAATTATTAAAAGATGTAATTGGGGATAATATGATAATTAGAAAAGAAGATTATAAAAGGTTTAAAATTTGTAGTAAAAATGCTTTTGCTATGTTTAATAAAGAAAATTTTTTACAAGTTAATGACTTAATTCAACAAAAAGAAGTTCAATTACAAAAGTTAGAATTACAAAACTTTGATTCAGATTCTGATATTTCAATCAATTTTTCACCTCAAAATATTGAAGAAAATAAAAAGTTATTTAATAATTCTATTGAAACAACTTTTAAAGATGATGAAAGTGCTTTTGAAATATCAAACAAAACTGAAAATACTCTTCCTGATTATCCGGGAGAACAAATTCAAGATGGAAATGAAGTTGGTCAATTAGCTCGTGAATATTTTATGAGATATGGTAACTATATTGATTTAGATGTTTATTCACAAAAAGAAGCGATTAAAAAAACAAAAACTTTAATTGAAAATAAAGCATATAATTATTTCTTTGAGCCTGCATTTGTTTATGAAAATTTTATTACTAAATGTGATATTCTTGAAAGACAAAAAGATGGAACATTTCATTTAATTGAAGTTAAAGCTTCAACACACACTAAAATGAAAAATAAAACAGAAAGAGTTCCCAAAACTTATACAAGTGAGAAAGATAAAAAGCAAGCATATGATATAGCGTACCAATATTTTGTTTTGACAAAGTTGGGTTATAAAATAAGTAAAATTTCTTTAATGCTACTGGATTCAAGTTATCTTCGAATGGGTGACATTGATTTTAATGTTCTTTTTGCATTTAATACTTATCAAAAAGAAAATGTTACATTATTAGATTTTGCTAAAGCTCTTTATGATGGAAGTTTTAATGACAAAAATATTGTTGGTGAAAATTCTATAGAAGATGATTTAAATAATTTAATGAAAATTTTAGAAATAAAAGATACAAAAAAAGTAGTTAGTTTTCTAACAAACAAATCATGTTTAAATAACGCACCATTAACTAGATTTAATTACGGTTATTGCAAACATTTTACAAAATATTTAGGAGAACACTTTCATGTATTTGAATTGTATCGTGGTATGGGTAAACAAATGCTTTTGTTACATGAAGAAAATGTGGAGTCATTAGTAGGATTAAATTCAAATATTAAATTTAATCAAGCGAAATCTAATAAACAACCAATTGAGCTTTCAGATGATCAAAAAAGGCAAGTAAATGTTATTAATAAACTTGAAAAGGTTCTGGAACACAAAAATGTTCCAATTATTAAAGAAATATATCATTCTTATAAACATCCAATTTATATGTTAGATTTTGAAACAATGAAATCAGCTGTTCCTAAATTTGATTTTTCATATTCATATCAACAAGTTCCATTCCAGTACTCAGTACACATTATTTTAGATGATAATTATGATTACAAAAATGAAGAAACTTTAAAACATTTTGCTTATCTAGCTTCTGGTAATGAAGATCCACGATATTATTTAATTTTAAAATTATATAAAGATTTAAATGCATATGGTGTTGGAAGTTATATTGCTTATAACAGTAGTTTTGAAAAAAATGTATTGTGNGAAATGATAGACTATATTGACAACATTATTAAATTTAAAAAATATCTTTCTGAAAAAGATAAAGCAACATTTTTAAAAGCAAAAGAATTCTTTGCTTTAATAGTTGATGATGTTGAAGATTTGATGGACTTTTTTAAAAATTTTCTAATATATAAACCAGAATTTTATGGATCAAAATCTATAAAAAAAACTCAACCAGCTTTTGACGCTAATTTTTCTTATAATGATTTAACTATTCGTAAAGGTGATATGGCTTCTGAAATTTTTAGAAGAAGAGTTGAAAATAATATAACAATTAAAATGTGAGATAATTTTTTATATAAAGAAATGTTAAAATATTGTAATAGAGACACATTAGCTATGATTGTAATATATCAAGCTGTTAGAGAAATAATAAAAGAAAGCAAAAGGTAAGTAGAATGTATAATGTTGTATTTTTGGGAACACCCATTTTTGCTAAAAAAGTATTAAATTATTTAAAAGAAAGAAATGATATAAATATTGTTTGTGTAATAACTCAACCTGATAAACAAGTAGGGCGTAAAAAAGAAATTATTTTTTCTCCAGTTAAAAAATATTCTGTCGAAAATAACTTGAAAATTTTTCAACCTAATAAGATCAAAGATATTTATGAAGAATTGGATCAACTAAACTTTGATTTATTAATAACGTGTGCTTACGGACAATTTATCCCAGAAAGTATCTTAAAGCTTCCAAAAATAGTGGCTTTAAATATTCATGCATCTTTACTTCCGAAATTAAGAGGTGGTGCACCTATTCATAAGTCAATTGTTTATGGAGAAAAAACAACAGGGATCTCGTTAATGGAAATGGTTAAAAAAATGGATGCTGGAGATGTGTTTGTGCAAGAAGCAATTAATATTGAAATTAATGACAATTTTGAAACTTTAAGAGATAAATTAATTACTCTATCAATAAATATGCTAGACAAACACTTAATAGAAATATTAAAAGATCCAAATAACAAATCAAAGCAAGACGAAACAAAAGTTAGTTTTGCATTAAATATTACAAAAGAAGAGAGGCAAATTAATTGAAATAATTCTTCTTTAGATGTTTATAATCAAATTAGAGGTTATATTCCAGAACCAATTTCATTTTCATTTTATGAAAATAAAACATGACAAATATTAGGTGCTGAAATTAACGAAGATGATTTTAATGAATATAATGAACCTGGAATAATATTAAATATATCAAAAAATGGCGTACAAATTGCTTGTAAACAAGGAAGCGTTCTTTTGACAGACGTTAAAAAAGAAGGACAAAAGTTACAAAATATTAAACAATTTTATAAAAATAATATTTTTGAAATAGGTAAAAAATTTACATAAAGAAAGGGAAAAGTTGTGAAAGAATATCATAAATTGATTAAAAAAATCTTAAAAAATGGAGAATTAAAAGATAACCGTACAAACATTAAAACTATATCAATCTTTGGACACCAAGCTAAATATAATTTAAAAGATGAATTTCCATTATTAACAACAAAAAAATTACATTTAAAATCTGTTTTACATGAATTGTTATGATTTTTAAAAGGAGATACAAATATTAAATATCTTGTTGATAATAATGTGCGTATTTGAAATGAATGAGCCTACGAGAATTTTACAAAAACTAATGAATATAATAATGAAACAATTAAGGAATTTGTTGATAAAGTTAAAACTGATACATCTTTTGCTAAAAAATTTGGTAATTTAGGTCCAATTTATGGAAAACAATGACGAGATTTTAATGGGGTCGATCAAGTAAAAAATTTAATTGAAGATATTAAAAAAAATCCCTTTTCTAGAAGATTAATAATATCAGCTTGAAATCCAAAAGAAGTTAAAGATATGGCCTTACCACCATGTCATACATTTATTCAATTTTATGTAACAAAAGATGGTTTTTTAGATTGCCAATTATATCAAAGAAGTGGGGATGTATTTTTAGGAATACCTTTTAATATTGCTAGTTACGCTTTATTAACATATATAATTGCAAAATTAACTAATTTAAAACCAGGGACTTTTGTTCACACCATTGGTGATGCTCATATTTATGAAAATCATATACCACAAGTTAAACTACAAATTAAACGTAAACCAAGAAAACTACCAAAGCTTGTAATTAGGGGTGAGTGAAGTTCGATTGAAGATATTAATTATGATGACTTTGTTATTGAAAATTATAACCCACACCCGCACATCAAAGGAGATGTAGCAGTTTAATGATTTATTTTATATTGGCTGTTGGAGAAAATAATGAACTGGGTTTAAATAACAATTTACCCTGACACATTAAAGAGGAATTAGCTTTTTTTAAAAAAATGACTTTAAATCAAAATATACTATTTGGTAGAAAAACATATGAATCAATTCCTAAACATTTAGAAGATAGAAAAATCTTTGTTTTAACTAAACAAAAAAATAACTACGATTTTAACAATAAAAATGTTGTGATTATTAATAATATTGATAAAATTATAAGTGATTACTATAAAAACGTGGATAATGATATTTATATTTGTGGTGGATTAAATATATACAAATTGTTTTATGATTTTGTAGATGTTATTTATTTGTCAAAGATAAAAGGGAAGTTTGAAGCAGATACTTTTATGTTTGAAATAGATGAAAATATTTTTACAAAGGATATTTTTGAAAAACACGATAGTTTTGACGTTTTTATATATAAACGAAAGGTAAAAAAGTAAATGAACTTATTTAAAATATTAATAACATTACCTAGATTTGTTAGATTGTTTTTAAAATCTAGAAGTATGACNAAAAAAATAGCAAAAGATCCAAACTATATTACAGAAGAGTTTAGATATATTTGATTGCAAAAAAGAGCAAGATATATTTTGTGATTAATGAATATTAAGTTAATTGTGCACGATGAAAAAAATTGATTGGACAAAGGTTGTTTAGTTATTGCTAATCATCAATCAAATGTTGATCCACTTATTATTTTTGCACTTAATAACTTTGAAAAAACATCACCTTGTGCCTTTATTGCNAAAAAAGAATTAAATGATAGTAGATTATATCGACGTTTTATTCATTTGATTGATGTTTTATTATTAGATCGTAAAAATCCTCGTCAAGCAATGGAAGTTATCCAACAAGCTAACGAATTAATTAGAGTGCCAAGATCAATGGTTGTGTTTCCAGAAGGAACAAGAAGTCACACACAAGAAATGGGTGAGTTTCATTCTGGAACTTTTAAGATTGCTCAAAAAGCACATTGTCCGATTATTCCTGTAAGTATTATTGATTCTTATAAAATTAAAAACAAAAACTTTAAAAAAAGTGGTAAAAAATATATTACTGTTGTGTTTAATGAACCACTAAAACCATCTAAATTTATTGAAAAAGATACAAAATTTATAGCTAATATTGTAAAATCTTCAATTCAAAAAGGGATTGATAGATATCAAGATAAAAACAATGGTAAAGAATACAAAAAATATAAAGTAAACGTTAAAGATAAAACAAAAGAAAATGTAATATAGTTTTAATTAAGGAATATATATGAGAATTTTAGATATTATTGAAAAGAANAAAAATAATATTCAGTTATCGCAAAATGAAATAAAGTTTGTGATTGATGGTTATACTAAAAATTTAATTCCAGATTATCAAATGTCTGCTTTTTTAATGGCTGTATATTTTAATAGTATGGATAAAGATGAAATTAACTATATTGTAGATGCCATGATAAATTCTGGTGAAACATATGATCTTTCTAAAATCAAAGGATTTAAAGTTGATAAACATTCTTCTGGTGGAATTGGTGATAAAGTAAGTTTAATATATGCACCATTAGCTGCTAGTTTTGGTTTAAAGGTTGCTAAAATGTCAGGAAGAGGTTTAGGGCAAACTGGGGGAACTGTTGATAAATTAGAAAGTTTTCCTAATTTTAAAGTAGAGTTGCCATTTAATGAATTTGTAAGAATCGTTAATGAAACTAATATTTCAATTATTGCACAAAGCGACAACATTGTACCCGCTGATAAAAAATTATATGCTTTAAGAGATGTTACCGGAACTGTTAACTCAATTCCTTTAATTGCTGCAAGTATCATGTGTAAAAAAATTGCGACAGGTTCTGATGGAATTATTTTAGATATTAAATGTGGCCAAGGGGCTTTTATTAAAACAATTGAAGAAGCAGAAGTTTTAGCAAATTATATGATAAATATTGGTAAAAAATTTAATAAAGTTATTGCAGCAGAAATTACAAATATGTCCCAACCGCTTGGAAGAGCTATTGGAAATAAAATAGAAATTTATGAAGTTATTAGTTGTTTAACAAATAATGGTGATGAAGACCTATTAGATATTGTTTGTGAATCTGTTGCTTTAAGCTTATTGCAAGCAAAAGTTTTCGATGATTTTGATAAAGCTTATGAAGCTTGTGTAAATAAATTAAAAACAAATGAACCATTACATTTTTTTAAGAAATGAATTAAGGCTCAAGGTGGCGATATTTCTATTCTAAATTATAAAGATTTAGATGATATGTTGAATACAACATACAAACACGAAATCAAAGCTGAAACTAATGGTTATATGAATATTATTGACGCGAATAATTTAGGGCTAGCTGCTGTAAAAATTGGTGCTGGTCGAAACACAAAAGAAGAAAAAATTGATCATGATAGTGGGATTTATTTAAATAAAAAAAATGGAGAGTCAGTTAAAGCTGGGGAAACATTAATAACAATTTATTCGAATAAAAAAATAACAGATGAAATAGTTAATTTTATTACAAATACTCATAAGATTGTTNNTCAAAAAAAACCCATAAAAGAACCGCTTATTTATAAGGTGATTAAGTAATGGCTTATAATATTAATTTAGATAATTTTTCCGGACCTTTAGATTTACTTTTAAATTTAATTAAAGAAAAAAAGATCAACATTTTTGATGTTGATCTTTTAGAGTTAACAACACAATATTTAGAAATTGTTTCAAATCAACAAAAATTAAACATGGATATAGCTGTTGAGTATTTATATATGGCGTCATATTTATTAGAAGTTAAATCAAAACTTTTAATTCCAAAAGAAAAAGTTGAAATGGATGAAAAAACTGAAGATGAAATTAGAAATGATTTAATTCAAAAATTATTAGAATATAAAAAAATAAAAAAAGTTGCAGTTAAGTTAAAAGAAAAATATACCGCAAGTAGCTTATTTCTAGGAAAACCAGAAACAAATGTTAAAGTTAAAAAAAATATTTTATTAGAAAAAGATAACATTGATAATTTGATATCAGCAATGATGCAAGTTTTTGAAAGACTAGAGTATAAAGAGCCAAAAGAAACAAATGTTGTAATTAAAGAATATTCATTAGAAGAAACTTCGGGTAAAATTATTAATTTTTTAATAAGTAGAACTAAAAAGAAAACCTCTTTAATATCAATTGTTGAAAATTTTGGTTATAATAAAAAAATGTTAATAACTTGCTTTGTAGCAATTTTGGATTTAGTTAAAAAAGCGCAAGTTACATTGCAACAAGATAATGTTAAAGATGATATTAAAATAACTTTCATAGATAATAAGGAAAATTAAAATGTTAAAAGTATTAAAACAACAAGAAGAACANNAGAAATAAACGATAAAATAAAGTCAATTGTGGACTCGTTATTATTTATTAAAGGCGATGAAGGAATCACTGTTGAAAAAATAATGACTGTTACTAATTTAGAACGAGATAAAATTGAATTAGTTTTAAATGAAATTAAAAGTGATTTAGATAAAAATGAAGCTAAAGGGATTACAATTCAAAAATTTTTAAATAAATATCGCTATGTTACAAAAAAACAAAATTATGATTTTATAATTAAAGAAGAATCGGTAGTGGAAAAAGTTAAACTATCATATTCAGCTTTAGAAGTTCTAGCAATTATCGCTTATAATGAACCTATTACCAAACCGGAAATTAACGATTTGCGAGGTGTTGCAAGTGATCATTTATTAAATAAATTACGTTCATACGATTTAATAAAAACTGCTGGTAAAAGTGATTTACCAGGAAAACCGTTTTTCTATAAAATAACTGAAAACTTTTACAAACATTTTGATTTAAAATCAAAAGAAGATTTACCAAAAATATCAGATTTAAAACAGAAAGAAATAAAAGGATTATTTAACAATGGATAGATTACAAAAATATATTGCTAGCATGGGATACTGTTCTCGTCGTAAAGCAGAAGAATTAATAAATAGAGGGCATGTTAAAGTTAATGGATTAGTTGTTAAAGAGCATGGTAAAAAAGTTTCTGGAAATGAAGAAATTTTAATTTTTGACAAGCCACTTGTGAATAAAAATACACAAAAAGTTTATTACGCTTTGAATAAACCAAGAGCAGTTATTTGCACAGTTAGGGACCCAAAACAAAGAAAAACTGTTTTAGACTTTTTCCCAAGAACACAAGAACGTTTATACCCTGTTGGTCGTTTAGATTATGATACTTCAGGTTTAGTTTTTATTACAAATGATGGAGATTTTGCTAATATAATTACTCACCCAAGTTACATTATTGATAAAAAATATCATGCTCAAGTAAGGGGAAACTTTACAAAACATGATTTACAAACTATTACAAAAGGTGTTGTTATTGATAACAATGGGCTTGATTTTAAAACTTCAAGATGCCAAGGAAGAATTGTTAAAAATTTATTTGATGAAAATAAAACAATTGTTGAATTAATAATTCATGAAGGAAAAAATCACCAAGTTAAAAAAATGTTTGATGCTTTAGGGTTTGATGTTTTAAGGCTAAAAAGATTATCAATCGGACATTTTGAAATGCCCCAAGATTTAAGAGTTGGACAATATATGGCATTAAAACCAAAAGATGTTAAAAAATTCTTTGGAGATTATCAACAAAATATTAATGATAATTCATTTTAATTATATAAATCAATAAATTAAGGAGTTTTATGAAAATAGTTATTTCGGGTGTTGTGGGAGTAGGAAAATCAACTATTAGTAATTTATTAGCTAATAAATATAATTTTCATTTATTTGAAGAACCAGTTGAAAAAAACCCATTTTTAGATGAGTTTTATAAAAACCCTAAAAAAATTGCGTTTCAAATGGAACTATTTATGACTTTGATGCGCAGTCAACAATTAAATCAAAGCAAAAACTTTAACAACGTTATTTTTGATCGCTCTATTTTAGAGGATCCAATTTTTGTTGATGTTTTATATGAAATGAAACATTTAAATGATACTGATTATAAGATATATATGGAATTTTATAATGAAGTAATTTTAAATACACTTAAGTTAGATAAAAAAGTAAAAATAGATAAAGTTATTTATTTGACAGCTTCAGCGAAAACCGCAATTGACCGAATAGAAAAAAGGGGTAGAGAAGTTGAAAAGAACGTCGATAATGAGTATTGAGAGGTGTTAAATAAACATTATGATTTATGATACAAAAAATTTAAAAATCACTTTGAAATTATTGTTATTGACACTGAAAACAAAGAACCTGATATGATTGCAAATGAAATAGCAAGTGTTATTAAGTTAGGAGATTTAGATAATGAAAATTAGTTTAGCTGGAGTAGTGGGTGTTGGTAAATCTACAATAAGTGAAATATTAAAGCAAACAGATAACGATATAGTAATATTTTCAGAACCAGTCAAAAAAAATCCTTATTTAAATGATTTTTATAATAACCCTAAAGATTTTGCTTTTAGAATGCAAATTTTCATGATTATGGAACGTAGTAAACAACTTTTAAATATCCCAAAAGATAAAGATGTTATTTTTGACAGGTCGATATATGAAGATAAAATATTTGTCGAAGTTTTAAAAAAAATGGGAAACATGAATATTACTGATTATAAGTTATACATGGATTTTTATGGAATGTTAGTTCAAGAAAATTTATATTTAAAAAACGACATTGTTCCAGATTTATTTGTTTATTTAAAAATATCTGTTCATAATGCTATTAAAAGAATAAAGCAACGCGCCAGAGCTTCAGAATTAATTGTTGATAAAGCTTATTGAAAATTGCTTAATAAACAATATTATATTTGATATAAAAACATTAAAAAAACTAATAATGTTATTAAAATAAACATGAATAGAATTTCTTCTAAAAGAGCTGCTGAAAAAATATATAAAATAATTCAAAATAATAAAAAAAAGTAACGTAAGTTACTTTTTTTTATTATGTATTTTTATATTATTAAATAATTCCTTTATCTTTTCAAATTTTCTTAACAGCATCAGAACCTTTTGAAAGTAAAACATCTTTATATTCTACAAATCTTTCTTTACATTCCTGTAGTTCTTTAATTGCTTGATCTGTACCACTTCAACCATTTATAACAACAGATTTCTTTTGTAAAGCTTTATATTGCAAGAAAAAGTTTTCAATTTCATCTCTTAAATGTTTTGGAACATCATTTAATTGCTTATATTCGTTAAATCTCGGATCATCTACAGGTACTCCGAATAGTTTTGTATCAACTTCTCCTGCATCAATCATGTTAATAGTTCCTAAAATTCTAACATTTACTCTGCAGCCCGGGAATGTTGGTTCTGTTATTAAAGATATAACATCTAATGGATCTCCATCTAAATCAAGTGTATTTTCAATAAAACCATATTCTCCTGGATAAAAATTTGCCCCATATAAAACTCTATCTAGTTCAATTTTTCCAGTAAGTGCATCTACTTCATATTTATTTCTACTACCTTTTGGTATTTCAACTACAAATTGTGTTTCTAATGTTTTGCTCATAATTTTCTCCTTTATTTATCTCCTAATAATTCTACAATAAACTTTTTAAATTTTGGCACATCTGTTTGATAATCATAATATTTTAATTGCAGTTGAAAGGGTGAACCACCACCAGTAATATAATCAACTTTTCTTTCTTTAAATACTTTACCAATATTTATTTCTTTATTTTTATTGTTAACAATTATTGAATTAGTTTTAGTGTTTACAAATATTTGATATAAATTACTATCATTTTCAGACATCATAATTAATTTTTTTGATACATTTTTATTATCAATATCTAGATCATCTTCATAAAATATTATATTCTTGCTTAAAGAAATACCAGAATATTCCTTGTTAAAAAATTTATCTTCATTTTCTTTTTTTAAAATTAATTTAATTTCTTTGACTTTTTGTTCTACTGATTTTTTATTTTCTTCAATTTTTTTAAGAGTAGCATAACTATAATTAACATTTTTTTCAAGATTAAACATTTTTTTATCTTCTTTTGTTAATAATGTTGTTTCTTCCAAAAAATTATTATAATCTGTTATTTTTTCATCAATATGTTTTTTATAAAAAACCATATTTGTTGTTGCTCTTATAACAAATTCTTTTTTACTTTTATATTGTTCGTATATTTCTAAACCTGAAATTTCATTTAAATTGTTTACATGAGTTCCACTGCAAAGAGCGCTAGTTATATTTTCAAATGAAACATGTCTTAAAAGTGAATCATCTTTTGTTAATGCTTTTTCAAATTTTTCTTCCACCAAATTTTTTTTCTAAAGCTTCTTCAAAAGATAATCAAACTTCTTTTTGATTGTGGTCTTCTTTTAAATAGCTTTGGGCCTTAGCTAATGATTTTTTTAAAAACTCATCTGTAAACATTTCGTTATATATATATCTAATAACAAAATAATCTTCATTTAGATTGGCAGATTTTTCTACTAAAACATTATTTGATTCAGTTAATAAAACATCCGCAAATAAATGCAAAGCAGTATGATTTTGTGATGCTTTATTTCTTTTATCTTCATCAATATTTTGTATTACATTGTCATTTACAGAGATAACATTATTATCAACAAGTTGTATTTTGTAATACATTTGGTTATAAGCTATTTTAAAACCATCAACTACTAATGCTAATAAATTATTATTTAAGTCAAATATTTTTCCACTATCCGGTACTTGGCCTCCGCCACCAGAAAAAAAATGGAGTCTTGTCAAAACATACAAAATAGTTATCATTTGTACCAGTTTTCTTTAAATTATTAAAATTTTCATCAAATATTTTAATGATTTTTCCATCATTTATTTTACTATTTTTATAACCTTCAAATTTTGAAGTAATATTTTTTAATATTTCTATTGTTGCTTCTTTTTCCATATATAATTTCCTTTTTTACAAATAAATGCTATTTCTATTATGAATTATTTTTAAAATAATGTAAAATAATATAGATAATCATAGTTATAATTTAAAGTTTAAAGGGGTATTATGAAAAACATAAGAATATTATCTGTCATTTTTATATGAGTGGGGACAATAATACTGGCAAGCTTTCAAGGTATATTTTTGATGACTTATAAAACAATGCCGCTTGACAATACATTTTTTATTTTTGCCCAATCTGTTGTTGCTAAAATAAGTTTGTTATTAAATAGTACAATTTTATCATCACAAGAAAATATTGAAACATTAAATTTTGTTGTAAAACACAGTGAGCTTATAGGAGCTGTATTGTTTTTAATCATTTTTGGACTTTCATTATTTTTTATTGTTCCTTTATTTTCTTGAAGTAATATTAAAAAAAGAAGTTAAAAATACTGGTTACAATAAGTTTGCAAGTTATTGAACATTAATTTTGCCAATAATTTTTATAATGATCGAGGCTAGTTTCATTGTTTGATTTGTTTTAACTCCGGTTGATAATTTTTATTATATTGGAGGATTAAATCCAATATTTTTCATTAATTTTATTGGTCCTTTATTTTTACTTACTGGTTCAATATTTTGATTAGTATTTTTAACAGATATTTTAAAATTAAATAATAGAATTCAAAATAGTTTAAACTCTAAAACTTCTCCACATATTGTTAGGGATGATTATGGAGTTGGAGAAATTAACCATAGAGAACAAACAAGAACATCAATTAATTTTGATGATAATAGTAACATTGATTTAAAACAAAAAGTTGCAAAATTAAAAGCTATGATGGGTAACGCGCCAGATGATAACTATCTTAGAACCGTTGATAAAGATACAAGAGAAGTTGTGCATGAAAATCCATCTGCAGCTTTTATAGAAAAAACAAACGATATTAAAGAACCAGTACCAACTCAACCAGTTACATATAAAGACAAGATTGATTCTGTTAAAGTTTTAGATAAAGAACATAAAATTTTTATTCCTTCATCTAGAAAAGATACAGATTTTGATACTAGTTCAATTGCTAAAAAATTAAATCAAAACCCATTATATGGTGGTTCATATAATTCTCAAACAAAGCAATCTAATTACAAAAACAAAACAAATAATAATAATTCTTCATTTGTAGGTGATGGTGATAAAATTTGAGAAGCAAATCAACAATATCGTAACCAATATGTTTCAAAAGAAAAAGTATATAAAAACAATGATGATGAAAACAGAAATAATTAAGGTTGTTTTTTAGTTATGAAAGATAATATAAAGTATTTCGAATATAAAGATATCGTTTTAAAGTATGAGTTATTATATAAAAAAAATCAAAAAAACATTATTTTAAAAGCCAACGGAGATAATATAAAAATATCAGCACCAAATCATGCAACGCAACATGATATTGATTTATTATTTTATAAGAATATTAAAAAAATACTTCAGGTACGAGATTTATATAAAAAAAATATTAAATTAAATTTAAATAAAAAAAATCCTTACATTAAAATTTATGATAATAATCATCAAATTCTGTTATTCCAAGGAAATGAAAGATCAAAAATTTCTAATGGAGTATTTTATTTTAAAGATTACGAAGATCAAGAAGTAACTGTTAAAAAAATATATAATGTATTAAGGAATAAATTTCATAATGATTTTTTAAATATTGTTAATAAATGAAAAAATATTATGGGCTTGGAATTAAAAAATGTTAGCTTAAAAAACATGAAAACAAAATGAGGTGTGTGTTACCCGAAAGAATCTAAAATTGTGTTAAACATAAAGTTAGTTCATTATAAAATTAATATCATTGAATATGTTGTTATTCATGAATTAGCACATTTAGTCCATCATAATCATTCAAAATTGTTTTGAAAACTTGTTGAAGACTATTGTCCAAATTTTAGAGAACATAAAATGTCTTTAAATGAACCAGGAGCTTAATTATGCAAAAATTTAATAAAGAAGAATTTATAATTAAATATAATGAAATAAAAAACATGATTTTAAATGCTAACACTTCTTTTGAAATAACAGAGTTAATTAAAGAAGAGATTACATCAAAAAAATCAATATTTTTAGCTTTTTTNAGTAACATTAAGTCTTTACCAAAAGAAGAAATAAAAGAAATGGGCGCTTTTCTAAATAGTTCTAAAAAAGAACTTTTGGAACTAGCAAATAACAAAATAAATGATTTAGCAGACCAAGAATTAAATGATAAATTANNAAAAAAAGAAGTTATTGATGTTGGAATATCATCAATTTCACCTGAAATAGGTTATAAAAATCCTTTAGAAATAGTTTTAAACGAAGTTGATGCAATNTTTTCTGAATTAGGATATGACATAGTTTATGGAACAGAAGTTGAAAGCGATGAATATAATTTTCAAAAGNNGTTAAACTTGCCCCAAAATCATCCGGCTAGAGATATGCAAGATACATTTTATATTTCGGATAAAACACTTTTAAGGACACACTGTACAAACGTAACAGCTAGAGAAATATCTAAAATGAATGAAGGTGATACTGTAGCAATTATTTCTACAGGTAATGTTTATCGAAGAGATGATGATGATGCAACACACTCGCATCAGTTTATGCAAATTGATGGTTTTTTAATTGCTCCAAATATTTCTTTTGCTAATTTAAAATGAACAATAAAATACTTTTGTGAAAGAATATTTGGTAAAGATACAAAGATCAGATTACGACCAAGTTTTTTCCCGTTTACAGAACCATCAGTTGAAGTTGATGTATCATGTACAAATTGTGAAAATCAAGGTTGTAAAATATGTAAAATGTCTGGTTGAATCGAAGTTTTAGGTGCAGGAATGATCGATCCAAATGTTTATGAGTTATGCGGTAAAAGTAAAGATTTAACAGGATTTGCTTTCGGAATTGGTGTTGAGCGTATTGCTATGCTTAAATATGGAATAGACGACATTAGACATTTTTATACAAATGATATAAATTTTTTAAAGCAGTTTAGGAATTTTAGGTAGGAGAATTTATGATAATTTCAAGAAATCATATTAATAGTTTCATTAATATTAATAAAATTAAAGATGAAAAAATTGCTTTGGCCTTTAATAGGTTAGGTTTTGAAGTTGAAAATATTTTTAACATACCGGTTTTTAACAATCTTGTTTTAGGTCGTATTGGTTCTATTGTTAAAATAGAAAATACTAAATTATCTTATTGTATGGTTGATATTGGAGAAGATTTAGTTGTACCAATTGTTTGTGGGGCAAAAAATATTAAAGAAGATGATTTTGTTATTGTGGCAAAAATAGGTGCAAAGCTATTAAATGACTTTGAAATTAAAGAAGCAAAAATACAAAACAAAATTTCACATGGAATGATTTGTTCTTTATCAGAAATAGGTGTACCAAAAGATATTATTGGAAAAAATAGTGTTGATGGTGTTGAAATCTTAAATGGTTTTGAAAATATTAATACTAGTAATTTAGGAGAAAGCATTTATAACATTTTAAATCTTGCAGATACTTTTTTTGAACTTGATATAACTGTTAATAGAAGTGATGCTTTAGGTACTATTTCTTTGATTAAAGAGTTAGCTTTATTTTTTAAAAAAGAAATGGCAATTGATGAAAGTAAAATTATTTCATCATATTTTTCTAAAGAAAATTATGAAATAGAAATTGATGAAAATGTTACAGAAAATATTAATTATTTTTCATACTTAACATTAGAAATACCAAAGGAAATTAATTATCAATTTAAATATAGTGATTATTTGTTACTTTCAGCTAATGGTTATACAAAAAAAGATAGTGATATTGAAAACTTAATTTCATATACTAAAATAATTACCGGGACTTATTTATACTTAATGGTAGGGGACGTTGAATTTGAAAAGGGGACTTTAAAATTAACGGAAGAAAACAAGTTAGAGCTTAGTTTTGCAAATAATGAAAATGTTATTAGTGTAGGTTCTTTGAATTCCAATAAAATTTTAAGTAGTATTACTGAAAAAACAAAAAAACTTGTTTTATTTGCTATAAATGTAAAACCAAACTTAATGAGAAAAATTGATAAAATAATTAATATAGATTCATTTATCAAATCGTCATTTATTAAACCAATTTCAAATTTTAGAACAAAGTTATCTCTTAGTTTATTTTCAGCTTTTGTTAAAGAAGAGCAAGAAATAATTGATAATAATGAACCAATTCAAGAAATTGTAGATAACAGTGTTTTAAAAAACAACATTATATTTTCTTTAAGCAATGTTAATAAATATCTTGGAATTAGATTAACAAATAAATTTATCTTACAAACACTAAATAATTTAGATTTTGAAATTCTTAATAATGAAAAAAATAATTATGTTGTATTTCCACCATCTTATAGATTAGATATAGTTAATAAACAAGATGTTTATGAAGAATTAGCTAGAATATATGGATATGACAATATAAAAGAAAAACCTGTCATATTACCAGCTATTAAAAAAACTTACAATGTGGAAAAAAATATTACTAAATATACAAGTGATTTTTTAATAAACAACGGTTTTTCACAAGTTAAAACTTATTCATTAACAAGTGATGTTACAGCTAATGAATACAATTTATTTAACTATAGTGATCGTGTAAAAGTTCTTTTACCATTATCAAAAGATAGAGAAGTTATGAGAACTTCATTAGTTAATAATTTATTAACGATTGGTAAATATAATATAAACCGTCAAAATAATAATTTAAAATTATTCACAATTGATAAAATTTATCAAAAAAATCATGACTTTAAACACTTATCATTACTTGTGGAAGGAAATTTTTATCAAGATAAATTTACAAAAGAAAAAGTGGAATGAAATTTTTATAATTTCAAAGCTGTAGTTTTAAAATTATTAGAAAAAAATAATATTAATCAAGCTGATTTAAGTTTTATTAAAATAGAAGATACGAAAATTAGTGTATTGCACCCATATCAAAGTGCAAACATCTTTTATAAAAATGAATTAATTGGTGTTATCGGTAAAATTCACCCTAAAGTTGGTTCATCATTTAACTTAAATAATGTATTTATTTGTGAAATTTCTTTAGATTTTTTATTAAATATTGATATAAACACTTCTTTTGTTAAATTAGATAAGTTTCAATCTTCAAAAAAAGCATTAACAGTAGTAATGCAAAATAACTATTCTGTTAAAGATTTAGAACATCATTTTAATTCTTATAGTGAAACATTAGAAAAAAACATTAAAATTAAATATGTTTTCCAAGATAAATATGTACTTGATAAAAATGAATATTCTTTAAATTATGATGTAGAAATTTATAAAAGTGATCAGCAAATTACTGATGCTGAATCAAATGANAATTTTACAAAATTTAATAACAATTTTACTAAAAAATAACTTTACAATTAAATAACAATGTTATAAAATAATTAATGTTATTTAATGTTATAAAATAATTAATATAGAAGGAGCAAAAATATGGCTGTACCGTTTCGTAAGACGTCCAAACAACAAAAAAGAAAAAGACGTACACACTTTAAATTAGGTTCTTTAACTTTAATTTCTTGTACTAACTGTGGGACAACAATTAAACCTCACAGAGTTTGCAAAGAATGTGGTTATTACAAAAATAAAGAAGTTATAAAAGTTGACTAATACCATTAAATAAATGGTATTTTTTTATATATAATAGTAAAAAGTAATAATATTGTAAGAGGTTTTATGAAAAAAAATGTGGACTTGTTAAACTTAAATTCAATTGTTGCTAAAAAATTAGATACTTCTAAAATCGTTACAAAAAAAATGCGTGATCTTACAAATGAATTTGTCGCTTCTTTTAATAAGCATAACTTAGCTGTTAAAGTTTTAGGAAGCATGGGAACGAAAACATTAATAAGTGCAGAAGAGCAAATTTTAGAAATAGCTATAATAAAATTTAGACCCAAAAATGCTGATAATGTTAGAAAATATATTATTGAAAAAGTATATGAAGTTTTAGGGGAAAGATACAATAATACTGTTAATATTGACCACAATATTGATGGGGGTTATTTAGAGTATTTGCATAAAGATACTGTTAATTTTAAAGTTAGAATCATTCCTTTTTGTTATAAAAAAAATGCTAAAGGTTTATATAGTTATAATTATTATCGTAAAAATAAAGAAAGAATTGATAACGCAATAGTTGTAGTTGATAGTTTTAATAAAGCAAATAAAATATCTAATAACTTATTGCGAACAATTATGAAATTATTAAAATTCATGGTTCATAACGATTTTACATATTATTATTCAATATATTCACTAGTTTTAAGGTGGTTCTATGAATATTTTGTTAAGAAATATAATGAATATATTTATAATTTAATTACTAAAAATGATTTTAATAAATATGATCTAGAAAAAATAAAAAGCATTAACTTTCAAAAGTTATGATTTTTTCACAACATTGACTCAAATGAAATCATTACATATATTATGGAAAGATTATGAAAAGAAGAAACATATTTTTTCCGTCAATTTTCATTTGCAGAAGAAGACATTTTTGATTCAATTTCTCGCTATAGTTGATACACTAATAAAAGTTTTTTAATTCCGTACGACTATTATACTGATTTAAAAATATATAATTTAGAAGTTTTTACAGATTTAGAGTATGTGCAAAACACACTAAATAGCGATACTATTTCAAGAATTCACTATCATGCTTGTAGAAATTTTGATAATAAAATTTATATAACACCAATAAAAACTTTTGGTTCAATTGGGTTTTGAGACTATGCAAATAAGTTTCCAAAAAAAGCTGAGTCTTTATTTAAAAAATTACCACCAGACAAAAGGGTAACAGCTTCTGAAATATATGCGCGAGAAAATATGGATCAATTAAATTTAATTGCTCACAAATGATTAACGAGTTATCAAAATAAATTATCATATTTGAAAGTTTATTTTGATAGAAAGTATCCAATAATTTCTAATGTGGATCCTAAAATTAAATTAAACAATTTAATTAAAACAGTAGAAAAATTAAAAAATAACGATTATATTATCGGGTTTGATAACTAGAAAGAAGATTTATGAATTTATTAGTTGATGTAGGTAATACGTTTACCAAAATTTCTTTATATGATAAAAAGGCAAACAAAATTATTAGAGTTTATAATTTTAAAACAGATGCAACAATTTTAGAGCATGTCTTTTATGAAGAATTAAAAGAAGCTTTAATTATAGAGGGTTACTCAATATATGATATTTCTAAGCTGTTACTTTCATCTGTAACGCCAAAGTGAAATAATTTTATTGAAAAGTTATGTAATTTCTTCAACATCATTTTTTATAATGTTGAAGATTTTTATAAAACTTTTTATCACATATTTCTTTCGATATTAATTCTGGTGTAGGTTCTGATATAGTTGCAGCTATTTTTGGTGCATATTATGTAGATCGAAGTCTATCAAATTTTTTAATAATCAATCTAGGAACAGCAAGTGTTATTACTTGTGTCATAAACAATAAGTTGAGTGGAGTTGTAATATCTCCGGGATATCATATTTCAAAACACGCTTTAATTTCTCACGCTCATTTACTAAAGAACTGTAAAATGGAACCAATTAATAAAGCTGTTGGAACAACAACACAAGAAGCAATATCTATTGGAGTTGCTAACGGTCACATCTTAATGATGAAATCACTTGTTGATAAAATAGAAAAGTTTAATAAGTTTGAATATAAAAAATTTATAACTGGGGGAAACCTTAAAGAATTGGAAAAAGGTTTTTTAAACTACACCCAAGAAAGTATGTTAATTGAAAAAGGGTTAGTATATATCTTAGAAAATTTTATCGCCAAATAAAAAATCATCTCACAGCCACGAGATGATTTTTATTTAGCACCAAAAACATTCATATATTATTTTTAAATAAAAGTTACAATTTAGAAAGACTTAACATACTTTTCATGCTTTCGATACAAAAAAATTATATACTTATTTGACATATTTTTCAAATAGTAGTTATAATTAGTTTTAGGTGGTGAAATTTGTGAATCAAGATGGAATAATGTTAATAAACAAATCAGCAAACATGACAAGTCATGATATTGTTTATAAAATNAAAAAGAAGTTTAATTTTAAAAAAGTGGGGCATGCTGGTACTTTAGATCCCTTTGCAACTGGTGTTTTGATAATTTTAATAAATAATGGAACAAAAATTAGTAATTTTTTATTAAATGAAGATAAAAAATATTTAGTAGAAATGAAGTTATTTGAAAAAACTAATACTAAAGATATTACAGGTGAAACTGTAGAGGAACAAGATTTTAAAGTTTTTACTGATGATGAAATATTAAATATATTTAAAGAGTTTCAAGATTATTCATACGATCAAGTTCCACCAATGTTTTCTGCTGTAAAGATTAAAGGTAAAAAATTATATGAGTATGCTAGAAATAATGAAAAAGTTGAAATTATTCCAAGAAAAGTAACTATTTATAGTACAAAATTCATTTCATATAATAAAGAAACAGGAATCATTAAATTTTCAATGCATTGTTCAAAGGGTACTTATGTAAGAACTNNTTTTGTAGAAGATATTGCTGAAAAATTAGGAACAATTGCTACAACTTTTTCTTTACAAAGGTTGGCTTCTGGTGTTTTTGGAATTGAAAAATGTGTAGAGTTAAACGAAGATTTATCTTTGGACAATATAGTTTCAATGTATGATGTTTTGTTTAAATTAAAAAAGCCGTTGTTAATAAATCATTATGAAGCTGAAATTAAACAAGGAAAACCATTAAATTTAAATATAAGCGAAGACCAAATTTTTATAATTAATAAAAATAAAAAAGTCTTGGCTTTATACGAAAGACAAAAAGATGACTTGTTCATATGCAAAAGAGGCTTGTGAGGAATATAATGAATATTATAAATTTTAGCAAAGGTAGTAAGCAGTTAAATGATATAAATGATAATGTGGCTATAATAGGCATGTTTGATGGTATTCATAAAGGTCATAAGAAAATTATTAAAAAACTTTTTAAACAATCAAGAAAAACTCGTTTTCAAAAAACGGTAATAACTTTCAAAGAAGAATTTGTTAAAAACAATAGTGTTTCTTTAAAATTGTTTGGAGATAAAGATAAGAAAAAATTTTTTGAAGGTTTAAATTTTAATAATTATATTTTATTAAATAATGATGACAGAAACATTGAAGCGCAAAAATTTATTAAAATCCTACAAGAACATTACAATGTCAAACAAATTATTGTTGGTGAAGATTTTAGATTTGGTGAAAATCGTCAAGGGGATATTGATCTTTTAAAAAAGTTTTTTGGCAAAAAAAATGTGTTTGTAATTAAAAGAAAAAATAGTGCAATCTCAACAACAAAAATTAAAGGTTTTTTACAAAATTCTCAAATTAAAAAAGCTAACAAATTCTTATTAACCCCATACTCTGTTGAAGGAGTAGTTGTTCAAGGTAAACAGTTAGCTCGAAAAATTGGCTATCCAACTGCTAATATAGATATTTTAAATAATTTATTAGTGCCTTTTGGGGTTTATTTAACAAAAATTATTATAGACAATCAAGAATATGATGGTTTAACCTGTTATTTAAAAAAAGGCGAAAATGTTGTTTTGGAAACTTATGCTCTAAAATATTCTGGAACAATATACGGCGAAATAATTACAGTAAAATTTATTGAATTTATTAGAAGTAATGTGTCTATTTCTTCTTTAGAAGAATTAAAAATGTTTCTAGATAATGATTATAAAAAAGCATTGAAAATGATAAAAAAATAGTATAAAATAAAAAAGTCGCAAATACAACATTGTTATATTTCCCAAATATTACTTTGTTTTATTATTTATATGCGTAACATGGGGGAAAAATGAATAAAAATACACAAGAAATCATAAATAAATATGGTAAAGATAAAAAAGATAGTGGTGCAACTGAAGTGCAAATAGCTTTATTAACTAATGACATTGCAATGTTAACAGGTCACTTAAAAACTCACAAAAAAGACATTACAGCTTTAAGAAGTTTACTTAAAAAAGTTGCTGGTCGTAAAAGATTACTTAAATATTTAAGTAAAACTAATTTTGAAAGTTTCAAAAGTATTAAAGAAGAATTAAATATTAGAAAATAATAAAAAAATCAAAATTAAATATTAATTTTGATTTTTTTTATTTAAAAAGGAATTATGAATAAATTTTTTAAAACACAACCATCAAAAGAAAACTTACTAAATGATAAATTTCTTAAATTTAAATTTAGGTATTTTTTTCTATGACTTTTATTTTGACCTATTTTAATCTTTTTCTCTCTATACGGAGCTATTAAATGAAATTTATTTTGTCAAAAATATCAAAAACAACTACTAAAGTTTAAAGTTGATTTAAATTCAATTGAAGGTTATTTGTGAGATGTTGATAATAAAAAAATGGATAAATCATATTTAGAATTTGGTGAGTTATTTAAAAAAGATCATCACAAAGATATTTTTATAAAAAATAAGTCAAAAAAAATTAGCACACTTATTTTAGAAAATAAAAAAAGCAATAAATGAGTAATTGGATTGCATGGTTGAACTGAAAATAAATGACTAGCTNNTTTAAGACAAGTTAAGCACTTGTATGATTTAGGATATAATATTTTAACTTTTACAGCAAAAGGGCATTGAGATTCTTATGGAAAGTATACAGATATTGGAGCATCCTCAATTAGTGATATTAAAGCTATAAAGCAATATATGTACAATAATTATGAGGTTGATGAAATAGGTTTGATTGGTAACAGCATGGGTGGTGCTGTAGCCGCTAATTACTACCTTATAGATGATAAAGTTGATTGAGCTATTGCTGATTGTGGTTTTTATAATATAAAACTTCAAATTAAGTTTTTTATTCATCATTTTGTAAAACTTCCTTGATGAATATCATATCCAATGACTATTTTTATATATCTGTTATTAACTTGTAAAAGTACAAAATTTAATAACTTTAAAAAGAATTATAAAAAATATAATAAAGAGGGTCGAGACAAACTTTTATTTGTTCATGGAAAAAATGATGATTTTGTACCGGTTTTTCATAGTTACAAAATGCATAAATTAGACAACAGTTTTTCTGTTTGGGACCCAAGTGATGCACCTCATTGCAAGGCACTTGTAAATTATAATTTAGAATATATTTTAAAAAATAAAATACTTATAGGTGTAGAATAAAGATAAAAAGGAGTTAAATGAAAACAAAAAAGCTAAGTATAAATTTTGAACTCTTTTTTCAATGGCGATTGGAGCTACTCTTGGATCATCAGTTTTAGTATCTTTCGGTCAAATAGGATTTCAAACTGAATTTTCTTTAGTATTTATTATAATGGCTTGATTAATTGGAGCAATTATTTTAATTCCAGATATATTATTAATGGCTGAAGGTAGTATTAACTGTCCCGGTAATGGAACAGCTTACTTTTGGTTAAAGAAACTAAAGTGAAATGGGTTATCTTTTTGATTTGGATGAATTATTATTTTAATGGTTTCATCAACATCAATAGCATCCGCTGGTTTAGCACTAGCATCCATTTCAACTAGTTTAATGGAAATTATTTTTTCTCTAGGAGAAAATTGAGCAATTAACAATAGTTGAGTTGGAAAACTAATTGCAATTGCAATTATAATTTCTTTAGTTATGGCGCAAATTTTTATTAGAAATGTGAATAAGTATTCACAAATAATTTTTTTAGTTTTAAAATTTGTTCCTATTATTTTTATAATCATTTTAGCTTTTATCTACGGATCAAAAGATAATTTAGAAAACTTTACAATTGGAAAATCTCTTAACAAAATATATGTTTCAACATTTTTCTTAATTCCGGCTATTTCATTTACACTTTTCGCATACTCAGGTGTAGAAGCTGTAACGTATATGTCAGAAGAAATAGAACAACCACGAAAAACAATTCCAAGAGTAATTATTTGATCAACTGTTGTTGTAATAATTGTGTTTATTGTTTTAGCGATTGCAATTTTATCTATTGCTACAAATAGTGAATTTGCTAATGGTAGTTCTGGTTTAGAAAATGGGTGATTTTTAGCAATAAAAAGTAATGAAAATATTCCCAATTCATTAGGTTATATTTTTTCTGGGTTAGCTATTTTAATCTTTATCGGTTCAATTAATAGCTTTATTTTTTATCAACCTAAACTTATTGCTCAAATGAGTAATTATGGAGATATTTTTAAAGTTTTTGGAAAAGAACATAAAAAAACAAAATCACCTTATAATGCGATTTTGTTAACTGTTGGTATTTCTTTTATCTATATTTCTTGAGATCAACTTTATTCAATAACATCTTATTTCATTTTTGCCACAGCTCTTTTAAAAATAGTAATGGCTATATCAGTTTTATTTTTACGTCGTAGAGANAAAAATTATAAACCATTATTCAAAAATTGATTATTTTATACAATTTTCTTTTTAGCGATTGGTGGTTCAATTTTCGCCTTAATAGGTTCAGTTTTAGGATTATATTATTATGGAACAGTAACAAATGATTACACTTCACTAATTAGGGGTGGTATTGTTCTAGCTATTGTTGTAGCAGCTTATCCAGCATATTATTTAGTAAAATATATAAATAAAAAAATAACTAAAAAAGTAAAAGAAAATAAAACAAATTAGATAAATAATATAGGGTCATTTGAACGATTGTGGATGAAATGTATGCAAACAAATTATTAACGAAGTATTATCTAAAAAAAATTTCAGTAACAAACTTAAAAAAAAATATTTAATTTTAGCAATTTATTAACTTTATACAATATTAGAGTTATTTTAAACTTTTTTAATTTAACAATTGAGTGTTTTAGTGTAGAAACAAATTATATAAAAATTATTAAAAGACAATTAAAACAAAATCTAAAAATTTTAGTTTACTCCAAAAAAGAAAAAGCTCAGATTGGCCATTTTGAATATTTATTTAATAATAAATTATATATAGATTTTATAAATCATTTAAAAAGTGATTTAAAGTATGAACAAATAATTTTTGTTTTTATTAAGCATAAAAAGAATAATGAATTTAACAATTCTAATTTGAAATTAGCTTTTATTTTTCAAAAACATATATTATACTTTTTAATCATTTCTAGTAGTTTTATTTATCAATGAATTTTTTACACATTTTTAAACTTAAATGGATTTGAAAGTATTATCAGCGGAGTTTTACTTTTTTTAATTTTTAATTTTTCTAAACTAATGTTAGAAAAAAAAAGAAATATTATTTAATTTAAAAGTACAAAAGCAAATTATAACTTTTGTAGAAAAGAAATACACTAAATCTTTTTATAATAAAACAAATATAGTTTACTTTATTCGAAAAACTTATTTAGGCAAACAGTATGAAAGTGTTTTAATATTTTTAATATTATTGTGATTATTTAAATTAATTTTAATATTTATTACTTGTGAAAAAATTTTAACAAGTTATTCCATATTATTTGTAGCTAATTTATTAATTTTAATTTTAAAAATGTTTTTTTTAAAAATCAATTATGAACTTTTATTAGTTATTAACAAAATAATAATTTATGTTTTTTTTATTTTGTTAATAAAGGATCAATCCTTTATTTACTTATTCATATTTGGTGAACAATTATCTATTATATTTGTAGATATTAATAACAATATGTTTAAAAATAATTTTAATAAGTTTTTAGATGTTATATAATAACAATATAGTATATTTTTGGGGTTATATGAAGCACGAATTAGACATATTTAATAAAACTCACCATGAAATTAAAGAAGTTTCTGATATTTTTTTAAAAATTTTTTTAATAACTTTAAAAAAAATCAAAGGGGGAAGAAGAAACTTTTTCTTTATCTGTTGTTATAAATGACGCAGAAACACAAAAAGAATTAAATATTAATTATAGGCAAAAAGATTATGTGGCTGATGTGCTGACTTTTCCAATAAATGAAAAAGATCCATTTGAAAATACACACGTGTTAGGTGATATTTTTATTTGTTTCGACATTGCTAAACAACAAGCTATTAGTTACCAACATAGTTTAACTAGGGAGTTGGCATTTTTATTTACGCATGGGTTATTGCATATTTTGGGATATGACCATATTGAAAAAGAGGATGAAATAGTAATGTTTAAATTACAAAAAGAAATATTAGATGCTATCAATATAAAAAGGAGATTTTATGACNNTGATCAAAAGAATAAAAAAATTTTTAACAACCTATTAGAGTTACAAAAAAAAGCTTACGTGCCTTATTCTAAATTTAGGGTAGCATGTTTTCTTGAGCTTGATAATGCAGAAATGATTCCTGGTATAAACATTGAAAATTCATCATTCCCAGTGACGTTATGTGCTGAAAGAAGTGCATGTGGTTCTTGATTATCTGGAAATTTATTCAAAAATAAGGTTAAAAATATTTATTTATTAACTGACAGCGATAATTATGGAAGCCCTTGTGGAATGTGTCGACAATTTTTATCTGAAATAATTGATGAGAATGTAACCGTTTATATTTTCAACCAAAAAGGTGATTTTAAAACTTTATTAGTCAAAGAGCTGTTACCATTAAAATTTTCAGCTAAAGATTTAAGCGAGGTTTCATAATATGGAAGATTACTTTGTTCCCGATCAAGATGAATTGGAAAAATATTTAAATACAAAAAAAGGTTTAATAAAATCATTTTTATTTTTTCGTAATCTTTCTTTTATTAAACCTTTTTTTAAATACAATAAAAACTACAAAAACATTGAAGAATATTGTTTTAAAATAATGCAAAAATTTGTTTATAAAAATAAAATTACTAATTACTTTCATAAAGAAAATTATAAAAGCATTGAGGAAAATTTTTTAGTTAACCAAGAAAACATTAAAATAAATTATTTGAAGATTTGTTCTAATGTAAAATCAAAAAATAATAAAAAATGAGTTGTGCTAACTCATGGAATTAATTCTAATAAATTTTCTTCTTTTTCATACTCTGCTTTATACATTAATAAAGGCTACAACGTTTTAGTTTATGATTTAATCGATCATGGAAAATCAGATAAAGGGATTGTTTCATTTGGTGCTTATGAAAAAAAAGATTTAAAAAATATTGTGGATTTTTTAATAGATTCAGAAGATGTTTCAGAAATTATTTTGCATGGTATGTCTATGGGAAGTTTTATTACGGGGCAATTTTTGCATGACTATTATCAAGAGTATGTAAATATTATTTCAAAAGTAATAATAGATTCTACATATGACACATTGCAAAGGTTAGTTTTCAAAATGATCAAAGATTTAAAAAATGATCCATATCAAAGTTACTTTGCAATTCAAAATTTATTTTTAACAAAGTATGGTTTTGATATAGATGATGTTGTTCCTTTTTATGATACAAAAAGTATAAAAGATTTACCGATTTTATTTTTAAATGGAGCTAACGACAAAATAATTCCTTTAGAAAAGACGCGCATAGCTTTTGAAAATAAAGTTAGAAATGAACGAGAAATTTTAAGTTCATTTGTAGTTTATAATGCTGCTCATATTAAAGGCTTAAAAAAAGATCATACATTTTTTTTAAAAACTATTTATGATTTTTTAAATATTTAATTCTTATTTTATACATTAGTTTATTTATATAAAAGAATAACAACTGAATTAATCCAAATGTTATAAAGAAACCAAAAACAACAAATAAAGCATAAGAAGATTCACTCATACTTGGGAAAAATGGTTGATCAAATATTAAGAATGGATACATAAATGTTTTTACACTTTCATTATTAGGTATCAGGTTTGTTTGTGTATATGTTCAAACAAAGAAAAAATAAAAAATAGGGTAAGTACTGGCATATCATATTTCTTTAAAAAAATATTTTTTNNTTCAAGAAACAGATGTATTATTGTAAGAAAGTAATACATATCCAAGAAAGAAAAGCGGAACAATGAAATGTGTGACAATTGTGCAATATATTTGAGCTTTTGAATAATTTTGTAAAGCATAAGATATAAGGCCATTATTTAAACCGTACATAATTCCAAACCAAAACACAATTAACATTAATAAATTTCAATTTGCAAAAGCATTTTTTCACGTGTTATTAAAAAAAAGCAATTTTTCNNCATCATATTTATGAAAAATAATTAAGCATAATAAATATGCTGTTGTCATAACATTAACCTGAACTGAAAAATAACTTAAAATTACTTCTACATTTTTAATGGGGATATCTTCTTTTTGAACATCGTCTGGATTATTTCAAATTGATACATATCACTCTTCGCCATCCATAATTACCTTTATAGCAATAATAAAAAAAATAATTGAGATAAGAAAAAGAATTAGTTTTCACCAAAACAAAAAGTCTTTATAAAAATTTTTACTTTTGAATAAAAGCATATAAATTCCTTTTCACAAATTTTACATATATGGAATATAATACATTTTTTATATTATAATAACAAGATAGAAAGAAAAGTGATTTAATTTAAATCATATTTTAAAAAGGCGAAAAAATGGCAAAAAACATTAAAATTGAAAAGTTAGAATCTATAATTATGAGAGAAGTATCTCAAATAATTAGAACTAAAATAAAAGATATAGATTTAATAAATATTTCTTTAATTGAAGTCAATCTAACTGCTGACAAAAGTATGGCAAAGATTTACTACAGTTTACTAATGAATAAAGATCAAGTGGAAAAATACGACAATTTATTAAACGGGCATTTACCAAAAATAAAAAGCTTTTTAGCTAAAAGCTTAGACTTATATAAAATACCTAAATTATCATTTGTTTACGACAATAATTTAGAAAAAGCTAATAACATTGAAGATCTTATAAAAAAAACATCAAAAAGTAATTAAACTTATTTGATGTTTTTTTTATAAGATGACATTATGTTTTCACATAATGAAGCAATTGTCATTGGTCCCACACCTCCGGGAACTGGAGTTATAAATGATGCTTTTTTATGAACATTAATATAATCCACGTCTCCCACAAGTTTTTTACCTATAAAATTAGTTCCGACATCTATAACTACTGCTCCTTTTTTAACCATATCTTTTTTNNTCAATAGTTTTGGTTTACCAGCTGCAACAACAACAATATCAGATTTTTTAGTAAAACTTTTAATATTTTTTGTTTTTGAATTACAAATTGTTACAGTAGCGCTTTCGTTAATAAGCATATTTGCTAAAGGTTTACCAACTATATTGCTTCTACCAATTATTGTTACATTTTTACCGACCAATGAAATATTATAAGCTTTCAAAAGCTTTAAAATTCCGCTAGGTGTAGCTGGTGGTAAATTTATATTATTTTTCATTAATTTTCCTAAATTATTATATGAAAATCCATCAACATCTTTATCATCCGTAATTAAATTTGTAATTTTTTCTTCATCCAAATTTCCAATAATAGGTAATTGTACTATTATCCCATCTACATTTTGATCATTATTTAAATTCTTAATTTTTAGCTCAGCTTCGTTATATGAAATATCTTCATTAAATTTAATATGTTCAAATAAAATATCCACTTTATTACAAAATATTTTTTTATGTTTAATATAACTATTTGATTCTTTGAAATCTCCAAATTGAATAACTACCAACTTTGGTTTTCTAAAACCTTTATTTACTCTTTCTATTATTTCTTGTTTTATTTTCAAAGCAATTTCATTATTTTGTTTTTTACCATCTAATATCATAGTTACCTCTTTATCCTTATTTATTTTAACAAATATATTGCAAAAAGCATTTTTTAAATACCGTGGATTAAAGTGGGGAATGTAAAATACTTTAAATTTTTATAGATTTATTTCAAAAAGTTTTTTTAAAAAAATGTCAATATATAATAAGAAACTTTTTAAAAAAAAGCATCTTTTTATTTGCTTTTAAAGTATATATTACATATAATTTAAATAGAAGTGGGGGAAAATGGGGAAATGATACTACTTGGTAAATACAATCATAAATTCGATGAAAAAGGTAGACTAGCTCTACCTGCAAAATTTCGTGAACATTTTGTACATAAACAAGTGTACATTTCTATTGGATTTGACGGGTGCGTTGATATCAGAAACGAAGAAAATTGAAATAAATGGGTAAATCAATTATCTTTAACAGGTCAAGCAACAAAAGAAGGTAGAGCTTTAAAAAGAAAAATTATGTCTTTATCTAACGTCGCCACTTTTGATTCTCAAGGTAGAATCAATATTAATTCAGAATTAAAGACTTTATCAAATATTAAAAAAGACGTATTAATTATAGGGAATAATGATCATTTAGAAGTTTGAGATGAAGATTCATGAAATAATTATCTTAAAAATGAAGCACCTTCATTAGAAGAAGCAGCTTTAAAATTTGAGGATAAAGTATAATGAAACATTATCCGGTTCTTCTAAAAGAGATCATTAGCAACTTAAATGTTAAAGCTGATGGTATATATGTGGATGGCACTTTAGGGCGTGCAGGACACACAATTGAAATTGCAAAACTATTAAACAATGGGCATCTTTATAGTTTTGATCAAGATCATCAAGCAATTGAGGAAGCAAAAGAACTAATTAGTCTTAAAAAACTACAATCTAAAATAACAATAATTCATGATAATTTTGTTAACATAAAAGCTAATTTAAAATTATTAAATATTCAAAAAGTTGATGGATTTATTTTTGATTTAGGTGTTTCATCACCTCAATTTGATGAAGATTTTAGAGGTTTTAGTTATAACAAAAATGCTGATTTAGATATGAGAATGAACTTAAATTCTTCACTAACAGCAAAGAACATTATCAATAATTATTCATATGAAAAATTAATAGAAATATTTTTTAACTACGGGGAAGAAAAATTTTCAAAAAGTATAGCAAAAAAAATTATTGAAGTAAGAGAAAAAAAAGATATTAATACTACTTTTGATTTAGTGGAAATAATTAAATCTTCTCTACCTCAAAAAGAATTAAAAAAACAAGGTCATCCTGCTAAAAAAATCTTTCAAGCTTTAAGAATTGAAGTAAACAATGAATTAGAAGTTTTAAAAAACGCTCTTAATGATTGTCTTACTTTATTGGGTATTGGCGGAAGAATTTTAATAATTACATTTCATTCATTAGAAGATCGCATTGTAAAAAATATTTTTAAAAAAATGACAACAGATCCAAATTTTGAAATAAACAAAAAGTTGCCAACAATAAATAATTATTCTTCAGACTTTAATGTAATTAATAAAAAACCAATTGTTTCTTCAAAAAAAGAATTAGAAGAAAACAGAAGAAGTAGAAGTGCTAAATTAAGAATTATAGAAAGGGTTAAATAACTATGTTCAATAATAAAGAAATATATGGGGTTGTAGAATTCCAAGACAACAAAGTTTTATTTTTAGTGGGAATGTACCACAAATCAAACATTAAAATTTTATATAAAAACCATATTGAAACTAATGCTGTAAACAATGGCGTAGTAGAAAATGAAAAGTTAGCTAGTAAAGCCCTGTCTTCTTTAGTTAATGCTGCAAACAAAAAATTAAAGCTAGATATTAAAAGGATTTCTATAAATATTCCAACAGAATTACAAAGTATTAGAAGAACTGAAAAATCTATATATTTTGAAGTTCCAAAAAATATTAATAATCACGATATAGATCAATTAATTTCAATGACAAAGGATGTTCCGTCTGATAATAACAGTGAAGTATTTTTTATTAAACCATATAGATATATTTTAGATAACAATCGTCGATTTGCAGCAGCACCAATTGATAATCCTGCAAATAAAATAACTGTTTACTCAGTTGTTTATATGACAAATAAAGATGTATTAGAAGGACAATTAAATGTTTTAAAAATGTCTAAATTAGGATTGTTAAGCTATATGCCAGAAGCTTTTGCTTTAGGTTGAGATATTGCTTCAACTAAACACTTGNNAAAAAAAGGAATAGTTCTTATTGATTGAAATGATAATTTTGTAAATATTTCAACAACTTTTAATAATACTGTTTGTGATATTAAAACTTTTAAATTTGGTCTAGACCATCTTATTAAAAAGATTTCTAAGTTTTTATCTTGTGAAAAAAGTACTGCAAGCGATTATTTATATAAAATAATTAATTTAAATAATGATAAAGATGACCAAACTATTGTGTATAGTAAATACTTTAGAGAGACAAAAGAACACATTAAGTTTACTCATCATGAATTAATAGCTTTTGTAAAAAATATTTTACAAAAAAACTTTGAAGAAATATATAAACATTTAAAACCATTAATAGAAAAATACAAAAGCCAAATTATTATTACTGGTAATGTATTAAATATTGGAGGTTTTCAAAATTTTTCATCACTATTTAGTTCTAAATTTAAAAATTTAGCAATATATATTTCTGATAATATTGGAGCAAAAAGTTTTGAGTGATTAGCTTTAACTGGAAATATTCACTACCAACATATATTTAACAAAACATCTAATTCAACAACTCAGTCAATTGATGTAAACGAACATGTTAAACCATATAATTTAAATAATGATTTATTAAAAAATGAAAATTCATTTAAAAATAAAGTGTTAAATAAATTATGAAAAAATAAAAATGATAAACAATTCTTGGATCAAAACTTATCTATGAATCAAAATACTAATTATTACAACAATAGTAATGACTTTAATTCACAACCAATCAAAACCCCAACAAATAACATGCAACATGCTCAAAATTTTAATATTAATAAAACTATCAACTAACAAAATTTTAAAAAAAAGATATACAAATTAATTTGTTAATTTATTAATAAAATTGTACAATGAAAAAAGGTAATATGGAGGATATATGAATAACTTTGACAATAATTATGAGCAAGTTGCATCGATAAAAGTAATTGGTGTTGGTGGAGCTGGAAATAATGCAATTAATAGAATGATTGAAAACGGAGTTCAAGGAGTTGAGTTTATAGTTGCAAATACTGACGCACAAGTTGTTAGTGTTTCTAAAGCTAAAACAAAACTTGTTTTAGGTAAAGAAATAACAAAAGGACTTGGAGCTGGAGCTAATCCTGACGTTGGTAGACAAGCTGCAATTGAATCAAGTGATCAAATTAAAGAAATTTTAAATGGAGCTGACATGGTGTTTATTGCTGCCGGAATGGGTGGTGGAACTGGTACTGGTGCCGCACCAATAATAGCTAGTATAGCTAGAGATTTAGGAGCTTTAACTGTTGGGATTGTTACAACACCATTTATGTTTGAAGGAAGAGCTAGAAACAGTTATGCAATTCAAGGTGTTGATGAATTAAAAAATCATGTTGATTCTTTAATTATTATTTCAAATGATAGATTATTAAAAGTTATTGGTGCAATTCCAATGAATGAAGCATTTAAAGAAGCTGATAATATACTTCGTCAAGGTGTTCAAACAATTACAGATTTAATTGCTGTTCCCGCTTTAATCAACCTAGATTTTGCTGATGTTAAAACAGTTATGAAAAATAAAGGTAATGCATTATTTGGAATCGGAATTGGAAAAGGTGAAGATAAAGCAATCGAAGCTGCAAATAGAGCCGTTATATCTCCATTGTTAGATGCTTCAATTAGAGGAGCAAAAGATGCTATTATCAACGTTACAGGTGGAACAAATATATCATTAAATGATGTAAATGACGCTGTTGATATAATTAAACAAGCAATTGGTGGAGAAGTAAATATCATTTTTGGTACAGCTACAAACGAACATTTAGAAGATGAAATGATTGTTACTGTAATTGCAACAGGATTTGAAGAAGAACATCATAATAAAATTGATGTTAATCAAGCACAAGTAAACGAATTTAGAAGAAATGATTTTATAAACAGAAATAATACATCACCTGGTGAAAACCCACATGAATTTGCTAGAAGAGAGTCATCTAATGCTGCAAGAAGAATAGAATCATTAAGAAGTGGAAATTACCCTGGTAATAACATGGCAAATAATCAAAATAATCAATCAGACGATGATGATGATTTACCTCCATTTGTAAAAAATCAATGATAATAGGTTATAAAGGTTTTTATGGAAGAAAATAAAAGTATAACAGAAGTTTTATCATCAGGTTTTATCGCTGTTGGTTATATTGATGCTCCAAAAATGGCAGAAGTATTATTAAAAAAACGTTATTTAAAAATTCATTTAACTAATGTTGAAAAACTTGAAAGAAGAAGAATTATTGATTTTTTAACTGGAATGGTTTTTGCTCTTGAAGGAAAAGTTGAAAAAATTGACGATTTTTCATATCAATTTATTATTAATTAAAAATAAATTAAGATATAATTTTAAATAAGAGGGTTCTCTTATTTTTATTTAATTTTTTTGGGGGTTAGATGAACAATTTATTTAAACTAACGAATATCAAAACAGATCAAAAAATTGATGATAAAAATATTAAGTTGGTTGAAGAAGAACTAGAAAAACTTGATTTAAATGTTATAGTTGATGACTTACTAAGTTTTATTATTGGTTTAGCTAATAACTTTAAATCTGATGTTAATGATTTATTGATAAACGTTAAAAAAAATCCATTTCATTTTGATAGATTGCTAAATGAATTTATCTTAAAGAATGAGTTTTTTAATTATTCCTCAACAATGGATAAGAAAGTACTAAAAGAAAAAATATTAAGTAAAATTATAAGTATAAATAAATTAAAATAATATTTTGGAAAAGGAAAAAAATGAACTACAAAGATACTCTAAATATTTCAAAAACAAATTTTGAAATGAAAGGTAATTTACCAACAAAAGAAGAAACATTTCAACAAGAGTGAGAATCTAGTGATTATGTTAAAAGCATGTTGGAAAAAAACATTAATAATGAAGTTAAAATTTTACATGATGGGCCACCATATGCTAATGGTAATTTACACGTTGGTCATGCAATGAATAAAATTTTAAAAGATTTTATAGTTCGTTGAAATAATCAAAATGGATATTATTCACCATTTTACCCTGGTTGAGATACACATGGTTTACCAATTGAGAATGCTATTGCAAAAACAGGTGTTAATCGCAAAGAAATTTCAGCAGACAAGTTTCGTGAGTTATGTCGCCAATATGCTTTAAAGCAAGTTGGAATTCAAGAAAATCAGTTTAAAAGACTGGGAATTTTTTCTGACTTTGAGAAAAAATATTTAACATTAAATTTAGAATATGAATTAAAACAAATTGAAATTTATTCTAACATGGTAGAAAAAGATTTAATTTTTAAAGATTTAAAACCAATCTATTGATCACCATCAAGTGAATCAGCATTAGCTGAAGCTGAAATTGAATATGATGAACTAAGAACCCCATCTATTTATGTTGGTTTTCCATTATCTGAAAAATTTAATAGTATTCCAAAAAATGCTTTATTTATTATTTGAACAACAACTCCTTGAACAATCCCTTCAAACCAGTTTTTAGCTGTTGGAGAAAACATTACATATGGTTTATTTAAAGCTAATAAACAATTTTTTGTTTTAGCAAAAAGCTTAGCAAATGATTTTTTTGAAAAACAAGAAATTGAAAATTTTGAACTGCAAAAAGAGTTTAAGGGGGCTGAATTAGTTAATGCTAAAACAAAACATCCACTTTATGAAAGATTTTCAGAAGTATTTTTAGGTCATCATGTAACAGAAGAGTCAGGTACAGGAATTGTTCATGGAGCTTCTGGATTTGGTGTTGATGATTATATAATTGCAAAAAATAATAATATAGATATATTTGCCCCAATTGGTAACAACGGATGTTTTACAGAAGATGTTAATGATAAAGGTCTTGAAGGGATTTTTTATGAAACAGCAAATAAAATTATTGGAGAAAAATTAGAAGCTAAAAAATTATTATTTGGATTAAAGTTTATAAAACATAGAACACCAATAGATTGAAGAACTAAAAAACCAGTTATTTATAGAGCTACAAAACAATGATTTGTTTCAATTGATAAAATAAAAAACAATATTTTAAAAAATATTAATGAAGTTAATTGAAATCCAAGTTGAGCAAAACAAAGAATGATTGAAATGATTGAAAATCGTAAAGATTGATGTATTTCACGCCAAAGATTATGAGGGGTACCAATAATTGCCTTTTATGATGAAAATGGAAATATTTATAATGATGCAAAAATTGTTAAACATGTAATAAGTATTTTTAATAAACACAATACAACTGATATTTGATTTACAAAAAATGCAGACTTTTTTCTTCCAAAAAATTTACAGAAAAAAAACTTTACAAAAGAAAATGACATTATGGATGTTTGATTTGATAGCGGTGTTAGTCATCAAGTGATGCAAGATTTTGTAGGTTTAAAACAACCATTTGAATATTTTTTAGAGGGTCAAGATCAATATCGTGGATGATTTAATTCTTCTTTAATTATTAGTTCAATTATGGACAATAAAGCACCATATAAAAATGTTGTAACTCATGGGTTTACTAATGATCAAAAAGGTCGAAAAATGAGTAAATCATTAGGAAATACTATTGATCCTTTAAAAATAATAAAACAATATGGAGCTGATGTATTAAGGTTATGAGTAAGTTCTGTTAATTACGAAAATGATGTTAGGTTAGGGGATGAAATTTTAAAACAAACAAGTGATAGTTATCGTAAGATTAGAAACACTTTTAAGTTTATGTTAAGTAATATTTCAGACTTTAATTTAAAAAATGCAATTGCTGATAGTGATTTAGCGGATGTAGACAAATATATGTTAGTTAAAACGGAAAAGTTTCAAAATAGTGTTAAAAAACATTTTGATGCATTAGATTTTTCAAGTGTTTATACAACAATAATTAACTTTATTACAACAGATTTATCAAAATTTTATTTAGACTTCATTAAAGATATTTTATATATTGAAAATAATGACAGTCATCGTCGATTATCAGTTCAAACAACTTTAATTAAAATTATAAAAGTTTTAATATTTGTTTTAAAACCAATTCTTCCTCATACTGTTTATGATATTTCTAAACATTTAGATTTTGATGTGTGAACAAATAATGATTTAACATTAAAAACTAATTTTAAAAATTTTAATATTGGATTATGAGATAAATTTATGCAATTTAGAAGTGACTTTTTAAAAGAAGCAGAATTAATGCGTGAAGATAAATTAATAAATAAAACTATGGAATGTGAATTATTTGTGGAATTTAACAAAGAATTTGAAGATTTAGTTAAGATTGATGATATGTATCAAATATTAATTTTAAGTGGCGTAAAACACGTTAAAAATAATGATGGAAGATCATATAAATCAGCAAACATTAAAGTGATGCCAAAAAATGGTGATAAATGTCAACGTTGTTGAATTATAACAAGTGATATTGTTAAAGACAAAGAACTTTGTCAACGTTGTTATAAAATAATTAGCAAATAAAAGAGGAAAAATGAAAAATTATTTTGTAAAATTTCAAAAACATTTAAAGACAAGAAATTTTAATTGAAAATTTAAATTAATAGTTTGTCTACCAATTATTTTAGGGCTAATTATTATTGATGCTGTAACAAAACAAATTGCTTTAGATAAATTAAGTTTTTTTGAACCTGATATTGAGTTTATTAAAGATTTTATCCATTTTAAATTAATAATTAATTATGGTAGCGCTTTTGGTTTAAATAGCGACAATACCGGATTAACAATTTTTTTAGCAACATTTGTATCGATAATGGCAACAATTGCTTTTTTATATTTAAATAATAAGCTTTTATTAATTTCTTTATCAATTATAATTTCTGGAGCTTACGGTAATTTAATTGATCGTATGTGAAATGATGGTGGGGTTGTAGACTTTTTATTTTGAGTCTGATTTGAGCCTTATAGCATTTTCAATTTAGCAGATGTTTTTGTTAATGTTGGTGTTGTCTTATTGTTTGTGGCAATTTTTGTGGAAGCAGTAACATATTATAAAAATAAAAAAAATGAAGATAAAAACTTAGATTTGAATAAAATTAACGAAATAAAAAAACAACATTTAGAAGAAAAAAAAACAAAAAGTAGAGAAGAAATAAATGAAACATACTGTAAGTGAGTCATCAAGAATTGACGCAATATTAACTAAAATATTAAAAAAGAGCCAAGGTGACTTTTTTTCACGCCAAAAAGTACAAGAATTAATTAAAAACAATTATATATTAGTTAATGATGTTCAAGTAGTTAAGGTAAATCATATTGTTAATCAAGGGGATATTATCTTTATTAAAGAATTTGATGTTAATAATATTGCTAATAAACAAGAAGAAGTTAAAGAAGTTTTAAAACCTCACAATATTAAGTTAGATATTTTATTTGAGGATGATGATTTAATTATTTTAAACAAACAGAATAATATTTTAGTTCACCCGACAAAATTTAATGAAGAAGATACTTTAATTAATGCACTTTTAAATCACAAATCTTTTAATTGAGATGGTGATAACGAAACACTGCGACCGGGAATTGTTCATCGTATTGATAAACAAACAACAGGGGCAATTGTAGTTGCTAAAAATTTAAAGTCTCATGTTTTACTTTCTAAAATGATGGAACAAAAAGAAATATCTAGAAAATACCTTGCAGTTGTTGAAGGTGTTGTTCTAGAGAATGAAGGTAAAATTGAATTACCAATAAAAAGAATAAATAGTAAGTCAAAAATGCAAGTAGCAAAAGATGGTAAAAGTGCTATTACAAATTTTACTGTTATAAAAAGATTTGAAAAATATACTGTTGTTGAATGTGATTTAGAAACGGGAAGAACTCACCAAATTAGAGTTCATTTTGATTATATTGGGCACCCAATTGTAAATGATCCTTTATATAATCCAAAAAAAGTGTATGATATTATTATAGGTCAATTGCTTCACTCGCATAAAATTAATTTTGTGCACCCAATTACAAATGAAGAAATTGATATAACGGCTTCGGTTCCGAAGTTTATAAATGATTTTATTAATAAACTGAAATAGTAAAGGATTTAAGTATGAATTTTAATAAAGAAAAAATGGCAATTGTAGATTTGTTGAAAACAAAAGAAGCATATGAAGTTTATGTAGCTGATTCTAACAAAAACAATGGTGCTTATTTATATAATGTAAAAAAAGCCTTTAATATTATTAAAATTGATGATTCAAAAGATGTTAAAGATAATTTAAATAATGTTAAAGATGATAATAATTTTTTACAAATAGCTGAAAAGCATTTTACAAAAACTGTTAATAAAATTAAATTTTTAACTATAATCTTATCTGATGGAGATTATCAAAAAGTAAAAAAAGATAATCATACAATAATTTATTTAAATAAAGATAATTACCAAGAAATACTTCATAAAATATTTTCTAAAATTCCAGCATCTAATGAAGATAAAGATGTTGATATAAAAGAAATGTCACAAGAAGAAATTTTAGATAATATTCAAAATCCTGATAGCGACATAAGTAAAAAACTAAAAACATTAGGTAGCAAACTTAGCTCAAATAACTTATTTGCAACATGAATTATTATGTCTTTATTTATAGGTGTTGTTATTATGCAATTGTTTTTAGCGCAAATGATTTTTCCGAAAATGCGTACAGAATCACTTGGGTTAATTTTTGGTGGCGTTTCTAGAGATTTATTAATATTTGCTAACCAATGATGAAGACTATTCACTTATGTATTTGCATCAAATAATCCGATAATTTTAATAATTGAAGGAATGTTATTGTTGCTTATATGTCGATATGCTGAAGCATATTTAGGTCAAATTAAGTTTTTAATTACAATACTTATAGCGATCCCAATAGTTGGACTTACAACTGTTGTTGTATTTCCACAATTGGCGCTTTATGGACCAATAGTTCTAATAGCTGTTTTATATGGAACATTATTTTCACTTAACTATGGAAAAGCGACGTTGGAATCAATTGTAGCTAATCAAAAAACAACAATTGTTGGTATATATTTATTACTATCACCACTTTTTACAGGTTATCATACTTATATTTACATATTTACAGCACTTATTTTAGGAGTGGCGGTAAGTTTTGTTTTAGATTATAAAAACAATGGTAAATACTCTTCGTTAACACTTCTTGGAGGCTTAATAATTGGGGGATTTTTATTAACAGCTATTATGTTGCTAGTGTTCAAAAAATACATTCCAGCATTTGATGGTCAAACTGTTGGAGCATTATGAACTTATAAAGAAGCTGGGTTATTTTCTGACGAAAAACTAATTGATATGTTAGATAACTACTATAAGTTACCAACTGATTTAAGACCAATTTATATTTAATAACTTATTTACTTAAGTTATTTTTATTTTTATAGGAGAAATAATTATGCAAAAAAGAAATGATTTTTTATCGTGAGAGCAATTTTTTATTAGTGTGGCACATGTTTGTGCTTTAAGAAGTAAAGATCCAAATACACAAGTCGGAGCTTGTGTTGTTAATGATATTAATCAAATTATCGCAACGGGTTATAATGGTTTGCCGCGAGGATTAAGTGATGATGATTTTCCATGAAATAGAGAAGGTGACTATTTAGACACAAAATACCCGTATGTAATTCATGCAGAACTTAATGCAATTTTAAGTGCGAGAACTAATTTACAAAATTGCAGTATATATGTAACTTTATTCCCTTGTTCTGGTTGTTCTAAACTAATAATTCAGTCTGGAATTAAAAATGTTATTTTTAGTGATGATAAATATGCAGATACATCTGATAATTTAGCTGCAAAAAAATTACTAACAGCTGCTAATGTAAAATTTAGAAAAGCTAAGAAAATTAAAATTACTGTTGAAGCAGAGGTTGGTTAAGTGATAGGAATTGATTTAATAAAAAATAAAAGATTTTATAAAAAAAATATTTAAAACCAATATTTACAAATAAATTATTATCACAAAAAGAACAAGAAATATTAAAAACTATTACAGTAAAAAAAGAAGCATTTAAGTTTATTGCAAATCGTTGAGCTATAAAAGAAGCTTTATTTAAAATGAACAATAAATATAATGTCCTAAATTTAATATCTGTTATCAAAAATAATAATGAGTTTTTAATATATTATGAAAATTCCCAATTAAGTTGTAAAATATCTATAACACATGAAAAAAAATACACAATTGCTGTTGCTTTAAGTGTATAAATGGGGTTGATTATGGATTTTTTAGATCAATTACAACTAAAAAATATATATCAAAATGATATGACAATGTTTTTTCAAAACTTTGCAATGTTTTTTTTATTGATCTTTTCTATAGTCTTTTCATTATTTACTATAATTTTATTTGTAAAAAAAAGATGAAAATAAAAAGCATAATTATATTTTTGTTAATAAGGTTAATAGTTCTTTTAAAAGTAGAGTTTTACATAAAATTAAAAAAAATTATATTTTTGTTTTAATATATTTTCAAATAGTTATTTATATGCAATTTTTGGCTTTTGTAGGAAATGTTTTAATGACAGAAAACGTATTTCAAAAACAAGTTTACAAATTTTTTGCACTATTTTACTCTTTAATATTTATTTGTTTATTTTTACGAAAAAACAAATTGATTTTATACTTTATGTATTTTTTATCAATAATTCCATATTTATTAGCAATTACTATTTTTATTTCATTTTTAAATGATTATGTATCACCAAACCCACTTTTTATTAATTTATGGTTTATTGCCTTTTTTATGATTTTTCTTTTAATAAGTTATAAAGTAAAAAGTATTTTAATAAAAAATAGTTTGTTAGTTAAGTGAAAATATATTTACCTTACAATATTTTTAATTGTTATAACTTTGTTTTCAAAGGAAAATTTATTACTTATTTTAAATCAAGATAATCATTACACACAAAACAAAGATTTAAAATTAAAATTTATTCTAATGCCAAAAGATTTAGTGATACTAATTTTAATTATTCCAATAATATTTTCATTATTTAAGATTAACTTCAATAATAAAGAATCTAAAAGTTTAGAATCTAAAAATGAAGATCTGTTAACTCAAAATAAATCATTATTTGACTACAATTTATCTAAATCTCAATCAGAACGAGATGTTAAAATCTTCAAAAATGGTTATAAAATTTCTTTATTGAATTAAAAACAACCTAAATAATTTATAAAGAAAGATTAAACATACAATTAATTTCATGCTTTAAAAAGTGTATTAACAGCCAAAATATAATAATAATAAAATGAATCTTTGATTCATTTTTTTTCTTTTTGTGTTATTATTAACTTGTTTATTCTAGATATTTTAAATTATATGTGAATAAAACACATAAAAGAATTTCTAACCCGAGTGTCTTTACTTTTAATAAAAAGATGGGAAAGTTTTGAATTTTATGGAAGCAAAAACGAAAATTAACAAAAATTTATAGGAGAACTTAAACATGTCAAAAGAAATAACAAGGGAAATGCTTTGAGAAGCTGGTGTTCAATTTGGTCACCAAACTAAAAGATGAAACCCAAAAATGAAAGAATATATATATGGAGTTAAAAACAAAGTTCATATAATAGATTTACAACAAACTTTATCAATTTTAGAAAATTTAAAAAAATTCATGCAAGGTCTAACAAATAAAAAAGGAAAAATTTTATTTGTTGGTACAAAAAAACAAGCTAAATGAATTATTAAAGATGCAGCTGAAAGAAGTCAAAACTTTTATGTAAATGAAAGATGATTAGGTGGAACTCTTACTAACTTAAAAACAATTCAATCAAGAATTAGAGAATTGTGAAATATTGAACGTAGAGAAAAATCAGGAGAATTAGCATTACTTACAAAAAAAGAACAAATGTTAATTTTACAAAAGAAAGCTAAATTAGAAAAAACTTTAGGTGGAATTAAAGGTATGAAAGATTTACCAGCAGCATTATTTGTTGTAGATCCAATTGAAGATAATATAGCTGTTAGAGAAGCTAACAAATTAAACATTCCAGTAATTGCTATTTGTGATACAAATGCAGATCCAGATAACATTGATATTGTTATCCCTGGAAATGATGATACTTCAAGAGCAATCGCTATGGTAACACACCATATTGCAGATTTATACGGAGAAGCATTTAACTTAAAAATGCCTGAAGCTCAGTTTAAACCAATGGAAAGAACAAACCAACCATACGAAAAACGTTATAATCGTGATGATAATAAAACATTTGTTAAAAAAACTTTTGTAATTAATAAACCCGAAGGTACAAAAAGTACAGATGAAGCTAAAAAACCTGTTGAAGCAAAACCAGTTGTGGCTAAAAAAGAAGTTGAAGCAAAACCAGCTGCTAAAACAGCTGCAACAACTAAAACAGCTGCTGTTAAAAAACCAGCTGCTGCTAAAAAAGAAGTTGAAGCAAAACCAGCTGCTAAAACAGCTAACAATGGAGAAATCGCATTAGTTGTTGTTAAAGATGACCTACAAGCTTCTTTAAAAGCAATTAAAGTTGGTGAAGTTGAAGCAATAGCTAAACAATTTAAAATAGCAAAAGCTAAAAAACAAGATATGATTGATCAATTAGTTAATTTATTAGTAATTAAAAATGGAAAAGTTTTTGCAAAATAAAACTTTATAAATAAAGGGAGTTAAAATGGAAATATCTGCAAAATTAGTAAAAGAACTAAGAGACCGCACTAATGCTGGGATTTTAGATTGTAAAAAAGCTTTAAGTGAAACAAAAGGTAATATTGAAGAAGCAATTAAATGATTAAGAGAAACAGGGATTACAAAAGCTGCTAAAAAAGCTGGAAGAATTGCTGCTGAAGGTTTAATAGGAATTAAATCAAATAAAAATGAATTAGTTATTTGTGAAATTAACTCAGAAACTGATTTTGTATCAAAAAATGCTGATATGTTAAAATTAGTAGAAGATATTACAACTATTTTATTAAACAATAATTTTAAAAATGTTGATGAAGCTTTAAACGAAAAATTTAAAGGTAAAGTTAATCAAGAAGGAAAAACAATTAAAGAAATATTATCATATAATATTTCAATAATTGGTGAAAATATTTCATTGAGAAGATTTGAAAAAATTGAAAATGTTAACAAAGGTATTTTAACTTCTTATTTACACTCAGATAGTTCAGTTGGGACAATTATTTCATTTGATAATAATGTTGATGAAACAATTGCTCGCCAAATTGCTATGCATATTACAGCTATGAAGCCAGCTTTCATTTCAAAAAGTGATTTATCAGCTGAGTACGTAGAAAAAGAAAGATCAATGATTGAAAATGAATTATTGAACGATGCTGCAAATGCAAAAAAACCAAAAGAAATTTTAGCAAAAATTATTGAAGGGCGTTTAAGTAAAGAATTATCTCAAAATACTTTATTAGAACAACCATTTGTTGTTGATCCTTCTGTAAAAGTTGGAGAACTTTTAAAAAGACAAAAAGCAAATATAATAAAAGCTGTAACTTTTACTGTTGGTGAAGGAATCGAAAAAGAAGAAGTTTCTTTTGCTGATGAAGTTAAAGCTGCACAATTAGCTAAATAAGGAGATTAAAATGTTAAATTCAAATGCATATTTTAATACTGGTGGTAATCAAGGTTTATTAATATTTTTATGATGTGGAATTGCAATTTCTGCTTTTCTATTAGGAACCGTCCTTTTTTTCCACTTAGGATTTATTAAAAAAGTAAAAACAAAATTAATAACAAAAAGCTATACAAATAAAATGGCTTTATTATATATTTATGGAGCAATTTTTATTAGTTTATTAGTTTTTGCATTAGGTTTAATGTTTGGTTACTTAAATTTTCAAGATAACCCACTTATTACAATTATCATCATTGTTGTTATAGGTTTTCTTATAGATATTGCTGTTGTAGTTATTTTATATTTTAATTTACAATATATATCTGTTGGTTTATCAGAAACACATTTACACTTATTTGGTGAAAAAATATTAATAAACAAAATTATTGATTTTGATGTAGAAAAAAGTGAAAAACATTTTTTTGTTCACTACATTGAAGGAAACTCAAATAAAAAATCGTATAAAATACTTAAAAATTCTAAAACCGGAATATTTTTATTAGATATTATGGATGAATTGAATTTTGAAGAAGAATAAAATTATAAAAATGAAAAATAATTTTATATTATTTTTCATTTTTTACTTATTAGGAGAAAAATGAAATTTATAGATGTAGCAAAAGTTAAAATTATAGCTGGAAAAGGTGGAGATGGTAGTGTTGCGTTTCACCGTGAACTTTATGTAGATAAAGGTGGTCCTTCTGGTGGTGATGGTGGAAACGGTGGTTCAATAATTGTTGTCGGAAAAAGTGGTATGACAACTTTATTAGAACTAAAGTTCCAAAAAGAAATTAAAGGACTTGTCGGAGAAAATGGGTCTAAAAAGAAAATGCACGGTAAAAATGCTGTAGATAAAAAAATCTTTGTGCCCTTAGGAACTTTGATAATTAATGAAGAAACAAAAGAAATTGTTTGTGATGTAACAGAACCAGATCAAGAATTCGTTATTGCAAAAGGTGGAAAAGGTGGTCGTGGTAATGCGCGTTTTGCCACTTCTAGAAATAAAGCCCCAACTATATTTGAGGCTGGACAATATGGAGATTCTTTTAATGCAATATTTGAATTAAAAGTATTAGCAGATGTAGGGTTAATTGGTTTACCAAATGCTGGTAAATCTACTTTGTTATCAAAAATTACATCAGCTCGACCAAAAATCGCTAATTATCCATTTACAACTCTTACACCTCATTTAGGTGTAGCAACAGTTAATAAAGAAACTTTTGTTTTAGCTGATTTGCCTGGATTAATTGAAGGGGCAAGTGTAGGAAAAGGTTTAGGAATTTCTTTTTTAAGACACATTGAACGATGTAGATTACTTGTTCATGTAATTGATATGTCTGGTAACTACGGGACAGAAGATGTATATGAAAATTATCTTCAAATAAGAAAAGAACTAAAAGGATATAATATTAATTTAGAAAATCGTACAGAATTAATTGTGGCAAATAAAATGGATGTTGATATTTCGCTAGAAAATCTTAAAAAATTTAAAAAGCAAATTAAACATAATAATGTAATTGAAATTAGTGGATTAATGGGACAAAATTTAGATCTTTTAAAATCAACTATTTTAAAAACATTAGTTAAATTAAAATCTGAAAAAAATTTATGAGAAATAAATGAAAACAAACATGAAGATTTTAAACATTACACATTAACAGATAATGATGATGAAATTATTGTAACTAATAAAGGTAATGGTGTATGAGAAGTAAGTGGACAAGCAGTTCAAAAAATATATAATCGTTACCCTATATCAACGTATGATAACTTATTAATTTTTAACAAAAAACTACATAGTTTAGATTTGTTTAAAACATTAGCTAATAAAGGCGCTAAAGTTGGAGACATGATAAAAATATTTGATTATGAATTGGAGTGAGACGGAGAATGATAGAAAACAATAAAGAATTGTTAACTAAATATATTGATTATTTAGTTAAATGAACACGTAGACAAGTATTAAAGGCTAATGCAGATGGAGTTGTATTTGGTGTGTCTGGGGGAGTTGATTCTGCTTTAGTTAGCGTTATTGCTAAAAAAGCTTTTCCTAATAACCATTTAGGATTAATTTTACCTTGTGCATCTGATGAAATTGATGAAAATTTAGCAAAATTGCATTGTGAACAACAAAAAATTCACTATAAAAAAATAGATTTAACGTCTAATTTTAATACCTTTAGAGGAAAATTAAATTTANNAAAAAGTGATTTAGCGCTTTCTAACATTAAACCTCGTTTAAGAATGACAACGCTTTATGCTATAGCTCAAGAGCATAATTACCTTGTTTTAGGTACAGATAATGCTTGTGAATGACATTTAGGTTACTTTACAAAGCATGGAGATGGAGCTGTTGATATTGCGCCTATTATGAATTTATTAAAAAAACAAGTTTATGATTTAGCAAGAGTTCTAAATATAAGCAATGAAATTATAGATAGAGAACCATCAGCTGGTTTATGAAATGGGCAAACTGATGAACAAGAAATGGGATTTACTTATAACGATATGGATGACTTTTTAGCTAAAAAAGAAGTTTCACAAGAAATTTTAAATAAAATTGAGGCAAAACACAAAAGTACTCAACATAAAAGGAGAAAAGTTCCAAAACCATATAAAAAATTAGATTATTAATTTATTATTTTAACCTCCTAATGTTATAATCAAAACATAAGGAGATGTTTATATGAATTTTAATGTACGTAATAAAAATATCGAAGTCACAGATGGTATGAAAACCCATTATGAAAATATGTTTTTAAAGTTAACAAAATTTAAAGAATTTCACAATGATGATATTGTGCATTTAGACATTGAATATAACAAAGTAGATTTTGTAATCAATGCTTCAATTGACATAATTGGTAAAAATCACTTTTTAAAAGCAACAATAAAAGATAATGATTTTTATAATGCAATTGATAAAATAGTTGACAAGCTATTAGATCAAATTAAAAAAATTAAAGAAATAAAAACTGATAAAAAACATAAACAATCTTTTGCAAAAACAATTGATGATTCTATGGAAAATGAAATAATAGAATAAAAAACAATACATAATGTATTGTTTTTTTTGATAAATGTTATAATAAAAAAAATAATAAAGGCAATGGAGATTAATATGAAAAATATAGCAATTTTTATAGCAAATGGATTTGAAGACGCTGAAGCAATTGTAACTTTTGATGTTTTAAAACGTGCAAATTTAAACGTTGAATTAGTAAGTATTACAGATGAATATTTTGTAGATAGCCAAGCTAAAATTACGGTTAAAGCTCATAAATTAATAAATGATATTGATGAAGATAGCTATGACTGTTTTGTTTTACCTGGTGGAAAATTAGGTTATGAAAATTTATCAAAGTCAGCAAAACTAAAAAGCATAATTGTAAATGCTAATAAAAACCATAAGATAATTGCAGCTATTTGTGCAGCTCCACAACTATTAGGAAAATGAAATTTAGTTAATAAAGTAGATGTTACAAGTTATCCTGGAAGTAAAGATCATTTAAATAAAGCAATTTATCACACAGATGTTGCAGCAATTACTTCAGATAATATTATTACTGGTGCTAGTGCTGGTACTGTTTTTCAATTTTCAAGAGCAATCTTGGATGTGTTGGTAGAACCAGAAGTTCATAATGAAGTTTTTAGTAAACTTGTAATGATGGATTAATTTAAATAAACAATTATATAAGCAAGCAAATATTTAAAGTTTTTTATGTATTTGCTTGCTTTTAATTTTTGTATATTCTATAATGTTTAAGTGTCCAATTTGGAGCTTATTTATATAAATATGATTAAAATAATTAAAAATTTTAAAAACTTTTAAAAATTTGTTGACTTTTAAGTCAAAATTATATACTATTATAAATGGGTTCCAATTTATTGGAACAGATGTTCTTTGAAAACTAAGTATAACTTGAATCATCATTATCAATGATGACTCGTCAAAAACATATCAAAAAAAGCTAGGATTCAATTTTTA
>NZ_CP102059.1:722500-801388 GCF_042465095.1 Spiroplasma endosymbiont of Anurida maritima
TCGTTGAAAAGACCTCGGATGACTTGTGGCTAGCGGTGAAATTCCAATCGAACCTGGATATAGCTGGTTCTCCCCGATATAGCTTTAAGGCTAGCGTCGAGATAAGAGCGCATTGGAGGTAGAGCACTGAATGTATGATGGCCCCACCTAGGGGTACTGAATACAATTAAACTCCGAATGCCAATGTTGTATGCTCGGCAGTCAGTACATGGGTGATAAGGTCCGTGTACGTGAGGGAAAAAGCCCAGATCATCAGCTAAGGTCCNNCAAAATCTATTCTAAGTGTGTAAGGATGTAGAGTCGCTTAAACAGCTAGGAGGTTGGCTTAGAAGCAGCCACCCTTTAAAGAGTGCGTAACAGCTCACTAGTCGAGTGACTCCGCGCCGAAAATGTACCGGGGCTAAGAATAGTACCGAAGCTATGGATTCATTTATATGAATTCGTTTGTATCAATGAGTGGTAGGGGAGCGTTCCAACAGGGATGAAGGTAGACCGTGAGGACTGCTGGACTGGTTGGAAGTGAGAATGCCGGTATGAGTAACGTTTGAGGGTGAGAATCCCTCATGCCGTATGACCAAGGTTTCCTGGGCAAGGTTCGTCCACCCAGGGTTAGTCAGGACCTAAGGCGAGGCCGATAGGCGTAGTCGATGGACAACAGGTTGATATTCCTGTACNNTGACACATTGAGTGATGGAGTGACGGAGAAGGCTAGTGTATCCTGGTAATTGGATTCCAGGCTAAGCACAAAGAGGGTAAAGTTGGAAAATCCGCTTTGCACAACCTTGAAGTGTTATGGGGAGTGAACGCTTAGGCAAGTAACGAAGTACATGACGCCACGCTTCCAAGAAAAGCTTCTAGCGATAATCAGTGTGTTACCTGTACCTAGAACGAACACACGTGGTCGAGGAGAGAATCCTCAGGCAAGCGAGATAACTGTAGTTAAGGAACTCTGCAAAATGAACCCGTAAGTTAGCGATAAGGGTTGCTCATAGCAATATGAGCCGCAGTGAAAAGGAAGGGACAACTGTTTAGCAAAAACACAGCTCTCTGCAAAGTCGCAAGACGAAGTATAGGGGGTGACGCCTGCCCAGTGCCGGAAGGTTAAGAGGATTTGTTAGTCGCAAGATGAAGCATTGAATTGAAGCCCCGGTGAACGGCGGCCGTAACTATAACGGTCCTAAGGTAGCGAAATTCCTTGTCAGGTAAGTTCTGACCCGCACGAAAGGCGTAATGATCCCTTCGCTGTCTCGACTACAGACTCGGTGAAATTTTAGTACCTGTGAAGATGCAGGTTACCCGCAACTAGACGGAAAGACCCCGTGGAGCTTTACTATAGCTTGATATTGGGTTTCGGTATAGCATGTATAGGATAGGTGGGAGACGTAGATAGAGAAACGCTAGTTTTTCAGGAGTCGCCCTTGGAATACCACCCTTGCTATATTGGAATCCTAACCTAGATCTGTAATCCAGATCAGAGACAGTGTCAGGTAGGTAGTTTGACTGGGGCGGTCGCCTCCTAAAAAGTAACGGAGGCGCCCAAAGGTACCCTCAGTATGGTCAGAAATCATACGAAGAGCGCAAAGGTATAAGGGTGCTTGACTGTGAGACTTACAAGTCGAACAGGAGCGAAAGCTGGGCTTAGTGATCCGGCGGTCCCGAGTGGAAGGGCCGTCGCTCAACGGATAAAAGTTACCCCGGGGATAACAGGCTTATCTCCCCCAAGAGTTCACATCGACGGGGAGGTTTGGCACCTCGATGTCGGCTCATCGCATCCTGGAGGTGAAGACGCTTCCAAGGGTTGGGCTGTTCGCCCATTAAAGCGGTACGCGAGCTGGGTTTAGAACGTCGTGAGACAGTTTGGTCCCTATCTGTTGTGGGCGTAGGAAATTTGATGAGATCTGTCCCTAGTACGAGAGGACCGGGATGGACGTACCTATGGTGCTCCAGTTGTCACGCCAGTGGCACAGCTGGGTAGCTATGTACGGAAATGATAATCGCTGAAAGCATCTAAGCGAGAAGCATACTTAAAGATGAGATTTCCCATCCTTTATGGAGTAAGACCCCTTGAAGACGACAAGGTTGATAGGTTGGGTGTGTACGCATGGTGACATGTTTAGCTAACCAATACTAATAGGTCGAGGACTTCAATAAAATGAGTAGTTTAATTGATTTTTAGTTAAAAATTATTTGATATCTATATCTAGTTTTGAGAGGATAATCTCTCTATCAATCACCATCTGGTGTTCATAGCATAGTGGTCACACCTGTTCCCATCCCGAACACAGAAGTTAAGCACTATCACGCCGAAAATAGTTTGCGCGAAAATAGGTAAACGCCAGGTTTAAATAAAAAACCAACTACAAAATAGTTGGTTTTTTATTTTTTTATTTTAATGCTAATAAAAAAACTAAATACCTTAGTATTTAGCATTATGATAAACTTGTTGAACATCATCATCATCTTCTAAATTATTAATTAACTTTTCCAATTTTATAATGTCATCATTTGTTGATAATTCTATTTCACTATTTGGTACCATGTCTTGCTTAATTTCTTCTAATTCTATTTGATCAATTTTTTGTAGTTCTTCTTTTATAATGTTCAGCATTTCGCTTTCACAATAAATAATTTTATAAGTATCATCTTCTAAATTAATGTCTAAAATTTCTAATTCTAATATTTTTTCCATTATTTTATCATTAGTTAGATCTGTTTTAAACACTATACTACCTTTTTTTTCAAATAAATAACCAACAGAATTTGTAGTTCCTAAATTTCCATTACTTTTTTTAAAGTAATTTCTTACATTTGAACTTGTTCTGTTTTTGTTATCAGTTAAACAATCAACCATAATAGCTACACCAAAAGGACCATAGCCCTCATATCTTATTTCGTCGTAGTTATTATTGTTATCTTGCCCAGATGCTCTTTTAATAGCTTTTTCATAGTTATCTTTTGGCATATTAGCAATTTTTGCTTTGTCGATCGCTAATCTTAAACCTGAATTTGTTGTAATATCAGGTCCGCTTTTTTTAACAGCTACTGTTATTTCTTTAATAATTTTTACAAACACTTTAGCTCTTTTTGAATCTTGTGCTTCTTTTTTATGCTTTATATTAGCAAATTTTGAATGTCCTGCCATATACTATCTCTCTCCTTGTTATTATTATAAAAATATCAATTTAATGTTATCATAAATTATATGAGTAATTTTAAAGAAATTGTTAACAATTTAAACATAAACATAAAATTTAAACCATCCGAAATAAAAAAATTTAAAAAAGAAATTATTTTTCCTTTAATGATTTTAGATTTTGAAGCGTATAGATTTTTAAGTACATCACCATATTATATAAAAGATGATAAATGTATTCACAAACCATTTTTAGCAGGTGTTCTAGTGATAAAGAATATAAGTTTTTTTTCAGATAAAAACAAAGACAACTTTAAATATGAACATTTTACTTCTTTAAGAAGATCTGACGATCAATATAAGCCAATCTTAAAAATTTTTAAGCGGTTAAACGATAAAATTGAAAGAAACAAAGTAAAAACAATAATGTGTTTAGATATTAATATGGAAAAAAACATTATAAATTTTGCCAAAACAAAAAAATTTACTTCCAAAACATGAAATAATATAAAGTATATTGATATTTTTAAAATAATTAATAACTCATCTGTTTTTTCATTCAATGATCAAGAGGGTAATTTAATTAATAAAAACAAAGCTGAAAATATTGCTAAAATTTCAGAGGGATTTGATAAAAATTTAAAAAAAAGAATGTAATAATAATTGAAACAATTTTTGAAGAAATTTAGATACAACATATAGTTTGAAAGATGGAGATAAAATATTATTTAATTTTATGAATAAAAATTTACAATGTGTGATTGATAAAAACAAAAATGATATTTTAAAAATTTATTATATTCTTCAAGTTATGTTTTTAAATTTGCTCTAAATGAATAATTGAGAGGATATAATACAAATGAGTTTAATGGAAAAAGATAATGAGTATGCTAATTTTATAATTGAAACAGCAGAAATAAAAATAATGGAATTTATTAAAATCAATAAAAAAGTTCGAATTGAAAATATTTTAGAATATTTTGTTAATGTAAAATTACCAAAAATAACAGACATTTCCTTTATGAAATTATTTAAAAGCATAATGAAAATAAAATATAATAGATTAATTGAATATATGAATAGTCAAAGAATTGTTGATAAGTCTAAAAAATTATCAGATTTTGAAGACTTATTTAAATAAGTGTTATTTATAAAATAAATAATATTTATACTAAATATCTATTAATTTTTACTTAAAAATAAGGTAAAATAATCAAGTAATTGGAGATTTATGAAAAAAGTAAGATCAGAAAAACCAAGAAATAGAAAAAACATGAAGGTTAATCCCTTCTTTTTTAGGTTAGGTTTTATTTTAATTGTTATAATTGCAGCTGTTGTAGGGTTGTTTTTTTCTACAAATAATTATGTTCAAAATGCTGAATTGGGAATTGCTTATTCTGGTGGTTACAATGTTCACATTAATGTATATGACACAAAAACTCCAACAGAAATGGATCGACCAAATGGGGATGCTGAAAAAGCTTTACCTTTATTGCGTGATAAATTAGATCCAATAAATACTGATAATTTTTATTTAAAAGAAAATGGAAAAAATCGTTTAGAACTAACTATTGGTAAACATGATTACGAAGATTTTAGTGATTTAGAAAGTGTTATCCAAAGATTAGGGGCCATTTCCCTTTTAAATCCAAACGGACAAGATTTTCTAGTAAAAGATGGTGAAAGAACACCAGTTAGTGAAGTTATTTCAGGAGCAACTGATGGAACTGTTGAAACTACTAGAGAACCAAAAATTTCGTTAAATATTAATAGTCAAGAAAAGTGAAGTGAAATCCAAAACCTAATAACACCACCAGCTGAAGATGGTGGGCAAGGTGACACATTATTATTTTGAACTGACATAGGTCAATTTTTAGATGAAGTTAGAAGAGACGTTGATAATTTTAGAGACTTTTCTGTTTATATAAGAAACGATATTGATGCATCAGGTGAAACTGCTAAATACATATATGATATTTTTGAAATTATATATTTAGATCAAAATGATAATGTGAAAAATGCTAATATTATTGATTTAGTATGATCTGCTTCAGATGATGAGTTTCGTCAAATATTAGAAGATGAAGATACTAAGTTTTTAGTAACTGCAGATCAACTAACAGTTAATGTTGAAGATAAAACAGATATTAATAATAATTATATTAATAGTATTAGACCATATTTATTAAACATGATCGGAACACCTTCAAATGCTGGTAGTGGTATTACAAAAGAGATTACTGATAAATATAATAAATATATTTTAAATTATTATTCTTTATTAAATCCTGAGAAAGCATCAGGAACTAATTTAAATGAATTTATTACAGAAACAGCAACAGCTGCTCGTGAAGTTAAAAATCTTATTAATGGTGGTTTTTCTGCACTATCATTTAGAGTTGCTGGATGAAGAGAAATTCCTGCGGCAATTAATCAAACATTATTTAAGACATTTGTAATTATTATTGGTGTTATCTTATTATTGATGTTTGTGTATTTAACAATTGTTTATCGTGTATTTGGATTAATTGTTTCGCTTTTAATACTATTAATGATTATGGTTACATTATTCTTTTCATCAGCATTAGGTATTGAGTTAACTCCAGAAAGTATAACTGCAATTTTAATCGCAACAATTATAAGTATAGAAGGTAACATTATATTATTTAGTCGATTTAAAAGAGAACGATATACAAATAAAGTGCCATATTTAGCTTCTATGAAAATAGCTAATAGAAAAACATACACAATTATTTTAGATGCAATTGTAATTGTTTCAATATTTGGTTTTTCTTTCTTCTGATTAGGGGTAAATATAATTAAATCATTCTCAGTTGTTCTGTTAGTTGGTTTATTTTTAAGTTTAATTCTTACATTTATTATTGCTAGATTCTGTTATGTATTTTTAGCTAAAATAAATGAGTCTAAAAACTATAAGTTTTTAGATATTCCGAATTATAATTTATCTTTAAAATGATTTAGTAAACAACAAAAAACAGTTGAAAGGTTTAGTATCGAACACCACGATGTAGAATTAGCTAGCGAAAATATTGATAATAAATTAGTGAATAATGAATTAATTGCGAAAAGCGATATTATATCAGACGAACAAACAACAATTGATAATAAAACTAAAAAGCCATCTAAATTTAAATCATTTTTTACAGTTAAAAAAATGTCGATGATTTTACCTATTATTGGATTCTTATTTATAATATTAGGAACTACATTTGCATTTACTGGAGTTAATAATTTTGATAGTTCTATTAAATCAAGTATTAACTTAACAATTTCTGAGGATTTTTGAAAATACGATAATAATGAAGAAAACATAAGTCACTTAGATAACGCTATTAAAAACAATTATCAACAAAGAGGTGGAAGAGATTTTATTTACGATATTTATATCTTAAATCAAGGTTCTATTAATGAAACTCAAAGAATGATGGTTGTAGAAACTAATATTTCAAAAGGTACATATGAAAGAGAGTTTGCAACATTTGTTGCTGGTTTATATGATGCTTGATCAGAAGATCCTGGATTCAGTTTAACTACAACAGAACCTTCAATGGCTATTTATATTTTAGAAAAAGCTTTAATCACATTAGCGGTAGCTATCGGAATAAACTTTTTATATATAACATTTAGATCAGATTGAGCACAATTTGTTTCATCATTAATATCATCTATTTTTGTTATGTTATTAACTTTATCTTTTGTTATAGTCTTTCAAGTTATTATTAAGTTTGAAATTGTCATAGCAGCTATGTCTGTTTTAATTATTATGTTTTTACTTTCAACATTAGCTTTAAAAAAGCTGAAAGAAAACAGAAAAGCTTTAAAACAATCAGAAACAATTGGATTTTTCAATTCTTTAACAGATCATCATGACAAAATAAAATCATTACAGTTAGAGCATAAAAAAATGCAAAAAGATTTTATATTACAATTAGAAAAAGAAAATCCTGATTTAAAGAAAAAACAAATAATTGTTAAATATAACAATGAAATAAATGAAAATGTTGCATCTTCATTAAAATTAAAAGCTGATAATAAAAAGAAAATAAAATCACTTAAAAAAGAATTTAGCAGTTGAAAATCATCAGAAAATAAAGATGTTCTGCAAAAAGTTGGTACAATAACAATGTATCAACTACTTAAATACTATGTATTTATTTTGGCTACATTTGGAGTTTTATTAACAGTTTTCACAATATTTTCTGGAGCATATTTTGGGTTATACCTTACTGTATTGTTCGGGTTGATTTCAACATTATTTACAATTATTGTTATTTCGATACCTTTATGAATATTCTTACAAAGAAAAAGAGAACTACGTGCAATTAGAGTTGATCGATATTTACAAAATAAAAAAGTTTCGGTTGATGAACAAACTGTTATCGGTTTAAACGATTAATATTAATAGGATTAGAAGGTGTGTTTATGAATTTAAAAGATTATATAATTGAAGTTCAAGATTTTCCAAAAAAAGGAATTTCTTTTAAAGACATTACACCAATTTTAAATGACAAAAAAGCTCTAGCTCATACCATTAGAGCTTTTTCTGATTTTGCAAAAAAAATTGATGCTAATGTAATAATTGGTCCAGAATCAAGAGGATTTTTATTTGGTGTACCAACTAGTTATGATGCAAACATAAGATTTGTTCCAGCTAGAAAGCCTGGAAAGTTACCTAGAAAAGTTTTATCTGAAAGTTATGATTTAGAATATGGAAAAAATATTTTAGAAATTCATAAAGGTGATATTAAGAAAGGTGATCGAGTTTTAATAGTAGATGATATTTTAGCAACTGGTGGTACAATTGATGCTACAATTGAACTTGTGAAAAGATCTCATGCAAAAGTTGTTGGTGTTGGTATTGTTGTAGAACTTACTTTTTTAAATGGGTTTAAGCATGTTGATGAAGAAATAGAAAAATTGTCATTGGTAAAATACTAATATGAAAAAAAAATAGTCCAAACATTACATTTGAAGAAGTTTTACAAGAAATAAAAAAGTATATTTTTCCAAAAGATAAGTTAGAAGAAATTCGTAAAGCATATGAGTATGCTGAAAAACAACATCGTGGTCAAAAAAGAAAAAGTGGTCAAGATTTTATTATTCATCCTTTATGAACAGCTTATTTTTTAGCTCAATGAAGAATGGGTACAAAAACTATTATTGCTGGAATATTGCATGATGTTTTAGAAGACACTCCTTCAACTATGGAAGATATAACACAATTATTTGATGCTGAAATCGCTAGTTTGGTTGATGGAGTAACAAAAGTTAGTTATTTTGCCAAGGAAAATCGAACAAATATTAAATCACAATATTTGCGAAAATTATATCTATCAATGGCAAAAGATATAAGGGTTATTATAATTAAATTGGCAGATAGAATTCATAATCTATCAACAATTAATTTTTTGAAAGAAGAAAAACAAAAAATTATTGCTAAAGAATCTTTAGAGATTTATTCATCTATTGCACATAGAATTGGAATGAAAAATGCTACTCGCATAATCCAAGATCGTTCTTTTGAAATTTTAATGCCTGAAGAGTCTAAAAAAATTCATTATTTATTGGAACAATCAAATGATTCTCTTAAAAAAATTATTGAAAATAAAATTGATGAAATTAAAGAACTTTTAACAATTGAAAATAATTTAGACGTTATCATTAATGGTAGAGATAAATCAACATATTCAATTTATTATAAAATGAATGTTGTGGGTAAAGATTTTTATGATATTCATGATATTTTAGCAATTAGAATTATTACAAAAACAATAGATGATTGTTATCGTGTTTTAGGTTTAATTCATCAAAAATATACACCACTAAGTAATCGTTTTAAAGACTTTATTGCTACTCCTAAAAATAATTTATATCAATCACTTCATACAACTTTAGCTAGTGAAGATGGAGCAATTTTTGAAGTGCAAATTAGAACAGAAGAGATGCATGAAATAGCTGAAGAAGGGGTTGCTGCTCATTGAAAATACAAAGAGGGTGAAAACTACGATGTGGCTGAGAAACAAAAACACATTGATGAAAGATTAAATATTTTTAAGAGCATTTTAGACTTTGAAAAATTAACTGATAATGACATAAAAGATATTGATGCAAATTCTGAAGGTAAAGGAATGGATGTTAATGAATGAGAAAAGATGGTTAAGCATGACTTATTCTCGTCATTAGTTTATGCCTTAACACCTGTTGGAAATGTTATTACCTTGCCTTATGGTGCAACTGTATTGGATTTTGCTTATAAGATTCATTCAGAAATAGGGGAAAAAACAATTGGAGCAAAAGTAAATGGTTCATTTTCTTCTCTATCAACTGTGCTAAAATCAGGAGACATTATTGATGTTAAAACTTCTTCAACACAAACTCCAAATATTTCTTGATTAAAAATAGCTAAAACAACTTCTGCATTACAAAAAATTAAAAGATTTTTGAAAAAAGTTAATGAATCTGATGATGATACAATAAGAATTCAAAACTTAGAAAAAATTAAGTATGCGAAAACAAAAATTGATGAACATATCAAAAAACATAATTTAAAATGAAAATTATTACCAGTTGAAGAGCAAATTAATCGTGTTAACGAAATAAATTACCATGATTTAGATACATTTTTATTAGATGTAGCAAATAATGAGTTTACACCAGAAGAGGCTGTAAATTTAATTTATTTAGATAATACTTCGAATCAAAATGAAAAGATTATTCAAAAAATTCAAGAAAAACAACACATTAAATCAAAATTAAAAGATGATATTATTGTTCAAGGGGCTACAGGAATTAAAGCAACAATTTCACAATGTTGTATGCCGATTCCTTTTGAAAATATTATTGGCTATGTTTCAAAAACAGAAGGTATTAAGGTACATCTGTGAACTTGTGTAAACATTCAAAATGAAAATATTTTGGAACGAAAAGTTGATGTGGAATGAAATGAAGAAGTATGTAAAGATAAAACATATGAATGTGCATTGGCAATTAAAGCTTTTGATCGACCAGGGTTATTGGTTGATTTAACAAAATCATTAAATCATTTACGTATTTCGATTGTAAATATTAATGGTAAAGTGATATATTCTAATGAAGATTTAAAAATTAATATTATAATTAAAGTATCAAATATTGATCGTTTAAAACAAGTTATGAATGCATTAACATCAATTCCTGATATAAAATATGTAGAAAGAGCAATAATGTAAGAGGGGTTTTTATGCGTAAATTAAATTTATATATTAAATTAGCAATTTGAACTACTTTTGCAATTTTTTTCATTGCGAATTTTGTTGTTTTTGCCAATTTAAATAGTAATTTTGAAACTTTTTATAGTTTTTTTTCAAAAAAAAANTTATCATTTAATTTAGATGATTTTAATTTTAACAATTTTAATTCATTATCTGAATTTTTAATATCATCACTTTCATTTGGGGGTTTTTTAAACTTTTCTGATAGTCATTTAGCAAATTTTTACATTATAAATAGTTATGTAATTTTACCTTTACTAGGGTTTGCAACATTAGTATCTTTAAGTTTCTTTATTATATTTAAATTTGGAGTTCATTTAAAACAATTCCGCTGAAAAACAATTAGTAAAGTAAGCAGATGAAATATGTATATTTTCCTATTTTTAGCATTTGGGTTTGGATTGATAGGTTCTATTTTATTATCTTTTGGAAATAATTCAGAACAAATTAATGCGTTTACAAACTTATTGTATAAAGTGGATTATCAAAACCAATTCATTCATAAAGAAAATGGCATTGAATTCATTGTTAATAACTTTAATTTATTGAACTCAATGAGAGTTGGTTTGGGGTTAAATGTAGCACTTCAAGGAAACGGGATATTAAGTATAGGTTATGTATTCTTAATGATAATTACACCTATTTTTGCAATAATGTTTATTATTTCAACTATATCTCGATTTGGATTTAAAACACTATTATCATCGACAGGTAATCAACCATATAATCAATTATTTATTTGATTATCTTATTATAATATTTCTTCATATCGAGAAATTAAAAAAAGAATATATTCAAATACTGGACTAATTGTTTTGGCGATAAGTTTTATTGTTGTGATGATTGTCCCATCAATGATTACAGCTAAAGATTATACAGGAACTAATGCTGTACTATTAATAGTTTCTATTCTATTGTTAATAGCAACTTTTACTCCAACAATTGTTATTTGAATAATGATTAAAACATTGAGAAATTTTCATTATAATTTTTACATGTTATTACAAATGTTTCTGATTGCTTTTATTGGAATTATTTGACAATTAATTTGCTGACTATTTTTAGGGGCACACTTTAATTTACCTCCATTATTAACAGTTATTGAAATATTTGCTTTTCTTGCTTGTGTCTTTGTTGCATTTAAATTATTATTATTAGGATATAGATCATAGGAGAAAAAATGAATAGCATTAAAATTAGAAATATGTGATTAGATTTTTTTAAATCAAAAAATCATTTAGTTATAGAACCATCATCATTAATTCCAAAAAATGATGATTCTTTATTATGAATTAATTCTGGAGTAGCAACCTTAAAACCTTATTTTGATGGTAGAGAAACTCCAAAATCAAATAGAATGACAGGTTCTCAACCTTCAATTAGAACAAATGATATTACAAATGTTGGTGTTACAGCAAGACACCATACACTATTTGAAATGTTAGGTAATTTTTCAATTGGAGATTACTTTAAAAAAGAAGCTATAATGTGAGCTTGAGAATTTTTAACTTCAGAAAAATGATTAAATTTAAATCCTGATAAATTATTTATCACTGTCTTTATGGAAGATAAAGAGACAATTAGTATATGAAAAAATATTATTAAAATTAAAGAAGAACATTTAATTTTAGGGACAAAAGATACAAATTTTTGAGAAATTGGTGCAGGTCCTTGTGGTCCAAATACGGAAATTTTTTATGATCGTGGAGTAGACTATGATTTAAATAATCAAGGGATTAAATTATTACAAGAAGATTTAGAAAATGATCGCTATATTGAAATTTGAAATATAGTTTTTTCACAATTTAATAATAATGGTAATGGGAAATATAGTGAATTACCTAGAAAAAATATTGATACTGGTGCTGGTTTAGAGCGTATTGCGTCTGTTATGCAAAACACACATACAAACTTTGAAACAGATTTATTTTTACCTATTATTAAGGAAATTGAAAGGTTTACATCATATAAATATGATGTAAACAATTATTTTGCAAAAGAAAAAGATGTTATTTTTATTAGTAAGTGTTTTAGAATCATTGCAGATCATCTAAGAGCAGTTAGTGTGGCTATTGGCGATGGTGCTTTCCCTGACAATAAAGAACGTGGTTATGTTATTAGAAAACTAATAAGAAGAGCTGTTGTTAATGGTCATTATTTAAAAATTGATAAACCATTTTTACATAAATTGGTTAACATTGTCTTAAAAGTTTTAGGTCCATCTTTTGTAAACTTAAATAATAATAAAGCGATGGTTGTTAAAACAATAAAGGAAGAAGAAGTAAAATTCCAAAAAACATTATCAACAGGAATGGAAAAACTAACAGCAATTATTAAAAAAGATAAATATATTTCAGATAAAAACGCCTTTTTACTTTTTGAATCATATGGGTTTCCAATTGATATTACAATTGACATTGCAAAGAACAATAATATAAAAATTGATGTTAAAGGTTTTGAAAATCTATTAGCTCAATCTAAAATTATTGCTAAAAATGCTAGAGCAGACAAAAAAGCTATTAACTTTCAAAGTAAAGCTTTTATAGAAGATAAAACAAAAACTACTTTTATTGGATATGACACACTAGAACATCGAGCAAAAATAAAAACAATTATTTTTGAAGATGAAATACTTAAAAAAATAAGTTTAAATGATAGTCAAACAGCTATTGTTGTGTTTGAAAAAACACCTTTTTATGCTGAAAAAGGTGGACAATTACATGATATAGGTAAAATTATTTCTAAAGATAAGAAAAAAGAGTTTGATGTAATAAATGTTCAAGAAGGTCCAAATAAGCAATATTTTCATGAAATATCTGGTTTGGGTAAGCTTTCTGTGGGAGATGTTTATGATTTAAGTGTAGATGAAAATAACAGGCTTTTAACTATGAAAAATCACTCAGGAACACATATAATTCATTCAGCGCTAAGAGCTGTATTAGGTGAACACGTTTTACAAACCGGTTCTTATAATGATGCAAATAAGTTAAGAATTGATGTTAATCATAATCAACCAATTGTTAAAACAGATATCATTTCAATTAACACTCTTTGTCGTTCAAAAATTAAAGAAAACATTAAAGGGGAATACTTTTATTGTTCTTATGATGATGCTGTTAAAAAACATAATGCAATCGCTATTTTTGGAGAAAAATATGATACATCAAATGTTCGAGTTGTAAAATTTGGTAATTTTTCTTGTGAGCTTTGTGGTGGAACGCATGTTGTTAGTACAAAAGACATTGAAGATCTTATTATCACAAATGTGGAATCAAAAGGGTCAACAACTTTCAGAATTACTGCTTTAACATCTTCGAAAACAATTGCATCATATGTTGAACAACAAGTTACTAGTTTACAAAATGAAGTTAAAGAACAAATGAATTTTTACAATGCAAATAAAAGCATTGTTCATGACAAAGATTTGGAAGATATTATAGAGAAAATATTGAAAATAAAAACATTTGATTATTATTTTGAAATTAATGACTACCGTACTGAATTTCAAAATATGTATAAAAACTGAACAAAAGTTTTACAAAAAAAACAAATAGATTTATTTATTAGTAAAAATATTAAAACCTATAAGAAATTAGATATTATAAAAGAAAATGAAGAAATTATTTATTTTAAATTTGAAGATAAAAACATCAATATCAACATGCTAAAAATGTTGGCTGAAAACAGTGTTAAAAACAATCTTGGGACAATTTCTTTATGTTTTAACGTTGATGAAAACACAATTCAATATAGTATTGCTTCAACTTCAAAAGTTATTTTTGCTAACAATATTTCAAAACAATTAAATAAACAATTTNNGAAGCGAAAGGGGGGGGGTTCCCCTACCTTATCTCAAGGTTCAATTTCTTCAAATAACTTTGAATTATTTGAAAATTATATTAAGGAATTATTAAAAAATGGCTAGTTATATTGGACTTGATCTTGGAACAAAAACGATTGGAATTGCAACAAGTCAAGGAATAATTGCTAGCGCAAAAGATACAATAAGATTTGAAGAGGATAATTTTGAACAAGGTGCTCAAATGATTTTAGAGTATATTAATAAAGAAAACATTGATGAAATCGTTATTGGCTATCCAATAAACATGGATGGAACAATTGGTTATCGTGCGCAAATGGTGGATTATTTTGTTGAACTGTTACTTGATTTAAATAGTTCTTTAATTATTCATAAATATGACGAAAGAATGACTTCGAGAATGGCCGGAAATATTATGTTAGAAAATAATACAAGCAGAGCTAAAAGAAAAATAAATAAAGATAAATTAGCAGCGCAAATAATTTTGTCAGATTACCTTAAATATAATAAAAATAGCATATAATTATACAACTCATAAATATAAAAGCAAGTAAAAATTCAAAAAAAAATGATATAATATATGTATAAATGTTATATCATTTTTGTTATGAGGTCGTAATATGGATATCCAAAAAACTTTCAATTTAAATGAAAGACAAATAAATATTATAAAGAAGAAAAAGTTAAAGACAAAAAACCCTTACCCAGAAAGGGATAAGCTAAAATCTTATGTTAGATCTAGTGATAATTCCCGAACTCACACTTCAAAAAGTTTTAGTAAGGGCGGTAAAAACAATATGGTAGATATTGTTTTAACTAATCTAGATGATAATTTAGAAATTTTTACAGATTCTAATATGACTGAAAAACACCATAATTTTAGTAAACATATTAAAAATGTTAGTAAAACATTTGGTTTGTCTTTAAAACAATTAGAAATCATTAAATTAAGACGTACTAAATTAAAAAAAGGAGAAAATCCTTTTGTTAATCAATCAAATAAATTTTTAAAAAAAGTTAAATTAAATGAATCAATTGCTAAAAATAGATTAAATGATATGAAAGAAAAATATTCTAATAAAAAAACTAGCGAAGTAAAAAAAATAAATGAAAATTTACAAAAAATATCTAGCAAGTTTTTATTAACCTCTAATCAGAAAAAAATTCTTAGAGCAAAAGAACATGATATTTCAAGTTGATATGAAAGAAGCAATAATAATTTAATTGCAAATAAAAATTTACACACAAATAATAATGGATTAGAATCAGGTGTTAATAAATATAAAAAAGATTTTAAACAAAAACCAATTATATTAGAACCATTAGAAAATAAACACTTTGAACAAAGAAATGCTACACTTATTGGCAATGATAAGGTTTTAAATAGTAATGTTAAAAAAGGTGAAACAATTACAAACACAGCTAATAATTTTATTCTTGATAAAAGTGCTATTTTAAATCAAGGTAACAACATTAATAATGATATTAACGATAAAAAAATAAAAGAAAAAGATTTTTTAAAAAACTTTTATAAAAGCATAACTGAAGAAGAACATATGATTTTAAAAAGTTTAATTGAAGATAAAAAAGACAACACAAATCAAGAAGTAAATATCCATCAAGATATAAATAAATTCTTTGCAAATGATAAAGCTAAAGAATTTAAAGTTGATAAGAAAAAAAGCCAAACTTATTATTGAATGATAAAATAGAAAAATTTAAACCAACTGTAAAGTTAAAGGCTGTCTTCAAAAGTAATCAATTAAAAAACAGTATAACGGTTGTTAAAGAATCTAATGCTAAAGACAAAAAAAATACAAATGCTTTTTATCAAAAGAACAGTAACAAAAAAAGTTATTTTTCACAAAATTTTGAAAAATTGATTAGTCAAAATGATGAGAGTTTGTATAAAAATTATATAGATCCTAGAAAAAAACCAGATTTAGAAAAAGACATTAAAGATAACTTTACCTCACTTGCAGGTTATACTGGCAAAGAGATTCATGACCTTATCAAGCACATTAGGGAAATTGGAAAAATTGCAAAAGTAAAAAGTATTTATAAAGTTAATTTTGATAAAAAAAGAATAAAAAAAGCATAAAATATTATTAAGGGGTTAATTATGGACAAAAAAAATGTAGAATTTTTAATTGAAAAATATTTTGATCAAACAATTTCTTCGTCCACTATTGACCCAAAAAAAAGACCTGATGTTGTTTATGAATGAATTCAAGAAAAAGAACGTTGGTTGAAATTAGCAAAAAATAAAGAAAATGAAGAATTATTAAAAAAGTTAAACCAAGCTAAGCAATTAGATAAGTATGAAAAAAATTAACTGAACAAGAAAAATTAAAAATCTTTCAACAGCAACGGTTAATTTATCTACAAGAAAGAAAAGAATTTCAAAAGAAAATTAACAAAAAATATAAACTACCAAAAATTAATAAAAAGTTTTTAGACTATGATATTAACATTGATGAATTAAAGGATAAAATGGGTTTTGAAAAAAATGAAAAAGAAGATAAATAAAATAAAAATAGGTAATATCAATGATTTATTAGAAGATGAGAGTCAATATAATGGAGATTATAAGCTTTCAAAGTCTGCTTCACGTTTGTTTGATAAAATAAATAATGAAAAACAAATTTCAGATTTGGAATTTGAAGAAAAAAATTTATCAGCAGATGAAGAATTAGCTGACGAACCCTTAAAAGAATTAGGTGTTAACTTTAAGACTTTTAATAAACTTCAAAAAGTTAAACCTATTAGAAATCCTTTAACTTGAGTTGCTAAAAGTACTTCAAATGATATTGATGATGAGGAAATTGTTTTAACAGTTGATCCTAGTAAATATGATGGCTTAAAAAAGAAAAATATTGATTTAAAACAGAATGATTATAATGTAGCGGAAAATAACGACTTTATCTTTGCTGATGAACCTGATTTATCACAAGAATTTGATATTGAAAAAAGAAATTAATTTTGATGAAATAAGNNTGCTGATATTTCATTTGATGATGATGATGAAGATTATGAAATAAATGAAAGTTTAAGACCGACGTTTACCAAAAATGTAGAATTATTAAAAAAATATGATGTATCATTAGTAGATTTTAATATAGATGATAATGAAAAAGTAGAAATTGAAGAAATGGATGGGGAGCTTTATATTGAAATTACAAAGTTCAAACCAGCAGGGATTGATTTTGAAAAATTTACCTTTGGTAAAAAAGAACCACCAAAAGAAAAACCAAAAGTACATTTAATAAGAAGAGAAGTTAACAATGCTTCTTTCTCAAAAGTTCTTTTAAAAAAAGAGGAAGAAAAAAAGTTAAAGCTAATAGAAAAAGCTGAAAATATTTTAGAGAGAGACAATGTTTCTGATGTTAAAACAGAACAATTAATTTCTGACACTAAAATTGGAGAAAACATTATTAACGATGAAGATGATATAAAAATTTCTAAACATAAAATTCCTAAAATTAAATCTAAAATTAAAACAAATGAAAAAATTATTGATTTCTTAAAAGCTGTTAAAGAAGATTACGATTCAAACTCAAATCGTTTTGTAAACGAAGAATTAGCGATGTTCAATAATGTTTATAATACAAATAGAAATAATTTANNAATTTTTCTATGCAAAAAAAATAAAGATTATGTTGAAAATAAATTATATTTTTCAAAAAAATTATCATCACTTAAAAAATTGCTTGTTTTAAAACAAAAATTAGAAATAAAATTATTGGATAAATATATGTCTAACAATCCTAAAGCAAATATTTCAATCGAAAACTTTATTTATCACCAAAAAGAATTTGAACTACTTAAAAAAATAAAATCAGAAATAATTGCTAATAAAAAAGAATTAACAAGAGCCTTAGAGCGTTATGATAAAATTATTGCTAGGTTTAAAATAGAAGAAAAAATGAACGCAAAACAACTAGAAGATATTCACAACAAAGAAAAATCTCGTGTTGAAAAAGAAGTAAATATTTTTATTACAAAAAACGATTAAAATAAAAAGCAAACTATATAGTTTGCTTTTTATTTACTTAAAATTCAATTCCTTTTTTAGCTATAACTCCTTGATCAAAATAATGTTTAATGCTTACAAGTTCTGTATATAAATCAGCACATTCTTTAATATCTTCAACTTTATTGTGACCAGATATTAAAACATCAATATTTTTATCTACTTTATTTATTTCTTTTATAAATTCTTCTTTAGTTAAAAATTTGTTAACTACAAGATCCGTCATCTCATCACAAACTATCATGTCATATTTTTTTTCTGATACAGCTTTTTTAAAATAATTTCATCCTTTTATCATGTCAACTTTCATTAACTTAATTTCTTCTTCGTCCATTTCTCAAATAAATTTTTTACTAACGTGATAAAAACTTTTAATTTTTAAATTATCTAAATCTAACTTATTAAAAAAAGTAATTTCACCTGAAGGTCTGTTTTTAAAAAAACGTAAATATAAAACATTTAAATCATTACCTAAGGCTCTAATCATTGTTCCATTTAGAATTGATGTTTTACCACGTCCCATTCCCGAATAAATATGTACCATTGTATATCTCCCATTTATTAAAATACTATATAATAATTGTATACTTTTAATACGTTATGAAAGGATCAAAATGAAGTTTTCTAAAGAAGAAAAAATAGTAAATAATTTTAGAAGTACTAAAAATTTGCCGGTCATAAATTTTTAAAAAAAGAAAATCAAAATGATTTTTCTTTATTAGATAAATTTATAAAAAAATATATTAAAAATGTTAAATATCTTTGATACTTTAAAAATGTTTACCTTTATGACAACGAAAACAAAATATATCATTTTATTGACAGAATAATATTAACGAGAAAAAAAAACCTTTTTTATATATGATTTTAAAAAAGAAATTAACCTTGAAAACAACGAGTATAGCAATGATAAATATATATATTTTAAAAATAACCAAATAGCAATATCGCCAATTTATAAATTTTCGTTTTTATTAAATAATTTTAAAAACATTAATCATGAAATAGGGGACTTTCATAAAATTACTTTTATGAACTTAAATATTAATATTAATAATTCAAATAAAAACACCGAAAGTTTTTATAAGTTTGAAAATGTCAAAAATACATACTTTATGTCAATTAATAAAAATAATATTCATAAATTTATTGAAAACTTAGAAAATATTGATTTAAACGATAATGAGTTTTATAATGATGAAACAATTTTTCTTTTGCATGCTTTTTTTAGAAGAAAAAGTAACTATCCTAGTAAGAAAAGCATAAGGAGAAACACATTATGGTATTATCAAAATATTTAAATAATAAATTATTTAAAAATGTTTACCTTTCAAATACAACTCCATTAATTATTAATATAGCAAAAATAATTATGATGATGAGTCTGGTTTTAGTGGTTTCTTTATTTCATATAACAATTTTTGTTTTGCCTGGTGTTATTTCGTTTGAAATTATAATATTAGATTATGTTATTTTAGGAATATCTGTTTACATAGTTGGTTTAAAATCATCTATACTCATTTCTTTTTTAGTACCATTTATACATTGAATTGATGATCCTTATCATGTGATCTATGATATTGTTCTTTTTGTAATTTCATATTCATTGTTTTGCATAGCTACATTTTTTTTAATAAATAAAAAGTGGTTATTTTTTCTTTTCATTATATTCTTTCAAGTAAGCTTTGAATTAGTGTTCAGAATAGTAATCTTAAAATTTGTATTTTTTAATGAAGTATCTGTTTTAAAATTACTTACATGATTTTTGGGATTTATTGGATTAAACTATATAAATTATATTTTTGGGTATTTTTTAGTATTTAAATTTTATAAAAAAAATATTTGATAAATAATTTGTTATAATTATCTATGATGAGGTAAAAATATGTCAAAAAGAAAACAAAGAATTGAAGCTATAAATTTTTTATATGCACATTATGTTATGAATTTAGAAAAAGAAGATTTCTTAAAAACTATAAATAACGGTGTTGGTATTTCAGAAACTATATCGGAAGAAATAATTAATTTAGGTATTAATGTTCTAAAAAAAGAAGATGAAATTGTTGCAAAAATAAATGAAAAATTAAAACATGGATGAACTTTTGAAAGGTTAAGTAATTATCATAAAGCTATTTTGCTTTTAGGTATTTTTGAAATTAATTTTTTAAAGATAGATAAACCTATAATTGTTAACGAAGTTTTAGAGATATTAGAAAAAACTAGTGATAATGAAGATTATAATTATATAAATGCAATATTGGATGGTGTTAAATTTGAAAATAACAGTTAACGGATCTAAATAAACAAATTGGGAACACTATAAGTAAAAATCTTTTTCAACTTTATAATGTTGTTGGAGAAGTATCAAATTTAATAAAACATAATACAGGCCATTATTATTTAACATTAAAAGATGAAACTTCAGAAATTTCAGCAATAATATTTAAAAATAATGTTACTTCTAAAATTAGCGCCATTAAAAATGGTGATAAAATTATTGCCACTGGTAATGTAGGATTTTATGCTAAAAAAACTCAAATATCATTTCAAATAAAAAATATTTTGTTAGATGGAGTTGGAAATTTATTTGTTAAAAATAATTTATTGAAAGAAGATTTATTANNAAAAAGAGGTTGATTTAATAAAGAATTAAAAAAAGATATTATTTTAAACAATAATAAAATTGGAATTTTAACCGCTAGTGAAGGAAGTGTATATCACGATATTATTAGAACTTTCAAAAAAATATCGCCTTATAATTTAGAAATTATTTTATTTCCTTCAAAAGTTCAAGGTCAGGACGCTGAAAAAGATATAGCTAAAAAAATTAATCTTATAAATCAAAAAAATCTTAACTTGGATGTGTTGATTGTTTGTCGGGGTGGTGGTTCTGAAGAGGACCTACAACCATACAATGAGTATGTTGTACAAGAAGCTATTTATAATTCTAAAATACCAATTATTTCAGCTATTGGTCATGAAACTAATAATCCAATTTCTGATTTTGTTGCTGACAAATATGCTCAAACACCAACTGGGGCAGCTGTTATGATCATTGATATTAATAAAGAACAATTAGAAAATAAAATATTACAAATAAAAAAAGCGTTTTTTGTTGATATAAAAAATAAATTAAGTGTTTATAAAAATAATCTTTTTCACACAAAAACAACTTTTGAAAAGTATGATCAAAAAATTATTTTAAAAAATATTTTAGATACAAAAGATAAATTAAAAAACGATAAGAATATTTTAAAATATGAAATGGATAAGAAAATCAAAGATTTAAGGNNCAAAAAAGCTAAAATATATTATACTTATTTTAAAGAAGCCAATCCTTTAAAATACTTGGAAAAAGGATTTGCACTAACAAGAGATTTAGAATTTAATATCATAAATTCGGCTAGTAAAATTAATGTCGGTCAAGAAATATTTGTTGAGTGACAAGATGGAATTAAAAAGGTAAAGGTAATAGACAATGAGTAAAGATAGAAAAACAATAGAAAACTTATTTGCAATTTTAAAAGATAATAAAGATAAAATTTCTAATGAGAATCTTTCATTAGAAGAATCAATTGAACTTTATAAAACTTCTTTAGAAATAATCAATGATATTGAAAAAGATATTAAAAATAAAGAAAAACTAATTGAAAATATTTATGACTTTAATAACGAGGAAATAACTAAATAATACAGTTGGTGTAAATGAAAAAACTAGGACAAATTTTTGAAAGAAGAGGTTGAACAAAAAAAGTTAACCGAAAAATTTTAAAATATTTTAGAAATATAGAATTAAATATTACAAAAGTTAAAAGATTAAAAAATTTTGATTGTTTAGATTTAATTATGAATAATTATGTATATTTGTTGCGTTTAAATAATATTAATGACGATTTAAACTTTAAGAAAATGTTTTTAATTAAATTACAAGTAATAGAAAATGATAAATTAAATAAAACAAATATTTCTCAAAAAGTTAGAAAAAATATTAACAATTATTTAAAAGAAAACATGAATGTTTTTAAAAATAAAATAGATTTTAATTTTGAAAACACATTGTTTGAGCAATATAATATAAAAACTAATTTATATAAAGACATTATTTCTGAAAATGTTTTTAATAATCATAAATTATATTCTTATATTGGAAATATATATGCATCATCTATTAAAAATGAGAACCAAAAATATTTTTATTATAAATATGGCTACTCTTTAACAATGTATATATATATTTCAACAATTTTATTATTTTTACAAAAAAATAACATATATGAAGTTAACTTATATAAAATTAAACTAAGTTTAATTGATATGTGAAGTAATGTTATTGAAAGAATTTCGCCAATTTATTTTAATAGTTTTATAATTCAAAACAATTATTTTTTAGATAAATATAAGTTATCAAAGTAGAGTTTTACATGAAAAATAAAGAAGATTTAAAAAATTTTATTATTAATTATGCCAAAAAAAATAATTCTCATTTAGGAAGTAATTTAGGTGTTTTAGAATTAACTTTAGCTATTGTTGATCATTATGATTTAAATAAAGATGTGGTTATTTTTGATACTGGTCATCAAACATTGCCTTATAAAATTATTAATAGCGGAATAGATTTTTTAAATAATTCTATAAATACAATTTCTTTTGAAAAATTTCAAACTTTTAACAAAGAAAAATATAATTTTTCGTCTAATGGTCATACTGGAAATTCTTTAGGAACAGCTATTGGCTATTGCTTAGCTAATCCTAACGCTAGAGTTGCTTGTGTGATTGGAGATGCTGCTTTTGAAAATAATTATATTTTACAAGCCTTAATTAATATTAAAAAATTAAAAATTAAAAATTTAGATATCTTTATTGTTGTTAATAATTTTAGTATTGACGAATATGAAAGTTTTTTTGTTTCTTTAAGTGATAAAGAAACATTTTTTTCAGAGTTTGGTTTAAGTTATTTTCAAATTAAAGATGGCCATGATTTAAAAAAAATAAAAAATCAATTAGATAAAAAATTTATGAAAAATAATAATATATTTTATGTTAATACAATTAAAGGTAACGGTTTAAAGTCGAATGTTAAGGGATCGCATAAATTATTTATGTCAGAAAACAATGTTAAAAATTATTTAACAAAAGAAGTTGAAAGTAAGCTATTAGACAAAAATACTTATTTGATTTCTTGTGCAATGAATTTAAAAATCAAAAATAAAAACTATATTGATGTTGGCATAAATGAAGAGTTAGCTTTTTTAATTTCTAGTGGATTAATTAAAAGTGGTAAAAAAGTATATCTTTATATATATTCAACATTTTTAGAAAGATGTATATATGTTTTAAAGCACAATAATTTACTAGACTCCGATAATTTAATTGTAATAGTAGATAGAAATGGTAAAAATCAAGGTGATGGTGAAACACATGATGGATATTTGGATATACTATTTTTAAGTTATCTTAAAAATCATAAGATTATTTTTACCCATACAAAAGAGTCTTTAATTAAATCTTTAAGTGAAACACATAATAAAACTNNGTTTTTGTTAAATTACCTAAAGATTTTATTGAAAAAAAAATTATTGATAGATTTCAATAACAAAAAAGATGCTTTATATATTACAAATGATGTAGAAATTTTAAAAATATTAATTGAAAAAAAATTAAGTTATCTTTGATATTCTACAGAAAGCAATTTTTTTACACCTAAAAACATAATGAACGTTAATAGTAATAGAAAAGTTATAGTTTTAGAAAATTTACTAAATAATAACAGCTACTTAAAACTTATCTTTAAAAATAATGGCGTAGAATTAAAAAATATAGAATTTAGAAGTCTAAATTCTAGAAATGATGCTTTAATTACCTTAATTTAAGTGATAATATGATTATATGAATGTAAAACTTAAGGGGAAATTATGTTAAAAAGAAATTTATTAGATCAAATTTTAAAGGAAAATAATTTAGATTGTATTATCATAACATCAAAGGAAAATAGATATTGACTATCTGAATTTGTATCATCTGATGGTTTAATATTATACTTTAAGAAAAATAGTTATATTTTTTTAGACGGTAGATATATTACTGATGGAAAAGAAAAAGTTAAAAATATAGAAAACATTGTAGAAATTAAAGCAAACAACAAAGGTGGTTTGTACCAACAAGTTTTAGATATAGTAAATGAAAATGCTAAAAGTAAAAAACCAAGTATTGGATTTGAAGAAGAATATACAACATATGATATGTTTTTAAATTACAAAAAAATATTTAAAGATTATGATTTAACAAGTGTTCCGGTAAATAGTATTAGAGGTGTTAAAACTTCACAAGAAATAGAAATAATTAAAAAAGCATGTGAAATTACAGATAAAACTTTTGAAAAATTAACTAAATTTGCAAAACCAAATATGAAAGAAATAGAAATTGCAAAATTTATTTATAATTCTTTTATTGATTTAGGAGCATCAAGTTTAAGTTTTAACTCAATTGTTGCATCAGGAGAAAGAGGGGCTTTACCACATGGGAGAGCATCAGAAAAACTTATTAATGATGGTGATTTTGTTACTGTAGATTTTGGTTGTGTTTTTGAAAATTATACATCAGATATGACTAGAACTTTTATTGTTGGTGATCACACTAAAAATAAAAACTATAAGAAAATGAAAGAAATCTTTGAAGTTGTTAGAGAAGCTCAAAGATTAGGGACAGTAGCAATTACAGAAGGTATGGAAAGTAAAGCAATTGATAAAATTTGTAGAGACTACATTACTTCAAAAGGTTATGGAGAATACTTTGTTCACTCAACTGGCCATGGATTAGGTATTGAAGTTCATGAATTTCCAAGAGTATCACCATTTGTTTCAACACCTTTAAAAGCTGGTATGGTTATAACTGTTGAGCCTGGAATTTACATTCCAGGAGTTGGTGGTGTAAGAATTGAAGATGATATATTAGTTAAAAAAAATGGTTATGAAATTTTAACAAAATCAACTAAAAAAATTAATTACAACAAATGGAATTGAAATTGAATAATTTAAAATTTAAAATATTAGGACTAATTAGTTTTATATTTACAATATTTTCATTATCTTTTTTATTAATTACTTATATTACAAATCTACCAATCATTATTTTTAATGTGTCTATTATCTTATCGATTATTTCAATTTTAATTTTTTTAACAATAATATTTATATTTGTGTTTTATGTTTTACCAAAAAATAGTCAAAAATATTCTAATAAAATTTATAAAAAAACTATGGATAATTTTGCTAAATTTTCGAGTAATAATAATTTAGAAAATAATGGTTTTAATTCTCAAAATAAACAATTTGAAAACGATGTTAAAACAAACATGAATTTAATTCAAAAATATTTAATTAAATATGGTGGTAACATTAAAAAAAATTAATCGTATATTGGAAAGCAATAATATTATTAATAAACATATTGAAAATAATGTAAGTGAAAAAAATGCAGATTTTTCTTTTAAAAAAACTAAGACAGAAATTAAAAAAAGAAACTTTGATTTTTTAAATGAAAATGGTGAAAATTTACATCAAATAAATAACAATGTGCCAAATTCTAAGTTAACATCTTCTCCAAGTGGTTTAGAAGAGAAAAAAAAGTATTACAAAAATTTTTGATATAAAAAAAACAAAATAAAATTGATAATTTTATTAATGTAAACAATCCTGCCAAAAATAATGAAAATTTAGCTTTTGATATAAATAACTATAATTTTGATAATCAAACAAAAGTTGATAAGGTTCAAAATAAAGTTAATTATAAAATTGGTGATCTTATTAAAAACAATGGTAAGGTATTTAAAATCATTGATATCAACAATGTGGTAATCAATAATGATAATTTTTTAAAGTTAACAATATGAGATGAAACAACAAATAATAAAACAGAAATTATTAAGTAGAAGTATTTAGGAGTATTATGAGCAGAACCCATAATTGTGGAGAATTAAATTTAAAAAACATCAATAAATCAGTCATTATATCTGGATGAATTAACAAAGTTAGAAAGTTAGGTAATTTAGTTTTTTTTGATATTAGAGATCGTTATGGTATTACCCAATGTGTTGTTAATGAACGAAATAAGTTTTATGAAGATGCAAAAAGTTTAAAAAATGAATATGTAGTATCAATAAATGGTATTGTAAATAAACGAAAAGATCCTAATTTAGATTTAAAAACCGGCGAAATAGAAGTTGATGTTAAAGAGATTAAAGTTATATCAAAATCTAAACTACCTCCTTTATTAATAAGGGATGAAACTGATGCTTTGGAAGATGTTAGATTAAAATATCGTTATTTAGACCTTAGACGTCCTGTAATGCAAGAAAATTTAATTTTACGTAGCAAAATTACAAATGAAATTCACGCTTTTTTAAATAGTAAAGATTTTTTAAATATTGAAACACCAATATTAAATAAATCAACACCAGAAGGTGCTAGGGANTTTTTAGTTCCTTCACGAAATTTTAATAATAAGTATTTTGCATTACCTCAATCGCCACAATTGTTTAAGCAAATTTTAATGATGTCAGGTTTAGATAAGTATTATCAAATAGCAAAATGTTTTCGTGATGAAGATTTAAGAAGTGATCGTCAATTAGAGTTTACACAATTAGATATGGAACTTAGTTTTGTAAATGGTGATGAAGTTATTGCAATAACAGAAAAACTTTTAAAAACTATTTTCAAAAAATGTTTAAATATAAGTTTAAAAACACCATTTAAAACAATGGAGTATGATTTTGCAATTGATAATTATGGTAGTGACAAGCCTGATTTAAGGTTTGATTTAAAATTATTAACTGTGGATACTTATTTTAAAGAAACAACTTTTTCAATCTTTAATAGTGTAGCTAATGATAAAAATAAAGTTATTAAAATGATTAATTTTGATAAAATAATTTCTAAAAATGAAATAAAAAAATTAGAAAATAGAGCTAAACAAAACGGAGCCAAAGGTCTTGCTTACTTACAATATCAAGATAATCAATGAACTGGTTCAATTAGTAAGTTTATTGAAAGAAATATTTTAGATAACTTAAAAAAGAATTTCATTAAAAATAATAAAGAAACGACACTTTTATTTATTGCTGATGATTTTAATATTGTGACCCAATCATTAGGTGCGGTAAGAACAATGTTAAATGAAACACATAAATTATCAAATGAAAATGAGTATAATTTCATTTGAATCAAAAAATGACCATTATTTGAATATGATTCAGTGAAAAATAGATATATTTCTATGCATCATCCATTTACAAACCCAACAACCAAAGAGGAAATTTTTAATAATCCTAAACAAGCTTATGCTGATGCTTATGATATTGTTTTAAATGGATTTGAACTTGGTGGGGGAAGTGTTAGAATACACGATAAAGATATTCAAAATGAGGTATTTAAGCTTTTAAATTTATCACAAGATGAAATAAATGATAAATTTGGATGATTTAATGAAGCTTTAGAATATGGTGTCCCACCACATGCTGGAATTGCTTTAGGGTTAGATAGATTATTAATGTTAATAACAAAAAGTAACTCTATTAGAGATGTTATTGCCTTTCCGAAAAATTCACATGGAGTTGATCCGATGACAAATGCTCCAGATTTTATATCAAAAGAACAAGAAAATGAAATAAAGTGAGAAGAAAATGAATAGCAATGATAAAATAATTGGTAGAATTAACGAATTAGCTAATAAGCAAAAAAAAGAAACCTTAACAGAAGATGAAATAAAAGAACAACAAAAGTTGCGTAAGATATATTTAAAAAACTTTCGTGAAGGATTTATTTCACAAATAAAAAATATCAAAGTTGTTAATGATCAAGGTGAAGATGTTACACCCGATAAAATAAAAGAATTAAAAAAACAAGGAGATAAAAATGAAAAAATCAATTAATGCTTTAAGAATATTAGGAGCAACAGCTGTGAACAAAGCAAACTCAGGTCACCCTGGTATTATATTAGGAGCTGCTCCAATGGCTTATACTTTATTTACTAAACATTTAAATATTAATCCTAAAATTGATAAATGAATAAATAGAGATCGTTTTATATTATCAGCTGGACATGGTTCTGGTTTATTATATTCTTTATTACATTTATCAGGATTTGAAAGTGTTTCAATGGAAGAATTAAAAAAATTCCGCCAACTATATTCACTAACACCGGGTCACCCGGAATCTCATATTACTCAAGGAGTAGATGCAACAACAGGTCCACTTGGACAAGGTTTTGCAATGGGTGTTGGAAGTGCAATTGCCGAAACTTATTTAGCAAATAAATTTAATAAAAAAACACATAAGATATTTGATCATTACACATATGTAATTTGTGGGGATGGAGATTTACAAGAGGGTGTTGCTCAAGAAGCTATTTCTGTTGCTGGTCATTTAAAATTAAATAAATTAATTGTTTTATTTGATTCAAATGATATTCAATTAGATTCTAAAACTAGTTTAGTGCAATCAGAAAACTTTAAGAAAAAATTTGATGCTGCAAATTGAAATTATATTTTAGTTAAAGACGGGGAAAATACCGAAGAAATAAACTTAGCGATTGAAAAAGCTAAAAGTAGTAAAAAACCATCTTTAATTGAAGTTAAAACTATAATAGGGAGAGGAGCTTCAAAAGAGGGGACATCTGCTGTTCACGGGGCTCCTTTAGGTAATGATTTAGAAAATGTTAAAAAGTATTATGATTGAAATCATGATGATTTTGAAATGCCACAAGAGGTATATGATGATTTTGAANNAAAAAATGTAAAAAACCGTGGAATTGAAAGTTATGAAGAATGAGTTTCAATATATAAGGATTATTTAAATGTCTTTGAAAAAGAAGGTAAAATATTAGAAAAAGTTTTAAGAAATGATTTTAGTATTAATGAAATTGATTTTAAAGAATTAGCTCTTACAAAACCAGAAGCAACTAGAAACATAAGTGGTTCAATTTTAAATCACATTCAAAATAATTTAAGTAATTTAATCGGAGGAAGTGCTGATTTAGCTGGTTCTACTAAAGTAAAAGGTATTTTTGGTGATTTTACAGCTAAAAATTATCACGGTAATAATTTACCATATGGTGTAAGAGAGTTTGCAATGGGTGCTATCAATAACGGAATTATGCTACATGGTGGATTTAAAGCTTTTGCAGCTGGATTTTTAGTTTTTGCAGATTATATGAAACCAGCAATGAGATTATCTTCAATTATGAATTTATCAAATTTATACGTCTTTACACACGATTCTGTAGCTGTTGGAGAAGATGGACCAACACACCAACCGGTAGAACAATATGCAATGTTAAGAAGTCAACCAAATTTAAATGTATTTAGACCAGCTGACTTTAACGAAACATTAGGAGCATACCAAAGTGCCTTTAATGAAAAACATACACCAACAGCACTTTTATTAACAAGACAAAACTTACCGCAAATTGCTAACTCTTCAAGTGAAAGCGCGCAAAAAGGAGCTTATTTTGTTAGACAAAACAAAGATAATAAAGTAACAATTTATGCATCAGGTAGTGAAGTTTCTTTAGCTTTAAATGCTGCTGAAAAATTAGCAAGTGAAAATATTGAAACAAACGTTGTTTCTGTTCCATGTTGAGAATTATTCTTTAAACAAGAATGTGATTATATAAATGATATTTTAGGAGATGATTCATTTAAGGTTTCATTAGAAATGGCATCAACATTTGGTTGAGAAAGATTTACTGGTAAAAATGGTTTAAATATAGGAATAAACACTTTTGGTGAATCTGCTAAATATGATGATATTATTAAACACTTTAAATTTGATGCTGATTCAGTTGTAAATAGTATCAAAGAATACATAGAATAATATTTAGATATTTTAATATGTTATAATAATGTTGATTTATAAATAATAGAGGGGTAGGTATTAAAATGATAGTTTGATGAGGAGCATTACTTATTGCTATTGCTAGTTTAGTTCTTGGGGGTGTTTTAGGTTTTGTTATAACTNNAAAAAAAATTGTTCAAAAACAATTAAGAGACAATCCGCCAATTAATGAAAAACAAATTAGAGCAATGTATTTACAAATGGGAAGAAAACCATCTGAAGCTGATATTAAAAAAGTTGTTAACTCAATGAAAAAAGCAAAATAATTTTTGCGCAAAAAACAATAAAAATTTATTTATACAATCTATAAATGAATTTTTATTGTTTTATTTTATAAAAGGAGAAATAATATGATTCCAAAATTTTGTCCAATTCATACAAAAATTCATATTTGTGAAGAAAATTCTACAAAGAGTAAAATTGCAAAAAATGAAAAAGATATTAAAACAGCACTTGATCGTTTAAAAGGTGTTCCTGTTGAAAGTGATCTTGCGCCAAAAAGCACTAAAAAGTCATCAGTTCCTAAAAAAGGAACAATTGAATACTCAATATATATGGCTCGTAAAAAAACAGATAAATTACGTGAAAAGTTTAATCATAGTGATGAAGAAAACTTTGGTCGTGTTGCTACAGAAAATGAATTAAAAGATAAAATGAAAGCTTTAAGGAATAAAATTAAAAATAAATAGAAAAAATTACTAATTTTTTTCATAAAAATAGTATTTTTTTTAAAAAAATTATGTATAATAAAAACATAGGATATACATTATATTCTATGTTTTTACACTTATAAAATAATTACACATAAAGCTATGTTTTAATAACTAAAATAAATAATATACAATATAATAAATTAATTTTTATTCTCCTGATTGTTTTTCTTTTATTTCTTACTTTTCCTTGGCAATAAAACTAAAACATAGCTTATAAATAGATTTAAATAATCTATTTTTTTTATGCAAATATGCGTATATGACATATTTCTTCTTCTTTTTATGTTTATAGTGATATTATTTTTAAATATAAATTATAAATTAGTTATTAAAAGGGGGAGTGATATGAAAAAAATGTTATATGCACTACTTTCCATTTTTATAATTTCAAGTAGTGTTAGCTTAGTTATTGGGTGTGGTAACAACAAACAAGCATCATACACAACAAAAACATCAAGTAAAGTAAATGAAACCAAAAATATTAAAATAGTAAATTTTAGCGAACCTTGAAATTATAATGTTAAAGGTAAAAACCTTGAAGAGTGAAAAGAAATATATAAAACATATTATATTGAATACAAAAATTATTTAAAAGCTTTTAAAGACATTGAAAACATAAAAGATAAAGCGAGCATGATTGAAAAAAATGTTTTTGCAGCTCACTTAACATTTTATAAACATATTTCTAATAAAGCCTTAAGATATATTTACATGATTGAAAACAATACAAATATAGATCATTACGAAAAAATGTCTTTTACTAATGATTTTAGTCTTGAAGATTTAATTTTTTTAAAAAATAATTTAACAAAATCTTTAAAGAACTTTAGCGAGAATTACCAATCAATAAATTGATTATTAAAAAATGGTAATTTAAAAACAGAAGATATTACAAAGTTTAAAACATTTTTATCATACTTTTATGAACAAGAATATGATATGATAAAACAAATAAGTTTAATGAACATTGATTAGGAGAAACTTTATGAGAAAAGCAGCATATATTTTATCAATAATTGGGACAGTTTTTAGTGGTATTTTAATATTACCTTTAGCTTGAATGATTCCGATGACAATAGCAATTAAAAAAACAATTTATGATGGAAAAGAGCATATTGCTTTAGGAATATGTACAATATTCTTTATGCCGTTTGGGATAATTTCTGGAATATTAATCCTAGTTTCAAAAGATGAAGTTGAAACACAAAGTAATACGAAAGCGGAAGTTACAGAACCAACAGTAGAAGCGCAAGAATAAAATAATTTATTTAATCAAATTAAATAGGGGAGTTAAATTAATTGTTAAGACTATAAAATATAGCTTACAGTTTAATAAGTCCCCTTTTTATTTATTAATTCAATTATATTTAAAATTGCTATTATGAATATTATTTACATTAAAATTAATTTTTAACTTAAATTATTAGATATATAATAATCAAATAAATACTATTAGAGTTAAATAAATAACTATTAATGCTAAATAAAGATACAATACACATCAATAAGGGTGTAGTAAAACATAATAAAGAGATAACACTAATAAAACATTAAAAAAAGCCATTTAAAGGCTTAAAAAAGATATTTTTCTAATAATAGTGGGGGAATTAAATTTTTTTTATGTCTCAAGGTTAAATTTGATAAATAACAATTTTTCACGTTCTTTATTTTTATAAATATAAAATAGACCACTAACAATATTTTTATTAATTATAATAGTGGCAAAGAAACAATTATTATTAAAATGATCTAATGACTGTTCAATAATAATAGTATTATTATTAGATATTATAATATTATTATCTATAATATTATAATTATAATATTTATTATTAATATTATAATAATTTTTAGTACTTCATATTATTTCATTTTTATTTTCTTCTTGTTGTTTTAAAATTGCCTTATTTTTAGCTATTTCATGTATTTTTTTATTTTTTAGTTTAATTTCGTGAATTTTTACTTGTTTTTGATGATTATTTTCAAATATAAGTCCCCTATCTATATAATTTTTAAATTTTATTCTTTCTAATTTATATTTTTTTAAAAATTTATTATGAATTAGCATAATTGTTAAAAAGATAAAAAACAATAGTAAAACAACTATTAAAAATATGATTAAAAATAACGACAATTTATCCCCTTTTTATATAACTATTTTAAAATATTAATTCCATAATGATAATTACTAAAATACATCTGTAAACGCATTTCATCAGCTGATGTTGCTGGACTTTGGTATCTTTGGTAGAAAATTTCTTTTAAGTTTTGTAAATTACTATTATTTTTTAAATACCTATCAAATTTTTTTCTTGAAAAAACTATGTGATAGTTGTTGCTCATAATTAAATTACTAATAAAGTTCTCAATTAGTTTTTGGTTATGAAGTTTTTCATTTCACTCAGCAAAATATGTATAAAGTATTTTATGATTTTTGTGAAAATAAATAAAACATTTATTGTCTTTATAAATAATAAACATTGGATTTAATTCAATAAAAAAGTTTTTATATGAATTTATAGCTTTAAAAGTAATTGGTGTAATTGGTGGCAATAGCATATCTTTTAAAATAAATAACTTTTGTGATTTTTTAAACTCAAAAACCTTTAATTCGTAGTTATCTAATAAATTATTTTTAGATTTTAAAAGTAAATCAAACTCCCCTTCTAAAGATGAAACATCCCTACTAAGAACTCTTAATTTTAAAGTAATAATCATTTTTTCAGAAACACTATAAGAGTTAAAGTCCTCAAGATAATCTTTCTTAGTCGCTTTTAAAAAAACAATTTTNNTTTCATATAAATTCTGTGCTAGTATTCTTACCAATTCAAATAAATCATTATCTTCACTCAAATCATTAATATGATTTTCACATATTAAATAGTTTTCATAATTAACATTAGTAGTTTCTTCGTATGGTGTTTCTGAAGTATTTTTTAAGAAATACTTTTCAGAAAAAACATGATGTTTATAAAAATCGTTATTATTTTCAATAAATTTAGCAATTACATTTTCATCATATAAATTTATTTTAAAAACAGAATTTTTGCACCCTTTAATAAAGCAATTTTGATTTTTTTTCATATCTTCAATTACTTCATTTAATCTTGTATTTGTTTGTAATTTTCAATCTTTAATTAAAGATTTATCTTTTACAACTCTTAAAATACTCAATACTGAGCTTTTTTTATCTTTTAAATTTTTTAAACAGCAATCACTATAATTATTTCCGCTTAAACAAAAACATTTTTCATTTAACTCAAACTCATAAATTCTTTTGTATTCCTTATTTATAAAATCTAATTGATCGTTATCTAAATAAAAGCTATTTAAAACTTCTTTAAACATTTGTGATGGTGTTTGGTTTTCTATTGTTTTCATTTTAAATCTCCTCTACTAAATCGGTTAATACTTCACTAATATTATATTTGATATTTTGGTTTAAATTGTTTTCAAACTCTTCACTAGAGTTATAAACAGAATTAAACAAGCTGTCACTCGGTCATTTAATTATACCTAATTTTAAATTTTTCTTTTTACAAATATAAGCTAAAGCATAACCTTCCATATCTATAAGATCAATTATATTATTTCAATCATTAATTAAATATTTTTTATGTAATTCTGTATTAAAAAAAGTATCACTACTCCCTAACACTTTATTTCCTAAAATACCTTTTGCTTCAAATTTTTTATTTAAATTATCATCTGTTTTAATAGAACAAAAACCTTTTGGTGTTTGTCCTATTTTATAGTCAAAAGCCCTTACATCTGCCATTAAGTTGTTTACTTCACTAACATAATAAGGTGTGTTAATTTTGCATTCTTGTTTATTAGTTCCACAAGTGCCGACATTGATAACTTCTTTAACTTCTTTGTATTGATTTAAAACTTTGTGAAGTTCATACATTGAATTCATAAGCCCAATGCCTGTAATTAATAATATAAAGTTTTTGCTTTTAAAAAGGTTATCTGATAATTTTTCCAACTTATAATTCACTAAGAAAATTGAAATTTCATCTTTCATTGCTGCTACAATTAATTTCATGTTTTCTCCTTATAAATTAATATCTAACTAATTTTATCATTTAAAATAATTTTTTATAAACATTTGATTTTTTTTACTTGTTTTTATTATTTCAAAAATTTAAGTGTTTTATTAACCCTTTTCCAACATTATTTTTACCATGTTTTTCTATTGCAACTTTATATTGTAAATTTAAAAGTTCAATAAAGCATTTATCAAGATTTTTAAAAGCTAAATCTCTATAATATTCAACCCCTTCTCAAATTCTTTCTTTACTAATTTTATCACCAACAAAAACAATTTTATCTAAGAAAGACATTCTTATATTTCCTACTGTATGGTGTTTTATTGCATTAAGTATTTCATTATTTTTATATTTTAAAGCCTTTTTTAAGTAGAAATAACACGTATATCCATGTCATATGGGTTTTGGTTCACTAAGATATTTTTTTCCATAATTTTGTAATATATTAGTGCTAATTTTATCTTCTAATTGCTTTGTTAAATCATGTAATAAACCCGCAATATATGAGTTTTTAATAAATTCACTATCATTTTCTCTGTATTTTTTTGCTAATTGTTCGCACATAATGCCTACATTTTCACAATGTTCTTTTCTTTTTTCATCTAACATATTCAAAAGTTTTTCATTTCAATATAAATTATTTTCATTAATGTATTTAATTAATTTTTTATTAATGTTTTTATAATTGCCGCACCTTATTTTAGTAGAAGAAATATTTTGATTTTGTAAATAGTAGAAATATTGGGCGTTGTATTTATTTAGCATATTAAAATCAATCATTTCTTGATTTTCACGGCTTACAAAAATTAGCTTACATTTTTGAACTATATTTTCTCAATTTTCTCACTTTTCAAAATGAGTTAATTGATCATCTCCAAATATTAAATAAAAATCATCAAATGGAAATTTATTAACAATATAATCTACAGTATTTGTTGTTAAAGATGGTTCTTTATTTTTTAACTCATAATCTTTTACTTTTATAAATTTGTATTTTTTAATAAATAAATTTATAATTTCCAATCTTTGAGTGTCAGAAATTGGTTGAATTGATTTAAATGGGTTTTGATTTGTAGGTAAAACCCATATTTCATCAAAATCAAATTTCTTTTTAATATTAATAATTATTTTTAAATGATCATTGTGAAAGGGGTTAAAAGTTCCGCCAAAAATTCCTATTTTCATTTCTTATCTCCCCTTTTTAACCTTAACTTTATCAGCTTCAATATATTTGTTTTGTTGATCATTAATATACTTTTCTTCTAAAAATCTATCTCCGGTAATAACTTTAGAATTAGTAATCTTTGATATTTTAGTTGTTATATTTTTTATTTTATTATTAGACATGATTTCATTCAAACTTATTTGTTCTTTTTGTTCAAATTTATTTAATAAATTTGAAACACCAACACCCAAAAGTCTTATAGCTTTATTATTTCAATATTTTTCAAATAAATTAATAGCATTTTTATAAATAACATTTGCATCACTTGTATAATCTTTTAACTTTATTTGCCTTGTTATTTTTTTAGTGTTTTGATCTGCATATTTAATTGTAAAATATATAACATTACCAACTACAACACGATTTTTTAGTCGTAAAGAAATATGATTGCTAATTTTTTTAAAAAAATTATTTATGTCTTCATATAAAATAAAATCTTTTTCAAATGTTTCTTCATTACCTATTGATTTAATAGAGTTATCAGAAGAAATTATTGTGTCTTTTAAATCATTTCCTGTTAATTTAGCTTTAAATTTTGTAATAAGATTAAAGACTGTTAGTGATTCATTGCTTGTTAATTCATATTGTACTAAATCGTTTATTGTAAATATTTCTAAAGTATTTAATTTATTGCATGATTTTTTACCCAATCCAGATACACTATGAATTGATAAAGGTCATATTACTTGTTGATAATTATGTTCATTGATTATCGTTATACCTAAAGGTTTTTTTAAATCACTAGCAATTTTTGCAAATGTTTTATTAAAACTGGCTCCAATACTTACTGGAAGTTGTAATTCTGTTAAAACATCTTTTTGAATAATGGCGCATAACTCTTTAACACTATTATAATTTTTAAGAGTTGTTGTTACATCCATAAAGCATTCATCAATTGAAGCTATTTCTATTAAATTTGTATATTTTTTCAATAAATTGAAAAATTTTTCAGCATATTTTACATATAATGAAAAATCTGATTTTATAACTACTAAACTATCACATTTTTCTTTTGCTAAAAATAATGGGTCCCCTGCTTTAATATTATATTTACGAGCTACATAATTTGCAGTAACAATGATAGAACGAAGTTTATTTGGAGCCACAACAACTGGTTTGTTTTCTAATGTTTTATCTTCTGCCATATGACAACTTGCAAAAAATGAATTTATATCAACATGTAATATAACTTTCATTTACACCCCCAATATTCCGGTATAAACATAATTTTTTTTGAACAAAAATCCAAATCCAGTTGTGTATGTATATTTATTTGAACGTGAAAATCTTCTTGCAATAATTCATTCGTTATATAACAATGGATAATTACTGCTAACATAATTTGTAACATTTAACTCATATAAATCTTCTAATTTTTCTTTAATTTTGGGATTAATAAATATAATGAAAATTCATAAAATAAAAAAACTAGATGAAATTAGTGATAAAATATTAAACTTATACAGCAAAAATAAAAATCAAATATCAAGAATAAGATTATAATCTATTTTTGCTACAGAGTACAAAATCATTTGTAAAATAAAGAAAAAATAAAATGTTATGTTAAAAATTATTGGTAAAACATATAGTAACAATTTAAAATAAAGCATTGTGTTTGGTTTTTTTATTGATAAGTCAACCAAAAAACCTCTAGAGATACAATAATCTAACACAATCCCATTAATATAGAAGCTGCTATTTTCAAATACTTCTAACCTGTTAATTTCTAATGTATTATTTTTAGCACTAAAAGAATTATAAAAATTAGCATTGTTATCTTTGATAATTTTAATGTCTTCTATCTTACGTTTAAATAAATATTTTTTTATTATAAAGTCACAATTCTCATTTTTAGAGTTACTAAAATTATCAAGAAATTGTGGAATTAAAACTTTTTTATATATAGAAAATAAAAAAGTTAATATGAAAATTTGTAAAACAAATTCAAACGCAAAAATTATAATTGGAAATTCTTCATTTACAAACATTTTATTCTCCTTAGTAACTTTAACTTTACTATATTATATATTCATATTAAAAAAACAATCAATTAAGATTGTTTTATATTAATTTTCTTTTTTAAACTTTGCTAAATTATCTTTTACATTAGCTATAAGATTATTAGATTTTAACTTTTGTTGCATCATTTTTTTATATAACAAATGATCAGGATTATTTGGATCATTTGCTGCCTTATATAATCTTAGCTTATCTTCTAATGATAATTTATCCACATCCATATATTTATCAGAACTTAACTCTAATTGTCCATCATGTAAAACTTCTTTATTTCTTTTAACACTATTAATAATATCATTTAATGAAGTTGGATTACTCATTGTTCTAACAGATTTTTGAGCAGAAATATTTTGTTTTGTTTTTAAGTTATCTTTTTTGTCTAATTTGCTTTCTGAAGTCAAACTAGTTTTATCTTTATTTACGTAATACGGGACAACATTTATATTATCTAAATCTTCTTTATTATATTCAACTTTTTTTAAACTAGGATTTTTAGTATTATAGTTTTCTCAATGATACTTATTATATTTGTTTGTGAAACTTATTTGATCTAAAACATCACTTTTTTTAAATTTGCTATTTAATTTAACTTCTTTTTTTTCATCTAGATAATCGTTGTTTTCATATTGTATATCATCTAGTAAAATTCCATCCAATTTATTAATCACCACATATTTTAGTTCTTTATTATTGTTGTTAACTTCAGCATATCTATTTTCATTTTCAAAATTTTCTTTTTTTGAATTAATATTTGTTTCTTGCGAATTAGAACCTTTATACATTTTTTTAAGATTACTAATTCTTTCATCTAAACTAATATTTTCTTTTTTTGAACTATTATTAGCTGTAAAATTTCTGTAATTATTTTTCATAAAAATCCTTAAAATTTAATATTATATTATACATATATTATAACAAATTAATATACTTCATTAAATAAATTATCTATACATTTCATATATTATATTTATTTCATTATTATTTTTAATTAGATAACTATCTTTATATTGTAATTCTAAATATATTGTTTTGGGTCTTTTGTTCTTTAAACTATCATTTGAGATTTTTATATTTAAATTATGATCTTTAAAGTAAATTTCATTGATTAAAATATCGCTTTTTTTAAGTTTTTCTTCTCTGATAGGTGCTTCTAAATCTTTATAAATGTTTTGTAATATTTTATGTTTTAAATCTTCAACATTTGAATTGATAGAAAAATAAACTTCTTTAAATGCTTGATTTTTAAAATAGTTTTTAAAATACTCATCTTTGTTTTCGCTTAGTTCCACTATAAAAGGTTTTATTGTATTAAATATTTTATCTTTAACACTTACTTCTAAAGTTAAAGATAAATCAACAGATTTTCATCAAGGGTTAAAATCTGCTTGAATTAATATTTTTTTACTATTTAAAGCTAAATTGTTTTTAAAAATATTTTTAATTAAAATAGAATCTTTATCATACTTTATATTTTTTTTATTTAATGTTTCATAAATTTTATTCAATATTATAGGTTTTAAAACTTCTTCTATATTAAAATTATATTTTCTAGCAAGTTTAATATTTTCTATTTTAATATTTTTAACTTCTTCTTCTAAATTTAAATTTTCAATATTAATTTTTTCAATTTTTAAACTTTTAGAATTTTTTCTTACTTCTTTTTCTTCTTGTACTACTTCTTTTTCTTCTTGTACTACTTCTTTTTCTTCTTGTACTACTTCTTTTTCTTCTTGTACTACTTCTTTTTCTTCTTGTACTACTTCTTTTTCTTCTTGTACTACTTCTTTTTCTTCTTGTACTACTTCTTTTTCTTCTTGTACTACTTCTTTTTCTTCTTGTACTACTTCTTTTTCTTCTTGTACTACTTCTTTTTCTTCTTGTACTACTTCTTTTTCTTCTTGTACTACTTCTTTTTCTTCTTGTACTACTTCTTTTTCTTCTTGTACTACTTCTTTTTCTTCTTGTACTACTTCTTTTTCTTCTTGTACTACTTCTTTTTCTTCTTGTACTACTTCTTTTTCTTCTTGTACTACTTCTTTTTCTTCTTGTACTACTTCTTTTTCTTCTTGTACTACTTCTTTTTCTTCTTGTACTACTTCTTTTTCTTCTTGTACTACTTCTTTTGTTTCTTTATTATTTGCTTCTGGATTTTTTTGATAATTTCCGCAAGATATTATTGAACTAACAGATACACCAATTGTAGATATTAAAGATAACAATATTAATATTTTTTTCATGTTAACCTCCAAAATACTTTAAATATAGTATTTTAAAATTTATAACACTCAAAAAGAGTAAATAACCTAAAAAATATTTTCTTTATTTAATAAAATTATTAAAAGCTTTATTAATGATGTTGCTAACAGAAACATCATTTCAAGCAACAAAGTTATCTACCTTATCATTTAGTTTAAAACATGATAAATATTCAATATTATTCTTTTTATTTCCTGTTATTGGAGAATAATCAAGTGTTAATATTTCACATTTTTTTTCATTTAATAAATTAATAATCTTTTTTAAAACTTTAAAGTGAATTTCAAACTTATTTGCGATCCNCCCTTTTCCAATTTCTTCTTTTTCACTTTCAAATTGAGGTTTAACTAAAAAAATAAAAATTGTGTTTTCATTAGCTAAACTTAATGCTTTGTCTATAATTTTAGTTATTGAAATAAATGAAACATCACAAACAATATAATCAAGATCTTCTTTAATTAAACTATTATCAAAATACCTAAAATTAGTTTTTTCTATAGAAACAACTTTTGGATTTTGTCGCAGTGAAAAATCTAATTGATTTGTACCAACATCAACAGCATAAACTTTTTTCGCATTAAATTGAAGCAAGCAATCCGTAAATCCACCTGTAGATGATCCTATATCTAAACAAACCTTATTTTCTATTTGATAATTATTATCTATAATCGCTTTTTCTAATTTATCTCCAGCTCTTGAAACAAATTTATTGATATTTTCTTTAACTCTTATTTCTGCAGTTTCATCTATTATATGACCTGGTTTGATTATATATTCATTATTTACCAAAACGCTTTTTGCCATAATTAATCTTTTAGCTTTTTCTCTTGAGGAAGCAAAGTTTTTTTCAACTAAAATAATATCTAATCTATTTTTCATATTTTTGTCAAAATTTATTGACTCCCTTTCGCTTATTTGTTTCTCTGTAATGATTTCATAATTCATTTTCTTTTAGTATTCAATCAGTTACTTTTTTAAATCAAAAAGCTCCATATGTTTCAGATCACTTTAAATCAATATCAGCTTCTATAAACAAATGTTCTAATATATTTGAATAATTAGAATCTATATAACAATTTTTATTATCACTCACATCTTGCGAAAAAATATCTTTTAAAAAATACATTTCAATTTTGTTTTGTTTAAAAACCCCATCTAATTTCATTTTAACAATTTCTTTATTAAAAATAATTTTATTATTTAAAATATCGACATATATTTCATGTGGTTGATTAAGTGGTACTTTAAAAATTTTTGCATCAAAAAAATACAAATTACTTTCTTTNNGTAAAATGCCATTGAATTTTTACTTTTTTTTCCACTTATTATTTTTTCATTTATAATAATCAAAATATTTTTTATTTTCAGAAATGTTCATATATTAATTATATCATTTACTTAAAATAAATAAAAAAAGGCTTTTAGCCTTATTTTTATTTATTTCTTTTCAACATGTTTCATGTGTTTATTACATTTAAAACAATGTTTTTTTGTTTCTAACTTTTCAGTATGTAATTTTTTGTTCTTTTTAGTTATGTAATTTTCTTCTTTACATTCAGAACAACGTAGTATTATACCTTCTCTCATGAAAGATACCTCTTTTCCATTTATTTTCTAATCATCATAAATAATAATAACACAATTATTACTATTATTAAATGATTTTTAAATACTATTAAAAATCTGATGTGTTATTTATTGTAAAATCATCAATTTGTTCATTGTCGTTTTCATTATTATTACCTTTAGATAAACCTTCAATTCGTTCTAATTGTTTTCTTCTTTTTTCATCTAAATTACTTTTACTTGTTTTATTAGAAAAAGTACTTTGTTGTAATTCAACTCTTTTAGGTTCTTTAACTAATTTATCTATTGTTGTAACAGGCTCTACTAAATAAGTTTTTGACTTTAGCAAATCTTCAGTTGTTATTTTTTCACTTTTTATAAAAATATCATTTTTACTATTTATATTTTGTTTTTCATTAATATTTTTATCACTATCTATATAATAAGTTTTTTCTAATCTTTCTAATTGTTTTATTCTGTCTGATTTTGCTTTTGCTTTAATATTGTTAAATATTTTATTATCATTAATTTTTTGATTATCTTTTAATTTATTTGGATCTGAAATATTGTCAACAAATTTTTTACCGTAAACAGAATTATTATTAAAAGAATAACCTTCTCTGTTGTAATCAAATGTTAAATTATTATCTAAAACAACATCCTTATTTCCATTTTCAATTTCATCAAAATTAAATCTAGTTGTATTTTTAGTTATTTCTCCATCTTCTATTACATTATGATCTTCATTATTAGTTTCAAAAAAGTCAAAATCATTTTGTTTTTGTTCTTCATCCTCTAGTTTGAATTGTTCTTCATCTTCTAGTTTGAATTGTTCTTCATCTTCTAGTTTGAATTGTTCTTCATCTTCTAGTTTGAATTGTTCTTCATCTTCTAGTTTGAATTGTTCTTCATCTTCTAGTTTGAATTGTTCTTCATCTTCTAGTTTGAATTGTTCTTCATCTTCTAGTTTGAATTGTTCTTCATCTTCTAGTTTGAATTGTTCTTCATCTTCTAGTTTGAATTGTTCTTCATCTTCTAGTTTGAATTGTTCTTCATCTTCTAGTTTGAATTGTTCTTCATCTTCTAGTTTGAATTGTTCTTTTTCATCATCTTTTATAAATGAAATAATATTTGTAAACTCTAAATGTTCAAAATTATCATTTTTATTATCAAATTTTTCAATCTCTGCATTTCAAGTTTTTTCTTTTTCATTTTCTACAAAGTTATTTTCATCAGAAACATTATTTATTAATTCATCTAATTCATTTATGTTTTCTTCGTTAAAATCATGTAAATTAATATCTTTTTTTTCAACATTTTTTAAATTTACTTCTGGTTCAGTTGATAAAACTTCATCTTCAACATTATTTTGTTCTTCTTGAGGTTCAATAACTTCTGGTTCAGTTGATAAAACTTCTTCTTCAAAATCATTTTGTTCTTCTTGAACATCATTTTGTTCTTCATGAGCTTCAATAACTTCTGGTTCAGTTGATAAAACTTCTTCTTCAACAATATTTTGTTCTTTTTGAATTTCAACAATATTTTGCTCATCAATAACTTGTTCAATGTCAGGTTCAGTTGATAAAACTTCTTCTTCAACAATATTTTGTTCTTTTTGAATTTCAACAATATTTTGCTCATCAATAACTTGTTCAATGTCAGGTTCAGTTGATAAAACTTCTTCTTCAACAATATTTTGTTCTTTTTGAATTTCAACAATATTTTTTTCATCAATAACTTGTTCAATGTCTGGTTCAGTTGATAAAACTTCTTCTTCAACAATATTTTGTTCTTTTTGAATTTCAACAATATTTTGCTCATCAATAACTTGTTCAATGTCTGGTTCAGTTGATAAAACTTCTTCTTCAACATCATATTGTTCTGCTTGAGCTGCAAATATTTCTTTTTCCTTAACAGGTTCTTGAATATATTCTTGTGATTCAGATAATAAATCATTTTTTTGTTCTGTTTGAACTTCAATTTTTTCTTCTTCTTCAATTAATTCATCTGAATTTAAATTTGATGAACTATTATTTTCTAAATCTTCAATAACTTTTTTTAATTCATCATAGTTAAATAAAGTTTTGTTAACAACTTTTTTTTGTTGAGTAGAAATTTCAGATTGTTTATTTTCAGGTTCATTTATTATTTCATTTGAAACAATTTCATTATTTTCTTCCAAAATGTTATCTTCATTATCATCAAAAGACAATCTGTTAACATTAATAATTTGATCTTCATCTTCAATTAATATTTTATTTTTGAAATCATTATCTAAATCAATTTGTTTTTTTCCTAATTTTTTTTCAGCTGGTTTTTTAGCATTTGTTTTTTTAGCTTTTTTTAGGTTTTTTTAACTTCATTTAAAAACATATTTTTGTTTAATATGTTGTCCATAAAATTAGTTTCACTAAACTCTTTTTCAAAAAATTCTGAATTTTCTTTAAGAAATGGTGACACTTCAATATCACTATTATTATCATATATAATTTCGTGATCAATATTTGGTTGAAAATCATCCAAAATAATTGTTTTATCAACTTTTTCAAAATTAATAATTGCTGATTTTGTATCCTCATTTTTTTTGAGTGGTTTTTTTTCATCATCTAATTGATGAATGATTGTTAGGTCTTCTTCTTTTTTTAATTCTTTATTTGGTCTAACATTTTTTGATTTATTAGCATCTGTAGAAGCAGTTTTAGTTGTGTTTGAAACTTTATTGTTACCATTATTATTTGTTGGTGGTTTTGGTTTTTTTGCACCACTTTTCTCCAATATGTTAAAGAAACTATCTTGAACAATATTTTCTAATGTGTCTATAACATTTGCTGGTTTTATGTTGTTTTTGCTTTCACAATTTATAAAATCATATTCTTCAATTTCATTATTTGTATAAACATATTTAACAATAGAACCATAATTACTACTGAAAGCACCAATGATTTTATCATTATCATTTGCTTTAAAATTAATTATTCTTGAACCCTTAACTGGTCGTTTGTGAAATTCAAATTTATCTAAATTATAAATTCCGTGTTTATATTTACTTGTAAAGATATATGCTTTATCTTTAGGGTTATATAGAAATGCTCCAACTACAAAGTCATCTTTTAAATTAATTGCTTTAATTCCCTTTGTTCTTAACCCTAAAAGCGGAATTTCATCAATTTTATATTTAACAACAAATCCTTGTTCTGTAATTATTGATATTAATTTCTCATTTTTAATTAATTTAGCACTAATAACTTCATCGTGATCTTGTAAGTTTATACATTTAATTGCTTTACTAATTCTTTTAGCAGCAAATTCAGCAACATTTGTAGCTTTAAAAAACCCAAATTTACTAAAAAAGGCAATTTTGTGTGAGCTATTTTCAATATCATTTATTAAAAATGTTGAAACAACTTTTTCATCCCCACTTATTTGAGAAATTGTATTAATGTGAACCCCAATTTCACGAATCTTAGATTGTTTAATTTTAAATATAGGAATTATTACATAATTTCCTTTTGAAGTTACTATCAATAAAGTATCTAATGTTGAAGCGCTAATATTTGCAATATATGAATCTTCACTTTTCTTTTTAACATCTTCAATGTTAAATTTTACATTTTTGTTTTCTTCTAATACTTTTAAATAACCTTCTCTTGAGACTAAAATATTAACATTTTTTTCAGGAATTGTTTCTGTGATATCAATATCAATATTTTCAATATCATTTTCAATTATTGTTCGACGAATACTTTTATGTTTATTCATTATTTCTTGTAATTGATCAATAATAACTTGATTTAAAACATTTTTATCTTTTAAAATTAACTTCAATTCATTTATTTTGTTTTCTAAATCTTTTGTTTCATTTTGTAAATCTAAAATATCAGTTGATGTCAAACGATATAATCTTAACAATACAATAGCTTCAGCTTGAACAAACGTAAAGTCAAATCTTGTTTGTAAGTTTTGAATTGCGTTTGCTTTATTTTCAGATTGTCTAATTATCTTAATAATTTCATCTAAAATACTTATTGCTTTAATTAAACCAGCAACAATTTCTAATCTTTTNNTTTCAGCTTTTGCCAGTTCAAATTTAGTTCTATTTATAATAACTTTTTGTTGATGAGAAATATAATTATCAACATAATCAATTAAATTAAATAAAATTGGAGATTTATTTGCAATTCCAACCATATTATAATTATATGAAATTTGCAAGTTTGTATGTTTTAACAAATACTTTCTAATAACATCAACATTAGCATTTTTACCAGTTTCAATAACTATTCTTAATCCATTACGATCTGTTTCATCACGTACTGTTTTAACATTTAGTCCCGGTTCTAAATAACAAACATCATCAATTTTTTTAACTAAATCTTGTTTAACAACTTCGTAAGGAATTTCTGTAATAACTAAATTCTTGTCGCTATCAACTTCAATTTTAGAACGTAAAATAACTTTACCTTTACCTGTCATAAAGGCTTCTTTAATTCCGTCTGTCCCTTGAATTATTCCTCCAGTTGGAAAATCTGGTCCTTGAATTACTTTCATTAAACTTTCTAAATTACTATTAGGATTTTTAATTCTTTTGATTATAGTTTTAATTAATTCTGTTAAGTTGTGCGGAGGAATATTTGTGGCATAACCAGCAGCAATTCCTGTTGAACCATTAATTAATAAATTAGGAAGACTTGCCGGTAATACTGATGGTTCTGTTTCTGAATCATCAAAGTTAGCAATAAACTCAACTGTTTTTTTCTCTAAATCTTTTAATAAATAGGTAGAAATTTTACTTAAACGAGCTTCAGTATATCTCATAGCTGCAGCTGAATCACCATCTAAAGATCCGTTATTACCATGCATGTCAACTAACGGGTAACGCATTTTTCATGATTGACTCATACGAACCATTGCATCATAAACTGATGTATCTCCATGTGGGTGATACTTTCCGATAACTTCTCCAACAATTCTGGCAGCTTTTTTATAAGCAGTTGAATGAAATAACTTTAATTCGTTCATAGCAAAAAGAATTCGTCTTTGAACGGGTTTTAATCCATCACGAATATCTGGTAAAGCACGATCTTGAATAATGTATTTAGCATATCTTGCAAATCGATCTTCTAATATTTCATTTAAACTATATATTATATTGTTTTCTTTTTTCTGATCCATATTTTCTCCTATACTTTAAATGATATGACCGTTATTTTCTTCTAATGAAAATTTTACATTATCTACAATTCAATCTTTTCTTTTTTTAGCATCATCACCCATTAGCGTAACAATTCTTTTTTCTGCAATTGAAGCATTGTCAATTTCAACTAAAATTAGTTGACGATGTTGAGGGTCCATTGTTGTATCTCAAAGTTGATCTGCATTCATTTCCCCTAAACCTTTATATCTTTGTAATTCATACTTTTCTTTATTGTTTTTTACTTTATTTTTTAAATCTTTTTCATCTCAAACATAAGAAACTTTTTTAGTTTTTCTTTCTGTTAACTTATATAAGGGTGGTAAAGCAATGTACACCTTTTTGTTTTCAATTAAAGGACGCATGTAACGATAAAAGAAAGTTAATATCAATGTTTGAATATGCGCTCCATCAGTATCAGCATCAGTCATTATTATGACTTTACCATAGTTAATATCATTAATATCAAATTCATTACCAACACCAGCTCCAATTGCATTAATCATGTATTGAACCTCATCGTTGTTAAAGATATCTTGTAGTTTTGCTTTTTCTGCATTTATAACTTTACCTCTTAGAGGTAAAATAGCTTGAAATTTACGATCACGCCCCAATTTTGCACTTCCACCAGCTGAATCTCCTTCGACTAAAAATAACTCATTTACATGTTTATTTTTATTTTGAGCTGGCGTTAATTTTCCAACTAACATACGATCAGTTCCAGAACGTTTTTTAGAATTTCTTGCAGCTTCACGAGCTTTTTTAGCTTCATCACGAGCAATCCTTGCTAAAATAGCTTTTTCAATTATTTGTTCTGCAATTTTAGGGTTTTCTTGAATTCAATATTTTAATTGATTGTAAACAACATTTTCAACAACACTTCGAGCTTCTGGTGTTCCTAATTTATTTTTTGTTTGCCCTTCATATTGAATTAAGTTTTCTGGAACTTTAACAGATACAATTACAGCTAATCCTTCTTTTGTATCAGATGAGTCAAAGTTTTTATCCTTATCTTTTAAAATATTGCTCGATCTTGCAAATTCATTAAAAGCTTTATTTAACCCAGTTCTAAAACCTGTAACATGTGTCCCACCTTCAGCTGTTTTTACATTATTTGCAAAAGCAACTAAATTTTCATTAAAGTCATTTGAGTATTGTAAACAAACTTCAACTTCAATATCTTTTTCATTTCCTCTTAATAAAATTGGTGTTGATAAAATCTTCTTATCTTTGTTAATAAATGTGATAAATTCTTGTAATCCTAAATCATATTTATAACTAACCTCTTTTGGAGCATCTTTTCTTAAATCAGTTAAAGTTAATTTTAAACCACTATTTAAAAATGCTGATTCTTGAATTCTTTCAGATATTGTTAAAAATGAGTAATTTAATGAAACAAATATACTTGGATCAGCTTTAAAAGTAACTTCTGTTCCATGTTTTGTTGTTTTACCAACTTCTTTTAAAGATTTTTTTAACAATCCTCCATTATGAAATGATATTTCATAAATTTTACCTTCACGATAAATTTTAACAATAAAACTACTAGATAAGGCGTTTACAACTGACGATCCAACCCCATGTAATCCCCCAGATGTTTTATAACCATTACCACCAAATTTACCTCCAGCATGCAATGTTGAAAAAATAACTTCTGGTGTTGATTTACCAGTTTTATGTTTTCCTGTTGGTACTCCTCGACCATTATCTCTTACTGTAATTGAATTATCTTTGTTAATAGAAATATTAATTTCATCACAATGCCCAGCCAAAGCTTCATCAATTGAATTATCAACAATTTCTCATACTAAATGATGTAATCCCCTAATATCAGTTGTCCCAATATACATTCCAGGTCTTTTTCGAACAGCGTCTAATCCCTCTAAGACTTGAATGCTCGATTCATCATAAGTATTATTATTTTTTTGATCCATAAAATTCCCCGTTTTACTTACTCAATTATAATATAAAAAGTAACAGATAAAAAGATATTTTAATACAAATAAATTTACGTTTTTTTATAAGATTTAGCTATCTGCTTTAAAAATATTACAATCAATGTGTACTGCTTGTAAGTTACTTATATCATTATTTCCACCCTTTGATAAAGGTTTAATGTGATCAATATTTCAAGCACCACCAGAATTATTTTGAATTTCTACACTTTCATGCGATCCATAATACATAATCATTTCACATATCCCACATAGTTTATGATTAGAACTTAAATTTTCTTTTGTATCTAAACATTCACAATCTTCAGCATTGTTTCAAACAGCTATTTGTTTATTAGTTAAGTCCATGTAATTTTCTCCTTTTAAAATAAAAAAAGCTAAATATAATTTAGCTTTTTCAATATTAAGATTCTTTGATTCAGTTAAATGTACGTTTAACAGCTTCTTTTCATCCTTTATTTAATTTATCTGTTTTTTCAACTGATCATTCTGTGTTAAACACTTTGTCAGCTTCATTAATTTTTTTCAAGTCTTTAATATCTCAGAACTTAACTGCAAGTCCTGCTAAATATGCAGCTCCATAAGCTGTTGTTTCCACGATTTTTGGTCTAACAACATCAACTCTTGAAATATTAGCTTGAAATTGCATTAAGTAATCATTTTGTGAGGCTCCCCCATCAACTTTAATTAATTTTAAAGGTGCACCTAAATCAGAACTCATAGCTTTAATAACATCATTTGATTGATAAGCAATTGATTCTACAGTCGCTTTAATGATATGTTCTCTTTTTGTTCCTCTTTCAAGACCAAAAATAGCTCCTCTTGAATAAGAATCTCAATAAGGAGAACCTAAACCAGTAAATGATGGTACAACATATACTTTTTGATCGTCTTTTACAAGTGATGTATATCATTCTGTTTGTGATGATTGATAAACAATTCTTAATTGGTCTCTTAATCATTGCACAGCAGCACCAGCCACAAATACAGATCCTTCTAAAGCATAAGTTATTTTACCGTTTAAATTAACAGCAACCGTTGTTAATAATCCGTTTTTAGAACGAACAGGTTTTTCTCCTGTGTTTAATAGGATAAAACACCCTGTTCCATAAGTATTTTTAACTTCACCCGGTTCATTACATAATTGACCGAATAATGCTGATTGTTGATCTCCAATTGCTGATGCGATTGGGATTTCTGTTTGATCATCTTTACTTAAAAGTGTTGAAGTTGTGTGTCCATAAACTTCAGATGATGATTTTACCTCTGGTAAAATTTCTTTTGGTATATCAAATAATTTTAATAATTCTTCATCTCATTTTAAATCATGAATGTTGTAAATCATTGTTCTTGATGCATTTGTTGTATCAGTAATATGAACTTTACCACCAGTTAATTTATAAATTAATCATGTGTCAATTGTTCCAAACAATAATTCACCTTTTTTAGCTTTTTCACGAGCACCTTCAACGTTATCTAAAATTCATTTAATTTTAGTTGCTGAAAAGTAAGGGTTAATTTGTAATCCTGTTTTCGCCGTTACTTTTTCCATTAGTTTTTTATCTTCCATTAAATCGTCACAGTATTCAGCTGTTCTACGATCTTGTCAGACAATTGCGTTATAAATTGGTAAACCTGTTTTTTTGTCCCAAATAACAACAGTTTCACGTTGATTTGTGATTCCAATTGCTGTTATTTCAGAACCTTTAATGTTTTTTCTGTTCAAAGCTTCAACAAAAGTTGTTCTTTGTGCATTTCAAATTTCTACAGCATTATGTTCTACTCAACCTGATTTTCCAGATGGAAAAATTTGTGTAAATTCAATTTGATAACTACTTACAATTTTCCCTTTTTTATCAATAACAAGTGTACGACAACTTGTTGTTCCAGAATCTAAGGTTACTATATATTTACTCATTTATAAACCTTCTTTCTTTTATAAATTTAATAATTTAATTACATATTTTCCTATTGCTGGAGCCGCCGTAATTCCGGGAGATTTTATTCCAGCAATATTTAAGAAGTTTTTATTATCTTTTGCTAATTCAATAAGAAAATCATCTGTTTTTTGAATAATTGGGCGAGAACCAGCCATAACTTTATATGTTCTTTCAATATTAAGTTCAGGAATAATTTTCTTTCCAATTTCTCCAATTTTTCGATACATTTCTTGTGTAACTAACCTTACATCTTCTTTACGAATTCCATCTTCGGCTGTTGGACCAACTAAAACATGTCCATCAGTTATTGGTGAAACAATAACTCCTTTACCATGAATAGTTGGTGCCATGAATACAATATTTTTAACTTTATGAGCTTCGTCAAGCTCTAAAATACGATATTCACCTCTTCGACGAAATAGTTCAAAATTACGTGCATTTACCATATCGGCAATATCATCCGCATAATGTCCAGCAGCATTAATAATTTGTTTAGCAAAAAACACATTATTGTTTGTTTGTATTTCAAAGTATTTTTTATCTTTAATAAACTTAATTGCAGTGACTTTTGTTTTTAAATGTACATCTGCATTTGATTTTTTTAATAACTCATTTGTTAATTCAATTGGATCAATTATATGTGAAGAACTACAATATAACGCTCCTAAAACTTCTGTGTTTACATTAGGTTCATATTTTTTTACTTCTTCATAACTGTTTAAAATTTTTAATTCAGTTTTATCCAATCCATTTTCTAACCCACGTTCATAAAGTTTTTTAACTTCATTAATTTCGTATGGTGAAAATGCTATTACTAATGAATCTACTTTTTTTCAAGTAAAATTCAATTCTTTAAATCATGTTTGATATAATTTTTTTCCTTCAATAGAAAGTGTGGCATTTAATTTTCCCGGAGTCGGGTCAAATCCACCATGAATAACCGCTGAATTACCTTCAGTTGTTTCCATTGCTGGTTTGTTATTTTTTTCTAAAACTAATATTGATTTATTTAATTTTGAAATTTCATAACTACATGCAGCACCAATTATACCTGCGCCAATAATACAAATATCATGTATTTTGTTAGGCATAAAATATATTTTCTAAACTAGAAAGCTAAGAAAATAAGTCCTCCAACTAATCCTGCAGCAACTGGTCCAGCAACTGGGATTCATGCGTATTTTCAATCAGATGATCCTTTAGCTGACATTGGCATTAACTGGTGCACAATTCTTGGTATTAAATCTCTTGCTGGGTTAATAGCGTATCCTGTTGTTCCCCCAAGTGATAGTCCGATTGCTATAACTGTTATACCAACTATAATTGGTCCATTTCATCCAGCAATTCCCAATCCTAAAAATTCAGGGAATGCTGTTGCTAAAATCATCATTACTAGAACAAATGTTCCAAAAAACTCTGCTAACAAGTTCAAGAAGATGTTTCTATTTTGAGGTCCTGTTGCGTGTGTTGCTAAAATTGATTCAGAATCTGAAGCTTGTAAATGCTTAAAGTAAATTCCATTTACAGTTATCTGCCCTAAAGCAGCTCCTGCTATTTGCCCTAAAAAGAATGCTAAAATTAACAATTCATTTCCAGCAAAGAAAGAACCTTCAGCAATAAATGCTACTGTCACAGCCGGGTTAAGATGTGCAGCTCCTCCTAATGCAGTCGAAATTAATGCTCCGACAAAAACAGCTAACCCTCATCCAAAAGTGATTCCCACTCAACCTGAGTTTCCTCCTTTTGTGTCTCTTAATACTGCGTTAGCAACTATTCCGTTACCTAATAGAATTAGTAAGAATGTACCAAATAATTCTAGGCCGAAATGTTGAAAAAATGTTGAAATATCCATACCTATTTTTTTCCTTTCGTATGTAAAAATAAATTAAATTATAAATAGATTATCTTATGTTAGATATCCACTTATATTATAATAGAATAATTTATTATTTTTTATAAAAATAATAGAATATTTTATTAGTTTTATATGATTTATATAGAAATAATGATAACACTAAAATTTAATATATAAAAATTATAAATATATTTTAAAAAATTTATAAAGTATATTTATAATACAAAATAAAAAGACACTTTAACAAGTGTCTTTTTATTTTGTATTATTTTGAAATTGCTTTTCCACAAAGTAATAACACACCACCAACGATTGCTAGTGCTGGTCCAATTACAAAGAATATTAATCATGAAAATATTATTGAAACAATCGATAATATCCCTGATACCATACGATATTTATTTGAACCTTTTGCTATTGCCAATGATGAAAAAACAATAATGATTACAGCAAATGCCAACATAATAATTGAAAACACTAAATAAATTGAAGCTACTGCTTCAAATGCTGTAAATAATGCTGAGCCTGTAACATAAATTAATCCAAAAATTGCTAAAAATCCTGAATAAACCAATGATACTATTGCTCCAGCAAGACCAATACCATTTAATTTCATTAAACCCCTTAAAATTAGTAATTTATATAAATTACTAATGTAATTATAGTATTTAAATCGTATATAATCAAAGATTAACTAATGATTTTAGTTCCAGATTGACCATTTAGTACTTTTTCCACCATCTCTAAAGAACCAATATAAGCTTGTTTATTTTTATTATCTTCAACAAACTTTATTGTTGCTTCAACTTTTGGCAACATTGAACCTGGAGCAAATTGATTTTCGCTAATATATTTTTTAGCTTCACTGATAGTCATTTTTTCAATTGCTTTTTCATTATTTTTTTGGTAATTAATTAAAACACGATCAACAGCCGTTAAAATAATTAATCCATCAGCATTTACTAATGTAGCTATTTTTGCTGCAGCAAAATCTTTATCAATAACTGCTGCAACACCGTGATATAAAGTACCCTTTTTAATAACAGGAACTCCCCCACCTCCAGTTGAAATTGTTATTACACCATTATTAATCAACATGTTAATAATTTCTTTTTCAACTATATCAATTGGTTTTGGAGAAGCAATTACTCTTCTTCAACCTCTTCCGGCATCTTCTTTTACATCTCAATTATTTACTTTAGCTAATTTTTTAGCTTCTGTTTCTTCCATAAAAGAACCTATTGGTTTTGTTGGATTGTTAAAAGCGTTGTCTTTTTTATCAACAACAGTTTGTGTAACAATTGAAACGACAGATTTATTAATTTTTCTATTATTTAATTCATTTATAATTGCTTGTTGTAAATGATAACCAATATAACCTTGGCTCATTGCTCCACATTCCGGAAAATCTACAATTGGATTCTTATCGCTAACTTTATGCGCTTCGCTAAAACCATTATTTATCATTCCAACTTGTGGTCCATTACCATGAACAATGATTATTTCATTACCCTTAATAATAAAGTCTACTAAATTTTTAGCTGTTTTTTTTACAATTTCTTTTTGTTCGTTTGGGCTATTACCTAAAGCATTCCCCCCAATAGCGACTACAAATTTTGCCATATTTACCTATTTTCCGACCATAGCAACCATGACAGCTTTAATAGTATGTAATCTATTTTCAGCTTCTTCAAATACAACAGAATGTTTAGATTCAAACACTTCATCAGTAACTTCCATAGCTGTTAGACCAAATTTTTTATAAATATCATTTCCAACTTCTGTTTTTAAATCATGAAACGCTGGTAAACAATGCATAAATAAATAATCTTCTTTAGCATTTTTAAGATTTTCTTTACTTACTTGGAATGGTAATAATTGTTTAATTCTTTTAGCTCAAACATCTTCTGGTTCTCCCATCGAAACTCAAACATCAGTGTAAATTACATCAGCATTTTTAGTAGCTATTTTAATATCATCTGATAACTCAATTGTTCCACCTGTTTCTTTAGCAATTTTTTTACATTCTTTAACTAATTTTTCATCTGGTCATAATTCTTTTGGAGCTGCTGCCACAAAATGCATCCCCATTTTAGCACAACCAACCATTAATGAATTTCCCATATTATTTCTAGCATCTCCAGCAAAAACAAATTTAATTCCTTTTAGATAACCTTTTTCTTCTTCAATTGTTAAAAAGTCGGCCAAAATTTGTGTTGGGTGTCACTCATCAGTTAACCCATTAAAAACAGGAACTCCTGAATATTTTGCTAATTCTTCAACATCAGATTGTTTATATCCTCTAAACTCAATTCCATCAAACATTCTACCTAAAACTCTTGCAGTGTCTGCAACTGACTCTTTTTTACCAAATTGTGATCCTGAAGGTCCTAAATAAGTAACATGTGCTCCTTGATCGAATGCTCCAACTTCAAAAGCACATCTAGTTCTTGTTGAATCTTTTTGAAATAACAAAGCAATATTTTTACCTTCCATTAATTTTTGTTCTGTACCTGCATATTTAGCACGTTTTAAATCACGTGATAAATCTAATAAATATCTTAATTCTCTTGATGAGAAATCTAAAAGTTTTAAAAAACTTCTTCCTTTTAAATTNNAACTGCCATATTTTTTCTCTCCTTAAATATCTTCTCTTCATAAAGGCATTGACATACATCTCGGACCACCACGACCACGTGATAATTCTGATGAAGGTGTTTCAATAACTGTTATTCCGGCTTTTTTCATTAAATCGATTGTTACATGATTTCTATCATAAGCAATTACAACTCCAGGTGCAATTGCTAAGTGGTTTGTTCCATCATTTCATTGTTCTCTTGCTGATGAAATTGGATCATCTCCACCACATTTAATTATTTTTACTTCTCTACCAATTAATTCTGTTAAAACTTCAATTAGTGGTTTTTTAATTTCTGTTTTACCACTTGGTGTAATCATAAATATTTTAAATAAATCTACATTATCAAAAATTAATGGATGAGCAATAAATTTATCATAATCAACATTAGTAAATACTGTATCTAAGTGCATAAAAGCTCTTGTTTTTGGAATATCCAATACAATAACTTTTTTATATTGTCCTTTTTCAAATAATTCTTTTGCCATTCTTTCAATAGCTTTCATTGATGTTCTTTGAGATGCTCCCACAATAATTACATCTTTATTTAAGATCATTATATCTCCACCTTCAATTGATTCAGAATAATCTCTTTGGTAAAAAGTAGGAATTTTATTAGCAAATCTTTCATGATATTTAAACATAAAATCAGGAAATATTGTTTCTCTATTTCTAGTTTTTGTTCACATTTGATGGATTGTTACCCCATCACCAATTGAAGCAAATGGGTCTCTTTGAAATAAAACATTTGGTAAAGGATCAGCCACAAATGGATAATCATCTTTATCATTAATTTTCAATTCAATTTTCTTTGTTCCTGCTATCATTTTATTAACCATGTCTAAATTACTCATTTTCATTAAGTAATCTTTAAAACTTTTTATATGTTCTTTTTTAACATCACCTTCAGCAATAAACTTATCAATAAATTTTTCTCTTAACTGTGGATTTTGGTCTAAAGCTTCTGCTGTCATTTCTTCAATATAAAGAACTTCTATATTATTATCTTTCATTATTTGGGTTAACTTATCATGTTCTTTAATTGCATTTTNTTTATGCGGTATATCATCAAATAATAATCTTTCCAATAGATCTGGAGTTAAGTTTTCCACTTCATCTCCCGGCCTATGCACTAAAACTGTTTTTAATTTTCCGAATTCAGAAAATACGTTAATTTTTTTCATAAACAACCTTTCTTATTCAACTATTTGCGAATTAAACTTGTAGTAGATTTCTACTAACAACTATATGGTACATCTAAAAATAAAAATATAAAAATAATTTCCTATTTTTTTATATTTTTTAATAATTTTTTTTATTTTAATTAGTCATTAAATATCTTTGTTACTAATAACTAAATATTTATGTTTTTTCTTAAACAGATGTTTTAGGTGTAATTAACTTAATTGTTTCTTCAGTTGTTTTTTCTTCTTGTGCTTTTAACAATGTTTCTTTATTTGTTATTTCTTCTATTTTTTCGATATCTTTTTCTAATGGCGTTTCTTCTTTATCTTTAGTTTCTGTTGATACAACAATTTCTTGTGTTGGTGTTTCTTCTTTAATTTTATCCTTTATTTTTACAATAGCTTTTTCTTCTTGTTTTATTTCTGTTGATAAAACAATATCTTGTGTTGGTGTTTTTTCAATTTTAATTTCTTTATTTTCTATCATTTTTTCATTATTTTTAAGTTTAGTAATAACCGTCATTTTTAGATTTTGATTATAGGGAAAAGTATAATCTTTATATTTAAACTTTATTGTTATTAATTGATTATTGGTTTTTTGTAAATCTTCATTTACAATTGGTGTTTTTGAAATTTTTTTATTATCATAATTAATTTCAATATTTTCGATTGAAAATTTTTCACGATCAATCGTTATATATTTATTGATTTTTTTAAAAATAATATTTTTAAGATTGGTTTTAATTTTATCAAGAGAATTATCTTTTGTTTTGACAATATTTAACAAGGTGTCTTCTTCAATCATTTCAAAATTATTAATTGTTTCTTCTAGATATTTTTCTGTAGGAACAGTTTTTAAGATTATTTTAGTAACTACTGTATATTTATCATTGTATTTAAAAATTCCTTTTACTCTTACAACTTTAGATATTACTTTTCTTTTCTTTAGGTAATCATCGCTTGAAATATTTTTTTAGTAGCAATATCAATAAAAGATATTTCAGTTAATAAATCTTTGTTAAATTTTATTTCTGGGTCACGGTATTCTTTTTTACTTAACTCTTGCAGAATTATATCTGTTACATATTCATTAATTTTTTCTTTATTTTCACTATTTATTTCTGGTACGTTAATTCTTGTATTTAACAAACTTCTAATAGCTAAATCAATAGAATCATATGTATTATCTTTTTGTGTTACTGGTCATAAATTACATGCAACAGCTGAACTTGCAGTTCCTGTAATGAACACACAAACACTTATTAAACTTAGTATTTTTTTCATAATTATGTCTCCTTTTTTATATTTTTTAAAAGAATTTTTTATATTCTTGGTTTAAATATTATCATTGAATAATTTCTAAACTAAAAAAATATGATTTATAGGCATATTAACTAAAACTAATATATAATTTAATAGAAATAAAATAGCGAGGATAAAATGAGTAGTTTTGGAATATTAGGAACGGTCATTGCAGCAATTTTAGGGTATTTAATCGGTTCTTTTAGTTGATCTATTTTTATAGGTAAAACTTTTTATAAAATAGACCCGAGAGATTATTATTCTAAAAATGCCGGAGCAACAAACACATCAAGAGTCATTGGAACAAAAATGGGTTTAATAATTATGTTTTTGGACATGTTTAAAACAACAATGGCAGCTTTATTAGCTTTTGCAATTTCATTTATTAAATTTGACGGTGGTTCTTTTGAAACAATGAGTTATTTAATTCCTGGATTATTTGCAATAATTGGTCACTGTTGACCTGTGTATTATAAATTTAAAGGTGGAAAAGGAGTTGCATCATTTTTAGGACTGTTGTTAACTTTTAACCCAATATTATTTGGAATTGCAGCTTTTATCTGATGAGCAATATTCTTGCCAACAAGAAAAATATCATTAGCATCAATTGTTATGGGAGCTATTTTAGTCTTCATTACATGAATTCCACAGTTATCATTAGTTAATAAAATTAATACAGATTTTTTACTACTAAAAGACATTAGTGTATTATGAATTACTTATATGCATACAATTAACACAGAATTATTTTTTGAATCAATTGTAATTCAAAATGTTGTAATAAGTTTATCTGGAATAATATTAGTATTTAAACATCGAAGTAATATTAAAAGACTTATTAATAAAACTGAACAAAAATATGTAATTAAAAAGAAAGCCGATATTCCAGAACATGAATAAAAAAAATCACTATCTAGTGATTTTTTTTATTTCTTTTTTTATAATTATTTTTTGTGAACAAATTTATCTAAATCTTGTGAATCATCATTATCAAGTGAAGGTCTTTTGTTTACATCAATTCCTTCAGATATATTTGATAAATCTTCAACATCTTTTGTTCCGTCATCTTCACCTTTAATTGCTTCATAATTATTATGAATTAACTTTTGAATATTTGAAACATAATCAACTTTATCATCTGGTCTTGTTTTTAAACGATTAATTTGCATTCTTAAACGAGAATTTGAAAATTTACTATCAATAAATTCAATTGTTCAAATAACTGGCAATAATTTTTTATTAATGTTTTTAAAATCTTTAATTAAAACCAATAAAACATTAATAAATTTACTAAACCCTTCTTCGTCTTTTCAGATATTTAGTTCTTCTTTATTAACTGAAATACTTCCATTATCATAATCAAAATTTGTAAAATGTCTTTCATCAATTTTATCTGATCATTCTTCTTCTTTAACAACAAAGAAATTTGTTGCTAAATTACAGTGAAACAAAGTTGTTTCTCCAGATAATACTCTAAAATTGAATTTATCTACAACAAAAGCACTAATCATAACTTTTAAGTTGTTAGTATCTACAACTTCACTAAGTCACTTAAAAACCCCTTGTAGATATCTAATAATAAATTTAATTTTACTAGAAGAAAAAGTTAAAGCTTTTCAACTTGCAAAATCAAATTGATGTGATGCGTGTGAGTGTTCATCTAGCATCTCTGCGTTAGCTTCTAACTTTAAAAAATCTTCTATTGAAAAAACGAACATGTTTTGTTTCATAAATCACCTCTTATAATATTATTATATCATTTTTAAGATACTATTTTTCAATATCCTTTTTGTATTTAGTCACAATTGAAAAAATATCTAATCCAACAGATTCAACCACATCATTTATTGTTTCAAAAATTATCTTTTCAAAATTCTCTTTAGATAAAGTAACTTCTTCGTTGTTTTCTTTTTCTTCTGAAACATCTTTATTTTTATCTATTTCATCGCCTGTTTTTACTTTATTATCTTCAATATTTTTTTTAAAAATATCTAATTTAGAATTTAAAATTCTAGTCCTTTCTGTTCGAATATTGTTTAAAATTACTTCTTCTGATGTTTTTTCTTCATTAGTGTTATTTGTTTTTATTCGATTAGCAGTACTAATTTTTCCTTTAATATATTGCATTCTTTCTTCAAAATTATCTTTTTTTTACACGATCTAACATTTTTTGAAAATCAGATTTATATTCACTATAATCTGTTATTGTTTCACTATTTTTCTTAATGTTTTCTAAACGCTTCATAATATCATCATTACTATTTACATTAACTTGCTCTTGTTTTAAAGCAGTTTTAGCATTTGATAATATTTTTGAAAGTTCATTATTTTTAACAGAAGTTTCTGGCTCTGTACTTTTTTCTGTATTTGTTGTTTTTGTATTATTAACATCATTATCCACTGGTGAAATAGAGCTTAAATCTTCTTTTTCGCCTTCAATCGGTTTTATTGAAACTTCTTCTACGTTATTATTCTTCTTATTTTTTGATCTAAAAATCTTGTTAAAAAAACTCATATATCCCTCTTTATGGTATTATACTATTTATTTTAAAAAAAATATTCATAAAAGAAGGTAATATTCATATTAAAATATAAATAATTAGTTTATAATAAATTTGGAAATTGACAGAGGTAGCTGTAAAGCTTGAGACAAACTCTTTGAACCTGATCTAGTTAAGACTAGCGTAGGAAGTTCAATATAAGAAAAAAATTAAAGTCGGTTTCCTTTTATATTTTTTATTTAATAAAAAATTAGAAAAGGATTTTTTTATGAAAAAATTTTATTATGGATTATCAAACTATATTGCNNTGTAGTTATTGTTTTATTAACTTTTGCGATACTAATTGGAACTAATGTTTTTACAGAAACAATTTCAGGGAATAATGATACTGATGTTTATCTGAAAGCAGCTATAATTGCTACAACAGTAATATTTGGTTTAGTATCAGGTATTGTACTTTTTGATTATTATATGATGTTGAAAAAACAATGATATTTCAAAAAAGGAGTTTTATTATACTTTAGTTTTAATTTTTACTTAATGTTTGCAAAATTAGAACAAAGTGAAAGAAAAGAAAAATTATACTTTCCAATACATAAAAAAAATAGTAACTTAGAAACAAAAGATCTTGTAGTTGTTGCTATTATGTTATGTTTAGCAATTGTATTTGATTTATTTACAAGTTATTTATTACCAACATTACCATTGGGTGGAAGTATAAGTTTAAAATATATACCATTAATATTTGTAGCTTTACTTTATCGACCAAGTTTATCACTATTATGTAACTTAGCATTTTCATTATTATGTATTTTATATACAAAAAGTGCTTTTATTGTAAATGCATGATCATATATTTTGGATTACTTTATTCCAATAAATTGTATTATTCTATTAGCGTTCACAAAGAAAATAACAAACATTAAATCATTTTCTAGTATATTTTATATAATATTTGTGCCATCACTAATTATGTGAATCTCACAAACATTAGGTGGAGTATTAGTGTGAAATGTATTATTTCCAACTGCAATGTGACCTGGTTTAAATACAGTAGCTTATAGTGCAACATATAATTTCATTAACGTGTTTATTATGTCGTTCCCGGTGCTATTACTATTGTTCCAACCAATTAATTTAGTAATATCAAAAATAGCTAATTAACATTAGCTATTTTTTTTGATAAATTTAGTTATTCCTGAAATTAATACAGTACTTTGTTCATTTGTTTCTTGATTTTTAATAACAACACTATTGTTTTTAAATTCTTTTTCACCCAAAATAATGACAAATTTTGTTTTATGTTTTTCAGATTTTTTAAACTCTGTATTAAGGTTTTTTGTTTTTTTATAACTTCAATCAACTTTAAGGTTATTATTTCTTAATTCATTTATAATATTGCTTGTTTCAGCAAGTAAATCTGTTGATAAAGTAATAAAATAACCATCTAATTTTGGTTCAATGTTATTGAAAGCATTATTACTTTCTAAAAGCATAATTAGTCTTTCAACCCCCATTGCAAACCCCACAGCTGGAACAGAATCTTTTGATCCAAGTTGTGAAAATAGGTTATTGTAACTTCCCCCACCAAGTAAGGTAACCTCCCTATTGTTTATCGTAAATACATATTCAAAAACAAATCCAGTGTAATAATCTAACCCTCTTACTAATTTAGTATCTTCTTCAAAATTAATATTATTATTTTTTAAAAGCTTNNGTTTAATTAAAGCAAAATCATTTATCTCATCTTGTGATAAATAATCTTTCATGTTAACTAAATTTTTAAATTGATGGTTATCTATTTTACAATCTAAAACTCTTAAAACATTTTTATTTATTCTTATTTTACAGTCGTCACATAATGTTAATTTTTCTAATTGTTTTTTTAAATCAATAATATAATTTTGACGACTTTCGTTTGTTACTAAATAATTAATCTTTAAAGTAACATTTGGTAAATTAAAAGTTTTAATAAAAGCTTGCGCTAGAAAAATTGTTTCCAAACTTAGTAAGTAACTATCAACTCCGATAAACTCAACTCCAAATTGTTTAAACTGTCTTAAACGACCTTTTTGTGGTCTTTCATAACGAAACATATTTTCAATATAAAAATACTTTAAAGGTAAATCATTTTTATAAACTAATTTATTTTCAATAACACTTCTGGCAATTGGCGCTGTTCCTTCAGGCCTTAAAGCATATTTAGTTTTACCTTTTTGAACTAATTCAAACATTTCTTTAGAAACTACATCTGTTTCTTCACCAACAGCTCTAACAAATAAATTTAAATCTTCAAACATCGGTGTTTGAAATTCACTTATATTAAAATTTTTACAAATGTTTTTTATTTTATCTTCAATGAAATTATATTTAGCTTTTTCTAAACCAAAATAATCTTCTGTCCCTCTAGGTTTGTTCATATTTTATATATACCTTTCTGTTAACTGTACTTCGACATTTTCATTTGTTCAAATTGCGATATGATCATTTTTTTGACCTTTAAATGTGACTCATCCACATCCAGCAATAAATAATGAATATCACTTATCTTTTACAATCGGAAATATTGACTCTTGCATATTTTTGTAACTTTCAAACTTTACGTCAATATTTTTTTCTACATTGTTCATAAAGTATTTTTTTCAATTAATTGATTTTGTTCGATGCAAATTTCATTTATTGTTTTTATAAAAATGAAAATTTCTTTTATCAGTTTTTTTCATGTGATCATTTTCAAATAACAACATACATAACCCTTCCATAAAAACAGATTGATTAGGGTTTAACTGATATGTCACCGGTCTTACTAATTTATTATTTATTATTTGTTTATATGTATCTTTTCCAACATAGTTAATTGCTGAATTGTCATTAATAATTCCTGGACAATCAAAAATATTATAATTTGTTCCAATATTTATTTTTATAAAATCTAATGTTGTTGCTAAGTAATTAGAAACAGTAATTTTAACATTTTTGTGTAGCATCAAACTTTTCAGAACAGCATTTAAAAGAGAAGACTTACCAACATTTGAAGCTCCAATAAAATAAGCGTCACTTTTTACATTTTTGATTTTTTTTACAAGATTATCTATATTATAGTTTTTTAAAGAACTTGTAAAAATAAATTCAAAATTCTTTAATTCTGATTTACCAAATAAATTATCAAAATATTTCAAAATTTCTGTTTGTGATATAAGCTTCATAACTAAATCATACTTATTAATAACAATGTAAACATGATTGTTTTGAATTAACTCTTCTAAAAATTTATTTCTAGATCCCAAAATATCAAAAGCATCTATAACATAAAAATAAACATTTTTTTCGTTATGAATATCGTGCATTTTATGTTTAAAATCTTCATTATCAATATTATAGTCTGTTATTTCATTATAATTTTTGATTTTAAAACAACGCAAACAATTTTCATGTTCAAGGTTTGCAATGTAACCTTTTTCTTCTATATTGTTATTTTGTAATAAAGCACCACAACCAGTACAATTTAAATTATTAATATTATTATTTACTTCCACAAAAACTCCTTATAATAACTATTATAGTTCAACAATATTATATAATATAACTATAAATTAAAGGAAATATAGATTATTTTTTTATAAAAATTATATATATCTTATATATATCAGTTCAAAATAAAGAGGAAATATAGTATAATAAGAGTATCTTTAAGCATATGTTTCCCTAAAACAATAAATATATGTTTAAGATGCCCAGATAAACAACCTAACCCGTGGTTGTTTTTTTTATGTAAATATATAATAATTTATAATAGTGAGGTATAAAATGACACATAGAACCGATACAAGACCTGTAATGGTTGGAAATATTCAAATTGGTGGTAATGATAAAATATCTATTCAATCAATGACAACAACAAAAACACATGATGTTAAAGCAACACTAGAACAAATAAATCAACTAGTTGCTAATGGCTGTCAAATTGTAAGAGTTGCTGTTTTAGGAATTGATGATGCTAACAGTTTACAAGAAATTGTAAAAAATGCTCCTTGCCCTATTGTTGCTGATATTCACTTTAACCATGAATTTGCTTTAATCGCAGCTGATGCTGGTGTCGCTAAAATTAGAATAAATCCTGGAAATATTGGAAGAAAAGAAAACACAATTAAAGTTGTTAATAAGTGTAAAGAAAAAAATATTCCAATAAGAATTGGAGTAAATTCTGGTAGTTTACCATTAGATTTAGTAAACAAATATGGATGAACCCCAAAAGCTATGATCGAATCAGCGAGAAGACATATTGAAATATTAGAAGAACTAGAATTTTATGATATTATTCTATCTTTAAAGGCAACAGATCCTTTAATGGCTATTGAAGCTTATAGTTTAGCCGCAAAAGAATGAAAATATCCCTTACATTTAGGAATAACTGAATCTGGTAGTAAATTTAATGGAACCATTAAATCTTGTGCTGGATTAGCACCTTTAATCCAAAGTGGTATTGGAAGCACCTTAAGAATTAGTTTATCAGATGATCCAATATATGAAGTTGATGTTTGTAAAAAACTATTAAACTCATTTGAAATGTATGATAACTTAGTTGATGTAATCGCTTGCCCTACTTGTGGTCGTTTAGAATTTGAAATGTTTGATGTTGTTAAAGAAATCGAAGAATATACTAAAAAAATGTTCTTTCCTTTAAAAATAGCAATTTTAGGTTGTGTTGTTAATGGTCCCGGAGAAGCCAAACAAGCTGATTTAGGAATTGCTGGTGGTAAAAATGGTGGAATCATTTTTGCCAAAGGAAAAATTGTTAAAACATGTAAACAAAATGAACTTGTCCCAGAACTAAAAAAATTAATTGATGAAAAATATGCTATTTGAAATAAAGAACAAAAGAAAATTTAAGGTATAATTTATTTAAGTGAGGTAATAATTATGAGTGTTTGTTGTCCAAGCAAAAGACACGACTGTGATACTTGTAGAACATGTTCAAAACCAAAAGTTGGATGTAAATCATGTTTAATTTGTATATCATGTGTTGATTGTCAAACTAATAAATGTAATATGTGTAAAAAAATAATCTGATAATCAGATTATTTTTTTATTTTTATATTGTCAAATTAATAATAAAAATTTAAGATAATTTTATGTATAATTTATCTTAATAATGTTTATTTATTATTTTATTTCTTAATATACGGGAAAGATACGATACGTGAAAGTCCATATTATAAATTTATAAAATTAATTTATTTATTATTTATAATTTTTCATTTAATAAAACAAAAAATAAAAATAATATAACTTTTGAATGTAGATGTCTAACTGAAGTATAGCTTTTTGACTTACTGTATTTCCTTTTAAAACAATCTTTCAATTTGCTAATTCATATAAACTCATAGTGTGAGTAAACTTATTCCTTATATTTCTATAAGCTTTAAAAAAATAAGAATCAATATATTTTTGTTGTTTAAATTTAACTTTTGTTAACTTTAATTTATTTTTATCAGAAAAAATTACACCATAAAAAAGAACTGTCTTTTTTGTTCTTTTTAAAATATAATATTTTAAAATATGCACCAATATTTTCTAGATATTCATTGTATTTTTTTACTATATAAATTTATATCATTATCTACTAATGATTTTTCAAAACTTTTTAAAATTAATTTTTGTTTTATTACATCTTTTATCTTATAAATATTTAAAAATAAATCATAAAACTCTATGATATTTTCAGGTATGTTTTTATCATTATAATCGTGATTATATGACAAACTTTTAAATTTATTTCAATAAATATACATTGAAATGCAATATTTCTTGTATCAATCTATAATTTGTATTAAAATTATCTTTATCATATTTTTGTAAAAAAAACAAACTTTTATTCATGTTATCAATTAAGCTTTTCTAATATATTGATATCGAATTTTGATTTAAGTAAAAAATTATTTTTTTTGTTTTTTTTAAATTTAATATTTATAATTTTTTTCTAAATCCACATTATCTTGTTCAAATAATTTTTCAATTATTTCATAATTAGAATTAAAATTAGTTTGTTCTCAATATTTTTTTAATATAGTGTTTTCCTCTAAAAAAAAAAATTTTTAAAATTAAGATTAAAATTTTTTTGTAACTTAAAAAAAATTTTTTCAAACTATTTCTACATATAGTTTTATTTCATTATTGTTTTTTGCTTCACAAACATGTATTTTTTTTTCTTTACATTCTTCACTTAAATCTACATTATTTTTGCCGTAAAATCTCTTTTTAAAATAGGGATTAACATTATCTTTGTATTTTTTTTTAATGATTAATTTACACTTACAAATTTTACAAATATATTCATCAGATAAAAATAATATTCTAAATTAAAACAAGTATTTAATGGTTTCACTTTATTTACCTTTAAATGGATAATTTTCTTTTAAAAATATTCTTCAACCTGGATTTGGAGAAAATCTTGGATATATTTTAGAAAAGTTATTAGCACTTTCTTCAAAAGTTTTTCCTTTGATTAAATTATTTTTAACTAAAAACATAAAAACTGTTGAAGCACTTCGATTCACACCTCACACACAATGAACATAAACATTTTTATTTTTTATATTATTTTCAATTAAACTAATAGCTAAACTAACTTCATTTTGNNTTGAAATATCACCAGTTCCAGGATAGTCTTTAAAACAAAAATAATGATTCTTATCACTTTGTTTTTTATAAGGGCCGCATTTTCCAAATCTTTCTACATAACACTCTTCAGCTAATGATAATTTCATATCTGCAAAATCAGGACAACTATGTTTGTCTCCTAAATATAAATTATCAACTATTTTTTTATACCCCATAATCTTACCTACCCTTTTATAACTTCTTTGTAATCTTTAAAATTATCAACAAATTCTTTATTTTTAATCATTGCTATTTCTTCTTTATATGGAGGAACAGATGTTTTATCATCGATTGAAATATATGGTGTTTCTAAAATTTTAATAATTCCATCTAATTTTGGGTGATAAATTATTTTTATTAAAGAATTAAAACCAACATGACCATAACCAATATTTTCATGACGATCTTTTCCAGCTCCTAAAACATTTTTTGAATCATTAATATGCATACAAAATAATTTATCTAATCCTAATAAATTTTCAAATTCTTCAATGATACTATCTAAATTATTTTCAAAGTCATATGAAGCATCATGCATATGACATGTATCTCAACAAACTCCAACTAATTCTTTTAATTCAATATTATCAATAACATATTTTAAATCTGCAAAATTTGTACAAACTTCACTACCTTTTCCTGCCATTGTTTCTAAAGCGATTTTTACTTTTTGATCTTTTGATAAAACTAAATTTAAACCTTTAATAATTTGATTTAATGCGTCCTCTTTTGGTTGACCAACACTAGCTCCTGGGTGCAATACAATATATGGCGCACCAATTGCATCAGCTCTTTTAATTTCTTTTTTTAAAAAATCTACTCCAAAATTAAATGTAGTTGGTTTAATTGTATTTCCTAAATTTATAATATATGGTGCATGAATTATGCAATTTTCCATTGTTAAATTATTTTCTTTAATTAATTCTAAAGCTTCTTGTACATACATGTCCTCAATTGGCTTTCTCATAGTATTTTGAGGTGCTCCTGTATAAATCATGAAACTATTTGCTCCATATTTAATTGTTTCTTCAACAGCCCCTAATAAGTATTTGTTTTTGCTATTCATTGAAACATGAGCTCCAATTTTTAAGTTGTAATCCTTCATATAAACCTCACAAATATAGTATATAATAAAATTATTATTTTTAAATTAGGAAAAGGAAAGATAAATGAAATATATTGTTAGATTAATTTCATTAATATTTTTATATTTATTTACTTTTTTTGTTCTTATTTTATTTAAATTTGAGAAAAATATTTATATTTTTATTGTATTTGAAACATTAATATTAGTTATTGGTAATTATTTTTGAAAGAAACAAAAACAAGCAAACTATTTACAAACAGGCATTAAAAACTTTAAACAAATCAACAAACATATTTCATCGACTATTAGTAATGTTAATGATGAAATATGACAAGGTTTTTATGAAAAAAATATTGTTTTAAATAAAGAAAAACTTGTTATGAATAATTTTGAAATATGAGAATACCAAGACTTTCAAAACAAAAAAGCTGATTTTAATTTCAGTTCTATTTCAATAAATAATAAAGAAAAAAATCCTTTAAATCATTTTATTGTTTTAGAAAACAAGAATAATTCACATGACCAATTGTTTGTCTTAAAAGTTAAAGAAAACATTGTTATAAAGGACTATCAAGTAAGTATTAATGATATTTATTATGGAAGTGATATTATAAATGATGCAGAAAAAAAATCTCTTTTAAGCATTATTTTTAACGTTAAAAAAAGTATATGATATTGTTTATTGAAAAAATAAAATTTTTATTGTTCTAAAAGAAAATATTGAAAACATAAATCTAAAAGAAAAAAATAAAATAAGTTATTTAATAAACACTTATTATAATTAATATTCAATTGTTGGTGTGTAATTTCCAATCAATTTATCTAACTTGTGAGTTAGAATTTTTGATTCTTTATCGGTAATCATAATTGCCGCTTTTACTTTTTTAAACTCTAATAATGATGAAGAAAAAATTAACATCTCTTTATTAATTTCTGTATTTCCAACACGATCAACTATTGGAATACGAATAATATCATTTTGGTATTTAATATATTCTAATGAATGAATAATTTCATTTGGTTTTGTTGTAATAACCATCAATGAACGATACTTATATCTTGGGAAAAAGACATCAGTTACAATTGATTGAATAATAATTAACATTAAGGTTGCAAACATTGATGGACCAAAGAAGAACTCAACTTTATATTTTGCTAAAGAAGCTCCGTATAATCCTGAATTTTTATCAATTAATAAATCTGGATTATTTTCAACAATTGCTTCAAAATTCTTCTGTCAATTAGTTCCAAAGAAAATTGTTGTGACCTCTTCTGGGGATAATAAAATTGTATGAAGTAAAATAATTACAATCGCTAAAATATAGTTAACAACTCTGTTTAATGCTGCAATTGACATGTTTCGCTTTTCAGAAAAATATGCAACAACAAAGTCAGTTCCCCCAGTTGAAGCTGCAGCTTTATATAGAAGTGCAAAGGCAATTCCGTTTAATACAGCTGATAAAGCTGAAAAGGCAAATAATCATATTTGATAATTACCACTAGAGTTTTGATATAAAATTAATGATTTAAAATTAATTAACAATGATAAACTATTGGGATTAATAAAGGGAATGTATTGGAACATAAAGTGAAATATATTTTGGGTAATAATAAATACAATTGTCCTAAATGAAAACCTTCAACTGACTTTAATGACAGAAAAAATAAATAACGGTAAATTAAAGATTAAGAAAAATAATCAGTACATTGTATTTTGAAATGCGGCATCAGATGATGATTTAAAAAATCAAATTGACATCGCTCTAGCAATCGCACTTACACCCGCTGGGAAAATTCCATTACTTGTTGTTTGAGCAATAACATAATCATAAGCAATTGTTGCAATTAAAGATGCCAAAATGATATACATGTAATCACGAAATAAGCGTTGACGAAAATATGCTTTAAATCGAAAGTTAAACTCATCTAAAGTAATTTTTCTTTTGCGAGAACCTTGTTTTGAAGCTTTTTGATAAATATCCATTGTCTTGTTAACAATCACAGCGTCATCAGAACGGTCAGTTATTTTTTTCTCAAATTTCTTTTTGTTTTGAAATTTTTGATGCAGCTTTTTTATTTACGTGATCTTTTTTATTTAGATTTTCTTTTTTGTTGACTGAATCTTTTTTCATAACTTTTCCTTAAATGATAACAATTTTAATAGATTATAACATCTTATTTTAATAATTTTAATAACTTTCATAGATTATTTTAATAATTTAAATAAAAAAAATAGAAGATCGTCACCTTCTATTTTTAAATAATATAATTTTAATTAGTTTATATTTTGTTAAACAAGACTATCTTGCTCCAGCTGGTTTTAATCTAACTGTTACTTTAAATGATCCAACTTTAACTGGGTCATAATCAGTTCTCTTAATATCTACAACTGTGAATTTTTCAGCATTGCTAGCTTTAGGTTTTCCGAATGAAACCCCTCTGTTAGCACCATCTAATGATTTAATCATTATAGGAATTTTTTTATCATCTAATGCTGGTACTGTTAAGTAAAGAATAATTTGTTGGTATGGTGAATCCACTTCAGCTAATGCTGCGTTTAAATATTTCTTGAATTCTTCTCCAACTAACTCTCCACCAAACTTGTGATCTTCTACAAATTCGTGTGTTGAGTTGTTTGATATATAGAATGAGACTCTTGCATCACAGTGTACTAATAAGTATTTCTTAGCAACTGTTGCACCATTGTAAACATATGAAGATTTATCTTGACATTGTGCTTCAATTGATGCTGCGATTACATTTGCAACTGCTTCAATTTTGTAAATTGGATCTGTTGTTGTATTATATTTTGTTGATCTATTTCATAAAATTTCGTCATCGTTAACTCTAACTTCATTTAAGTAAAGCATTTTACGTAATCATTTTTTAGGAGCATTTCTTCATTCATCTTCTCCTAAAATCATTTTACTTGGTGGTTCATTTTCATTGAACTTTGGTTTCATTGCTTGGATAATATCTAAAGCAACTGGATTTTGTTCTTTTTTATCAACGATCATTAATGATGGTCCTCATCCAGATAATAATTGGTGAGCGTTTGAAGCAAATAATTTAACTCAACTATCATGCTTAATTTCAAATAATTCGTTAAGTGTATCTAACTCATCTCCTGTTGATTTTGATAAATCGATAACATATTTAGAACTTAATAAGTTGAATAATCTTCTTAATAAATATTTTAATGTATTAACAGTTTCATACATTTTAAATTTATGTTGAGGATCGTTATCTCATGGTGATAATGCATTGTTGTAAATAACTTTTAAAGTTAAGAAACTAATACTTGATTTTTTAGCTACTTGTGCAATAGCTGCTGTTTCAGTATCAATAACATCGATTGTGTGACCGAATTTATCTACCATTTCTTTAAATTGTTTTGAGTTATAAATATACATATCAGCAGTTCCAGAAATACCTTCACTTAAACCTAAGTTAAAGTCTTTAACGGCTTTTGTAGCTCCACCTGAAAATTGGAATGATTGAGGTTCATTCATAATTTGTCCATATGTATTATCTTTTCTTTTTCCAGTATCTTTTCCATCTGCGTCAATTTCATTTACATCTGATGTGAATGATGTAAAGTCTGCATCATGATGCACTGATTTAGTTGATAACACAACATCAGCTGTATCATGCTTATCATTTGTTGATAAAGCTAAATCTGCATTAATAATAGTTTGGATATTTGGATATTTTTCCAATAAATATGTTGTTGCCATGGCAGCATTAGCTTTTCCATAACCTGTTGTAGTGATGATTAAAACTTTTCCATTGTAGTTTACATGTTGGATTACACAGTTTTTTCATCAGTATTTTTTAATAGTTTTAATATTAACATCTGCTGTTTGCTTATCTTTCATTGTGAAATAAGCGGTAGAGATAATTCCTATCATATACACCTCTTTAAAATAAATAATGCTGTTAAAAATATAAGTGTTGTTGCTACTTATACAATCAGCTATTTATATTATAAAATATTAATAGTACATTTACAACATAATTTTAAATATATAAAATATTTTTTTGAAAAAGTTTTGATTTTACTATATAATAATATGAATTATTTTTATAGTCAATAAAAAACCTTTATGCATGCATAAAGGTTTTTGTTATTAAAAGACAAAATCAAAGTTATTAGCAATGCTTTTGTTCGATCATGTAATTAAGTTGCCGTTTGGAGCTTTAATACTTCCTTCAACCGCTTGCAAGCTTTGTGTTGCAAAATAAATATTTGCGGAATTTGTCATTATATTACAAACCGATGTTGTGGCTGCAGTTATAATAGCTGCAATTCCTGCTAAAAAGGCTCCAGTAATAGCTCCTCCAATTATTAACTTTTCATCATTTATTGATATTTTTTTCATTTTAAACCCTTTTATTAGTTTGCTAAAAAAAGAGTATTTTCTTTTAAATTATCTAACATCAATTATTTTTATACGATAATTATCAACTGGTGTTTTAACTTCAATTTCATCACCAACCATACCGTTCATCATTGCAACTGCAACTGGTGTTTCATTTGAAATAGAACCTTTAAACGGATCTGCTTCTACAGCTCCTGTAATTTTTACAATAGTTTCTTTGTTTGTTGTTAAATTTTTGTATGTAACAATTGAACCTAATGAAATAGAACCGATAGCTGCTGCTTCTGTAATTTCTTTAGCGTGAGTTAAAGTGTTTTCAATTTCTTTAATTCTACTTTCAACTTCTGCTTGGCGATTTCTAGCTGCATCATAATCAGCATTTTCACTTAAATCCCCTTGTTCTCTTGCTTCTTTTAATTCTTCAATTACTTTTGGACGAATAACATTTAATAAGTTATTTAATTCCTTTTGTAATTCAACAATACCTTCTTTGGTTAACAATATTTTTTCGTTCATTTTAATCTCCTGTTTAATCCAATAATGCTTGGATATGGGTTTTTATTAATTCAATTGCTGTATTGTTACCATTATAATATGGAACAATAATATCAGCATATTTTATACTTGGTTCAACAAAAGCATCATGCATTGGTTTTACAGTTGCTTCATATTGTTTAATAACATTTTCAATTGTTCGATTTCTTTCACTAATATCACGTTGTAATCTTCTAATAAACCTAATATCATCTTCAGTTTTAATAAAAATCTTTACATCAGATATTTTACGAATTTCTTTCATAGCTAAAGCTAAAACACCATCCAATATAATTACGCTTCCAGGTTTTTTTTGTAANNTAGTTTCAACTTTTCTAGAACTTGTAGAAAAATCATATACTGGCATTTCAACCGATTTACCATTCATTAAATCTTTAATGTGTTTTAAAAGGTAATTGATATCGATTGAATCTGGATGATCAAAATTTATCGCTTTTTTTTCTTCTGGAGTAACATTTGTATAATTTTTATAATAGCTGTCCATTGGTAAACGAACGATGCTTTTAGTTTTTAATGATTGTGAAATTTTTCTTGCAGTTGTTGTTTTTCCAGAAGCTGTACCCCCGGCAATAGTTATAATTCTTACTTTATTTTTTATCATTATTTTTTAAAAATTAAAGATAGATTTTTAGGTTTTATTTTTAAACTATTGGCCAACTGACGATTCACATTTTTTGTTATTGATTCTTGCAATAAATTTAAATTAGCATCTTTAATTACTTTTAAATAAATAAATAAGTGTAAATAATTTTCATCTATTCTTTTACAATGAACACTATCTAAAGTGGCTTCCTTACAAAAGCTTTCAACTTCTTTTTCTACAACTTTTCCAATAGCATTACTAGTAACTATTAGCTTTCCTCTCGAATTTGTCATAAATAAAAATTCTTTTTGCATAATTAAGCTCTCCCTGAATATTTACCATCAATTGTTGAAACAATAACTTTTTCACCAACTTCGATAAACAATGGCACAACAACTTCAAAGTTTGTTTCCAAAATAGCTTTTTTTTGCGCTCCTGATGTTGTATCACCTTTAACCGCTGCTTCTGCTTCAATAATCTCTAGAGTTATTTTATCTGGTAAGACTAACCCTAAAACTTCTTCTTTAAAACTAGTAACTTGAACATTTAATCCTTCTGTTAAAAAATTAAATTCTCAAGTTAATTCTTTAACAGGAATTGTAATTTGTTCATAAGTTTCATTGTTCATAAAGAAAGCATCTGTTCCATCTGAATACAAATATTGCATTTTTGATTTTTCAACCATAGCTTTTTTAACTTTTTCACCACCAGTGAAAGTTATTATTGTGTTTGATTTAGTTCTTAAATTTTTAACTTTAGCTTTTACGTGAGCTTGCCCACGACCTGATTTTGAATGATTTGCATCTACTACAACATAAGTGTTGTTTTCATATTCAAAAGTCATTCCAGGTCTTAAATCATTAACATTTATCATTTTTACCCCTTTTAACCTTCTAACATTTTAATATATTTTTAACTAAATATCTATATTAATTAATATAAATCAATAAATAAAATTATATTAATTCTTTTAAAAAGATATTTAAATTTGTTTTTCTTGGATTATTAACATTTAAAATCCCATTTAAAAAAACGCTTTCTTCTCCCAATATATAAATATGGCTTTTAGCACGAGTTATTGCTGTATATATTAAATTATTGCTATACATTCTTGAAAGTGAATTATGCGCAATAAAAATTATAATATTATATTCACTTCCTTGTAATTTATGAACAGTATTTGCATAAGCTAANNAAGCTATTTGATCAAAAACTTCTTTTGTATATGTTGCTTTTATATCATCATATCGAACAATAATTGTATCTTTATTTTTTTCATTTTTATAGATTTTTTCGATAAATCCCACATCACCGTTATAAATATTTTCATCAGATCAATTTTTCAACTGCATAACTTTATCATTTAGTTTTAAAAGATATTTAGAATTTTTTATCATCATATTATTTAAATTAAAAATTGACTGAATATAGTTATTAACATTTTGAACTCCCAACAAGCCATTATGCATTGGAGTAACAACTTGAATATTATCAAAGGAATTATGCTTTAGTTCTTCTTTTAAAATTGATTTTATTTTATCTAAAATTTCATAAGGGTTATTTAAAGGGAAAAAGTTAATGTTATCTTTATAATTATCGCGTAAATTTAATAATGTATTTTTTTCCTTAATGTTATAAGCTAATTCAATAATATCATTACCTTCATTTTGTCTAAAAACTTCTTTTAGATTAACTACATTAAAAGCATCAGAACTTATAATATCTTGAAATATATTACCAGGACCAATACTTGGTAATTGATATGGGTCCCCAATTAAAATAATCTTTTGCAAGTTAGGAATTGAATTCAATAAAGCTCCAAACATTTCAGTGTCAACCATACTCATTTCATCAATAATTAAAACATCAATATCTAACATTGATTTATTATTGTAGTTTTCACTAAACTTTTCAATTTCTGAAAACTTTAATATTTTATGAATTGTATAAGCGTTATGTTCTGCAGCTTTTCCTAAACGATTTGCAGCTTTTCCGGTTGGAGCACAAAGCGTTACATTAAGTTTATTGAAAAATTTTTTATATATTTTAACTAAACCTTTTACAATAGTTGTTTTACCAGTTCCAGGACCACCAGTTATTAAACTAACAGGGTATTTCATTGCCGCTTTAATTGCTGCTTTTTGTTCGTAATTATACAAAATATTATAATTGTCTTCTAAAAAGTCACTAAAGTTACTATCGTTTTCAGCCATGACATTTTTATCAACAAGTTTTATTAATTCTTTTTTTATATTTAACTCTGTTTCAAAAATAAATGATGTAGAAATTCTTTCATCAACATTTACAATAAGACCATCGTTAATTGCATTTGCAAAAATATTTTCTATATTTTCCGGTGAAGTATTTTTAAAATCAGTACTTTGATTAATTAATTCTAATAATTCTTCTTTTAACAAATAAGTATTTGCAGTTTTAAAAATATACCCGTTAACAATATTTCATAATAAATATTTTAATCTTAAGTCAGAATAAATTAAGTTTGGATTAAAAGTTATGAACAATTTATCCACATCTAAAAACCTTATCCCTCCATTTAAAAAATGAATATAAGGATCATGTTTTATGACTTCAATAATTTGAGATAAAGAAAATTTCATTTTTAATTTTAAAAATATATTTCAATTAATATTGTTATCTTTAAATTTATTAATTATTTCAAATTCATCGTTAATGTCTTTTAAAGTATTTTTTATTATTGCTACTTTCATTAAATCATTTTCAGAAAAATCGTAATCTGAAAAATCAGTTACCATAATTTTCGTTAATAATTTATCACCAAAATTTTCGTAAAGTTTATTTACAAAGTTATCACCAATTGTTGGAAATAAAGGAGAAATTAAATACTCATAAATTTCATCATAGCTTGTAGGCATAATCAATTTGATACTTAAAACATCATATGTTTCAGAATTAAACTTATCATTAGATTCAACTTTATATGTTAATTCATATTTTTGAAAAGGTTTTAATAGTAACAAATTACCCTTAATTGTTACAACATCATTTCCGATTGTTCTAAACTTACAGATTCTAAAACCTTGTTCATTTTCAAAAATAATTTTTTCTAAAAAACCAATTGTCTTCATATTTTATAAATAAGTAAGCTCTTTATCATTAAAAAATACTTGCCCTATTTCTCCCCCACCTAGACACTTGTCTTTTGAATATAAAACAGCACTTTGACCTGGTGTAACAGATTTTGTGTCTTTGTATATTATTTTAATTTTATTATCTTCTAATATTTCAACAGATGCTGGAATATCTTTTTGACGATATCTAAACTTTACATTACACTTAAAAGTTGTTTTATTAGTTTTATTTATGAAATTAACGTTTTCAACAATACAACTGTTTGAAATTAATCATTGCTGTTTAACATCATTTGCAACATATAATATTTTTTTATCCATGTCTTTTCCAACTGTATAATAAGGAAGTTCAAATCCACCTAAATTTAAACCCTTTCTTTGACCAATTGTATAATACATAACTCCAACATGGTTTCCCACTTTTTCACCTGTCGCAATATCAACAATATCGCCTTTTTGGTTTGGAATATAATTTTCTAAAAATTGTTTAAAGTTTCTTTCTCCAATAAAACAAATTCCTGTTGAATCTTTTTTATCAGCTGTGATTAAATCATTTTCTTCAGCCATTTTACGAACTTCTTTTTTNNTTGTCAATTCACCTAATGGAAAAAGTGTTTGACTTAATTGTTCTTGATTTAATTGGCATAAAAAATATGATTGATCTTTTGACTCATCTTTTCCTTTAAGAAGATCATATTCTTGAGTTTTTTTATTAAAAATAACTCTTGCATAATGTCCTGTTGCTAATTTTGAAAAGTCAGTAACGGTATTTTTAGCAAATTTTAAAAACTGGTCAAACTTAATATACTTATTACACAGAATATCTGGGTTTGGTGTTCTGCCTTTTTTATACTCTGAAATAAAATAAGTAAAAACATAATCTCAATATTCTTTAACAAAATCAACACGGTGAAGTTTAGCGCCAATTTTATTAGCAACATTTAATGCATCTTGGTAATCTAATTCTTGTTCACATGGTTCATCATCTGTAACTTTGTTTCCTAAAATATCATTATTTGTAAGACTATCTCAGTTACGCATAAAGGCGGCTTCAACATCATAATTTTTATTTTTTAAAATTTGTAATACAACTGATGAATCAACTCCACCAGATAATCCAACTAAAATTTTCACGTTTAAACCTCTCTCTTATTATATATTTTCAATTTTGTTTCTAACTCATCATAAACATTTTGAGTATTATCATCTAAACATAATTCCAAACAATTATATGAATGATCATTTTTTACAGCTTTTTTATTTAAAAAATCTGGCGTAAAAAAATTAGCATTATCATCTTGATATAATATATGCTTTTTACACTCTTGATTTCTTTTAATTGGTTTTATTTTTAAAATTGTAATGCTCATATTTTATCTCACTATTATTATATTTATAAATAAAAAAAGATAAGGAAACTTATCTTGAAACTTGTTCTAAAAGTTTTTGTCATTTTTGTGCTTCTTTTAGTCATGCATCTTTTGAAAGAATATGTTTTCTTTCTCTCATAGCTCTAGTAACACGTGCAATGTTATTTTTCTTAATTTCTTTTTTAATGTTTTCTTCAACTAATTTATTATGTTTTTCAACTTGCTCTAAACGTTTTTTCTCTAATTCTTGTTCTATTTTAGGATCATTTANTAGCTTTTTGTTCATTTAGTTTTCTTTTGTCTTCTTCAGCTTTTTTAGCAGCAGCGATTTNNTTGCTTCTCACTTCTTGCGATCTAATTCAGCTTTTTCATTCATTGATTTAACTCATTCTTCGTGTTTTTTAAGATTAATTAATTCAATTTCTTCTTCTTTAGTTTTTAAATCTTTACCATCTTCAATGATTTGGTTAATCATATCAACAACAGAGTTATTACTGTAATCTCTTTTTACATTATTTTTATTATTATTATTTTCCATTTTTCCTCCGTTTTACTTTTACATTATATCAAATTAATTATAAACTATAAAAGCATTTTTT